>CALKCJ010000030.1 GCA_938082375.1 uncultured Thermomicrobiaceae bacterium
CTCCACCAGGAGATGTGCCTGAACCTGCACGACGAGCTGGTCGGCGTGCGAGGCGGGAAAGTCGAGGTCATCTGGCCGGTCGCTGGGCGTGGGAAGGTGAAGTAGCGCATGATCTCCATGACCAGCAGGGAGCCGACTCCGCCGTTCGCTCAAGCCTGTCGGCTCACCGGTCTGGTCGCTGGGAAGGGCACGCCCCCTGGCGATCGGTCTCCGCACCACTGCCAGGCGAGTGCTGGTACTGGCTACCTGCGCGCCTGCACGAGGAGCCGCTGGCGCTCCGCTTCGACCACCGACTCGTCGAGCTTCTGGTAGAGCACGACCGGCTGGTTCAACGGTCGCCCCGGTTCCAGCTCACTCGGCCGCCAGCGGTCTTTGCCCTCTGCTGCCGCCGGCCGGTAGGTCAGCACCTCGTGGCCACCGCTCGCGGTGCCCGGTTCGATGACCTGCCCGCCGAACAGCGGCGACTCGTAGCCGAGGAAGCGGTGTACCTGCTCGCTGCTGAAGGGGAGTACCGGCGCCAGCAGGAGCTTGAGCGAGTCGATCGCCCGCAGCGCGACGAAGACAGTGGTCGCCGCCGCTTCCCGGTTCTCGCGGATCTGGAACCAGGGCGCCTTCTCATCGAGGTAGCGGTTGACCTCCCGGGCCAGGGCCATCGCCTCGCGCTGGGCCGCTTTCAACTCCACGCGCGCGTACAGCTCGCCGACTGCCTCGAATCCTCGGCCGATCCGGGCGAGCAGCTCATGGTCACGCTCCGAGAGCGGGCCTGGTGCCGGCACACGCCCCTCGAAGTTCCGGTAGGCCAAGCTGACGACCCGGTTAACCAGGTTGCCCCAGGTGGCCAGCAGTTCGTTGTTGTTGCGATCGACGAATCCCTGCCAGGTGAACTCGCTGTCGCGCGTCTCCGGCGCGATGCTGGTCAGGTAATCGCGCAGAGGGTCGGGCGCGTAGCGGTCGAGGAAGTCGGGCACCCAGACGGCCCAGTTGCGGCTGGTGCTGAACTGTTGCCCTTCCAGGTTAAGGAACTCGCTCGCCGGGATATCGTAGGGCAGGTTGAGCGATGGGTCGTAGCCCATCAGTTCGGCGGGCCAGATGAGCGCATGGAAGGGGATATTGTCCTTGCCGATGAAGTAGTAACCCCGCGCGGCCGGGTCGCGCCACCAGGCCTGCCAGGACTCGGGGTCGCCGTGGTGGCGCGCCCACTCGATGCTGGCCGAGAGGTAACCGATGACCGCCTCGAACCAGACGTACATGACCTTGTGCTCGTAGCCCGCAACGGGGATCGGGATGCCCCAGTCGAGGTCGCGGGAGACCGGCCGCGGCTTTAGCCCCTCCTGGATGAAGTTGCGGACGAAATTGTGCACGTTGGGACGCCAGTGCGTCTGTCGCTCGATGTAGGCCAGGAGCTGGTCACTGAAGGCCGGCAGGTCGAAGAAGAAGTGCTCGGTCTCGCGCAGCACCGGCGGGCGGCCGCAGAGGCGGCAGCGGGGCTCGATTAGCTCGATCGCGTCGAGCGTGCGCCCGCAGTTGTCGCACTGGTCTCCGCGGGCGCTCGGAAAGCCACAGTAGGGGCAGGTGCCCTCGACGTAGCGGTCGGGCAAGAAGCGGCGGTCGTACTCACAGTAGAACTGCGTCTGCATCCGGGTGAAGAGGTAACCTCGCTGGTTGAGCGTGCGGAAGATCTCTTGTGAGACAGCGAAGTGATTCTCTGTATGAGTATGGGTGAAGAGGTCGAATGTGATCCCCAGCCGTCGGTAGGTCTCCAGGAAACGGTGGTGATAGCGCCGGAAGATCTCCTCCGGCGAGACCCCTTCGCGGTCGGCCGCCACGGTGATCGGTGTACCGTGGGCATCGCTGCCGCTGACCATCAGCACCTGGTTGCCGCGCAGGCGGTGGTAGCGGGCGAAGATATCAGCCGGGATATAGACTCCGGCCACGTGGCCCAGGTGGAGATCGCCGTTGGCGTACGGCCAGGCAACGAAGATGCCGATCCGTTCAGCCATAGTTGTGTGTCGTCCTCTCGTCGTCGGTTCAGCAAGCCGGCAGTCGCCACCCCCGGCTTTCTCTGATTAAAGCACGAAATCGCGCTCGAAGCGCTTCGTGGCGGGGTGCGTTTGGCCTGCTCTCGGCTCGCGTGCCCCGTTCCAGAAGGCCGGGTGGTCGTCACCCGGCTACGTTGTGGTCGTCTCCTCCGCTGGCGCCGAACCGGCGTGCTCCTCTGCGGCCTTGCGGAGCAGGTCGAGCACCTCGTCGTCGTCCACCTGGTGGAAGTCCTCGTACCAGGCGCCGACACCGTCGAGGTGCTCCGGCTCCAAGAGGACGGTGACGCGATCGACTTTCTCCGCCAGGAGGCGCACCGCCTGTGGGGGCGCCACCGGCAACGCCACGATGACCGAGGCCGGCTGCTGGTCTTTGACGGCGGCGATCGCGCCGAGCATTGTGAACCCGGTCGCGACGCCATCGTCGACCAGGATGACCGTCCGTCCGCTCAAGGGCGGCAGTGGACGGCCGCCGCGATAGAGCTGGCGACGCCGCGTCAGCTCTCGCAGGTTCTCCTTGATCGCTTGTTGCAGGTACTCCTCGGTTGCGACTCCGAGTTCGATCTCTCGCTGGTTGACCGACACGAAGCCGTTCTCGGCCACCACGCCGATCGCATACTCCGGGTTGAACGGCGCGCCGATCTTGCGCGTCAAGATGACGTCGAGCGGCAGGTGAAGGGCGCGAGCGATCTCGTAACCGACCAGCACGCCGCCGCGCGGCAACGCTAGCACGATCCCATCTTGGATAACCAGACCCTTCAACCGCTCGGCGAGCAGCCGCCCAGCTTCGAACCGGTCTCGAAAACGTACCCCAGCCATCTCGTCGAAGCGTCCTCGCCACATGTGCCACCTCGTCGAGTTCCTGATACGGGCGGGCCACCAGAAGAGGTCCTGTGCGCGGCTTGCGCACGCTCGGCGTCGCCTGTGGAATGCCGACCGTATTCTACCCCAGCCCCGCCAGATCTCGCCTCCGCCGCGACGAGACGGGGAAGGGCCATCGGCTATGTATGATTGAGATGACTGCAAGGCGGCCTCGATGACGGGGGTCGCTATTCAAGGGAGTTATCGTCTATGGCACGACCGCGGCTGCGTGTCATTCCGCTCGGTGGCGTTGGCGAGATCGGAAAGAGCCTCACCGTCTACGAGTACCGGGGAGACCTCGTCATCGTCGATGCCGGTGCCAAGTTTCCCGGAGAAGACTTGCGTGGCGTCGACCTGATCATCCCGGACGTAAGGTATGTCAAAGAGCGATTATCGAAACTGCGGGGAATCCTGCTCACGCATGGACATGAAGACCACATCGGGGGCATCCCGTTCCTGCTCTCCGAGCTCCGACCGATCGCCCCGATCCCGGTCTACGGGTCTGAGCTGGCCGTGGCGTACGCCCGGACGAAGGTCGAGGAGCTGGGCAACCCGAAGCTGGCCGACTTTCGGGTCGTCAAGCCGCGCACCCGGTACCGGCTGGGTCACAACTTCGAGGCCGAGTTCATCCCGGTGACGCACAGCATCCCCGGCAGCTACGCCGTCGCGCTCAGGACGCCGCTCGGCTGGGCCGTGCACACCGGGGACTATAAGTTCGACCCGACGCCACCACTCGGGCCGATGACTGACCAAGAGCGCCTTCGCACTATCGGCCGCGAAGGCGCCTTAGTGCTCCTGTCGGATGCCGTACGGGTCGAGCGACCGGGTCATACGCCGTCCGAGGCGGTCGTCAGCGAGACGCTCGACCGGATCATCGGCTCGGCCCAGGGACGGGTGATCCTGACCACCTTCGCCTCGAATATTACGCGGCTTGACCAGGCGATCCGCGCTGCTCACCGCCACGGGCGCAAGGTGGCGATTTCCGGCCGGAGCATGGAGCAGAGTACCCGGGTCGCCATGGAGCTGGGCTACCTTCGCCCGCCCGATGGGGTGGTCGTCCCGCTGGAGATCGTCACCGCGCTGCCGCGCACGCAGTCGATGATCCTCACCACTGGTAGCCAGGGCGAGGCGACCGCCGCGTTGGCCCGTATCGCCAGCGGCGACCACCCACACATCAAGCTCGCCGAGGGCGACATGGTCATCTTCTCGGCTACCCCGATCCCGGGGAACGAGGAGACGGTCAGCCAGACGATCGACCAGCTCTTCCGGCAAGGCGTGCGCGTCATCTATCCCGAGATCGAGCCAACTGTCCATGTCTCCGGCCATGCCAGCCGCGACGAGCTGAAGCTGATGCTTCGGCTGGTGCACCCGCGCTTCTGCGTGCCGATCCACGGGGAGTACCGGCACCTGGCGCTCTACCGCGACCTGGCGGGGGAGCTCGGCTACTCGCCCGACCGCGTACTCATCCCCGAGCTCGGCAGCGTGCTGAGCTTTGGGCATGACGACGCCCGCCGTGAGGGCACCGTCGACACCGGGCCGATCCTGGTCGACTTCGTCACCAGCCAACAAGCCATCCTCCGGCGCCGTGACGAGATCGCCACGAGCGGCGTGATCATCGCGACCTTCGTCATCGACCGCGAGACCGGTGGGCTGATCGCTGGGCCCGAGGTCAGCGCGCAGGGGCTCAACGGGCAGATCAGCGATGAGGTGCTGGAGAAGGTGACGGACGAGTTCCGTCGCTTCCTGCAAAAGCACCAGAAGGGTGGCTTCAGCCACGGCTACCTGGTAAGCCGAACGAAGACCGTGCTTGGACGGCAGATCTACCGCCGGGCTAAGACTCGTCCGTTGATCCTGCCCATCATCAGCGAGCTGTAGGCGCCTTGACCACGCTGGCGCATCTTGTCGACGGCGAGCCGCGGTGCGCTCAGCGGGCGCGGGCGATCATGACGGCGGTTAGGACGAGGACGGCGACGACCAGCGCGGTCACCGCGGTCGCGTTGGCCCGGCCTAGCCGTGGGCGAAGCAGGATGGTCAGCCCGAGCGCCGCCAGGGCGAGCAGCCCGGCGAACGGGTGCCACCACGTCATGATGTTGGGGGCCCGTACGAAGAGCGTCACGCCAATGAGTACCTGGGCCGCGAGCAAGGCATGCGGAATACCCGCCAGCCAGGCCGGTAGGCCTCCCTGCCGGCGTCGCAGGTAGGAACCGGCCGCGACCAGAAGGTACAACAACGCCAGTGACTCTCCCAACATCCCATGGATCGCGCTCATCGACATCCCTTCCCTAATAGACCCTCACCGCGGGCGGCTTTGCCCGTCCGAGTATAGCCGAGGCAGAGGCTACACGATCATTGTTTGGAGGGCGTCCTGCCCGCGGCTTGGACGGAAGGGATGCTGTCCGTGACAAGGAGAGCGAGCCGGGGTGATGGTAGAAGCCAGCGTAGCGAAGAGTCGGGCTCCTCAGCCCTCCGCTGTTATCCCCACCTCAGCAGGGCATGCCAGATCCGGCGTCGGCACACGGCAGAAGCGCGGCGGTGGATTCTACCCTGTGGTCAGGGTCTGCCTGACGCACTTTGCTGGCATAGCTCCCCGCCAGCGCTCCCTACTGTGACGGCAGCGGAGGGGAGCTGGCCGCCAGGAGACGGCCGAAGATTGCCAGGCCGGCGGTGAGCAGGAAGCAGACCGGGTAGGCGAGCGCATACACCCGGCGCGGGTGCAGGGCGGGCGCGCCCCCTGTCCCCAGGTCGCGCAGCAGGTGAGACGCAAGGCCCAGGAACAGTCCCAGCCCCAGCCCACGCCAGGGCCGCAGCCCGGCTAGCCCGAGCGAGGCGAACAGGATGAACAGGAACGAGTGCGTAGGAGGCCGTGCGGGCATCGTCATGCAGCGCTCCAGTCGTATTGACTGTGCTGCCACGATGTGGTCGAGGTCGAGGGCCAAGCTCCCGGCCAGTCCGGCCAGGACAAACCAGCGAGGGTCGGGCACGAGCGGCACTGCCGGCAGCGTGACGGCGAGGGCCGCGCTGCCGTGGCTGAGTCCATCGAACAGTGCGCGTCGGGGAGAGCCGTTTCCGGCTCGCGTCCAGGCGCGGTGGCAGAGCAGGTGCACGGCTCCGGCGAGGCCAGCGGCGAGAACATACGCCGCCGGGCGTGCGGCCGGTAGTGTGGTGACCCTGGTGTGGTGACGTCCTGACCGCGCAGAGAGCCCCATTACCGTCCCCCTCGAACGATACCGGCTGCGCCGGCGTCTTGCTAAGGATACGCAGGCGACGCTCTCGTGTCTGCTGTCTCGCGAACCAGGCCTTCTCTTCCTACAAGCGAGGTCGTACTGTCTCCAGAAGGAGAGCGTTGCCCAGAATGCATGGGCATGAAGGAGGACAGGTATGGTGCATCGCGTGGTGCTACTCTGTGGACGCGTGCTCACGATGACCGGATGGGAGCCCCAGGGCCAGCAGATCGTCGAGATCGTTGAGGGGCGGATCGAGGTTGTACGCCCGCTGCGCGAGGTCGCGCCCGAGCGCCTGCCCACGATGCTCGACCTCTCGCGCTTTACAGTGCTGCCGGGTCTCATCGACGCGCACAGCCACCTGGAGCTGGACGTGATGGCAGGAAACGAGGCCCTCCAGGTACAGGCATCAGATGCCGCTCTGGCGCTGCGTGCCGCCGCACACGCCGCCGTGAACCTGCGCCACGGCGTGACCACCATGCGGCTGGTAGGGGAAAAGAACTTCATCGACGTGCCACTGCGCCAGATGATCGACGCCGGCCACCTGCCTGGCCCACGCCTAGTGACAGCCACGCGCGGCTTACGCCCAAGCAACGGCCACAGCGTGACCGCTGTGACGGTGGACGGGGTCGAGGCCGTCGTCCGCGCCGTGCGGGAGAACCTGTTTCGCGGGGCCGACTTGGTCAAACTCTTTGTCACCGGTGGAGTGGCGACGCCAACGACCGATCCGGTGACCCCTTGCTTCAGCCGGGAGGAGATCGCGGCGGCCGTTGCGGTCGCCCACCAGGCGGGCAAACCGGTCTGTGCGCACGCCTACGGCGGGGCGGGGGTCGACTTCTGCCTCGAAGCTGGTGTCGACCACATCGAGCACGGCACCTATATGCGCCCGGACCAGTTCGACCGCCTGGCCGAACTGGGATGCTGGCTGGTGGGCACGCTCGGTGTCTTCCTGACCGAGCCGGGCCCTGCCGAGAACCCGAGTTGGCCGGAGCCAGTTCGCCAGAAGTTCCTTCGCGCCCGCGAGGCGACGCCGCGCGTCATTGCCGAAGCGAAGCGCGCTGGTGTCAAGCTGGCGCTGGGCACCGACGCCATCCATGGGAGAGTGGCAGAAGAGGCGATCTACGCCGCGGCTGCCGGGCTGACGAATCGCGAGGCGCTGGCCGCGATCACTTGCAACGCCGCCGAGCTCTGTGGGCTCACCGGACGTGTCGGCGTGATCGCCCCTGGGGCCTGGGCGGATCTGATCGCGGTCGAGGGAGACCCACTGCAGGATCTCCGCGTCCTCCGCTCGCCGGCCCTGGTGATGAAGGGCGGCGAGGTTGTCCAGGCAACTGCGCCGCTGGCACCGGTAGCCGCCTCTAGGGGATAGCCGGCCGTGCCGCGATCCTGGCAGGAGGCTGGCGTCAGCGCGCCTTGCTGGCAGTCGCGCACCGGCAGGTGCGCGGTCGCCTGTGACGTCGCCAGAGATCGGGTTGTGCTAGGGTACTGGTAAGCGTGGTGGCTCGCGAGAAGGTCGCGGAGGTGTTGACGATGTGAGCGAGAGGCAACGACAGGCGGTGGGGAGAGCCGTCGTCCTGCTCTCGGGCGGACTGGACAGCACCACGGCCGCCTACCTCGCCCGCGCCCAGGGATACGCGCTCTATGCCCTCTCGTTCGACTATGGGCAGCGCCACCGGCGCGAGCTGGAGTCGGCGGCGGCCGTCGCTCGCGCGGTCGGTGCCGTCGAGCACCGGGTTGTCACCATTGACCTAGCCCAGTGGGGCGGCTCATCGCTGACGGGCGCCGGGCCCATTCCCACTGAGCCGACGGTGGGCATCCCGTCGACCTGGGTGCCGGCCCGCAACCTGATCTTCCTTGCCGTGGCTTCCGGTTACGCTGAAGTGATCGGAGCGAGCGCGATCGTCATCGGCGTCAGCCAGGTCGACTACTCGGGCTACCCCGACTGCCGCGGCGAGTTCCTCGAGGCCTACCAGCGCGCCGCCGACCTGGCCAGCAAGCAGTTTGTCGAGCAGGGCAAGCGGATCCCGGTGCTGGCGCCGTTCCTCCACTTGCCGAAAGCGGGGATCATCCGGCTGGGACTGGCGCTTGGCGTGGACTACAGCCTCACCTGGTCGTGCTACCAGGGCGGCGCGCAGCCGTGCGGCGGCTGCGACTCCTGCCGGCTACGGGCGAAAGCGTTCGCCGAGGCGGGAGTGCCCGACCCGCTTCTCTCGCCTGAGCGCTCAGGCACGGGCTGAGACATCGCTCGAGCAGCGCTCGGGCGATGTAGCTCACGCCGTGAGACGTGGTACAACAGGGCTCGGCCGCTCCCAGCCTGCGGGCCGGGAGCCAGGCCGGGAGAGATTGACCGTCCCTGGAGGCACGATGGCAGTGCAGCTTGTCCTCATCGGCCTGCCGCGGAGTGGCAAGACCACTGTCTTCAACGCGCTGACCCGAGCGCAGGCGACGACCGGTGGCTTCAGCGGCGCCGAGGAAGAGCCCAACCTGGCGACCGTGAAGGTGCCCGACCCGCGGCTGGACACCCTCACCCGCCTGTTCCACCCGCGCCGTACAGTGCCCGCCGAAGTGCAGTACTACGACGTGGCCGGGTTGGCCAGAGGCGTACACGAGCGTGGCCTGAGCGGGCGGCTGCTGGGCTACCTCAGTCAGGCCGACGCGCTGGTGCATGTGGTGCGTGCCTTCGACGACCCGGCCGTGCCCCACCCCGAGGGGTCGGTTGATCCTCTGCGGGACATCGAAACCATCGATCTTGAGCTGGCCTTCTCCGACCTGAGCATCATCGAGAAGCGGCTGGCTCGCATCCGGTCGATGCTCGGCAAGGTGCGCGGGGCTGAGCGCGAGGCGCAGGAGCGGGAAGCCGAGCTGCTGGGCCGGCTCCAGGCCGCCTTGACCAGTGGGACGCCGATCCGCGAGGTCGAGCTTTCGGTCGAAGAGGAGAAGATGCTCCGCGGCTTCGGCTTCCTGACCGCCAAGCCGCTGCTGATCCTACTCAATCTTGGCGAAGAGCTGCTCGGCCGGCTCGCTGAGCGCCTGCTGGCGGAGGCGAGTGAGCGCTATGGTCGCCCGGGCGTCGCGGTGGATGCCCTGCCGGGGAAGCTGGAAGCGGAGATCGCGCAGCTTCCGGAGGAGGACGCCCGGGTCTTCATGGAGGAGCTGGGGATCCAGGAGCCGGGGCGCGACCGGGTGATCCGCCTCTCCTACACGCTGCTCGGGCTGATCTCGTTCTTCACCGTCGGCCCGGACGAAGTGCGGGCCTGGACGATCCGGCGGGGCACCACAGCGGTGGAAGCAGCGGGGGCGATCCACAGCGACATGCAGCAAGGCTTCATCCGCGCCGAAGTCGTCTCCTACGACGACCTGGTGCGGACGGGGAGCCTGGCCGAGGCCCGGCGAGCCGGGGTGCTGCGGCTGGAGGGGAAGCAGTACGTCGTGCAGGACGGCGACGTGCTGCACATCCTGTTCAACGTGTGAGGCCGGGGAGAGCGTGCCTTGGCCCCAGAGCTTGCGGTTCGGACGGGCGGGCTGATCCCGTTCTGGGCCCTGCTGGCCCTGGCCGGGCTGTGGGCCAGTGGACTGCTAGCCGCTGGCCCGCTCCGGCGACGCTGGCCGTGGCTGGCCGGCGAACTGGCCGCGCTCGGCGGGCTTGTGCTGGCGCACGTCCTGTTCTTCTGGCGCCCCCTGCTGACGCCCGCTCAGGTACCGAAGGGCGGCGGTGACCTCAACTCCTTCTTCTTCCCCCTGCACGCCTTCAGCGCCCGCACCCTGCAGCAGGGGGAGCTTCCGCTCTGGAACCCTCACCTCTTCAGCGGCATGCCCCACTTCGCCAATTACCAGGCCGGCCTGCTGTACCCACCTAACTGGATCGCCTACCTCCTGGCTCGCCCCTTCACCTACGGCACGCTCGAGCTGATGGCCCTGGGCCACTACCTGATCGCCAGCCTCGGCGCTTACACGCTGGCGCGGGTCACGCTCGGCGCCAGCCGGATTCCGGCACTGGTGGCCGGCATTATCTTCCCCTACAGCGGCTTCCTGGTGGCCCACCTAGGCCACTACTCGATGCTCTCAGCGGCCGCCTGGGCACCCTGGATCTGGCTCGGCCTGGCAGAGGCGGCGCGGCGCGTCTCCTGGCTGTGGGCGGCTGCAACCGCTGGCTTCGTCTTCCTGCTGACGACTGGCGGGCACCAGCAGACGGTGCTCTACGCGCTGACCGCCTCGGCGGCCTGGTGGCTCTTCTGGATGGCCGTGCGCCATTTCGCGGCCTTCCACGAGCTGTGGAGCGGGCTCACGCCAGGACAATGCCCCTCGGTCGCGTCGCTCTGGCGTGCGCTCCGATCACCTCTGGCCGACGCCCTGCGGGCCGGGCTGGCGGTGGGGAGCGGGCTGGCGCTAGCGATGCCGGTGCTCCTGCCCTCGCTGGAGCTCGCGCGGCGCTCGGTGCGAGCCGGCCGGCTGACCTACGAGCAGGCGACCGAGTTCAGCCTCCAGCCGGTGATGCTCGTTCATGCCTTCCTGCCCAAGCTGTTCGGCAGCAACCCGACCAACTACTGGGGGCCGTTCTCTAGCGGCGAGGTCTGGTTCTACGCCGGGGTGATCCCGCTGCTCCTGGCCGGGCTGGGCCTGGCGCTCCGCCCCGAGCCCGCGCGCTGGTTCCTGGCCGCGCTGGGGCTGGTCGCGCTGCTGCACGCGATGGGGCCGTACACACCGGTGCACGGCTGGGCCTACCGTGCCCTCCCCTTCGCCGACCTACTCCGGGTGCCGGCCCGCTCGCTTCTGTACGTCGACCTGGCAGTCGCGCTGCTGGCCGCAGTCGGCCTGAACGACGTGCTGGCGGTCACGCGAACCGGGCAGACCCGCCTCGCGCGTCTCGCCCTGCGGTCGGCCCGGCGGCTGCTGGCGATCGCACTCGGCGCACTGGTCTTGCTGGTCGCGCCCCTCTTCTACCGGGTCATCCTCAGCGGGCCGGAGCTGCCCGAGCGCGCGGTGATCGCGCTCGACGGGCTGAACCTGCTGGTGCTGCTGCTCGGCCTGGCGCTCCTCTGGCTCTGGGCGGTCGAGCGCGCGCGGCTGCCGGGCGCGGCAGCCGGCCTGCTGGCGCTCGGGCTGATCGTGGTCGACCTCTTCAGCGCCAACGCCACCTTCAACCCGACGCTCGACGACCTGAACGTCGACTTCCGCCACCCGCAGATCGTCGCCTACCTCCGGGAGCGCGCCAAGACTGAGGGGCCGACCCGCATGATCTCGCTGACCATCCGCTGGCAGCCGAGCGCGGCCGCCGTGGTCGGGCTTGACGACGCTGGCGGGCTCTTCGACCCCATGCAGCCGGCCGGCTACGCCGGCGTGCTCGACTTCGCCCGCAACAACCGCGACCATGGGGCTCTCGACCTCCTGAGCGCACGTTACCTGATTAGCCGGGCCGACGCCGGGTCGCCCGGCTCGCGCTTCCGGCTACTGCTGACCACCCCGGAAGGATTGACGCTCTGGGAGAACCCGCGGGCCATGCCGCGCGCCTGGCTGGCCGGCAGCGCCGAGATCGTCGACCGCGAGACCGCGCTGCAGCGTATCCGCGAGCCGGGCTTCGACCCGCGCCAGCAGCTCTACCTGACCGGCGAGCTGCCACCGGCCGACCCGGCCGCCGGCGGCCGGGATGAGTTCACCGCCTACCGGCCCAACCGGGTGGAGATTGCGGCCGAGGCGACCGTCCCGGCCTACCTGGTGCTGGCCGACAGCTACGATCCCGGCTGGCGAGCAACGGTCGACGGCCGGCCGGTATCGGTGGCGCTGGCCGACGGCATCTACCGGGCCGTGTGGGTACCGCCCGGCCGGCACGAGATCGTTTTCACCTACCGGCCGCCGTACCTCGTGCCCGGCCTGGCCGCCGCGGCAACCGGCGCGCTGGCCCTGCTCGCAATCCTCCTCCTGGCCTGGCGCCAGCGCCGGGGCTGATACCGCGTCCTGCCTCTCGTCCGTACTGAGAGCTTCTCGGGCAGAGAAGGGAAAACAGGATTACTCTCACTGGTGCCAGAAACTTTTGCGCTCCAGAGTTGTAGAGGCGTATGGGGAGAGAACTGGGTGGCGGGAGCGTGGGCAAAGGCTGATGAACCCATCCGGCGAGCTGGTCGGCAGAGCCTCGCTGCCGAGAGCACGGGCACCCCTGAAGTCCCTCGCCGGCCCGCACGTCACGTCGCTCAGCAGGAGTGGAACAGCGACCCGCCCGTGGCTCCACGGGCTGTTCCCGGCCCTGGTAGACTGGACGGAGCAACTCCGCGACTGAGCCTGCGGCAGTTCCGGCTCCGTCCGCTCGTGATGGGAGCAAGAAAATGCCCGCGCAACCGCGTTTGCCTGGCGACACCTCCCTCGGCTGGGTCAAGCTCCGAGTTGCCGACCGGGAGCGTTCGCTCCGCTTCTACCGCGACGTGCTCGGCTACCAGGCCGACCTGCCGGACGATCGAACCGCCTGGCTCCGGCCGGCGGCCGATCGCTCCGCTCACTTCGTCCTGGTGGAGCTTCCCGGCGCCGTACCCCGCCCACGGCGCTCGACCGGGCTGTACCACGCGGCCATCCTGCTGCCGCACCGCCGGGAACTCGCCCGGGTTATCCGCCGGCTAGTCGACACCGGCTGGCCCATTGGCGGCGCGGCCGACCACGGGGTGAGCGAGGCGATCTACCTCGACGATGCCGAAGGCAACGGGCTCGAGATCTACGCCGATCGCCCGCGCAGCGCCTGGCCGACACAGGGCCAACAGGTCGCGATGTACACCGACCCGCTCGATATCCCTGATCTCCTGCGCGAGCTCGAGGCCGACCCGCGACCCTGGTCGGCGATGCCCGCCGAGGCGGGCATCGGGCACGTCCACCTGCAGGTCAGCGACCTCGACCGGGCGGAGGAGTTCTACTGCGGTGTCCTCGGCTTCGAGGTGACACAGCGCAGCTACCCCGGCGCGCTGTTCGTCTCCGCCGGTGGCTATCACCACCACCTGGGGCTGAACATCTGGCACAGCCGGCACGCCGGGCCGCCGCCGGAGGACGCGGCCGGTCTCATCGCCTTCGCCGTCGTGATCCCTGACCAGGCGGCCTGGGAAGCCGTGGTTGAGCGCCTGCAAGCGGCTGGCCTGTCGGTCGAGGAGGGGCTACACGGCGAGTACGGCACCGGCGTCGCGACGCGCGACTTCGACCGGATTGGCGTCGAGCTCTGGACGCCGGTCGGCTGACACGGCCTCACCCAGGCAGCGGCGAAGCCGGAGGACCCATCGCTGGCTCCTCAACTCGGTAGCGCCGGCTGAGCTGATCGCCCAGCCACGCGATCGTGACCAGCCAGGCAGGGAGCGACAGCAGCCAAATAAAGATTTGTCTCTCCAAGGGTGACAGCGCCTCCGGTAGCCAGCCGCGCATGAGGCTCATCAGGTAGGTGCCCTCGAGCAGCAGCGCGACCATCCCAGCATACCAGCGCAGCGGGCGAAACTGGCGCGCCAGCAGCGCGAGCGGCACGATCCAGCCCAGGTACTGCACGCCGAAGCCCGCCGTGACGGTAAAGAGCAGCAGGATGACGGTCAGCATGCCGTCCAGGACATCCCGCCTGTGCCCCAGGGTCAGGTAGAAGATCCCCAGCGCCGCCAGCGTGGCGTACGCCCCGGACCGCTCGGCGAGCGCGAAGAGGGCTGCCGGCTCCAGCGGTCGCAGCCAGGCGAAGCCAGACTGCCAGGCCGCCGCCTTGAGCAGGTTTAAGACCGCGGTGTAGCCCCACCACCCCGCGACCGCGTGGTAGCCCAGCACGGTCCCGAGTACACCCCACAGCGTACCGGGCCAGAAGGCCAGATACACCGCGAGGCCGGCTACGACTGGGAGCGCCGCGCTGGCTGCCAGGCGCGCCTTCGCAGCCACGCCGTGCAGGCGCAGCAGGAAGAGCGGCAGGAAGATGACCGGCCACGTCTTGTCGAGGATGCCGAGCCCGAGAAAGAGGCCTGTCGCGAGCTGTCCACCGGCCGCCGCACCGTGAAACCGATACCAGTACCAGGCCAGCAGCGCACAGAGCAGCGGGAGTGCGTCGAACTGCCCGTGGTAGGCAGCCACGTAGAGCGGGATCGGATTGAGTGCGTAGAGGAGTGCCAGGAAGGTTGCCGGGTCGGGAGCGGGTGGCGCCTGCGCGGGGTCATTCGCTGGCAGCTCCCGC
Source organism: uncultured Thermomicrobiaceae bacterium (assembly GCA_938082375.1). Classification (GTDB taxonomy): domain Bacteria; phylum Chloroflexota; class Chloroflexia; order Thermomicrobiales; family Thermomicrobiaceae; genus Thermalbibacter. The sequence goes on from CALKCJ010000030.1 coordinate 14,286, forward strand.
GCGCCCCAGAGCTTCCGGCCCGCCTGGTAGAGGAGCCCGGCGATGGCAGCGTCGGCCAGGATCGGCGGCAGTTTGACTAGCAGCGCGAAGGGCAGGTCGAAGGAGAGCGACAGCCAGCGCGCCAGCGCCATCACGTACATCTGGAGCGGGAGATATGGATGGCGGCTCTCGGCGTCGGGGTGCGTGTAGACGTCCTGGTTGGCCCGCACCAAATCGGCCACGATGCGGTACGACTCCATGTCGAAGACGGCTCCCGAGGGCAGGACGACCGCCGGGAGCAGGCGCACGGCCAGCGCGAGCAGGACGATCGTCGCCGGCCGCAGACACAGTCCTGGCCGGCGGAAGTCGAGCGCGAAGTAGGCCGTGGTGACCACGACGATCCAGATGAAGCCAACCAGAGCCGGGCTCATGCTGCCCCCATTCCAGGCTACGAGGCCGGCGATCAGGGCAACTGCTCGTCGCTCTGCGGGGGATGTAGCTCGCCGGAGTGCCCTTCACCGCGGCTGGCGCCCGGCAACCGCCAGGAGCAGCGTCGCGCGCGCCCGGGCCGCCTGCCAGAGCAGCCGGGCCTCCTCCACGCCCAGGAGCCGCAGCCCGAGCCAGTAGACCGCGGCGCCGCTGGCAACCGGGATCGCCACCTGGAGCAGTCGCCAGCTCAGGCCTGCCTGCTCGGGCGGCCGGATCCCGGCGAGCGCCTGGGTCATCAGCAGCACGAGCAGCGCCATCGCGCCGCCGGCCAGCAGTGCCGATCGCAGTGTCGGCATGACCGTGCCGTCGCCCACCCGGCCCAGTGCCCGGCGGAGCAGCAGCCACATGACGAGCGTGTGCGCAATGAACTGGGCTGAGTTTCCCAGCACCAGCCCCAACATGCCCAGCGGCCGCACCAGGCTGAGCGCCACCGCGAAGTAGACCACCACCGAGAGCAGGCCGACGAGCACCGGCGTCCGCGTGTTCTGGCGCGCATAGTAGGCGAAGATCAGCACCTGGTCGAACGCGGCGAAGAAGGTACCGGGCAAGTAGCCCAGGAGCGCGATCCAGATGGCCCGCGCGCCCTCCAGGTCGGTCGCCCCGTGGTAGAAGAGCAGGGCAACCGCTGGCCAGCCGATAGCGGCCAGCCCGAGCGTCGCCGGGGCGACCATGACTGTCACCAGCTTCAGCCCGGTGGCCAGCGTGCGCTGGTAGGCATCCTCGTTCCCATCGGCGAAGTGGCGCGAGAGCGTCGGCAGCGCGGCCAGCGAGGTCGCTGCCGCCACCAGGCCGAGGATCATCTGGTTGAGCGCGGTGGCGTAGCGCATCGCCCCTAGCGCGTGCTCATCGACACCCCAGGCCAGGTTGCGGTCGACCACCAGCGCCACCGTGTTGGCGAACAGGCCGAGGAAGATCGGCAGGTAGAGGAGTAGGACCCGCCGGATGGCCGGATGGCCGAAGCCGACGTTGAGACGTGGCATGGCGTCGCGCAGCCCGCTGAGCTGGATCAGGGCCAGCAGCCCCGCTCCGGCCAGGATGCCGATCACCAGGCTGGCCACGCCGAGCGAGCGCCCGAGCGTCAAAGCGGCCGCCACGATCGCCGCGTTGCGGACGGCCAGCGAGAGCGAGGGTTGGGTGAAGCGCTGGAGGGCGTAGAGGGTCGACATGAGGATCGTCGAGAGCGCCAGCAGCAGGACTGCTGGCAAGATGAGTCGCACTAGCCGGATGGTGAGCTCGACCGTCTCCGGGCCACGCGCCTGCTCGCCGCCGCCGAGCGCGGTCATGCCGGCCACGATCCAAGGGGCGAGCAGCTCCATAACGAGGACGACGCCCCCGACCACGACCAGCGCCAGGGTGAGCAGCGCGCCGACGATCCGGCGCAGCTCCTCGCGCTGCTTCGGCGCCGCGTAGGCACTGAGGACGGGCACCAGCGCGGCCTGCATCATGCCGCTGATCACCAGGTCGAAGAGCATGGTGTGGACGTTGTCGGCGATGGTGAAGGCGGCCACCGCATCACCAGTGCCGAAGAGCACGGCAGTTACCTGCTCCCGCGCCAGCCCGAGCACGCGGCTCAGGATGACCCCAAGCATGATGATCCCGGCTGCCCGGGCGATCTCGGCGCGCTCGGCGCGCTCGGTGGGGGGAGCGAGGTCGGCCGCGCTCACGGTTCTCCCGATCCCGGCCCGGCCATCGCCAGGATGCGCCGGACAAGCTCGCTCGTCGAGCGGCCGGGTGTCAGCGGCACCGTTACGACCTGCCCACCGTAGGAGCGCACGATGGCGGCTTCGGGCAGGGGCTGCTTGCCAGCCGCTCGCTCGGCCTCGTCCAGCGCGTAGTCGCCGCCCTTGACGTAGATATCTGGTCGTAGCCGGCGCACGGCTTCCTCGGCCGTGTCGCCGGGGAAGACCGTCGCATAGTCGACGCAGGCCAGCGCCGCCACCAGCTCGGCCCGCTCCTCGGCCGGCACGATCGGCCGGCCGGGCCCCTTGCGCTGGCGCGTCGACGCGTCGTCGTTCACGGCGACCACCAACACGTCGCCGAGCGCGCGGGCAGCCTGGAGGTAGCGCACGTGGCCGACATGCAGCAGGTCGAAGTGGCCGTTGGTGAAGATGACGCGCTTGCCCTCGGCCCGCAGCCGGGAGCCCAGCGCCTCGAGCTCGTCGAAGGGGATCACCTGGCCCACTGGATCGTCCGCTCCGGAGCGTGCCGCGGGATGCCACCGGTCGCTCGCCCGCGTGCAAGCCGGTACCCGGCCTGTCGGTCGACTATCGTAGCACAGCACGGGCGGCTGCCAGCGGGCGCGAGCCGCTCCCTGTTGAGCTGAGACCGGCGGGTATTACCTGCCCAGCCTGCGCTCCGCTGAAGGTCACGGTTCGGCAACGATTCTCGCTCGCACGCGCACTATCGTCTCCCTCGGGCTCTGGCGATGCCAGAGGGAACCGGGAGAACACGGTACGGTGGTGCGCTACACCCTGACACGGCTGCTCCGAGCGATCGGGACGCTCTGGCTGGCGGTGACGCTCGTCTTCGTCGGGCTGCGCCTCTCCGGTGACCCTGCAGCAGCGCTGCTCGGCCCGGAAGCGAACCCCGAGGCCGTCGAAGCACTGCGCCGGGCCTGGGGATTAGATCGGCCGCTTCCTCTCCAGTACGCGACCTATCTCTCGAACCTTGTGCATGGCGACTTTGGTCGCTCTCTCCGCGATCGACGCCCCGCCACCGAAGTGGTGCATGAGCGGTTGCCGGCCACCGCTCGGCTGGCGGCGGTTTCGCTCGCGCTGGCCGTGGCGATCGGCGTCCCGGCTGGCGTGCTGGCGGCGTTCCGCCACGGGAGGATCGCCGACCGGCTGGTGATGGCCGGTGCGCTGCTCGGCCAGGGGCTGCCGAACTTCGTGCTCGGACTGCTCCTGATCCTGCTCTTTGCCTTCTACCTGCGCTGGCTGCCCAGCGGTGGGCAGCACGGTGCCAGCAGCATGATCCTGCCAGCGCTCACCCTGAGCACCTACGGGGTCGCCAGCCTGGCCCGCTTTACTCGCTCGGCTGTGCTGGAGGTGATCCACCAGGACTACCTACGGACGGCCTACGCCAAGGGGCTGCCTACCCGCCGAGTCCTGGTCGACCACGTGGGCCGCAACGCCGCGCTAACGCTGGTGACCGTGCTGGGGCTGCAGCTCAGCGTCGCCATCGCCGGGGCGGTCGTGACCGAGACGGTCTTCGCCTGGCCGGGGATGGGACGGCTGCTAGCACAGGCGACGGAGCAGCGCGACTTCCCGGTCGTGCAATACGGCGTCTTCGTGGTCGTCCTCTCGGTGGTCGCGGTCAACTTCGTCGTGGATCTCCTCTACGGGATCATCGACCCGCGGATCAGGTCAGGAGTATGAGGGGAGGACGGATGGTCCAGTCGCTGGCGCGCCAGCAGACGCACACCGGACGCTCTGAGGCGACAGGCACGGTACGGCGACCCCAGGTCGCAGCCCGGCGTGCGGTGCCTGGATTCCTGCTCGTCGTCTGGGTTTTCCTGGCCGCGGTGGTCATGTCCAGCCTGGCGCAACCCTGGCTCGGTCTGCCTGACCCGACGGCGCAGCGCTTGACGGCTCGACTCCAGCCGCCGATCGGCTTCGGCGGGACGTGGGCCCATCCGCTGGGCACTGATCACCTGGGCCGTGATCTGCTCAGCCGCCTCCTCGCTGGAGCGCGCGTCTCCCTGGGGCTTGCAAGCCTGGGCGTCTGCATCAGTCTCGCTGTGGGCACGACACTCGGCCTGCTGGCTGGCTTTCGCCGGGGTGTACTCGACCAGGCGGTCATGTTCGCGGTCGATGTCCAGTTGTCCGTTCCCTTCCTGGTAATGGCGCTGGCAGCACTGACGCTCTTCGGCACCGGCTTGCCAGTACTGATCGCGCTGCTCGGGCTCAGCGGCTGGGAGCAGTATGCGCGCCTGGCCAGAGCGCTTAGCCTGCGCGCGAGCCAGGAGCTCTACGTGGTGGCGGCGCGTAGCCTGGGGGCTTCAGCCGCCCGCGTCCTCAGGCGGCATGTTCTGCCTAACGTCCTGGCGCCGCTGCTTGTGCTGGCGACGCTCCAGTTCACCAGCCTGCTGCTGCTCGAGTCGTCGCTCAGCTTTCTAGGGCTCGGTGTCCAGCCGCCGACTCCGAGCTGGGGCAACATGCTCGGTGACGCCCGCAATTATCTGCAGCTTGCCTGGTGGGCGGCCGTCTCCCCGGGCCTGGCCCTGCTCCTGGTGACGCTGGCGGTTAACACGACCGGTGACTGGCTGCGTGACGTGACGGATCCAGCACTGCGGAGACGGTAGGGTGGGAGAACGATGATCGTCGAGAAGAGAGGGCGAAAGGAGCGAGCGATGAACGGTTTGACCCGTCGGCGCTTGCTCGGCCTGCTGGCGGTCGGTGCCGGTAGCGTCGCGCTGTCGCCAGCGCTGGCGGCCTGCCAGGCGACGCAGCCGGGCCAGCCGGCCTCACCAGAGGCTACCGGCGCGAGCAGTTCGAGCGCCTCCCCAGTACCTGCCGCCGGACGCACCCCGAGCGCGCCCGGCACGTCTCAGGTGGCGCCCAGCGCCACGCCAGCGACCGAGCGCGAGCGGCCTGACCTGGTCGTCGGTGTCCAGGGCCTGCCGGCGGTGCTCGACCCTCACCAGGCTCTGTCGAACGTGGGCACGCGCGTGACCTACTCGATGTTCGACTACCTGATCAAGCGGAATTTTCTCTCCGGCCCGACCCCTGGCACGGGCTTCGAGCTCATCCCGCAGGTGGCACAGGAGTGGAAACGCCTTGACGACCTGACCATCGAGTTCAGGTTGCGCGAGGACGTCCGCTTCCACAACAGCGACCGCCTGACGGCTGAGGACGTCGTGTTCACGTTTGAGCGTCTCTTCAAAGACACGCCGGACGCGCTGCGAGAGGCGAAGTCGTACTTCAGCACGGTGAGCGGCGTCGAGGCGGTGGACGAGTATACCGTCCGCTTCACGACAGCCTATCCAGATCCGGTCTTCGAGAAGCGTGTTTCCTCCTGGGGCGGTTGGCTGCTCCCCAAGCGCGCCTACGAGGAGGTCGGGTTCGATGCGTTTGCCCTCCGCCCGGTCGGAACCGGTCCCTACCGGCTGGTGGAATTCCAGCCCGATGACCACCTCACGCTGGAGGCGTTCGACGAGTACTTTGGCGGGCGTCCGACGGCACGGCGAGTCATCTTCCGCGTCATCCCGGAAATCCAGGCGCGGGTCACGGCGCTGGCGAACGGCGAGGTCGACATCATCACCAATGTGCCGCCCGACCAAGTGCCAGTGCTCAAGCAGCTCCCCGGCGTGGAGGTGCGCAGCGTCCCGCTGGCTAACTGCCACGTCCTCCGTTACAACTGCAACCGGCCGGAGCTGCGCGACAAGCGTATCCGCCAGGCGCTCAATCTAGCCATCGACCGCAAGCTGCTCGTCGAGACGCTGTGGGGCGGCCAGGCCCTGCTGACCCGCAGCCACCAGTTCGAGGACTACGGACCGCTCTACAATTCGAACCGGCCCTACACGCCGTACGATCCAGAGCGCGCCCGGGCGCTGCTGGCAGAGGCTGGCTACGCCGGCCAGACTATCCGCTACAACGTCAAGCCTGGCTACTACACGCTCGGCGTCGAGGCTGCCCAGGCCATCGCCGAGATGTGGAAGGCGGTTGGGATCAACGCCGAGGTGCAGCTCATCGACTGGGCGGACCTGCCGAAGGAGGAGCGAATGGTCGGCTCGTGGTCGAACTCCAACTACCTGGCCGACCCCGAGGGTGCCTTCTGGAACCGCTGGGGGAAGGAACAGGCGACCCAGCGCGACTGGTGGACCCCGGAGAATCCGCGCTTCAACGAACTGGGTGACCAGCAGCGGCGGACGCTCGACCAGGAGTTCCGCTACCGGGCCTTTCAGGAGATGCTTGATATCTGGGAAGACGAGGCACCCGGCACCGTCCTCTACATCCCGATCGAGCACTACGGAGTCCGCCAGGGAGTCGACTGGACGCCGTACTCCTTCTACTACATGGATCTGCGGCCGGATAACCTGCGGTTCTCCTAGCGCGGCGGAAAAATCGGACGAAGGGGGTTCGCCGTGCCAGCGGTTACGCGTGTCCTGATCGTGACGCTCGACGGCCTGCGCCCCGACCTCATCACTCCAGAGCGCATGCCCCATCTTGCATCGCTTGCCTCGGCCGGCGCGCTGCTGACCGATTACCACGCTGCCTACCCGGTGCACACGCGCGTGCAGGTCTCGACCCTGGCCACCGGTACCTATCCCGGGCTGCACGGTTTGACCGCCAACGTCATGGTCATCCCTGGGGTCGAGGATGGGGTCGTGGACACCGGCGACTACCGCCACCTGGAAGCGCTTGACCTCGCTACCGGAGGATGTGCTCTCCTCCGCCCGACCCTGGGCGAGCTGCTGGCCCGAGAAGGCCGCCGCTTGGCCGTGGCTGGCAGTGGCTCGTCTGGCTCGACGTTCCTCTGGACACGCCGGCACCCATACCGGGTAGTGAATCCGCGCACCGCCTTCGGTCGCCCTGACCTCTACGCCCTGCGTGCCAAGCTGGGCGACCCGCCGGAGCCGATCGCTCCGGCCTTCGAGCTGGTCTCCTACGCCCTACGCGCCGCGACCGAGTTGTTTCTCGATGACCCGGAAGTCGCCGTGACTGTGCTCTGGCTGCACGAGCCGGACGCTTCTCTCCACCGGTACGGCCTCGGCGCGCCGGAGGTAAGTGAGGTGCTCCGCTGGCTCGATGAGCTGCTGGCCAGGTTGCTCGAGCTGCTCGAACGGCGGCGATTGCTCGACGAGGGCGTCGTCGTCTTCCTCTCCGACCACGGCCATTCCACGCCTCAGAGCGGGCGCTCGCTGGCTGAATCGCTGGCAGAGGCACCGCCAGCGGTGCAGCGGGCCGCAGCGCCGCTCCGACCGAGCAGCGATTTCCTCTACCTCCGCCCGGAGGCCTCGCGCCCATGCCCGCGAGATCTGCACCCGCTGGTAGAATGGTTGCGGCGCCAGCCCTGGGCTGGCGCCGTCTTCGCTCGGCCCGAAGATGCCTCCGAACTCCCCGGCACCTTGCCGCTTGATGCGCTTTGGGGAGACCGGATCGCGGAGGATGCGGAGTCGCGCCTCCCCCTGCTGGCGGTCAACCCGCGTTGGAGCGACGAGCCGAACGCCTACGGTGTCCCTGGCACCGTCGCGGCGCTCACCGAGCAGGTCGCGCTTCGCTCAACCCACGGCGCTGCCTCGCCGTATGACCTCCACGCGTTTGCCCTCTTTCTCGGCACAGGCATCCAGGCTGGCGCCGTCAGCGCTCTCCCGGCCGGCGCGGTTGACCTGGTGCCGACCGTGCTGGCGCTGCTCGGTCTGCCGGTGCCCGAGCACGTCCAGGGGCGCGTGTTGCACGAGGTGCTGGAGGAGGTGCCCGGCGAGCTACCCCAGCACCACCGGGAACGAGTGACGCCACCAGCTCCGGCGAGCGAGGGCAACCCCGTACTGGTTCGGGAGCGGGTCGGCTCCACGACGTACGTCCACCTCGTCGAGTCAGCTCCTGGTGACTGAGCGGGCGGTCGTGGACTCCGGCGAGATCTCCGTCAGGCCAGTGGTACCCCACGCGTGCCCAGGGCTGCTCTCAAGCGCGTGGCGTCCTCGATCGCGTGTGCCCAGGCATCGTTATTGAAGTAGACGTAGCCCTCGCGTCCACTTGCTGCCAGCTGCTCCAGCCGTCCGGCCAGCGCGGCGATCTCCTCATCGGTCAGGCCGATCCCGAATGCGCCGTGGTGCACCCGCACATAGCCGAACGACCCGGTGAACGGCAGCTCCTCTGGCGTCGGGCAGCGGCCGCCCAGTGCTACAACCACCGCTCCGCCGGACGCGGCGACGAGGTCCAGCACCGCCGGCTCGAACCAGCTCGGGTGGCGGAACTCGATGGCGAACCGGGGTCGCTCGGGCAACAGGCTAAGGAAGTCGCGCAGCCGCTCGAGATCGCGTGCGAAGCCCGGCGGGAGCTGGAAGAGCACCAGCTCCAGCGCCGGGCCCAGTCCACCGGCCGCCTCGAGCAGTCGCTCCAGCTCCTCACCTGCATCAGCCAGCTGCCGGGCGTGGGTGATCAGGCGGCTGGCCTTGACCGCGAAACGGAAGCCGGGCCGCGCCGCAGCCACCTGCGCCCAGCGGGCAAACTGCTGGCGCGAGGGCAGACGGTAGAAGCTCGCGTTGATCTCCACCGTCGGGAAGTGTCGGACGTAGTAGGCGAACCACTCGAGCGGCGGCAGCTCGGGCGGGTAGAACCGTCCCAGCCAGTGCCGGTACGACCAGCCCGAGGTGCCGACCCACAGCATGGCTGCCCGTTCCACCGCTTCCGCGCCTCACCAGCCGGCGTTCGGCTGCGAGGGGCGGTGCTCAGCCGCGCTCTGCTACCGGTTGTAGCACGTCGAGCAGGATGAGCGCCAGCACCTTGGTTCCCGTGACCAGCTCCTCCACCGTGATGTACTCGTCCGACTGGTGCGAGGTGCCGTTCGACGCCGGCCCGTACAGGATGCTGTTGGTGATCCCGGCCCCGTGCACCACGAAGCGCTGATCGTGGCTGCCGGCGGAGATCATGACCCGCGGGGTCATGCCCATCTCCCGGATCGCCCGCGCCGCGGTCTGCACGAGCGGCTCCCGCTCGCCGACTAGCGTCGGCGGTGTGGCGTACCGCTCCTCGTAGCTCCAGCGCAGTCGCGGCTCCTCGACGCGCAGGGCCTCCAGCAGCTCGAACAGCTCCTGTCGGGCCTGATCGAGCGTCTCCGGCGGAACCAACCGGCGGTTGAAGGTGACGGTGCAGCGGTCGGGGATCACGTTGGTGGCCACTCCGCCCTCGATGGTGTCGAAGGAGAGCGTCGCCGTTTCAGTGCCAGGCGTCGCGAGCAGCAGCTCGGTGCGGCGCTGGCGGAGCCGCGGCTTCAGCTCCGACTCAGCCCGGCAGAGGAAGCGCGCGGCCAGCTCCACCGCGTTCACGCCCAGGTGCGGAGCGCTGCCGTGCGCCTGTTTCCCATACAGGGTGAACGCTCCCCAGAGCGCGCCCTTGTGCCCGACCCCGATGCCGTCCAGCCCGAACGGCTCGGTGATGATCACGCCGTCGGTATGCTCGCAGCTGATCACGCCCTGCTCCACCAGGAAGCCGGTGCCGGCGTTCCGGTTGCCCACCGTCTCCTCGTCGGGCACGAAACTGTGCGTCACCTCACCGGCCCACTCGATCCCGGCCCGGCGTAGCGCCTCGACCGCGTAAACCTGGGCGACCAGCCCGCTCTTCATATCGCAGGCGCCGCGGCCGTAGACGCGCCCAGCGACGAGCTCGCCACCGAAGGGGTCGCGTGTCCAGTCGTGGCCGGCCGGAACGACGTCGTAGTGGCCGTTCAGGTGCAGGCGAAAGCCTGGCCCGGTTGGGCCCGAGAGCCGGGCCAACAGGCTCGGCCGGGGCAGCCCTTCGCCGAGCGGGGCCAGTACCGGCAGCAGCTCGTCCGGCACCCGCACCACCTCGGTGGCGTAGCCCAGCCGGTCGAGCAGCCCCTTCGCCAGAGCCACGAACTCCTCGTAGGCTTCGCCCGGCGGGTTCACCGTCGGAACCCGGATGAATGCCTGCAAGGTCTCGACCATCTCACCGGCTAGCACGTCCACCGCCGCGCAGACCGCTCGCTGGCGCTCGTCCATCGGTCACCTCCCCTTCCTTCCCATCGCGCGACTACTCGGCCCAGGGCATGCGCACTGTGACGACCACCGGCCGGTGATCCGACGACCAGCGGTCGAGGACGCGTGCCTCCAGCACGGTGATCTCTGGCGAGACCAACACGTAGTCGATGCGCCGCCCGTCGTCCGAGGTCGTCGCCTCCGGGCCCAGGCCGAGAGCGGCATCGACCAGTCCTGCGTCCAGCAGCCGGGCGATCACCGCATCCCCCGGCTCGGCGTTGAGGTCGCCGGCGATCACGACCGGGGTGCGGCCCGCCCAGAAGGCCAGGAGTTCCTCGACCTGTGCTAACCGGACAGCTCCGGCTCCCCGCGGGTCGTCCAGGTGCGTGCCGATGACCCACAGCGAGCTGCCGTCGGTCTCAATCCGCACCGCGAGCGCCGAGCGTCGCAGGTTCTGCGTCTGCGAGAAGCGCCAGAGCTCCTGAGCGGAAACCGGCGCCCGGGTGAGGATCGCGTTGCCCCAGAGCCCGTCGGCAGAGGCTGGCCCCCAGGCGGCCTGCATCCCCAGCCGGCGGCTCAGCCAGAGCAGGTTGTCGGCCCCGTTGGTCACCAGCCAGCCGCGGCTCACTTCCTGGAGTACGACGATATCGGGCTGGGCCGCCTCGATAGTGCGGGCGGTCTCCTCCAGGCTCCAGCGGTTGTCGAGGGCGAAGCCGGACTGGATGTTGTAGGTCATCACCGTCACTTGGCCGGACAGCGGGGCTGCGGACAGCGCCGCTGGCGCGCGGAGTCCCTGCCAGCCGGCGGCGAGCGCGACCAGCACTCCGGCGGCCAACGCAGTCGAGTAGACCGGGACGCGGTCGGTTCCTGGCTTTCGGCTCGGCCACCACACTGTCGCCCCCAAGGTCGTGAGGAGCCAGGCCGCGCCGAGATAGAGCCCGCTGCCGGTGGCGGTGTAGTAGCGAAACAGCAGGCCGACCAGGAGCACCATCCCCAGCGTGAACCCCAGCGCGACTCGCTCGATGCTTCCCTTATGCCGCCCCTCGCTGCCGCCGAGGAGCACGCCAGCGAGCAGCGCGGCGATACCCGTGCAAGCGAGCAGCAGCCCGGCGACTGCCCCGCTCGACCCGTGCCAGGCGAGCCAGAGCCCCAGCCCGCTGGCCGCCGTTCCGGGCAGCCAGCCGGCCCAGTGGCTGGCGAGAAGCCGGCCGAGTGCCATGCCGCCCGCGAGGCCCAACCCGAGGGTGAGCGCGGCCTCCGGCAGTCGCAGTCCTGCCTGCACTTGGGCCAGCCCGAGGTTTCCTAGCACGAGGTGGAACAAAGCCAGGAACGGCCCGATCAGGAGCGCCCGGGTACCTGGGAGCGCGACGGTCTCGTCTTCCTCCCACTGTGCCGCCAGCAGCGACAGCGCACCCGCGCCGATCAGGAGAGCCGTCGCGATGTGAGCCGCTGGCCCCGGCGTCCACGGCAGGTCGACTGTCAGCCAGGCCGTCCGGAGCGCCAGGTCGAGCACGCAGCCGGCGAGCAGCCCAGCCCCGGCCGAGCGTCGCTCCAGGCTCAGCAACCCGACCAGCAGCCAGCCCCAGCCGGCGAGGCCGATCGCGCCGAGGAGCACGCGCAGCGGCGGGTCATCGGTCACCTGTAAGGCCAGGCGACTCAGCCAAAGCGCTCCGGCGCTCGTGAGTAACAGGCCCCGGCGGCCGAGCGCCAGGGTTAACGGCCCCGCCAGCAGAGGTGTGGAGAAGGCACCGAGGTTGTAGAGCGCGAGCGCCGTTCGCCGGCTCTGGTCGACCACGAACAGCAGGTCGGCGACGAACACCCTCGTCGCTTGCAGCCCCAGCGCCATCGCGGTGGCGGCGAGCACCACGACCCACCATGCCTCCGCGCTCTCCATCGCGAGGCTGAGCCATCCGGCTCGACCAGCTTCGCGGCCCGCCGGCCTCAATGGGCTCGTCACCGTTTCGGCCTCCGTTCGACCGAACCGTGATGCGGTACTCCATCCGCAGTAGGTGACTCCGGGGAAGAGTACGGCAGCGCCGAGCATCTCGACAATCCCTGGCCGGGTACAGGCTCCGGCCACCGCGCGCCGAGAGCTAGCTCTCGACCTGGTCGATGGGGCCGACGAAGTGCTCGTAGACGGCGCGGGAAGCGCGGGCCAGGAGCTGGGTGGCCGCGTAGCCGTCGCGGGCGCGCTTGGTGAACAGCGCGACGGCGTAGACGACGTCGCCGGCGTAGACGAGGCCCGCGTCATTGCGCACCCCGCGGATCGATCCAGTCTTGTGCGCCACCTGGACGCCGAAGGGGAGCAGCGCTGGGATCCGCTCGCGGAACTTCTGGCGTTTGAGGATAGCGAGGACAGCTTCGCGCGCGGCCGGGCTCAGGCCCTCGCCTCGTTCGATCGCCTCGTAGAGGCGCACCATGTCGCGGGGTGTGGTGATGTTGTTGTCCGGCGTCTCGCGCGCGGCCCGGCAGTCGAGCGAGGCCAGGCGCGAGGCGAGGCGTGCCTTGAGTGCCTCATAGGTCAGCGATGGGTCGTCGGGGTCGAGGTCGTGGAGCCCGGCCAGGATCTCCCAGGTATCGAGCGGCAGCGAGGTTCGGCGCATGTCCAGCTCGCGCAGCGTCTGAGCGACTGCCGCGCGACCGAGCAGGTCGTAGATCAGGTCGGTCGCCATATTGTCGCTGACCGTAATCATCAGGGTCGCGATATCTTTGACTGTGAGCGCGGCGCCGGGGTCGAGGTCTTGGAGCACGCCGGAGCCTGGAACACGCTGTTTTGCATGGAGCGTGATCCGCTGCGCCAGGTCAATCTGCCTGGCGTCAGCCTGGCGATACAGGGTGTATAGGAGGACAGTCTTGAACGTCGAGGCCGTGGGGAAGACCTCGTCGGCGTTGTAGGCGAGCTCCGCTTCGGTATCCAGCCGTTTGGCCGCGATGCCGAGTACGCCGTCGAATCCGCGGGCCAGTTGCTCGAACCTCGCCGTCATCGTCGTTCTGCCTCCTCGTCCCCGTGCCGGTGCCTGCTCGGCAGGCTACCACCCGGGTGGCAGGCCGGCAAGCGTCGTCGCGACGACCAGCTTCGCGGCGATCGGCACAAAAGGGGAGACATCATAGCCGGAGAGGGATCGATGGTTTTCGCCTCTTGCCCAACCGGCGCGTCCGTGTGAGACTTCGGTCCAGGGGTACAGTCGGTTCCGCTCTCGTCGACACAGCGGTGCTGCACTGCACCTATGGAGTCAAGTCGGCGACGACGCCGGCGTTGTCTCGGGCCGGCGTCGTCGCAAGAACAATGGGGGTGCCCGTATGGATGGTACGGTCGAGACTCTGGGTGCGAGCAAACTGCCGGCTCCTGAACTGGAGCGGGAGGCCCTCGAGCATGTCTGGATCCACTCGGCTGAGTGGGTTCGCATCGCCGAGGAGCGAGGGTTCCGCGTCTTCGAGCGGGCCTATGGGAGCACGCTGGTCGACGTCAACGGGCGAGAGTACATCGATGGGCTCTCCGGGCTCTGGGTGGTGAACGCGGGCCATGGCCGCCAGGAGATCGCTCAGGCCATGGCTGAGCAGGCAGCCCGGATCGCCTACGTCTCCTCGGCGAACCACACGACGGTGCCCACAGTTCAGCTCGCGAATGTGCTGGCCGGCCTGACGCCAGGGGACTTGAACCGCATCTTCTTCTGCTCCGGCGGCTCGGAGGCGGTCGAGAGCGCGATCAAGATTGCCAAGCAGGTTCAGGCGATGCGAGGTTTTCCCAAGCGGTACAAGGTCATTGCCCGCCGGGGCAGCTACCATGGCATGACCTACGGTGCGATGAGCTTGACCCAGGCGCGCAACGAGAAGTTCTTCGGGCCGTTCATGTATGGGGTCTCCTATGTGCCCTCGCCCAACCGCTATCGCAACGACTTCGGTCTCGAGGGGGAAGAGGGCGACCTGATGTGCGCCAACTACGTCGAGCAGGAGATCCAGTACCAGGATCCGGAGACGGTCGCGGCGGTGATCGGCGAGCCGATCTCCACCTCGAACGGCGTCCATGTGCCCTCGCCCAAGTACTGGCAGCGCCTACGCGAAATCTGCGACAAGTACGGCGTGCTGCTGATCATGGACGAAGTCATCAACGGCTTTGGTCGCACCGGCACGATGTTCGCCGCTGAGCACTTCGGAGTCGTGCCGGACTTGATGACGATGGCCAAGGGGCTGACCTCCGGCTATGTCCCAATGGGGGCGGTCGCGGTCAGCGAGAAGGTCTTCGAGATCTTCCGCGAGCAGAAGGACGTACCGCTCGGGCACCTGCTCACCTTTGGCGGCCATGCGGTAGCTGCGGCTGCGGCGCTCAAGAACCTCGAGATTTTCCAGCAAGAGCACTTGGTGCAGCAGAGCGCCGAAAAGGGACAGTACCTGCTCACGCAGCTTAGGGAACTCCTGCACCATCCGACGGTCGGTGATGTCCGAGGGCTCGGGCTGATGTGCGGCCTGGAGATGGTCAAAAACAAGGCGACCAAGGAGAAGTGGCCGCGCAACTCCGCCTTCATCAAGACGCTCGAGCGGCGGATGAACGAGAAGGGGTTGCTGACCCGCGTCTGGGAGATCGTCCATGTCGCGCCGCCGCTGGTAGTGACTTACGAGGAGCTGGATCGCATCGTCGAGATCATCGACGAGTCGCTCACCGAGGCCGAGAACGAGTTCGCGAGCGAGATCGGCGTCTGAGCCGAGAGCGTGCTGGTAACGAGGGGGTGCCGCCTGGCAAGCTGCGCCCCCTCGTCCGCTGGTCACTCCTCGATGCGTCCAGCCAGGCGCTCGGCCAGGCCGCTCACTGGCTCCACGGCTGCTTCACCGTCTACCGTACCGTCCCCTTCCGCTCGGCGAATCTCGACTGTGATCCGGTAGTACTCAGGTCGCATAGGAGAGCTTGTTCCTCGCCTGGTCAGGAGTCGCCAGAAAGCGCCTCCACCGTTTCTCCATCATCCGTTGTGAGGACGACGTCGATCTGAGCATCCTCGACGATCTCCGGCGAGCCCGGACGCTAGAGCAGGACGCTGATATCGACCTCGCCAGCCCGGAGCGGTGCCGGACTGGTAAAGACCGTCACCTCGAAGGGCCCGGCGCGCTCGGCTGCGACGTGCACCTGGCTGCCATTCGCCAGCGCTCCGGCGGTGAAGGCGAGCGAGAGCACCAAAAGACCAGCCAGCAGCGCCGGCCGGCGAGTTCCTGCGAGCCGCAGAAAAGGGAAGAGGTAGTCGGCACCCAGCGACGCATGCGTATGTGCTAGCCAGTCTTGTGTCTACCCCGCGAGATAGCCCCACAGCGTCAAGGCCTGCGTGCCCGGCGCGTCAGAGGAGCGCGTCCCGCAGGCGCTGATAGGCGTCCTGGTCGTACTGAGCCAGCCGCTGGATCAGCTCGGCGAGGGTGACCTGGCCGAACTCCGGGTGCTGGGCAGCGCGTTGCCACTGGTCTTCGCTGAGCTGGTTCAGCCGCTGTACCAGCTCATGGCGTAGCTCGCGGAAGGCCGCGAGCGCCTCGAACGGATCCTCGCGGGCGTAGCCGCGCTCGATCGCCATGAGATCTGGATCGAACTCGCTGATCTCGGGCTCATTCTCGGCCAGGATCCGTTCCAGTCGCTGCAAGGTCTCGGCATCGAAGTCGCGCAGGTAAGCGAGGATCTCGACGGCACCCCATTGCCCGCCGCACCCAGCCTTCCGCAGCGCCTCGCCTGAGAGATCCTCGACCAGGTTAGCGACCCGGTCCGGGAAGCGGCGAAGCTGGTCCAGAAGCTCCTCTCGGTCGGCGTTTTGGTCACTGAGCATGTCGGTAAGCCAGCCCCTTCGACGGCAGCAGGCGCTGCCCAAGGGCAACAGCGACCGCGGCTTCGGCCAGTACCCGCGTCGGGTCGATCAGCGGCACTGGCACGTCTTCCGCCCGCAGAGCCAGCGGCAATTCGGTGCAGGCGGCCACCACCGCCTGCGCACCGCGCCGCGCCAGCTCCAGTGCCGGGCCGAGTACGAGCTCCGTCGTCGACCGCCCGAGCTTTCCGGCTTTGACGGCGGTGATCGCCCTCGAGACCAAGGCCTGCTCGTCCTCCGGAGGGCTCATCGCCCGCAACCCACGCTCGGCGAGCGCCCGGTGGTAGAGCCCAGAGGCAATGGTACCGGCAGTCGCCAGGATACCCACCGTCGCTCCGGCTGGTAGCGCCTCGGCCAGCCGGTCAGCGGTCTCATCGATCATACTGAGAAAGGGTATCGCGATCTCGGGCTGCACTCGCGGGAGAAAGGCATGGGCGGTGTTGCAGGGCATGACGATGAAGGACGCGCCAGCGCTGGCCAGTCGACGCGCGCTGGCGATCAGCCACGGCGTTGGGTCGGGCCCACCGTGTAGGAGCGCTTCCGTCCGGTCTGGCACGGATGGGTCGGCATCGATGATCACGTGCAGGTGCTCCTGGTCTCGGGTCGCTGGCGTGGCTTCGATGATCTTGCGGTACAGGTCGACTGTCGCTAGTGGGCCCATGCCGCCGAGCACACCGATCACCTGGCGTTCGGCCATGGTTCTCTGTCCTCGACTCTCTTCCTCACGTTTTGCCTCGCGCGGCTCGCTGGGCGAACGTCGAAGAGCGAGGCGAATCAGCGATCACCATGCCCGCCTCCAGGCCGGGTGTTCACGATGCTACCCGCACGCGCTCACGGGTCATGGGACAGTGGGAGCAGCCCGAGCCAGCGGAGGGGTCATCGGTGGCATTATAGCACCATGGGTGAGCAGCGCCGGATTGCTCCGTACACTTGGTACCTGGGCTTCGCGCGGAGAGCACCCCAGGTGAGGCAGTTTGCAGGCTCGTGATCACGAGGCAATGAGCGGGGAAGCAGCGATGTTCATCGATTTGAGCTTCTTCGAGGTCGAGGAGGGAATGCAGCACGTCTTCGAGCGCGCCTTTCGCGTCCTGATCGAGGAAGCGCGGCAAGCCGACGGCTGTCTCTCCTCGGAGCTCGTCCGCCTCGACGAGGATCGGCGCTATGTCTGGGTGGAGCGCTGGTCTTCCCGCGAGGCGCACAACCGGTTCAACCAGCTCCTCTTTGGGCAGTTGTTGCCGCGCTTGCCCGACCTTGAACGCTACGCCCAGCGATTGATTGACCGCGATGCCGAGGGCTACGTCGTGCTCTGAGGCCGGTACGGCAGATCTGCCAGCCGTGCGAAGGGCGGGAGTGGGCCGCCGAGGAGCGGCAGCGCGTAGCGGCGGTAGGCCGCAGTCACTGACCGCCCGTCCGAGGCGATGTACTCGTCGGGCAGCAGACGTTCCCGGTTCGCGATCGCTCTCAGCGGTACCGCGCTGAAGCGCACCCGGTACGGCTCATCAGAGACCCGCTCCAGCGACACCATCACCTCCGACGCGCCGGCGCCGAGCAGAGCGACCGCCGTCGCGCCAGCGTCATACGCCTCCTGCCAGTCCACCGGCGAGACGCACGACATGAACATGCGGGCGATCGTGCCTGGCTTGTCATAACGTGTCCGCAGGCGGAGGCGACGCTCGATCGCGCGCGCTAGCACCGGAGCTGGCCCCGGGTAGTAGGGATGCCCGAACGGGTCGATCCAGTGCGCCTGCTCCCCGCCGAGCGGTCGGCCCTGGGCGTCGCGCAGGGTTTCGGGAACGACGGCGACCACCCGCCCGAAACGGTTGTAGGCGGTCGCGATCTCTTCGAGGAAGGCGTCAAGGCTCGCTGGCGGCCGCTCTGGGAAAAAGACCAGGTGGGGGGCGTCGGCCGGTTCACTCTTGGCGAGCGCCGTCGCGGCGGCGACCCAACCAGCATTGCGCCCCATTACCTCGATGAGCTTGACCGGGTAGAGTCCGGCTGTGGCCTCGGTGTCGAGCCCGGCATCGCGGGTCGCCAGTGCCAGGAAGCGCGCAATCGAGCCGTATCCCGGGCAATGGTCGGTCGCCGGCAGGTCGTTGTCGATCGTCTTCGGTACCACGACCACCTGAAGCGGGTAGCCGGCACGCGTAGCCGAGGCCCCCAGCCGGAGCGCGGTCTCCGCCGAGTCGTTGCCGCCGATGTAGACAAAGGCGCCCACCTCGTAGCGAGCCAGGATCTCGAGGGCGAGCTGGGTTGTCTCGGGAGAAAGCCGCAGGCGGGTGACGCCCAGGGCAGCCGAGGGGGTATGGGCGACCTGCTGGAGCACCTCGTGTGGCTGAGCGCCGAGGTCGACGAAGTCCTGCCGCAGCACGCCTTCGATGCCGCGGCGAGCACCGATGATTGCCCGGTAGCGACCACTCTCGCGCGCCGCCTCGACGACGCCGACGAGGCTGCTGTTGATCACCGCCGTCGCTCCACCCGCCTGGGCTACGAGGAGGTTCTGTTGGCTTCTCATGTCCCTTCCCTGCCGTGTCCGCTTCGCGTATTGGCGTGTTAGCGTGCTGTCCAGCCTCCGTCGACCACCAGCGCGGCGCCGGTCATGAACGACGAGTCGTCGCTGGCCAGGAAGAGGGCTGCCCGCGCGATCTCCTCCGGTTGCCCGATCCGCCCGAGCGGCATCCGGCTCACAATCTCGGCCCGATACTCGTCGATACTCATGCCCAGCCACTCGGCCGAACTCCAGAGCAGTGGCGTGTCCACCGCGCCAGGACACAGGCTGTTGACCCGGATCCGCTGCTTTCCGTGGTCGAGCGCAAGCGCGCGCGTCATCCCCAGCAGCGCCGCCTTCGACGCGCAGTATGCGGCTCCCCCTGGTGCGCCGACCAGGGCGAGTTCGGAGGCGGTGAAGATGACCGAGCCGCCACCCGACCTCGCGATAGACGGGATCGCGTAGCGTGCGCAGAGAAAAGCCCCGCGCAGGTTGACCGCCATGATCCGGTCGAAGTCCTCGAGCAGCATCTCCGGTGCCAGCCCGCGACCGCTGATGCCGGCGTTGGCAAACAGCACGTGCAGGTGCCCGAACTTCGCGATCGTTGCATCGACCGCAGCGGCCACTTCGGTCGGCACGGCGACGTCGGCCTGCGAGCTGATCACTTGCGCCCCGCTACCTTCGAGTTCTTCGACGAGGGTTGCGAGCGCCCGGGAGTGTACATCGACCAGGGTGAGACGGGCTCCCTCGGCCGCGAACAGCCGGGCGCTGGCGGCTCCGATACCCGACGCCGCGCCGGTAATGAGCGCGACCTTGCCCTCCAGTTTCCCGGCCACGTCCTTGCTCCTCTATGGTCTTCCCGGCTTCGTATGCCTATAGCTAGGACGGTAGAGGGTACCTCCCCGTTGAGTCAAGCGAAGCACCGAAACTTGAACGATGTCGCACCAGCCGCGAGGTTGACCGCGGACTCCGCTGAGAAACCCTCGTCAGCGGACGCCGGTTTGCACGGAGCCGGTGCACAGGACTCACTTCGGCATTTCGGCTGTCCGGTATCGATGATTCCCTCGAGCACACTCGCTGCTTTAGTGTGGCAGTCACGGGTCGAGCGCACAGGCAGGCGGCACCCCGGTGCCGCCTGCGCGGGCTTACGGCAGCATCTCGGCGATGCGGCGGTGGGCCTGGCGCAGGCTCCAGACCACGTAGTTTTGCCCGCGCGCCAGATGCGTGCGCAGCGTGTGCCAGCGGTCGCTCTCCGCTGGAACCTGTCCAAGCTCGGTAGCCGGGGCGACCTCTGGTAGTGGTGGGATCTGCTGTGCCGGGTCATGGCGGAACCGGCCAGCCCGCACGTATCCCAGCGGCACCAGATGGCGTGCCAGTGACCGCTGGGCTGCGTTCACCCGACGCACCTCCGGGTCATCGACCTCGCGGTCGAGGAGGCTCTCGGCCAGCTCGTAGAAGCGGTCGAGGGTGACGAGCAGGTTTCCAGCTGCCTGGAGCGAGGGCCGGAAATCGAACGCGTCACCGGCCGCCTCCTGGTAGCGCTGCAGGTACGATTCGATCTCGCGCACGGTGGCCCGGTAGTCGAAGGGATGCACCGGCGCGTTGAGCGTGCGCAGTAGCACCGCGGCGTAGACGCGCATGTCGCGCAGTAGGTTGTCGGAGTCGGCGATCTCGAGAGTATCGTCCTCGGTATGCCACTGGATATTGCCGCCGCAGCCGCCGACGGGGTAGTACCCCTTCTCGCGGATCAACGACTCGGGCATAGTCGAGGAGAGCATAAAGTAGGTGGTCACCCCCAAGTTATTGAACGAGCAGTCGCCGGCGCGCAGAGGGCGGGAGATGCTGGGCTCCTGGCCGGTGAGGTCGCGGACGGTCGCGCGCACCAGTTCGGTCGCTTCGGCCATGCAGGCTACGTCGCGGTACTCGGTGGCCCAGCGACAGCCGGGCGAGTCGCAGTTGACGTGCGCGATGCAGTTGGGCATCAGATCCTGGGCGAAGGTGTCGGCATACCAGGTCGAGCCGGCGTAGCGGCCGTGCGAGTGGCCCGACCACCAGGCGATCCGCAGCGTGCGACGCAACCGGTCGCGGTGCTGCCAGAAGACGCGGGCGATCTCGAGCAACGTGGCGTCGCCGGTCGCGTTGTCGCCGATACCGACGTGCCAGGAGTCGAGGTGGCCGTGGAAGAGGACGAACTCGTCGGCGGCCTGGGTGCCCGGGATCTCGGCGACCACGACGGGGATCGGGCGCCAGCCAGTGTCGACCTCGGTGGAGAAGGCGACCTGCACCGTTCCCCGTGCGAGCTCGGCCTTGAGCGCCTCGCCGTCGGGTCGGTTGATTGCCAGGATCGGCACCGGCGGCACCCGGCCGAGCGAGTCGAGGTCGGGCGAGCCCCAGGAGGTGGTCGCGATCCCCTCGTGGATGTACTGGCCGGGGTTAATGAAGATGGCGCCGATGGCGCCGGTCTTCGCCAAGTCGAGGCCGCGGGCGGCCAGCCCCAGTCCCTCGGTGAGGATGACCTTACCGCGCAGATCCTGCTCGATTGGTGGCCTGGCGGGGCCGAGCAACTCGGCCACCCCGCGAGCGTGCGCGGAGGGAACATAGACCAGCTCGCCGGTGATCTCGGCACCCTCGGTGGAGGGCGAGAAGGAGAGCGTCTTGGCCCGGATGGGGCGCGGGTTTGGGCTGATGACCCGCAGAGTGGCCCGCAGCGGGATGCTGATGAGGCAGACAGGGTGATGGACGCGGTGAGGGACGCCCCAGGCGTCGAGCCGGCCGGTGAGGTAAGCGACGGCTTCCGCTTCGTCACGGCTGCCGGAGAGCCGCACGAGGGTGTTGAAGCGCTCGAGCAGCGCCCACGGCTCCTCAACACTGATGGCACCGAGGATGGCGCGCTCGGTGTCCGGATCGTGCCAGGTGATAGCCATCGGACTACTCCTCATTTACGATCGTTGCGTACTCCTAGCTGACCTCGTGCCGGGCTTACCGACGGTCGGCCGCTTCACCGCGTATGCTAGCGTAGCTCGTGCCGAGGCTGAAGGGGAGGGCAGGGGTGCGCCAGGGGAAGCGGAGAAGTGGGCAGCACGTGCCCTAGCCTTTGAGAGCTCCCTCCTGGAGCCCGCGCATGTACCACCGCTGGGTAATGGCGAAGGCGATCAGCGCAGGAGCTACCGCCATGACATAGACTGCGGCGATCCGCGGCCAAGCCCATTGGCCCATCCCCCCGGAGGCCGCTGCCAGCACAACTGGAAGCGTGCGCACTTCCTGATCGTTGGTCAGCGTCGTAGCCAGGAGGTACTCCCCCCAGGCGGTCACGAAGTTCACGACGATGACGACAACGATGCCGTTGCGTATTAGTGGCAGCATTACCTGCAGGAGCATCCGCCACGGCCCACAGCCATCAATGCGCGCTGCGTCCACCAGCTCACGCGGAATCACTTCAAAGATCCCACGCATGATAAAGACGCTCAGTGCGAGTGAGAGCGTGACATACGGGAAGATCAACCCGTATGTCGTGTTCAGCATCCCGAGCTGCTTCTGAATCTCGTAGACGGCAATAAGCGACGTGATGCGCGTAGGGAAGAACATCGAGGCAACCAGCAGCGCAAAAACCACCACGCGCCCCGGTGTCTCTAGGTGAACCAACGAATAACCGGCGAGCACTGCGCAAATTGTCGCCAGCACGACTGTCGCCGAGGTAACAAAGATGCTGTTTAGGACGTTTCGCGGTAGTGTCGAGATGTGGGTCATCGCGTAACCGTAGTGACTGAAGTCAAACTCCGACGGCCAGATCCGATTCGTGTAGGCATCCGGCAGTGATTTCACCGAGAGCAGGACAACCCAACCGAGTGGGAACAGGACGATTGCGCAAAAGAGCAAAAGCACAGCGTGCCGCAGGATAGCTCCCCACGGAAGTGGCCGGCGATGCTGCGGACGCCACGCTACCGCGTCCGGGCCTGGAAGCGGAGCCTTCGACGCAAGTCGTTCAGCCATCGGCTCTTCTCTCCTAATCCCGTGGGCGGAAAAGCCAGAACAGGAACCCCACTACGACAAGCATCAACAGTGCTCCGATCCAGCCAACCGCTGCGGCGTACGATTGCCGCCAATCCCCGAGCTGGAAGGCGAGATCCCACATATAGACCGTCCACGTGTAGGTGGGCAGAGCACGGTTAAAGCCTCCGAAGATCAGGTACTCGTCGATAACGGCCATGGCGGTACCGAAGCGGAGGACGACAAGAACAAGCAAGACTGGGCGGAGGCGCGGCAAGGTAATGCTCCAGAACATGCGCCACTCGCTGGCACCATCGACCCGTGCAGCCTCGAAGAGCTCCCGGGGAATCGCTGCCAAGCCGGCGAGGAAGAAGATGGTATGGTAGCCCAATCCCCACCACCACTCCATAACTGCAATTGCCAGGAAAGTGAGCTGTGGATCGCCGAGCCACTGCGGCGCATTGTAGATAGTGAACACGTGCAGCACGTCAACGAGGAGGTAGTTGATGGGGCCGATCGTGTAGCTATACATCCACTTCCACAGGACGAAGATGAGCGGTCCTGGGATCATTGCTGGGATCAGCAGGATGACCCGATAGATGGTCGCAAGCCGCTGATTTCTCACGCGGTCGATGAGGATTGCAGCGATGAGTGGGATGATGATCATCCCGGGGAGGAAAATTGCCGTGAAGGCTAGGGCGCGTAGTAGTCCCTGGCGGACCAGCGGATCGGCCAGGGCTTCGCGATAGTTCGCCAGCCCGACCCAATGAACAGTTTCACCGACCCGGAGATAGTGGTAGTCGGTGAAACTCAGCCACAGGACGCGGAGGATCGGATAGAGCTGCCAGCCCACAAAGAAGACGATGGCGGGCAAGAGGAAAGGCCAGGTCGTCACGAACCGGTGGATGGCCCCCTTCCGCCAATGCGCCGTCGCCTCGGCTCGCCCCCTGGCGAGCACAGCCATCCGGATCACCCTTTCATTGACGGATAGAGTGCATCGCTCGACATGGGCCGGACGATTCTCGGAGGGCCCGGCGCCACGCGGCTCCGGGCCCATGGATCTTCCTATTTCGCTCAGCCGCCCTGCTTTTTGAGCTCGGCCAGCACCGCATCGCGTGCCTCCTGCAGCGCCTGCCGTGGGTTACTGACCTCTCCCTTAAGGTACTTTTCCCAGTGTGGCTGGCCAATCATGAATTGAGAGAGACCAAACTTGTGCGTGCGGATCGCCTTACTCACCTTGAGCTGATCGACGACGAAAAAGGCCCAGTCCTGCATCCACTCCGGCGGGTTCCGCCGCCAGGCGTCCCAGAGCGACTGGTAGACCGGAAGCTGGCCGACTGCCTCGCGTCCGCCACCGATCGAGTGCGCCCAGATGCGCTCGTCATAGGTGAGTGCCTTCATGTACTCGGCCGCGATCTCCTTGTTCTTGCCCCACTTGAAGAGGGCTGCTCCGGTGTTCCAGAAGACCGTCGCCCCCTCCCCGCCAGAGGGCAGCGCTCCGAGGCGGAGCTTTGATGGATCACGCCATACTCCGGCGAAGCGGATCGGTGCATTCTGGTACTTCACGTAGTAGGCAACCTGCTCGGCTCCGAAAACTGCCTCGTCCGGCGTGTCGTTGACCCCAGCGTCGCTCTTGCCTGGGTTGAGCACGTCTGGATTGGCGAGTTCCATCATCTGCTTCATGAGCTCGAGCGCCTGCACGGCAGCGTCGCTCGTGAAATCGAACAGCCCGTCCTCGGTGTATACGTTGGTGCTAATCGAGTGAGTGATTGGCGCCAGCGAGCGCCAGCCGTGGGCATCGAAGGTACACCCGAAGGGTGCCGCACCACTATCCTTGACCTTGCGCGCGGCTACCAGCAGCTCGTCCCACGTTTTCGGCGGCTTCTCCGGATCCAGACCCGCCTTCTCCACGATGCCGGCATGCCACCCTAGCACGATGACGTCCAGCAGGAACGGCCAGTTGTAGATCTGCCCTTGATACGTCGCCTCCTCGAGGATCGAGGGGATGAAATCCGTCTTCACATCATCGGGGAGGTATGGATCCCAGGGCTCAATCACCTGAGCCTCGACAAGCTGCGCCATCTCAACGAATGGTGTCATCCCGACATACACATCCCAGGTGCTGGACTTGTCACGGGCTTCGGCGACAAATCGCTCGATACCAAATCCCTGCACCGGCGCGATCTTCGAGTCGATCGGGTGCTGTTTGGCAAAGTCGGGATTGACACCCTTCTCAATATCCGGATGCAAGTTGATGATCCACTGGTAGAAGGTCGGCGTGAAGGGGCGCTCCCCACCGCCCGGGGTCGCCCCGCTCGCCGAGGGCTGGCCGGCGGTCGGAGCGGGCGTGGTACCACCGCTCTCACCGCGGCATGCGCTGAGCAGCACCCCGAAGCTCGGACCAAGAATGCCGAGCGCAGCAAGTCGCCTGAGCAGCTCACGCCGCTGCATGCGTTCCTCGAGCGACCAGTGCTGCGATTCGCCGACGGCGTTGCTCACAACCTCACCTCCTAATCGATGCATCTCCTCCAACCTCGACCGAGTGCTCTATCTAAAAAAGAATACCGACACGACAGTACCGTGTCAATAGATTAAGCTCTGTTTCATTGATCGAAATGCGTTGGCAAGTTTCCCATAGCCTCAGAGCATCCGTTGTCACGCCCGATAGTAGGGTTCAACTGGAGCGCGAATGGCGAGGGAGGCATCAAAACCCCGAGATAGGCCTCAGGTGGCAGCGAGGCTGTGGATCCACAGCCGCCATCGCGTCTGCCCCTATCCGGGCTCAGCTCATTCCCCCGCGTGTCCCATTAGCTCACAAAGATGGTCACCGTTTCTGTGTCGTCTACCTTGAGCCACGTCCTTCCTGGTTGGTCTGGGCCAGGCTAGCCTGGACGCTAGCCAACGTCGCGATGGATCGTCGATCACTTAGCGGCCCGTGGATTCCGCCCGCACGGGCGAGTCCTGGGGGAAGCCGGCTCACCTCAAACTGGAGGAGAATCGCTAGCCTGTATGGCTTAGTCCCAGTGAAAGTACAGCGTGGCCAGCAGTGCGCGCCGGGCCTGTTGCCCAGTCCTCGCGGAGGATCGTAAGACGGGCGTCTCGGGGAGGCCGCTCTCGATCAGGCGCGGGCGCTGCGGCAAAAGCTCCCCGGGGAATGCCATACCAGAGCGATGCAGGTAAACGTAACAACTTCCATGTCGGCTGACTGCGACAAACACTCAGCAAGGAGCATGGTCACAGGGTCGCATAACCTCTCAACGACCATCCCTGGCTTGCAGTTTCGACAGTGGAGCGGTCCTCGATAAGCGATGTTTTGGAGCAGGAGGTACGGCGAGGAGCACAACGGCCGGCGTATTCCCGGTCTGGCCTGCTAGACGGGGTGTGGCTCTCGTGTCACAATTAGTCATCGATACCGGCCACGCCACGCGTGGTGACTCAGGAGTTCAGCCGTGTCAGACGAACCCGCGCGCGAGGGCCAACCGGCCGAGGATGACCTGTTCGAGGCGATCCAGCGTTTCCTTGCCGAGCAGTCCGGCGACGCGATCGATGGCGAACTCCGCGCTGCCTTCCAGGAGGCCCGTCGCTTCGTCCATCGGGAGCTGCGCGGGCGTCCAGAGTATGACCGGATGCTGCGGTCACTCGAGCGGCTGCTCGAGGACGAGTTCCCTGGCCTGTTCACCGCTCCGGTACGCGCGCACCTCGCCGAGACGCTCTACCTCTACGGCCTGGCCCACTTCTCTCTGCTCCAGGGCCAGGGGCCGGCCGGCTTAACCTCTGGCGAAGCGGTCGAGGAGGGCGAGGAGGAGGAAGAGGCTGAGGCCCGGCCCCTCGTGATCTACGACCTCTGGTTCCCGCAAGATATCGCGCTTGAGCACGCCGAGGACGGGTACTACCTGCACGTCAGCGATGGCCGCATCGACCTGGCGCTCTACTTGGGCACCGAGCCGAATGAGCGCGGCGCGCTGAGCGACCTCCTGAGTCACCTCCGCTACGCGCTCACCCACGCGCCGCCCGGCGAGCCCGCACACCAGAGCGACCGGATCACACCGGTCCTCACCGTCGAGCTCGATTACAGCGGCTCCGAGCTGATCGAGGCGAACGACCACGTCGATATCCTCTTCCTCGACCCCGAGGGCGAGCCCATCGTCCGCATGCACGCACGCTCGACCGAGCTGCGCCTGATTGTGGACGAGATCCAAGCTCGTGGCCGGGACGGCGGGTTCTGAGGACAGGCACCGGCCTGCCAGCCCCAGCACCTTCGCCGCTGCACGCGTTACGCGCAGCGTGTCTTGCTTCCGAGCCAAACGCGCCCCCGTTTGCTCGCCGACGCCGACTGCGCAGGGGGTTGCCACACACGCGTCGCTGAGGGAAAGTAGGGCGACGGTCCGCTGTGTGCGCGAGGGGGAGAGTGGTGCGCCGCTATACGCCGGAGCTCGCAGTCAGCTTGCAGATACCTGGCGACGTGCAGGTCTCGTCGGATGGCCGCTGGATCGCCTGGGTGACCGCGCCGATCGGCCACACGCAGCCGCTGCCGACGTCATCGCTCTGGCAGCGCCAGGTCGACGGTAGCGACGAGCCACGCCAGCTTACAGTGGGCGACGCAGAGGATCGCGCCCCACGCTGGTCGCCCGACGGCCGGCTGATCGCCTTCCTCTCCGACCGCGAGCAGCGCGCGCCGGCTGAGCGTACCCACCAGCTCTGGGTCATCCCCGCCGAAGGTGGCACTGCCCAGCGGCTAACCGGCTTTCGCCGTGGCGTCGATCTCCCCGCCTGGTCTCCTGACGGCCGCGCTTTGACCGTGACCGTCGACCGCCTGGTGCTGGCCGGGGCGGAAGATTCGCCAGTCGATGTCCGGGTTGCCAGCCTGCTACCCCGGCCACGTGCCATCGTCCGCGTGCCGCTCGACGGTGGAGCGCCGGGCGTCCTCGGCCCGGCCGCCGGCCACGTTTGGGACTACGCCTGGTCTCCGGGCGGGCGCGAGCTGGCGGTGGTCACCTCGCCGAGCGATCTGCTGGACTCGACGCCCGACCAGACGCGCGTGCTCCTGCTCGACGCGAGCACGCGGGCGGAGCGCGAGCTGCTGCGCCTAGCCCGCCTCCCGGCCTCGCTTGCCTGGTCACCGGATGGACGCCGGCTAGCAGTCGTTGGTATTCTCCCGAGCAACGCCGACGACCAGCGGGTGATCCTGCTGGATCTGTCGCGGGGCCACATCACCACGCTCGACCCCGGCCAGAGCACGCCGCTGTGGGCGGGCTGGCTCGGGGAGCGGACGCTGCTCGTCCTCTCGGCCGCCGGGCTCTGGACACAGTTCACGCGCTACGACCTGGAGACCGGCTTGGCCTGCACGCTGGAGCCGGTACCGGCCGGTGGCTGGGTCACCCCGCCGGCCAGCTTGAGCCTCGACCGGCGGACGTTGGGGCTGATCCGGCAGTCGCCCCTCAGCCCGCCGGAGGTCTGGGCCGGGCGATGGGACGAGGGGCTACGCTGCCTCACCGCGCTGAACCCGCAGCTTGCTGGCGTGGAGCTGGCGCCGATGGAGCCGGTGGAGTGGCGGGCAAGCGATGGGCTGGCCATCCAGGGCTGGCTGCTCACTCCGCCCGGGGCTGGCCAGGGGCAGCGCCTGCCGCTGGTCGTCGACATCCACGGCGGGCCGAGCGCGGTCTGGGGCGCGACATTCCACGCCACCTGGCACGACTGGGGGCAGGTGCTGGCCGGGGCCGGGTTCGCCGTGCTGCTGCCCAACCCGCGCGGCAGCATCGGCCGGGGAGTCGCCTTCACCGCCGCCAACCGCAACGACCTCGGCGGCGGCGACGCCGACGACGTGCTGCGCGGCGTCGACTGGTGCGTGGCCCAAGGAGTGGCCGACCCCGAGCGGCTGGGCGTCGGCGGCTGGAGCTACGGCGGCTTCCTCACCGCCTGGCTGATCGGGCACACCGACCGCTTCCGGGCTGCCGTCTGCGGCGCCGCCGTGACCGACTGGGTCAGCAAGGTCGGCACAACCGACATCCGTCCGCTCAACGAAGATCGCTTCCCTGGCCCGCTCCACGAGCAGCCAGACGCGTACTGGGAGCGCTCGCCGGTGCGCTACCTCGGGCGGATCACGACGCCGACCTTGGTCGTCCACGGCGAGGCCGACCAGCGGGTGCCGCCCGGACAGGGGCTGGAGCTGTACCTCGGCCTGCGCGAGCGCGGCGTGCCCACGGAACTCGTGCTTTACCCGCGGCAGAAGCACGCGTTCCACGAGCGGGCCCACCAGCTCGACCTGCTGCAGCGCATCGTCGCCTGGTACGAGCGCTGGCTCACGGCGTGAGCCGGCGGGCCTGCGGAGGCAGCCGCCCGTGACGCTCTTTGCCCTCGGCCTTGTCCTGCTGGCGGCCTTCGGCCACGCGAGCTGGAACGTCCTGGCCAAGCGCGTCGGCAGCGGCGCGCCCTTCGTCTGGCTTTTCGGGACACTCGGAGCCCTGATCTATGCTCCGCTGGCTGTTGGGATCATCCTCGTCCAGCGGCCCGAACTGGGATTGCCCCAGCTCGCTTTCATCGTCGGCAGCGCGCTGCTGCACATCGCCTACTTTCTGCTGCTTCAGCAGGGCTACCGGATCGGCGATCTCTCGCTGGTCTACCCGCTGGCTCGTGGCACCGGGCCAATGCTCTCGACGCTCGGCGCCATCGCGCTCTTCGGTGAGCGCCCCAGCCCGATCGCGCTGGCCGGCGCCGCGCTCATCATCGGCTGCATCTTCCTGCTGACCGGCGGCGCCCGGCTGCTCCGGCCTCCGCACTTCGCCGACGGCGTGGTCGCCTTCGGCCTGCTGACCGGCATGCTGATCGCGACCTATACCCTGTGGGACAAGCACGCGGTAAGCGCGCTGCTGGTCCCGCCGGTGGTGCTCGACTGGGCGACTGCAGTTGCCCGCTCGCTGCTGCTGACGCCGATCGCCGCGCGGCGCTGGGGCGAGGTGCGGGCGCTCTGGCGCGAGCACCGGCTATCGGTCCTGGGAGTGGCGGTCCTCACCCCGCTCGCCTATATCCTGGTTCTCACCGCCATGCGCTTCACGCCGGTGAGCTACGTCGCTCCGGCGCGAGAGATCAGCATCCTGATCGGCACGGCCATGGGCGCGCGCCTGCTCGACGAGAGCGACGGCGGCCGCCGCCTGCTGGCCGCGAGCGGCATGGTGCTGGGCCTCGTCGCCCTGGCCCTCGGCTAGCCGGGCAAGCGGCCTGGACCGCTGGAGACCGGCGCGTGAGCGCTGCCACGGTGGAGCGCAGTTTGGGCTGCCACGGGCTGGTCACGAACAAGGCCTGCGCGAGATCGCCGAGAGCGAGCACGCCGCTGTCTGGAAGCGGAGATTGTGGACGGGCCGAGCAGGTTGCCTAGGCACAGTGGACTCCCCGGCAACCGGCTGAG
>CALKCJ010000031.1 GCA_938082375.1 uncultured Thermomicrobiaceae bacterium
GTTGCACGTGCGCTAATCCCCTGCAGGGGATTGCAACATTGTTTCGCCGCGAAAGGTGTCCGCCCAAATCATCATGCGTTGCACGTGCGCTAATCCCCTCCGGGGGATTGCAACGGGTTTCCACACCAGCGCATGGTGCCCACGAGGGTCGTAACGCGTTGCACGTGCGCTAATCCCCTGCGGGGGATTGCAACGGCAGCGGGACTGTGACCAGAGGGTGTCCCGGCCGGACGCCCACCAGGCGCGTCCCTCCGCTGGGGGCGACCGCGCTCCCGCTGCCCCTCTCCCGCACGCGCGGGAGAGGGGTGCCTGAAGGGCGGGGTGAGGGCAGAGATGGACGAAGATGTGCTGCTTCCAGAGTTCCTCGAGTATCCCTCGGGTGGGCGGCGTCGCTACCCGGCGCCGCTGCAAGACGACTACGCCCTCGACGAGCCGCTGGCCTGTGACGAAGCCGGCACCGCGGGCTGAGCCGCTCAGTGACCCTCCAGCGCGCTCTCCCGGCGAGCCGCCGGTACCCGTCGCGTCACGCACTAGGCAGCGGGAACCCCTCTCTTCCCCCGGCGTGTCTAAACTACTTGATCGCTAGCATCCGTCCATGGCGAGAGGGAGCCTCAGATGGCGGAGCCCGCGTCAGCAGCGACAGGCGGAGCACCGGCGGAGAGCGGCGAGGGCCTGCCGTGACTGGGGGCCGCGGTCATCGTGCTGATCCTGCCGGTCGCGCTCTGGGTCGGCGCCTGGATCGTCGAGGCGCGGATGAACTGGGTCTGGCGGGACGTCGTGGAGGCCCGCTACGGCCGGCTCACGGCCGAAGAGTGGGCGCTGGTGCGGCTGGAATCGTTCTGCGACCAGCCCGAGGTGCGCGGCGAAGACGTCTGCTCCCACTTCACGTACGCCGAGTTGAGCCAGCTCGGCAGCCTGGTGACTGGCGCCGGTGGGGTGGCGCTGCTCGCCTTCGTCGCCTGGGCCAGGGGTGCGGCGCGTCGCGACCACCACCGGCTGCTTGGCCTCTTCCGACTTAGCCTGGCGCTCGCCGCGCTGGGGCTGGTCGGGCTGCTGGCGATCCAGGGCGTCAACCTGGTGCTGGTGCTCTACCTACTTGAAGTCGTGTTCATCGAGCGGTTCCACCTCTTCATCCTCGCTGGCATCGGCCTCTCCGGCCTGGTCGCCACGCTCGCCGTCGAAGGCGGGGTGCTCTCGGTCTTCCAACCGGTGAAGGTAACCGAGCTAGCGGTGGCGGTCACCCCGGAAGAGGAGCCGGAGCTGTGGCAGGTGGCCCGTGAGGTGGCGAGGGAAGTGGGCACCGAGCCGCCGCGCACGATCCTGCTCGGCCTGGAGCCGAACTGCTACGTCACCGAGGTGCCGGTGCGCTACCCCGGCGGGCTGAGCCAGGGGCGGCTGCTCTACCTCTCGCTGCCGCTTCTCGCCATCCTGGAGCGCGACGAGCTGCGGGCGGTGCTGGCCCACGAGTTCGCCCACTTCCACGGCGAGGACACCGCCTTCAGCCGTCGCTTCTACCCGCTCTACCGCGGGGCGCTGCAGGCGCTCGGCAACGCGGCCGCGGCGCTCGGCGAGAACCCGCGCTCGATCGCGGTGCTGCCGGCCATCCCAGTGCTCGGCTATGCGGTCGCGGCCTTCGAGGTCGCCGCGGCCGAGCGCTCGCGGCGGCGCGAGCTGGAGGCCGACCGCACGGCGGCGCCAGTGGCGAGCTCGCTGGCGATCGCGACGGCGCTGATCAAGGTGCATCTGGCCGGGCCAGCCTGGCCCTTCTACCTGTGCCGGCTCCAGCAGTGGAGCAGGTAGGACGCCAAAGCCCGGCGTCAGTGGGCGACGGCGGTCAAGGGCAGCGACTATGCGCAACTGGCCGAGCTCGTCGAGACTATGATCGAGCCGATACCCCGGATGAGCTCCTGGATCACCTAGCATGCAGCGGACGCGGCGCGCAGCAACGTGGCGCCGGACTGGCTCGCCGCCGGCACGCAGCCTCATCCGGTCGATAGCCACCCGCCGCTGGCGGCTCGGCTGGAGGCGCTCCGCGTCACCCTCGAGCACGGGTGGGCCGGAGTCCGCGCCTCGCTGTGGCCGCTCTGGCGGGGGACGCTGACGATGGACGGGCGACCGCTGTTCGCTGAGACCCGCGATATCCCCGGCTCGCTCGAGCCGGCCAGCGAGCTGCTACGGACGCCGACACGCTCGAGGGCGCGGCCACTGTGCTGACCGTGTTCTTCCTGTTCGACCTTCCGGTTCTACTGCAGGCGGCGCAGGCAGAGCGCTCGGCTGGCGAGCCGGGGCCGGGCCGCGCGGCCTGACCGCCGCCCCCGAGCGGCTTCTCCGTCAGCAGCCCGCTCCGCGGCGGGTTCCCGCTGGCCGCCCTCACCCCACCCAGCGGGCACCCCTCTCTCACCGAGTGGGAAATGGGTTGGAGTGAAGGCAGCGTCGGCCACCCATTGCCCGCGCCGTGCGGGCAAGGGGCAGAGGCAGAGGGTGAGGGCAAACTCCGCCTGTGTCGTTGGAGGGGCGAATGATCATTCGCTCCTCCATGTGCGTAGGGGGCGACTGGCCGGTTGTCCCTCTGGCACCCCGAGGCATAGCTCTCCCGCCACTCGCGCCGGCTGGCGCCCCCTCTCCCGCGCCGCGCGGGAGAGGGGGCAGGGGGTGAGGGCGGCCGTCGCGCGGCCGTCAGGCGGCCGGGGCGGGGCCGGCCGGACGCCGCCCGAGGAAGGCGAGCAGCGCGCCGACCAGCAGGCACACTCCCGCCGGGATCCAGAAGGCCGACACCGCGATGAACCCGCCGAGGCCGGCGATGAGCTGCATGAGCGCGCTCGCGCGGGGGTAGCGCAGGGCCACGCCCCCGCCGGCGATGCCGAGCACGCTGAGCAGGATGGCGGCGAAGCCGAGCCCGGTGACGGTGCCGGCGCCCTCCGCCGCGAAGGCCGCGCCGATCCCGCCGACCGTCATCGCGAAGATCCCGGCGATGATCCCGAGCACTCCACCGACGATGCCGAGGATGAGCGCTGCGATCCGCATCTGGCTGACCTCCTTTCGCGCTTGCTCACCTACTAAGGTTGAGCGGGGCGGTCGATGCCCCAGAGCTTCCGAGCGTGCGTCACGCTGGCTTCTGGAGCGGGTGCACCGACCGTACAGTCTCCGCTCTGCTGTTTACTGGCTACTCCGCATCGAAGTAGATCTCGCCCGGAGTGAACATGTTCGGGTCGAACTTCA
>CALKCJ010000032.1 GCA_938082375.1 uncultured Thermomicrobiaceae bacterium
GGCGGCGCCAGCGCAGATCGGGCCGCACGAGCCGAACGCGCAGTGCTATGGGCATGCGCTGGTGGTCGATCCGTGGGGGACGGTGGTGGCGGAGGCGCCGAACCGGGTGGGGGTGGTGGTGAGCGAGCTCGACTTCAGCTATCTACGCGAGATCCGGGCACAGCTCCCCTCGCTGGCCAACCGCCGCCCGGAGGCCTATCGCGGCTTTCCGGTTACGGTTTGACGGAGGTCGCGATGCTCGACGTTGCCGTGGTCGGCGCCGGCGTGGTCGGTGCGTCGATCGCCTGGCGGCTGAGCCAAGCCGGCGCGCGGGTGAGGGTTATCGAGCGGTCCCGGCCGGCCGCCGGCACCAGCGGGGCCACCTTCGCCTGGGTGAACGCCAGCGCCAAGTCTCCGCGCGACTACTTCGAGCTGAACCTCGCCGGGCTGCGGGAGTACCAGCGGCTGGTCGAGGAGCTCGGTGGGGCGCCCTGGTACCACCCCGGCGGCAACCTCGTCTGGGTCGCCGAGGACGAGCTACCGGCCATGCAGCGCCGGGTCGAGGAGCTCTGCGCCTGGGGCTACTGGGCCGAGTGGCGGACGGCACGTGAAGTGCAGCGAGATCTCGAGCCGGGGCTTCGCTTCCCCGACCCGGCGACACAGTTCGTCTTCTACCCTGAAGAAGCATGGATCGACGTCCCGCTGCTGGTGAGCACGCTCCTCGAGCTCGCCCGTTCCGCAGGCGCCGAGGTGATCGAGGACGACCCGGTCGTCGCGATCGAGACGGCCAGCGGGCAGGTGCGCGGCCTGTGCCTGGAGAGCGGGGCGAGCCTGACCGTCGACGCCGTGGTCAATGCGGCGGGCCCCTGGGCCGACCAGGTCGCGGCGCTGCTCTGCCTTCCGCTGCCGCTGGCACCGTCCGCCGGGCTGGTTGTCCGCGTTGCCGTCTCCGGCGAGCCAATCCATCGGGTGCTGCACACACCGGTCGTCAACGTCCGGCCGGAGGGGCCGGGACATGTCGTGCTCCACCACCGCGACGCCGACGCGCAGATCGGGGATCGCCGCGCGGTCGAGGCGGGAGATCCGCTGTGCTGGATGCTGCTCGAGCGTGCGCGCCAGGTGCTGGATGGGATCGAGGGTGCCGAGGTCGTGGGGGCGGCGGTCGGCGTCCGACCGATCCCGGCCGATGGCCGCTCGTGCATCGGCGCGGTGCCGGCGGTCGGCGGCTACTACGAAGCGGTGACGCACAGCGGGGTGACGCTGGGGCCGCTGATCGGCCGGCTGCTGGCGCAGGAGATCCTGACCGGCGAGGTCGAGTCGATCGCCGCGCCGTTCCGCCCCGACCGCTTCCCGCGCGGGTAGCAGGCCCGTGAATCAGCTCCCAGGCTGCGCCAGGGCGAGCAACCCGCGCACGTCCGGCGCCTCCTCGATCGCGGCGATCGCCGCGATGAGTTCTTCGACCCTTGCCAGGGGGAGCGCCAGGGATGCGCACTCGCGGAACTTGGCCAGCAGCTCGTCGCGGGTGAAGGGACGCTGGGGGCTGCCGCGCGCGAAGCTGGCCTGGGCGCTCAGGCTTCGGCCATCGTGAAGGCGCAGCGTGACCCGGGTGAACATCTGGGTGAACATCTGGTGGTAGCCGGCCGCCTCGGCTTCAGGGTCGATCGCGACTTCGACACGCGGTACCAGCTCGCGCACGTCGGGTTGTCGCACTCGCTCGTCGGTGAACTGGGCCAGACCAGCCGCCCGATCAAGCAGCGCCACGGCGACGGCGTAGGGGAGGCTGAACTTTGCCTGCAGCCCGTCGGTCGGGATGGCGTGCAGCAGCGCGTTCGGCATGTGCCGATTGACGCCGACCTGGATCGACTCGACCTGCTCTGAGTGCACGTCGTGCTCGTGCAGGAGGTCGAGCGAGGCGTCGATGGCCGGGTGCGTCAGCGATCCGGAGGGCGCCGGCTTGAGCGAGACGCCAGGCTGGAGCAGGCTCCAGGGGGTTGCCGAGCCGGCCGCGCACCACTGCCTCGTCGAAGCCCCCAGCGTAGGCGCTGCAGAAGCCGCGCGGCGCCTCCAGTACGTTCTCGGCCGCGGTGAACCCGGCAGCCGCGAGCTGCGCTGCCACTACACCGTTCTCGGCCGCTCGCCCGGCGTGGAGCGGCTTGGTCATGGTTCCGAACTGCTCCCGCAGCCGGCCGGCCATCGAGGCCGCCACCGAGAGAGCCCGTGCAATGACCTCCGCATCGCGGGTCAAGAGCCAAACTGCCCCGGCGGCCGCGCCCAGCGCGCCGACCACGCCCGTCGTGTGGAAGCCGGCTTCGTAGAGCCGCGGGTTGGCGGCTTCCGCCAGCTTGCACGCTACCTCGACGCCGAGCGTGTACGCGGCCAGCGCCTCGCGGCTACTCGCGCCGGTCAGCTCGGCGAGCGCCAGGACGGCCGGCAGCACCGGTGCCGAAGGGTGGGTGAGCAGGCCATAGACCCGGTCTGGCCGCTCGGCGAGCTGGGTATCGTAGTCGAGCGCGTGGGCAGCGGCTCCGTTGGCCAGCGCTGCCTGCTGGGCCGGTGCCCGGACTGTCGAGCCGATCACCGTGGCTGAGCGGCCCCACCGGTGCTAGCGATCTGCTCGCGCAGGATGGCGCTCAGCGGTGCCCGTGACCCGGCGAGCGCCACGCCCAGCGTATCGAGGAGATGGGCGATCGCTTCCCGGCGCACGGCTTCCGGCGCTTCCTCCGGACGGAACGCGGCGATCCACTCGGCGACATGCCTGGTTAGGCTCATCCTTGAGGCAATCCTACTTCCTCTCAGAGGTCGCTCCCGCGCCGAGGGTCACCTCGCTCTCATCCCCTCATCGTGAGAGCGCCAAACGGGATCAGGATGATCGCATAGACGACGACCAGAGCGAGCCAGGAGAGAACGGCGGTAGCAATGGCGCGGCCGGTGGTGAAGTCGAGCGCCTGGCGGATCGCGACGACCGTCGTGACCAGCGTCCAGATCGCAACCACGAGTGAAATCAGCCCCCCGAGGAGCGGGATCCAGCCGAGCACCAGCAGCAGGCGCGGCGACTGCGCAAAGCCGAGCGTCCGCAGGAGCTGACCCCACGTCGCCTGCGTTTGCGGCGTCGCGAGGAGCCGCGAGCCGACGAGGTAGGCGACGCCGGCATAGGCAACCCAACTGATTATGGCTGCGACGATGCCTCCGATGAAGGCGCCGATTCGGCCGGTACCGAGGGCACCGATGCCAGCGGCGATAGCCCCGAGGACGACCACCAGCAGGGCAGCCGAGGTCGCTCCCTCGTCGTGCTCGACCGCCTCGTAGGTCGCGGTGTCCAGCCGCGCGGCGCCGATCATGCGCGTCGTCAGCGATGCTTGCATTGAGCCCCTCCCTTCCACTCTGCTACCGTCCGAACGCGCGCTCACCAGGCTGCAAGCGGCCATTCCCCTTGCCCGAGAACTCGAGGGAAGCCCATCGTACCGGCACTCCGGAAACCACTCCACACTGCCAGTATCAGGGAGCCGGCCGGACGCCGTCAACCGGGTGTGGCTCAGGCGATATGCGCCGCCTTGCGGGCGCCGCCAGCCTGGAACCGCGCGTAGCTCAGCGCGCCGATATCGATCGACGGCTTGCCGTCGACGATCAGCTCGGCCAGGAGCTGCCCCACGATCGGCCCCAGGGCGAAGCCGTGGCCGCTGAACCCAGTGGCGAAGACGAAGCCGGTCGGCCAGCCCACCTCGCCAAGCACCGGCAAGGCATCGGGCGTGCTGTCGATCAGGCCGGCCCAGACCCGCTTTACCGGGATGCCCGCCAGAAACGGGAAGTGCCGCACTAGGTTCTCTCGGCTCCGCGCCACCACGTGAAGGTTCGGAACCGGCTCACCCGGGCGCTCGCAGCACGCCCGAGCTCCGGAGCGAGAGCGGAACTCGCCGAGCAGGTCGCGCAGCAGCGGGCGGCCGATGTGGATCCGGAAGGCGCGCCGGTTGCGCAGGTAATTGGGTAAGAAGTCCCGCAGGTAGCGGAGCGAGTCGAGCGTCACATCGTGGTCTCCATCCTCGGCGCGGGCGATATAGAAGCTCCCGCCGGGCCGCTGGCGGAAGGCTCCACCCGGTGCCCACACGGCCAACTGCGTGACGGGTGGCACTGGAGCCGTCTCAGCCACCGTGGCGCGCACGACGAGCTGGGGCAGCCGTAGCCCGATCGTTCGCGCCAGCCGCCCGGAACCGGCCCCCGCAGCACAGACCACCACCGGAGCGCGAATCGATCCATGCGCCGTGAGTACAGCGCTTGCCCGCCCGCCAGTCAGCTCGATCCCCTCGGCAGCGCAACCGGTGAGTACCGTCACCTGCTTGGCCTGGAGCGCGCGGGCATAGGCGGCCATCACCTTGGGCGGCTCGGCGTGGCCGTCTCCCGGTGTGTACAGCCCACCGATCCACGGGCCTTCCATCCCCGGGATCAGCTCCGAGATCTCCTTGCGAGTGAGCAGGCGCGTGCCGGTGTCGAAGTCTCGCGTCTGCTCGAGCCAGCGGTGGTAGAACTCGAGCCGATCGACGTCGTTGGCGAGAGCCAGGATGCCCGACTGTACCCACTCGATGTCAGCGTCCAGTTCTTCTGCAAGGCGCGGCCACAGCAAGTTGGCGGCCATCATGAGTGGCAACTCGGCCGGGTCGCGGCGCTGCCTCCGGACGAATCCCCAGGCGCGACTCGATTGGTCGGCCCCCAGCTCCCCGCGCTCGACCAGCACCACCCGCACCTTGCGCTTGGCGAGCTCGTAGGCGGTGGCACAGCCGACGATGCCACCGCCGATCACGACGACGTCGGCTTCGCGCGGAAGCCGCCCCTCGATCCAGGCCTGTTGCCGGACATCACTCGTGTCTGCCGAACCCATCGCGCTGCCCCTTCCCCAGTTGGTCGAAGCTGTCGAGCAGCATACGGCCGGCGTCGAGCCTAGGCCCTACCCGTGTGGATAGGTTCGAGGACGCGAGTCCGGTGTCGGCTCGGACGCGGGTGGACGGCTGTCGCGCACCACAGCGAGCTGCTCTGCTTCGGCTCACCTCCTTGCGCGCCTCCGTAGAATTGTCAGTGGAGCGGGAGAGATGGGTCAAGAAGGCCCCTCGGAGGAGACGGAGGTACCGGTGCGCGGCGAGTACAAGACACCTGGCGGCAAGTTAGTGGCAGTGGAGTTCGACGTGGTGGACGGACGTCTCCACAGCGTGCAGGTGACCGGCGATTTCTTCCTGGAGCCGCCGGAGGCGCTCGAGCGCATCGCTGGGGCGCTCGAGGGGTTACCAGTCAGGCAGGCAACAGAAGAGTTGATAGCGAAACAGATCCGGGCGAACCTCGACGACGGTGTGGAGATGGTCGGCTTTTCGCCAGAGGCGGTGGCGCGAGCAGTGCGGAGGGCATGGTCATGAGCGAGCAGGTCGTGATGCGAGTGGAGCCGGATGAGGCGCAGGCGCGCTGGCGACGGTACCGCTGGCAACTGCTCTATGGAGAAGCGTTCGACCCAGCCATGCAGATGGCGCTCGATGAGGTACTCACTCGGCGCGTGGGCATAGGGCAGCGCTTACCGACGCTCCGCTTCTGGGAATGGACGGCGCCGGCCGTCGTCATCGGGCGCTTCCAATCGCTGCGCAACGAGGTCGATCAGGAGATGGCGCGCCAGCACGATATCACCGTGGTGCGGCGGATTACCGGCGGTGGTGCGATGCTAACCGAGCCGGGTAAGGTGATCACCTACTCGATCTACGCACCGCCGGAGCTGGTCGCTGGCATGTCGTTCGTGGAGTCGTATGCCTTCCTGGATACCTGGGTGATCGAGGCGTTACGCTCACTCGGGATCGATGCCTGGTACCAGCCGATCAACGACATCACCTCGGCCGAGGGTAAGATTGGCGGGGCAGCTCAGGCCCGGCGCTTTGGAGCGGTGCTGCACCATGTGACTATGGCCTACGATATCAGCCCACAAAAGGTCGTCCAGGTACTACGGATCGGCCGGGAGAAGCTGAGCGATAAGGGGATCCGGAGCGCGGAGCGGCGGGTTGCGCCACTGCGCCAGCAGACGAACCTCCCGCGCGAGACCATCACCGAGCGTATGCTCGAGGTCTTCGCCACGCGGCACGGCCTGGAAGAGGGACGGTTACAGCCTGAGGAGATCGCGGAGGCCGAGGAACTCGTCCGCACGAAGTTCGGCACGTACGAGTGGACGGCGATCCTTCCGTAGGCGCGCCAGAGCGACAGACCGTACAGCCCCGGTCTCGCCACCTGGTTCAACGAGGCGGTAGCTCCTCCTGAAGGTTGAACGTTTGCTCTTCCCCGCGCTCGGGACTGGCGCGCTGGTCGTGCCCAGCGCGACAGCTCCGGCGCAGAGGGATCCCTGCGGTATCCGGCGTTGTCGTGGGGTACCCTGAGCGATGTGGCTTTCTGCCTTCACCACCTTCCCCCTCTCCCGCCGCGGGAGAGGGGGTGACGAAGCCGAGGTGAGGGCAGGTGAGCCGGCGTTGGCGGCTGAGCGCGAGGCTCGAGGCTTGTGCACCGGGATGCAGGGACACCGGGACGGGATCCAGCGAGGAGAACGTGATCGACCCTCAGGCCGCTCCCTGCTCGCGCCAGTGTTCAGCGCCCGGCCGGGGTGCCGTACACTAGGCTCATCTGGACAGGGCTGGCGGGAGGGGAGCGATGGGGATCTACGAGCAGCTCGGGGTGCAGCCGGTGATCAACGCGGCCGGGCCACTGACTCGGCTCGGCGGCATGCCGCTTCATCCGGATGTCCTCGCAGCGATGCGCGAGGCAGCGCAGCAGTGCGTGCCGATGGAGTTGCTCCAGGAGGCGGCCGGGCGCTTTCTGGCCGAGGTGACCGGCGCCGAGGCTGGCTACGTCACCGCGGGTGCGGCCGCCGGCTTGGCGCTCGCCGCGGCGGCCGCTATCGCGCGGCTCGACCCGGCGGCGATGGATCGCTTGCCCGATACCTCCGGGCTCCGGAACGAGATCGTGATCCAGCGCCCACACCTCAACGCCTACACGCGGGCCCTCCGGCTCGCCGGGGCAAGGCTCATTGAAGTAGGGTATCTCGGCTACCCGGGGCAAGGAATCACCTGGCCCTGGCAGATCGAAGCCGCCATCACCGAGCGGACGGTCGCCATCGCTTATGCGGTGCAGCCGCCGCCGCACTTGGTCGGGGCGGTTCCGCTCGCAGAGGTAGTCGCCATCGCGCACCGGCACGGGCTGCCGGTGATCGTCGACGCCGCGGCCGCGCTGCCGCCCACCGAAAACCTGCGCCGGTTCATCGCTGCGGGGGCCGACCTGGTAGCCTTTA
The DNA here is from genome assembly GCA_938082375.1 of uncultured Thermomicrobiaceae bacterium. Classification (GTDB taxonomy): domain Bacteria; phylum Chloroflexota; class Chloroflexia; order Thermomicrobiales; family Thermomicrobiaceae; genus Thermalbibacter. The sequence goes on from CALKCJ010000032.1 coordinate 7,277, forward strand.
GCGGCGGCAAGGCGATCGGTGGGCCCCAGGCGACGGGAATCCTGGTGGGCCGCGCCGAGCTGATCGATTCGGTCGCGCTCCAGCACCAGGACATGGACGTGTACCCCGAGACCTGGGCCTGGAGGGAGCGGTTCCTGGAAACAGGTCGTCTTCCAGGCCCGCCGCATCATGGGCTGGGCCGGGCGATGAAGGTCGGCAAGGAGGAGATCGCCGGATTAATCGCTGCACTGCGGCGCTTCCTCGCGCTCGACCACGCGACCGAGCGGTGTCGCCAGGTGGCCCAGCTCCAGTCAATCCTCGAGGCCGTGGCCGGCCTGCCGGCTGTTCGCTCGACTGAGCTACGTGACGACCCGGAGGCCGGCTGGCCGGTCGCGATGGTCCGGCTGGACGAGGGAGTGCTCGGGCGGCCGGTCGAAGCCGTCGTCAACGAGCTGCTCGAGGGTGACCCGGCGGTCGCCGTCTCGCAGAGCGTCCGGCATCAGCGTGGGATTGGGCTACATGCGTCGACGCTGCGGCCAGGAGAGGCCGAGCTGGTGGCCCAGCGGCTCCGGCAGGTGCTTGGCGCGAACTGAGCTCGGAGAGAGGTAAGGAGAGGAGGGCGGAGATGGTCGTCGATGCCTCAGTCTTCGGCTCCGGGCAGCGGACGCGACTGGGTCGCACCGTCCACTGGCAGGAGATGTGGCGGCATGAGCTGCTGGAGGCGCTTGAGCACGACCCGATAGTGATCGTGCCGCTGGGGTCGGTGGAGCAGCACGGGCCGCACTGTCCGATGGACGTCGACATCAGCCATACCCAGGCGCTCGCAGTTGAGACGGCGCTCGCGATCACTGAGTTCCCGGTGATCGTCGCGCCGCCGGTCTGGATCGGCCTGACCCACTACAACATGGGTGAAGTCGGCACCATCACCGCGAGCGTCGAGACCTACATCGCCCTGGTCTCCGAGGTCTGCCGCAGTATCTGGGCCAACGGGTTTCGCCGGATCATCCTGCTCAATGGCCACGGCGGCAACCGTGACATCATCCGGGTCATCTCGATCAAGCTTGCTGAGGAGGATATCTGGGTGCTGCCGATCACCTACTGGGAGATGGTGCCGGGAATCCTGCAGCAGCATGCCGAGACTGACCGCGGCTTCATCGGGCACGGCGGCGAGTGGGAGACCTCGCTCCAGCTCTACCTGCGGCCCAGCCTGATCGACCGCTCCCGCATGGTGGCCGACCCCGAGCGGGAGCCGAACTTCACGCCGGACATCCTCGCCTTCACCGGATTTCCGGAGCGTCGCCGCGAGCGGGAGCACGGGGTGCATGGCAACCCGCTAACGGCCTCGGCGGAGAAGGGCCAGCTGCTCTTCAACGCGGCGAAGGAGCGTCTGATCGAGGTCTGTCGGCAATTTCACCGCCTGCCGGTGTGGCAGTATCGCCAATTTGGCTCGCACTGCCCATGAGGAGGGCTACTGGAGGAGCTTGGAGCCGGTGCCGCGCCGTTGCTTCGCTTGCTCGTGGATGCGGGCGATCTCCTCACTGGTGAAGATCCGGTTGACGAAGGAGGTTGTGGTCGGGACGCCGGGGCGAGGGCGGCGGTAGCCGTGCAGCATGATACCCTGGTCGGTCTGGAGGATCACGACGTCTTGCAGGTCGTGCTCATCGATGAAGTGGCCAATAGCCCGGAGCACGTCCTCATAGCGGTACACCAGGGACTCATCGCTCGACGTCATCCGCCACCCTCCGCTCGCGGCCGTTGTGCTGGCACCATCCTAACTGGTCCGGTCGACCCGGCAAAGTAGCCCTCTTGTCCTATCGTTCCTCCGGCCCAGCGGCACGCTCCGATCCCCGGCCGGTTAGCGCAACCGGATGCGCTTGTTCGCCACGTAGTCGAGCAGAATGTACTCGCCCAGGTGATCTGGAGTCGCGAAGAAGGCACGCCCCTTGTTGATCCTCGCCATCTCGCTGACGAACCCGGCCATGTAGGGGCTGCGCTCCAGCATGAAGGTATTGATCACGATCTGCTCACGGGTGCAGCGAGCCACCTCTTTGAGCGTTTCCTGGAAGGTCTGGTAGGTCGGCGGGTAAGAGAAGCGCACCTGCTCCCCGTCGAAGTAGGCTGTCGGCTCGCCGTCGGTGATGACAATGATCTGCTTGTTGCCGCCACGATGCCGGGCGAGGAGCTGACGGGCCAGCATGAAGCCGTGCTGCATATTGGTACCGTAGTTGTACTCGTCCCAGGTGATGTGGGGTAGCGTTGCCGGCTTCAGCTCCGTCGCCACGTAGGAGAAGCCGACGATATAGAGGTTGTCGCGCGGGAACTGCGAGCGGATGAGGCTATCGAGCGCCAGCGCTACCTTCTTGGCCGCCAGGAAACAGCCGTTGTAGAGCATCGACCGGCTCATGTCGACCATCAGTACGGTCGACGACTGCGTCATCAGTTCCGAGCGGTAGACCTCGAAGTCGTCCGGTTGCAGACGAACCGGGCTCCCGGGGCCTTCACGGTAGACCGCGTTCATCACCGTCTTGGACAAATTCAACAAGAAGGGATCACCGAACTCGTAGGGCTTGCTGTCGTCACTGGGCTCGCCGCCCCGGCCGGTGCGGTCGAGCTGGTGCTGGCCGAAGCGATCCTTCTTGAGGTGCTGGAAGATCTCGCGGAGGGCTTTCTGACCGATCTTGCGGACGCCGCGCGGGGTCAGCTCGTAGCCCCGACGAGTGCGCTGGATGTAGCCGGCATCCTCCAGCAAGCGCGTAAGCTGCCGAAGTTGATCCATCTCGGCAGCGAGCTGGTCACCGAAAAGTTCTCGCACCCTGTCCAGGTCAACCCGCTGCAGGTCTCGCCAGTCGCGGACGCTCTCGAGCTGGGCCTCGATCTCCTGCATCTCGCGCAAGTGCTCCATGAGCCGCATGGCCTGCTTGAGGGTGAGCTCTTCGCCACCGGTGAACTGGTAGGACTTGACATGGGGGTTATCCGGCATGAGCTGGCCGAGGTTCTGGGCGAGCTGAGCGAGTTCCTGGCGGATGCCGGGGTCTTGCAGCGCGGCATCGAGCGCGTCCCGGAGCTGCTGGCGCATCTGCGGCGTCATCGAGTCGAGCAGGCTCTGCATCGCCGCCATCTGGCGAGCCAGATAGTCGAGGAGCTCGTCGAGGCTCTGAACGTTCTGGCCGAAGTAGTGGCCGTACTTGTGCATGAAGCGCTCGAAGTCGGGTTGGCCACCGCGCTGGCGCTCTTCCAGCATCTGGTTGAGCTCGTGGAGCATGGCGCGCAGGTTGGCCAGGTCTTCAGGAGTCATGTTCTGGATCGCCTGCTGCAGGCCCTGGAACGTCTGCTGCAGCATCTGCTGCTGAAGCGAGGCCAGGAGTTGCTGGAATTTCTCCCGCGCGGCAGGTTCCATGAACTCGTAGTCCGTCAGCGACTTGATCCGCCCAGCCGGGTCAGGCGGTAAGGCGTCCAGATACGCCTGTTTGCGGGCGGCTAGGCGTTCCAGGAGCTCGTGCAGCGCCTCGTCGTATGGCTCCTCCTCTCCAGAACCGGCGTCCGCGGCCGGCTCGCCGCCCGCGGGCTGGGTCTCGCCGCGCTGCCGGGCCTGCTGGCGCGCCAGCCGGTCGCGGCTCTCGGCGAGTCGCCGCTGGATGCCCTGTCGCTCGGTAGCGATGATGTCGTCGAGCTGGCGGTTCAAGTCGTCGAGCACCGAGCCGAGGTTGTAGCGACTGAGTTCTTGCTGGCGCCGCTGGCGGACGCGCTCCAGCAGGTCGCGCATGCCAGGGAAGGGCGCGTCGGGACGGTCGGAGCCCCAGCGAAAGAGACGCTGGAGTGCCCGTGTCAGGTCACCGTCAGCCAGCACGTCGTCGGCGATGGCGTCCAGGATCTGCTCAGCGTCGAGCTGGTCGATCTGCTGGGTGCCGTCCCAGCGGGAGTAGCGGAAGCGTCGGCTGAAGCGCGTCATGGTCGTTACCCCCGATAACGGGCCCCTCCCCGCACGCCGGCCCGCTCTTTGTTGAGCCGACGATTGAGGTGGAGCCCTTCCAGCACGAACTCGACGGCCGCGGCGATCAGCTCGGGCTGCCCGGCAGCGCCGAGCCGGCTAGCCGCGGCCCGCAGGCTGTCGATATGCGAGACCTGGTGAATGTAGCGCATAGCTGGTAACAGATCGGATGTCTCGACGGCTAGGCCGTTCTCGAAGGCCAATATCAGATCGTCGAAGTCACGGACAGAAAAGTAGCGGTTAAACGTGGCCAGGACAGCACCATTGATCAGCTTCTCGATGACCCGGTCTTCCTGGACTTCGCCGAGCGTCTCCAGCTCGATCTTGCCCATCGTCGAGGCGACGACCGCCGGCAGGTCGCTGATACGGGGCACGGCATGTTTCTCGCCCAGTCGGATGGCACGCTTCACCGCGTTGCTGATCAAGGTCTCGTAGTTGGCCACCGACATGCGCACGCTCACCCCCGAGCGCTGGCTGACATCGTGGCTACGCCGGGCGAGGTGGGTGATCTCGGCGATGATTTCACGCATGTACTCGGGGACAGCAATGGCGATGCCCGGGACCTCGAGCGGGGCTCGCTCCTGCTCCATAATTTCGATCTCAAGGTCAATCGTGGCCGGGTAATGGGTGCGGATCTGGGCCCCATAGCGATCCTTGAGTGGGGTGATGATCCGCCCGCGGTTCGTATAGTCCTCCGGGTTGGCGCTGGCGACGATGTAGACATCGAGCGGCAGGCGAACCCGATAACCGCGGATCTGGACGTCGCGCTCCTCCATGATGTTGAGCAGGCCCACCTGGATGCGTTCGGCCAGGTCGGGCAGCTCGTTGATGGCGAAGATGCCGCGATTGGTCCGCGGGATCAGGCCGTAGTGGATGGTGAGCTCATCGGAGAGATAGCGCCCCTCCGCGACCTTGATCGGGTCGACCTCGCCGATCAGGTCGGCGATAGTGGTATCGGGCGTCGCCAGCTTCTCGGCGTAGCGATCCTCCCGCCGGATCCACTCGATCGGGGTATCGTCTCCCATCTGGGCAACGAGGTCGCGGGCGTAGCGGCTCACCGGCGCGAAGGGGTTGTCGTTGATCTCGCTGCCAGCGATGATCGGGATCTCCTCGTCGAGGAGATTGACCAGAGCCCGCGCCATGCGCGTCTTCGCCTGGCCGCGCTCGCCAAGGAAGATGATGTCCTGCCCCGCGAGAATGGCGTTCTCGACCTGCGGGATGACCGTGTCTTCGTACCCGATAATGCCCGGGAAGATCGGTGCACCTGATTCCAGTTTGGCAATCAAGTTCTTGCGCATCTCCTCCCGGATCGGGAGCACCTTGTAACCGCTCCCGCGGAGTTCGCCCAACGTGCGCGGTCTACTCATCGATCTGCTCTCCTCGACCAGGTATCTCCGAAGGCACCGAACCGCTCGGCGCTGGAAGCTCGACAGGCTGCTTCCTTCGTCAGGTGAGTCGATCTGCCCCAATCGTACTCCAGCCCGCTCTCCTGTCAACGCTCTATGTCAAGATGCGGGCGCCGTGATGGCTGGCACGAGGGGGCAAGTAGCCTCGGGAAGGGAAACGCAGTCAGGTTCCCGCCCCGTCCTCGGCAGCCGCCCGCGCGGCGGGAGTGTCCGTGTGGGTCACACGCTGGCGAAATGTGGCGACTGCCCGGCGGACAGCCTCGCGGCTGGTAGAGCCGTTCGCTAGCCAGCGGTGAAGTGCCCGTTCCCGTCTGGCGAGTTCGGCACTGGCGACTCTCCGTTCGAGCCCGAGGCGCGTGCTCAGCATCCGCACAAGCGTAGCGGGCGCCGAGTCGAGTGGCGACAGCGGGGTGGCGCGCTCGGCGAGTACCTCGATGTCGAGGCGACCGTCGACGAGGATCGGCGCTTCGACGCGCATGAGCCGGCGTACCAGGCCGCGTGGCCCGAGGCCCGTCCCGAGCGTCAACACCAGATCGATCGAGGCCAGATATGGTTCTGGCACTTCGAGCGGGAAGGCACGGAACAGAGCCAACACGTCCCGCGCCCCGGCAGCGTGGACGGTGGTCGCCAGGGCGAACCCGCGGTGCGCAAGCTCGAATAACCGGCGGACGCCGCGTCCCCAGAGGTAGATGGGCAAATGGCTGCTGATCTCGTTACACAGGAGGTACGTGTGTGCGGGATCATCCTGCTCGGCAAAGTCGAAGCGCTCGTACCAACCCCGGAGATACCGTCGTGTCGTCTCCGGTGGGAGAAGGTCGATGAGTGCGGTAAGCAAGGTGGTCTTCCCGGCTCGCGGCTCGGCGGCTGCGACGACCACGCTGGCGTGGCGCTCGACGGCGATCCAGAGAAACGCTGCCACGCGGGTATCGAGTGTCTCGTGTGCAATCAATTGGACGATCGACAGCGAGTCGGCGGGAGGCTCGCCATATCCCCACCAACCCGGCGGCTCGTCTGGCCAAGGTGATCGAACGGGTTCGTTCTCGGTCATCGGCCGACCGTCATGCTTCGCCATATCACCCGTGTCTAACGAGAGCACGCGCGTAGCTATGACCGCGCGTGCTCGAACAGGCGCGCTGCCGCCCTGCTCACGCAAGGGCACATACCTATCACAGCACCATCATACGTTATCCGGCAACGTCGCCGGGACGTGCCGCAAGCATCACTAGCGCTGGTCGATCGGGATATAGCGCTGGTTGGCCGGGCCGACATACTCGGCGCGCGGACGGATCAGCCGGTTGTCCGCCTGTTGCTCCAAGACGTGCGCCGTCCAGCCCGAGATGCGGCTGGCGGCGAAGACCGGCGTCATCAGCTCTTTGTCGATGCCGAGGTAGTGGTAGACCGAGGCCGCATAGAAGTCGACGTTGGGATACAGTCCCTTCTCGCGCTGCATCACCTCGGCGATCCGGATGGAGAGGTCGTACCAGCGCAGGTCGCCCGCGCGCTCGCCGAGCCAGCGAGAGAGCTCGCGTAGCCACTTCGCCCGCGGATCTTCTCCCCTGTAGACGCGATGACCGAATCCCATGATCCGCTGGTGACGCCCGAGCTTCTCGAGGATGTACGACTCGACGCGTTCCGAGGTGCCGATCTCCTCGAGCATCTGCATGACGGCCGCGTTGGCGCCCCCGTGGAGCGGGCCCTTCAGCGCCGCCACGGCCGCGGTGACGGCGGCGTGCATGTCGGCGAGCGTCGCGGCGGTGACCCGCGCGGCGAAGGTGGAGGCGTTGAACTCGTGGTCGGCGTGGAGCACCAGCACCCGGTTCATGGCCGTGACTTCGAGCTCGTCCGGTACGCGATCGTGCAAGACAGTCAGGAACGAGCGCGCGGTGCTGAGCTCGTCCAGCGGCGGGATGACGGGGGACAAACCACGGCGCAGCCGCCCGATCGTAGCCACGATGGTCGGTACCTGAGCGACGAGGCGAATCCCCTTGGCAACGCTGGACTCGCGGTCGGTGGCGTTGGGGCGTTCTTCGGTAAAGGCGAGCGCCGAGACCGCAGTTCGGAGGAGATCCATTGGGACAGCGGTCGACGGCGCGTCTTGGAGCAACCTCAGGACGCCATCGGGCAGGGCTCGGCTCGCCGCGAGCTGGCTTTGAAAGGTGGTCAACTCGGTGCGGGTTGGAAGCCGGCCGTGGTAGAAGAGGAAGACGACCTCTTCGTAGAGCGCCTGCTCGGCCAATTCGTCGATATCGATACCGTGGTAGGTGAGCGTGCCGTCGATGATCGAGCTAATCTGGGTGGTGCCAGCGATAACGCCTTCCAACCCTCGGGCCACCATGGCTCATCTCCTTTCGCCTCGCTCACGCGCTCGTGGTGGCCGGAGTCGGCCACCTGTCGCTTCAGGCACGCGCCCGCGCTCACGTATTAACTCAATAGCGTAGTTTTGGGATTCCGTAAAGCTCTTCGAGCGTGTCGCCAATTGTCGTCCACACTGGCTGCCCACTCACCCAGGTGGGCAACGCAGCCAGCGTGTCCAGCGAACACGCCACCTATCTCGCTACGGAGGACGTCGCTCAGATGAGTGCCGGGCTAAGCGGCGAAGCAGGCTCGAGCTGAGACCCTATGCTGCGCGCGCACGGCGGCGCGAGCGAGACCGCCGCGCGGGCCGATCTTCTGCGAGGTCGCCGAGGAGCCCGAGTTCTGCCAGAACCAGGGCGCGGTGCTTGCAGTATGGGTAATAGGCGCTGCCAGGGCAGGAGCAGAGCAGGTCGCCGTCGAGGATCGTGACCTCGTAGGCGGCTCCTGGCTGGCTGTGGCTGGTGACGGCCCAGGTGCGGGCATTAGCGTTGAGCCGGAAGGCGCGTAGCCCCTGCCGGCGCGCCTTCTCGGCAAGCCGCCGCCAGGTCTCCGCCGGCACCATGCTCTCGAGTCCCTGGATCGTCGCCTGCGTGATCGTCGTGTCCATCTGTGCACCTTCTGTCGAGTTCTTGCACAAAGTGTGCCATATCGGCCCATCTCGGGCAGCGCTCTCCCTGCCGCAATCGCGTGCCGCCGTGTACCATCACGCCGGGTTGAGGAGGCTGCTGTGCAGTACGGGTGTGCTGGGAAGAGAAGACCTCGATCCCTTGAGCGGCTCACGAGCTTCCGTCGGCGCTGGGGTGTCGCCGGCGTCGGCCTGCTGGCGGCGCTGGTGCCCACCATCGCCTCGGCTCATGTCCGCTGGTTCGTGCCGGAAGAGCAGCAGCTCCAGTTGCCGGACTGGTCGCTGCTGGCCCGCTGGCCGACACTGGCAGTGCTGGGACTGAGCGTGGCACTCTGGCTCGTCCTCAAGGGACTGGAGCGGCTGGTGGGCACGCCTCACTTCCCGAACCCACCGCTCCTCGCACACATGGAGCCGCACGCCACCACGGTGCTGGCGCTGCAGACCGGCATCAGCCTCGTCTGGTTCGCCTACCAGCGTGCCCTGTTCGTCTCGCCGCTCGCCCTGCCGCCGAGCTGGCTCGGCTGGCTGCTCGTCGTCCTGCAGCTCGTCGTCGCCTTCACCTTCATTACCTCGCTGTTCGATCGCGCCGGGGCCGCGCTGCTGGCCCTGGTGTTTCTCCTGGGGTTCGCCGTCTTTCCCCCGGAAGCGATGCTCGAGCAGCTCCTCTATCTTGGGATCGCGGTCGCGGTCTTCGTCCTCGGCGTGACGGTGCCGCCAGCGAGGGTTGCCCGTCGCCTGCTCCCCCTCGCCCGCTACGAGCGGCAGGCGGTGAGTGCGCTACGCGTCTTGACCGGCTGCTCGCTGGTGATCGTGGCCTTCTCCGAGAAACTACTCAATCCCGATCTCTCGCCGGCGTTCCTGCGGGAGTACCCGCACTTCAACGTGCTGCGGTCGCTCTTCGGCTGGTTGTGGGTGACCGATCGGCTCTTCGGTGACCTGGCTGGGATCGTCGAGGCAACCATCGGCCTGCTGCTGATCTCCGGCGTGCTGACGCGCGTCGTCATCCTGGCGATGTGGGTACCGTTCAATCTGACGGTGCCGCTCCTCCCGCCGATCGAGCTGCTGGGACACTTGCCGATCTTCGGCATCATGTACCTCTTGCTCCTCTACGGATCTGGGGTGGCGCCGGAGACTGCGGCCCGCCGGCTCCAGCCTGCGTTCACTGGCGAACTGGAGGCGACGCGCCGCCGGATCCGCGGTGATGACGATGCACGCGCCGCCGACCACGGGACGACCGCGTCGTCTGCCGAGTAGCCGCGGTCGTCTTCGGCCTGAGGTCGAGGCACCTGGTGTTCGGGCCGCCGTGCCACAGCGTCGAGCAGTGTTCCCGCATTCGGGCTGATGTGCCGGTCGTACCCGGAGCGGAAGCGCCAGGCTCACGTCTCACGCCCTGAGCCACCCTCACCCCGCCTTTGGTAGCCCTCTCCCTCAGGGAGAGGGGCCAGGGCTGAGGGCAGGTGAGCGACCCTCACCCCGGCTTCGCCACCCCTCTCCCGCACGCGTGCGGGAGAGGGGCAGGAGGTGAGGGCAGGTGAGCCCGCGCAGGCCGGTGCCGGTAGCCCGAGACGCGGCGCGCAGAACCTGATCGACTCTCTGCCAGCGCGCCTTGCCGCATGAGCGCTGGTCTGCCATCGTTCGGTTGGAGAGCGGGAGGGCGGACTGGCGGAGGTCGGCGGATGGCTTCGGAGCTCAGCCCGAGTGCCCGGCGGGTGCAGGAGGCACTGGCGGCTCAAGGTCTGCTCGGCCGGGTGGTCGAGCTGCCGCAGACCACGTGCACCGCCGTCGATGCTGCGCGGGCGATCGGCTGCGAGGTAACTCAGATCGTGAAGACGCTCGTCTTTCACGGTGCCAGGAGCGACCAGTGGAAATGCCCGAGCTGTGGGCGGCGGCTGGCACGCCGCACGCGGTCTTCCGCGTGCGGCCGGATGAGCTCGTGCGCTTGACCAATGGCCGGGTCGTTGAGGTGAGCATCGTCCGGCGGCCGTCGTAGCCGGAACCAGACGAGGCTGCGGAGCCGCGCTGGAGGCGAGGCATCGAGCCTGCTCGTTTATACTGGGGATGAACTGCGCCGGTGGCGGCCAGGCCACAAGGGTCGGCGCGAGTGAAGGGAGTGGAGATGGCTGGGGAGACTTACGACATCGTCTTCCTCGGAGGTGGTACCGGCGGGTATGTCGCTGCGATCCGGGCGGCCCAGCTGGGTCTGAAGGTTGCGGTAGTCGAGAAGGATAAAGTCGGCGGTACCTGCCTGCACCGTGGTTGTATCCCGAGCAAAGCCTTGCTCAAGAGTGCCGAGGTGCTTACCTTGGCCAAGCGCGCGGCCGAGTACGGCGTCAAGATCAGTGGCGTGGAGGGCGATTACCCCCAGGCGATCAAGCGCTCAGCGCGGATCGTCGACCAATTGTATAAGGGGATCTTGTTCTTATTCCGCAAGCACGGCATCACGCTCGTCGAAGGGACAGGCCGGCTCAAGGACACTCGGACAGTCATCGTCAACGGCGCGAACGGCCAGATCCAGGAGGTCTCCGGCCGCCACATCATCATCGATACCGGCTCCCGGCCGCGCCCGATCCCTGGCATCCCGTTCGATGGCCAGCGGGTGATCAACAGCGATCACTCGACCTGGCTGGACTGGCTGCCCAAGCGAGTCATCATCCGAGGTGGTGGCGCGACCGGCGTGGAATTCGCGTCGATCTATCACGCGTTCGGCGCCGAGGTGACGCTGGTCGGCCGGATCGTACCCAACGAGGACGAGGAGGTCTCGCAGCACCTGACACGGACGTTTACCAGAGCGGGCATCAAGGTCATCCCGGACTACCGCCCGACCGCTGACGACTTCGATATCACCGAGGGCGGCGTCCGTATGCGGGTGAAGCGAGACGGCAAGGAAGAAATCATCGAGGCTGACACGCTACTGGTCGCGCTCGGCCGGCAGGGCAATATCGAAGAGATCGGCCTGGAAGAGCTCGGCATCAAGACCAAGGACAGCTACATCGTCGTCGACGACTTCTACCGTACTGGCGTCGATGGCGTCTATGCGATCGGCGACGTGATCGGTCAGCAACTCCTGGCACACACTGCCATGCACCAGGGGATCATCGCAGCGGAGCTGATCGCTGGCGAGAAGCCATTGAAGCTCGACGCCAACCGGGTTCCGGCCTGCACCTATTCCCATCCCGAGATCGCCAGCATGGGCCTGACCGAGCGCGAGGCCCGGGAGCAGGGTTACGAGATCAAGATCGGCAAGTTCCCGCTGCGAGCGAACGGGAAGGCGCTGATCGAAGGTGAGGCCGATGGGTTCGTGAAGATCATCGCCGACGCGGGGACGAATGACCTGCTCGGCGTGCACATCATCGGTGGGCACGCCACTGAGTTGATTGCCGAGGCGGCGCTGGCGAAACTGCTCGAAGCTACGCCCTGGGAGATCGGGCAGAGTGTCCATCCACATCCGACCGTCTCGGAGGTGATCGGCGAAGCCGCCCTCGCTGTCGACGGTATGGCGATCCACATCTAGATCCGCTGGAAGCGGCCAGACTCATAGGCGGTACGTTTGGTTAAGCGCAAGGAGCTCGACGCCGAGAGGCTGTCCGCGGCTGAGTGCGCTCTGTGCGTGTCCAGGGGTGGTGTCGTCTGGGAGAAGGTGGCATCACGCGGGTAGGCCGGGAAGGAGGCGCCGGTGCCGGCGGCCGTGTCGGTTCTCACCGACCTACTGATCCTGTTCGTGGCCGCGAAGATCGTCGGCGAGCTCTTCATCCGGATCGGCCAGCCGGCAGTGATCGGCGAGCTCCTGGTCGGGGTTGTGCTCGGCCCGTACGCGTTCGGGCTGATTGGTCGCCCTGGTCCGAAACTGGTCGAGCTCTTCCACAACGACCCCGCGGCGGCGGGTGAGGCGCTCCACCTCGCGCTCGAGGTCTTCGCTGAGGTGGGCGTCGTCGTCCTGCTGTTCTTTGTTGGCCTCGAAACACGGCTGGACGACATGCTCAAGGTTGGCTGGCGTGCAGCGATCGTCGGCGTGCTGGGTGTGCTCTTGCCGTTCGTCTCCGGCACGGCACTAATGCTCGCGCTGGGTGAGCCGGCGGTCGAGTCGCTCTTCATCGGCGTTGCGCTGGTTGCGACCAGTGTGGGGATCACCGCGCGTGTGCTGCGCGATCTCGGTGTGCTCGATGCGCGCGAGGCTCGGATCATCCTGGGCGCGGCGGTGTTCGACGATATTCTGGGGCTACTCATGCTTACGATCGTCTCCGGTATCGGTCGCACCGGTGAGGTGAACGTCGGGCGGGTAATGGCGGTCGCTGCGCTCGCGCTGGGCTTCACGGCGGTCGTGGCTCTCGCCGGGACATGGGCTGCCCACCGGTGGTTCCACCTTGTGCATCACCTGCGTATCGATAACGCGCCGGTAGTTGTGAGCCTGGCGCTGATGCTGAGCCTTGCCGTGCTGGCGGCCGCGATCGGCCTGGCCGCGATCGTGGGCGCTTTCCTGGCCGGGATGATGCTCTCGGAGGTCGCCGAGGAATACGAGCTCGAGCGCCGTATCCTACCGCTTTACGAGTTCCTTGTCCCCTTCTTCTTCGTCATCACTGGCTCCATGGTCGATCACCGATTCTTCCTCCAGCGCGAGACGATCGGCCTTGCGCTGCTGGTGACGGCCGTCGCGATCGTGACCAAGGCAGTCGGTGCCGGACTGGGAAGCTTGGGCTTCGGCTGGCGTGCGGTTGCGATCATCGGGGTCGGGATGGTTCCGCGTGGTGAAGTTGGGCTGATCGTCGCCAGCATCGGTCTCTCGCTGGGCGTGATCGAGCATCGGCTCTTTTCGGTCGTGGTAGTGATGGCTGTCGTGACGACGCTCATTGTTCCCCCCGTTCTGACCTGGCTGTTGCGGCCACTAGTGCAAGCTGAGCGACGAACGGTGGCTGAAGTGGCAGGGCCTGTGAAAAGGTGAGCGGCCACCACCGGTCAGTCCGCGACCAAACTACTTCCCAACATTTAGCACTTGACACTAGGTCACAACAGCTCTAATCTATAATCAGCTTCTCTCGTAATTGGGTTAGATCGAGCGTAGGTTCCCGTGCTCTCAGTGACGGGATTCGCCAACTCAGGTCAAGCCTCTCCACTCCGGCTTCTGGCCGCACCGGAAGGGAGGTGATTGGGGTCGCGGCAGGTCGCCTCTCCTCGCTTTGAGTAAGCCGTCGGATAGAGACAGACCGACCAAAGGTGATCAAGATCAAGGGAAGGGGGTACGAGTATGGAGAACCTGGTCGCTGAGATCATCGGAACGATGATCCTGATCCTCCTGGGTGACGGCGTGGTGGCTGCGGTCTTGCTGACGCGGTCGAAAGCGCAAGGTGGTGGCTGGATCGTGATTACCACAGGATGGGCCCTCGCCGTGGCAATGGCGGTGTATGCTGTGGGCCGAATCAGCGGTGCCCATATCAACCCAGCGGTCACGATCGGGCTGGCTTCGATTGGGCGTCTCCCCTGGGCAGATGTGCCGGTCTACATCATCGGCCAGTTTGTCGGCGCCATCATCGGTGCAGTACTGGTCTGGCTGGCCTACCTGCCCCACTGGGCTGAGACAGAAGACCCCGACCTCAAGCGAGCCGTCTTCTCAACGGCTCCGAACATCCGCAACTACCCGATGAACCTGGTCACTGAGATCATCGGCACCTTCATGCTCGTCTTCGGCGTGCTGGCGATCCTGGCGAACGAGCTTGCTGCTGGCCTGGCCCCCTTCCTCATCGGGGCGCTGGTCTGGGGCATCGGCCTCTCGCTCGGTGGGCCGACCGGCTACGCTATCAACCCGGCCCGCGATCTTGGGCCGCGTATTGCACATGCCATCCTGCCGATCCCGGGGAAGGGGCACTCCGATTGGGGTTACTCGTGGGTTCCGGTCGTCGGCCCAATCATTGGTGGGGTCATCGGCGCCGTGCTCTTCCAGGCACTGCTAGGGTAGGCGAAGGGAGAGCTTTCTTCTGTGGAGAGCTCCGAATCGGATCCCGGCCGGCAGGGGTTGTGGTCACCATTTCCAGCCTGCCGAAATGGTGGTACAGGTAGGGAGGATTGCCGTGAAGAAGCTGATCAATAACCCCTTGAACGTCGTTCCCGAGTCCCTCGAGGGCATGGCCAGGGCACACCCAGGTCTCATCAAGGTGCATTTCGATCCCAACTTCGTCTACCGTGCCGACGCCCCGCGCGAAGGTAAGGTGGCGGTGATCTCCGGCGGCGGCAGCGGCCACGAGCCGATGCATGGCGGGTTCGTCGGCTACGGCATGCTGGATGCCGCCTGTCCTGGCGCGGTCTTCACCTCGCCCACTCCGGATCAGATGTACGAGGCTGCCAAGGTGGTACATGGCGGCGCTGGGATCCTGATGATTGTCAAGAATTACGCCGGCGACGTGATGAACTTCGACATGGCTGCTGACCTGTTGCGCGGCGAGGGTTTCCAGGTCGAGAGCGTCCTAATCGCCGACGACGTCGCCGTGGAGAGCAGCCTCTACTCGCAGGGCCGGCGCGGCACCGGGACGACCGTGCTGGCCGAGAAGATCCTGGGAGCGGCGGCCGAGCAGGGCTACGACCTTCAGCGACTCGCCGAACTCGGCCGGCGGGTGGCCGAGAATGGCCGCTGCATGGGCATGGCGCTGACCTCCTGCACTGTCCCGCACGTCGGCAAGCCGACCTTCGAGCTGGGCGAGGAGGAGATGGAAATCGGGATCGGCATCCACGGCGAGCCAGGGCGCTACCGCGAGCCGCTCAAGCCAGCCGACGAGATTGTCGAGCGCTTGATGGAGCCGATCCTGAGCGACCTGCCGTTCCGAAGCGGTGACCGGGTGATCTGCATGGTCAACTCGATGGGCGGTACGCCGCTGATCGAGCTGTACATCGTCTACCGCAAGGTGGCGCAGATCTGCGAGGAGCGCGGTATCCAGATTATGCGTAACCTGATCGGCCCCTACATCACCTCGCTCGAGATGGCCGGGACCTCGATCACGTTGTTGCGGACTGACGACGAGATGCTCACGCTCTGGGATCACCCGGTGAAGACGCCGGCCCTGCGCTGGGGCATGTGAATGCTCGTCGCCAGGGGCGATGACGACCGAGTTGTTGCAGGCAGGCTGTCGAGAGGGAGGTAGGAGTCGGATGCCGTTGACGCAGGAGGCGGTGCGTGCCTGGCTACAGCGCTGCGCGGCCGTGCTTGAGGAGAACCGGGACTACCTGACGCAACTCGACGCGGCCATCGGGGATGCTGACCACGGGGTCAATATGGATCGCGGCTTCAAGGCTGCCATGGCTCGCCTCACGACGCTGAATGCGCCAGACATCGGCTCCATCTTCAAAACGGTTGGGATGGCGCTAGTGGCGACGGTCGGCGGTGCCGGCGGGCCACTCTACGGGACGTTCTTTCTGCAGCTCGGGGTCAAGACGGCGGGGAAGCAGGAGCTGACGCCCCAAGATTGGGCCGAGGCGCTGGAAGCTGCGGTCAACGGCGTGATCGCCCGTGGGCAAGCTCGGCTAGGCGACAAGACCATGGTCGATGCCTTGCTGCCCGCCCTGGAGGCGTACAAGGCTGCGCTCCAGGACGGAGCTTCGTTCGTCGAAGCGCTTGCCCGATCGGCGGCTGCCGCCGAAGAGGGTATGAAAGCGACCATCCCGATGGTCGCGAAGAAAGGGCGGGCGAGCTACCTCGGTGAGCGCTCGGCCGGGCATCAGGACCCGGGCGCGACCTCGTCGTACCTGATCCTGCAAGCAGCCGCCGAGACCTGGGCCGATGTGTCCTAGGCGCTGTACGTACTCGTGCTCGGACGAGAGCTTGGCGGCGCGCTCGCAAACGCTCAGGAGGCGAGGGAGAGCCTCGGACCGGATCGTTCCGGGATCACGGGCGAAGCACAGCGGATTCCTGGCCTCGTCGTGAGCAGACGATGAAGGGAGAGCAACCGTGGCTAGGCCATACGTGATGGCAATCGACCAGGGGACGACCAGCACTCGGGCCATGATCTTCGATCACGAAAGTAACGTCGTCGCGCTTGATCAGCGCGAGCACCGCCAGATCTACCCCCAGCCGGGTTGGGTCGAGCACGACCCGATGGAGATCTGGCAGCGAACCCAGGAGGTGATCCGCAACGCGCTCGCCAAGGGCAACCTGACCGGCGCCGACATCGCCGCGATTGGGATCACGAACCAGCGCGAGACGACCATTGTCTGGAACAAGCGCACTGGCAAGCCGTACATGAACGCCATCGTCTGGCAGGACACCCGAACCGACCAGATCTGCGCCCAGCTCGAGCGCCAGGGCTATGCCCAGCTCTACCGCGAGCGTACCGGCCTGCCGATCAGTACCTACTTCTCCGGCCCCAAGCTCCAGTGGATCCTGGAGAACGTGCCGGAGGCGCGCCGGGACGCCGAGCGCGGCGAGGCTCTCTTCGGCAACATCGATACGTGGGAAATCTGGTGGCTGACCGGCGGGCCCGACGGCGGTGTCCACGTCACTGACGTGACCAACGCCAGCCGCACCATGCTAATGAACCTGCGCACGCTCGACTGGGACGACGAGATCCTCAAGATTCACGGTATACCGCGGCAGATGTTGCCACAGATCCGGCCGTCATCCGATCCCCAGCTCTACGGCAGGACGACGACCTTCGGCCCGCTTGGCGTCGAAGTGCCGGTCTGTGGGGATCTCGGTGACCAGCAGGCGGCGCTGGTGGGCCAGGACGGTCTGGAGCCCGGTATGGCGAAGAACACGTACGGAACCGGCTGCTTCCTCCTGCTGAACACCGGAACCGAGATCGTCCCCTCGAAGAGCGGGCTGATCACCACCGCGGCCTACCAGTTCGGCAACAGCCCGTGCGTCTACGCACTCGAAGGGTCGATCGCCATCACCGGCGCGGCAGTGCAGTGGCTGCGCGACAACCTCGGTCTGATTAAGGCCTCACCGGAGGTCGAGGACCTGGCCCGCACCGTGGAGGACAACGGCGGCATCTACTTTGTGCCCTTCTTTTCTGGCGCCTTCGCCCCGTACTGGCGGCTGGACGCCCGTGGGGTGATCGTCGGGCTGACCCGCTTCATCAACAAGGGCCATTTCGCACGTGCGGCGCTGGAGGCCACTGCCTACCAGACGCGCGACGTTGCCGATGCAATGGAGGCGGACTCCGGCATCCAGCTCGCCGAGCTGCGAGTGGACGGCGGCATGGTCTACAACGAGCTACTGATGCAGTTCCAGGCCGATATCCTCAACGTGCCGACCGTACGGCCGGTGATCGCCGAGACGACGTCGCTCGGCGCAGCCTACGCTGCCGGGCTGGCGGTGGGCTACTGGAGCAGCCCGGAGCAGATCCGACAGTACTGGAAGGAGGACAAGCGCTGGCAACCGCAGATGGACGATGCGCAGCGTGAGAAGCTCTATTCCGGTTGGAAGAAGGCGGTCGAGCGCAGCTTCGGTTGGGTGGAGTACTAGTGGTGCGTCTCTGGGCGGCCTGGGGTCGGCTGTCGCCGCCTGGGTTTGGGGCGCTAAGCGAGACTGGGAAGCTGCCTGGGCACCCTACGACGAAGAGACGTACGCCTGGATACTGGAGCGCGTGCAGCCCGGCGAGCGGGTGCTCGATATCGGCGCCGGTGACTTGCGGCTCGCCATCCGGCTGGCCGAGCGCTGTGCTGGCGTGGTAGCGGTCGAGCGGCGGGCGGAGGTGCTCGAGCTCGGGTTGCGGCAGCTCGGAGCGAGTCGGCGGCTGCGCTGGGGTCGGTCGCTCTCGCTGTTCGACGGACGCCTGGTGGTGGTGCTAGCCGACGCCAATGATTGGCCGTTCCCGCCCGTCGAGAGCGCCGTGCTGCTGATGAGGCATTGTTCGCGCTTCGCGTCCTACGTGAGCAAGCTCCAGGCCGCCGGATGCCGTCGGCTCTTCACCAATGCCCGCTGGCATCTTGGGGTTGAGGAAATGAATCTCTCAGCGGGCCGGCCCTTCGAGGCGATCGAGATCGGGTGGTATGCCTGTCGCTGCGGCGCGGTCGGCTTTCGCGAGGGAGATCCGAATCGGATCGACGCGGCGACCCTGGAACGGGTTTACGAGGTCGAGTGTTGCCCGGCGTGTGCGGCCTGGCCGGGAAGCGACTTTCACCCCTCTGGTGCACCGGCGTGAGGCGAACGTTATGCTTCTCTGTTGCGCCTGGCGCGGTGACGAATTGAAGGTGAGCTCGGAGCGAGCCAGGTGTTTAGTCAACCCGCGAGATGGAGAGCGGCAATGGTCGCGCTGGTGATCGTGGCGCACAGCGCCAAGCTGGCTGAGGGCGTGCGCGAGCTGGCGGCCCAGATGACCCAGGGGCGGGTGCCGATCTTCGCGGCCGGTGGGGTGGACGACGACATCCTCGGCACCAACGCCGAGCGGATCCAGGAGGCGCTGGCGGCCGCGTTGGCGAGCAGCGAGCAGGTACTGGTGTTGATGGATCTGGGCAGCGCCGTGCTAAGCGCGCGCATGGCGATCGACCTATTGCCGGAGGAGCTGCGCCCGCGCGTACGGCTGAGCCAGGCACCGCTGGTCGAAGGCGCGGTGGTCGCGGCGGTGGAAGCCTCGATCGGCAAGGATGTGGACGAGATCGAGGCCTCGGCAGTCGAGGCGGCTCGGATGCCCAAGGTCACCTAGCAGGGACCAGCATCGGTCACCATCGGGTGGCGAGATGACCCGCTCGAGCGTTCGAACGGGTCATCGCTGGGCCGGTCACGGGTGGCTGGGTAGGATCGGTACGAAGGTGCTCGGGGAGCGAGCGTGAAGATGCAGAAGGTGACGCTGACGCTGACGAACCGGGTGGGGCTGCACGCGCGCCCGGCGGCGCTCTTCGTCCAGACGGCGGCCCGCTTCCGGTCGAACGTCACTGTGCGCTCGCTCACCCGCGGTACCCCTCCGGTCAACGCCAAGGCCATCCTGAGCGTCCTGACGCTTGGGGCGGAACAGGGTCACGAACTCGAGCTGGTGGCCGAAGGGCCGGACGAGTCCGAGGCGATCGCCGCCTTGAAGGAACTGATCGAGTCGCGCTTCGGGGAGGAGTAGACGGTGGGCGAGCGGCGCCTGCGCGGTCTCCCGGCATCTCCCGGGGTTGCCATCGGGCGTGCCTGGTGGTACCGACCCGACGAACTTCGCGTTGTCCGGCGCCACGGCGAGAGCGCCGAGGTCGAGCGAGCACGCCTGCGGCAGGCGCGCGAGGAGTCGGCGGCCGAGCTGGAGGCGCTGATCGCCGCCCGGCGCGACCGGCTGTCTCCGGAAGAGCTGGCCATCTTCGAGGCCCAGCGGCTGATGCTCGACGATCCGGATCTGCTGGCCCGGGTGGAGGAGACGATCGAGCGCGGCGCCTCGGCCGAGGCGGCCTGGGAAGCGGGGATCCAGACCGTGGCCGCCCAGTTGCGCGCGCTTCCGGATCCCTACTTCCAGGCCCGAGCCGCCGACGTCGAGGACGTCGGTCGGCGGGTACTCCGGCGGCTGCTGGGCGTGTCCGAGGCGCTCGAGCTGCCCGAACAGCCAGTGGTTATGCTAGCCGAGGACCTCACGCCGTCGGACACAGCCACGCTCGATCCTGCTCGCGTGCTGGCGCTGGTGACAAGCGCTGGTGGGCCGACGTCGCACGCGGCGATCTTGGCTCGGCGGCTGGGCATCCCAGCGGTCGTCGGCGTGGGAGCCGCGCTGGGAGTGGTGGCGGAGGGCACTCTACTGGTTGTCGATGGCAATAGTGGAGAGCTTATCGCCTCCCCCTCCGTCGAGGAGCAGACCAGCGCGGAGGCCCGGCGCCGGATCTGGCTAGCCGAGCGGGCCGCAGCTGGGGAGGCTGCGGCCGAGCCGGCGGTGACGCGCGATGGCCACCGGGTCGAGGTTGCCGCCAATGTCGGGAGCCTGGAAGATGCGCGGGCGGCCGTGCGCTTGGGCGCCGAGGGGGTCGGCCTGCTGCGCACCGAGTTCCTCTACCTGGATCGTACTACCGCGCCGGACGAGGAGGAGCAACTGACCGCCTACCGCCCGCTGCTCGAGGCGCTCGAAGGCCGACCCGTGGTGGTACGGACGTTCGACGTCGGTGGGGATAAGCCGTTGCTCTACCTCCCGCTCGAGCCGCAGCCTAATCCCTTCCTTGGCGTGCGGGCGATCCGGCTGGCGCGCCGCCACCCTGAACTGCTGCGGGTCCAGCTCCGGGCCATCCTGCGCACCGGTTACCCCGCCGTGCGGGTGATGTTCCCGATGGTCGCCACCGTCGAGGAGATCCGCTGGCTGCGTGGAGTCTTTGAGGAGGTCAAGCGAGAGCTCGAGGCTGCGGGCGCCAAGCTTCCCCGCGACCTGCAGGCGGGTATGATGGTCGAGATCCCCTCGGCTGCCGTGCTGGCCGACCGCTTCGCGCCCTGGGTCGACTTCTTCAGCATCGGGACGAACGACCTGGCACAGTACACCCTGGCGGCCGACCGCACAAACCCGGCGGTCGCGGAGCTGGCGGACGCCTTTCACCCGGCGGTGCTGCGGCTGATCCGGATAGTCGTCGAAGCCGGGCATGCGGCCGGGCGTTGGGTGGGAGTCTGCGGCGAGCTGGCCGGCGAGCCGCTGGCCGCGCCGCTCCTGGTGGGCCTGGGCGTGGACGAGCTGAGCATGGCGCCGGTCGCGATCCCAGCCGTCAAGGCTGCGATCCGGCGCTGGATGCTGGCCGAGGCACGCTCGCTGGCCGAGCAGGCGCTCGGGCAGGACTCGGGTGCCGCCGTGCGCGATCTGGTGCGCGCGGCGGCTCCGCTCCCGGGCCCGCGCGAGTCAAGCGATTGAGCCCGGTATACGCAGAGGCCTCCGCATCATCTGCTCCAACATCGCCTGTTCGGTATGCGCGTCCTGAACCGCCGCGAGCGGAACCGCGATCGTGGGTGGATTGGATGCATGCGTTCGCTGGAGGAGCTCGCGGTGCGGTTGCTGAGTCACCTGGGGGCGGACCTGCGGCCACTCGACGTGGAGCTGCTGCCTGGCCGGGTGCCCAGCGAGTTGCCACTCGAGCTGCCGCTGCCGCCCGGCGCGCGGCTGTTCGGCAGCGCGGCCTACCGCTCCGATGGCAGACTGTGCCAGGCGGTCGTGATCCTGGATGTCGAGCTCTTGCCCGAGGCCACGCTCAATTTCTACCGCCGCGAGTTGCCCGCCCGGGGCTGGAACCCGCTTCCCCGTATGCGGCAGCCAGGCGGCTTCGTGCCGGGTATCATGCTCGCCTCGGACACGTTCTGTGGGGGCGAGCGTGACTCTTGGTTGTCCGTCACGGCGCAACCGCAATCGGAGAACCGGACCGGCGTTCGCATCCACGTTGATCTGTCGACAGCCGGGCCCTGCTCGGAGGCCCCAGAGCCTGCCCCGTATGTCTCGCACGCCGGGGAGCGGCTTCCTCCCTTGACACTGCCGCCGGGGGTGCGGCTCTTTCCGGGGGAGGCGGAGGATCGGACAATCACTGGTCCTCGCATGCCCTGGCCGAGATGGAGCTGAGCGCGTCCGAGCTGGAGGTGCACCTCGCCGGGCAGCTCGAACGCCATGGCTGGGAGCGACTGGCGGCGAGCGGTGCGGGGCCAGTGGTCTGTAGTGCCTGGCGTGTGGCCGGGGACGGAGACTGGCAGGGGATACTGGTCGTCGCTGAGTGGCCTGGCCGTAACCTGCGCTCGCTGTCGGTCACGATCGAGAGCAGCCCGGTCGCTCGTCGGGGCTGGTGGGCACCGCTGGCCTAGCCGGGCGGGCTTACCGGGCGCGGCGGAGCCGGGCGCGAAGGCGGTCGAGCCAGCCCGGCGGCCCGGGCAGCTCCTCCAGGAATTGCCGGACCTCGCGGTCGTACTCGCGCGTCTCGAGCGTGACACGGGTGCGGTCGCCTTCCCGCCGCGTCGTCACCACGATATGCCCGCCTCCGCCGAGGAAGGCGCGCCGGTTCGCCATACCCTCCGAGCTGGTGAGACCGAGCGGGCTCTGGGGCCCGAAGGCTCGCTCGGCCCGCTCCAAGACCTGGTCGGCTGGGAGCCGGGTCTCGGCCAGATAGCGCATGGCTGGCGTCCTTCCGGTGGAGAAACGGCTAGGCCTGCCTCACAGGCCCAGGAACCGGTGGAGGTCGCGGGTATCCCCAGCGAGCTGGGCGATGGCTTCGGCGTTGTAGCCTCTCGCCAGGAGCGGAACGACGAGGTCGTGCTCGAGGTCGGGCACGCTGCTGACCAGAAATGTCGCCATACCCTCGAGCGTCACGCTCTCCACCGTGGCCGGGAGTACAGCCGTCTGTCCGGCCCTGACCTCGACCGCTGCCGAGCCTCCGCTGACCCGCGCCTCTCCGTGGATACAACTCAGGATATGGAACGTCTGCCCCGCCGGCCGCGCGCGCCGGGCCGAGCCCTGGATGCTCCAGCGCTCCAGCAGGAAGTAGCGGCAGGCAGCCAGGACGGTCCGGTCCCCGTCCAGCTCCAGCGGGCGGGTATGCCGGGCGTGCCGGTCGGGCCGCAGGGCGGCGAGCGCCTCCTCGACATGGAGCTGGCGGGGACGGCCCTGCTGGTCGCGCCGCCCCCAGTCGTAGAGGCGGAACGTCAGGTCGCTCGTCTCCTGGATCTCGTAGAGCAGCACGCCGGCGCCGATCGCGTGGACTGTCCCGGCCGGGACGATGACCGTATCGCCGGCGCTGACCGGCAGCCGCTCGAGCAGCGTTCCGATCCTCTCTCTCTCCAGGGCCCGGCGGACCTGCGACGGCGTGACTGGTTCCCGAAACCCGGTGATCAGAAAGCCTTCCGCGGTTGCGTCCAGGATATGCCAGGCCTCGGTCTTGCCTCGCTGGCCCAGCGGCGCAGCTCCCTCGTCGTCGGGGTGGACTTGCACCGACAGGGTCTCCTCGGCGTCGATGAACTTGGCCAGCAGCGGGAAGTCGCCGAACGGCCGGCTGGCGGCCCGGCCGCGCTCGCCCAGCAGGCCGGCCGGGTCGCGCTCGACGAGTTCCTGGAGCGTCGCGCCGGCCAGCGGGCCGTTGGCGATACGGGCGACCCCGGTGGTCTCCCAGGACTCCCCGATACGCCCGGCGTCGGGGAGCTGCTTGCCGAGGCGCGTCGTCAGCCGGCGCCCGCCCCACGGCCGCTCGTCGTAGCGGGGCTCGAGCGCGAGCGGATAGTCTACGCTCATCGCGCTCACTCCTCGATCTCGACCAGGCTGGCGAGCGGGATCGGCCGGGCCGGCGGGCGCTCCGTCATGGGCACGATCTCGGAGAGCGGTATGCCGCGCTCGGCATGGAGCAGCAGCGCCATCGCGCGGGTGCAGAAGATCCCCTGGCACAGCCCCATGCCCGCTCGCGTGCGACGCTTGATGTCGTTGATTGTCAGCGCCCCTTCCTCGATCGCCTGCCGCACCTCGCCGATCGTCACCTGCTCGCAGCGGCAGAGCGCAACCCGGTCGAGCGAATTGTCCCGTCCTTCTGCCGTCGCAGCCCGAACCCACGACGTCCAGGGCGAACTCGCGTCTGTTTCCGTCTGTGCGCGATCGCTTGCCCATGGTCGCAGCCGATCCGCATCGGCGGATCGCTCCGGCGAGCGCGCCCGCGCGAGCTTCTCCTGAGCCGTGGTGATCCGCTCCGGCGAGGCGCCGGCCGCTGCCAGCCCGGCCAGCCGACCCTCGGCGAACGACTCGGCCAGGTCAACGGCTCCGGCCGCCTCGCCGGCCACGTAGAGGCCGGGTCGCGAGGTCTCCAGCAGCTCGTTCCGCAGCGGGAGGTGACAGCCGAGCCGGGCGCTGTAGCCGAGATCCACCTGCGCCTGCAGCGCCAGCTCGGGATCTGGCTGGCGACCGAGCGCGATCACGACCGCGTTCGCCTCGCGCTGCTCACCGTTCACGCTCACCTGCTCGACCCGGCCCTCACCGCTCGCCACCACCTGTGCCGGGTCGGCGGCCCGGAGGACGACCTCGGCCCCGGCTGTCTCCAGATCGGTGACGAGCTCGGCGGCATCTCGTCCCTCCCCGATGACGGCGACCCGGCGGCCGGGGAGCACGCGGTGGAGGTGGAGCATGACCTGCGCGGCCCGGGCCGTCATCACCCCCGGCAGCGTCCAGCCTGAAAACGGCAAGACGAGGTCGACCGCGCCGGTGGCCACCACGATCTTTTCGGCCCGGAGGCGGAAGCCGCCGCCTGGCGCGGCCACGGCCAGACTACCGTCCTCGAAGAGCCCCCAGGCCACCGTGCCAGCGAGCACAGACACGCCTGCCGTGGCTAGCCGCTCGCGTAAGGTCTCCGCGGCCCGACACGCCGGCAGTCCGTCGAGCGCCTCGTCCAGGCCGCGCAACGGCGCGATCCGCCAACGAAGTTGCCCGCCGACGGCCGAGTTCTCGTCGATCACCGTGATGCTGGCGCCCGCCTCGGCTGCGGCCAGCGCCGCGGCGATGCCGGCCGGCCCAGCGCCGATCACCGCGATTCCGGTCGTCTTCATCCGGCCGGCCCTTCCCACCCGCCGAGCCCAGCCTGTGTCCAGATGACCTGTCCCTCGCGCACTGGCGTTAAGCAGGCTCGGACGTTCGGCTCGTCATCCACAGTCATTAGGCAGTCGGTGCAGCGGCCCAGCGCGCAGAAGACCCCACGCGGCTCGCGGCCCCTGGGCATTGCTCGGCAGACCAGGATACCGTGCGCGAGCAGCGTGGCGGCGATGACCTCGCCCTCGCGCGCCAGTAGCGGCTGACCATCGACCGTGATCTGGACGGGCCGGCTCACTGGCAAGTCGCCGAGCACTGGGTGGTGGAGGACCCTGAGATCGCCGGTTCCGATGGAGCGCGCCTCGTCCACTGCGTTCCCCCTCCCAAGTTGCCGGTGTCGTTGTCCTCGGCCCGATCTTCACCCGGGGCCCTCCGGGCGTCAACCATTGGACCGGTACTAATCGAATTGTAGGGGCGAATGCTTATTCCCTCTATGCATGCACAGGGGAACGTTTGCGATCGGTCGCGTGGGGCAGAGAGGGAGCAACGGAGAGAATGACGGCCTGATCATCCCCCGCGCTCGAGAGAAGGCCGTATGTGGCCTCCTGCGACCTAGTGCAGCGTTGCGCGTCACGGGCCCGCGTCGGGATATGCGATGATAGGCGCGGTCAACAGGAGAGGTAGCCGGCTCCGGGCATGTCAGGGGAGGTGACCGATGGCTGAGCGACGGCCCACGCGCGTCCTGCTGACCGGGGACAGCATGATCACTCGGCGGGTGACCCGCACGCTCGATCCCGCGGTGCAGAGCCTCATCGAGCTCGTCCAGAGCGCGGACATCGCTTTTACCAACCTTGAGGTGTTGCCGAACGATTTCCGCGGCTATCCCGCCGAGGAGTCCGGCGGCACGCACCTCGCCGCCCGCTCCTGGGTGCTTGACGATCTCCTGGACTTTGGTTTCACGCTCTTCGCCTGCGCCAACAACCACAGCCTGGACTACGGCATTGAGGGGCTGCTGGCCACGATTGAGGAGCTGGAGGCCCGCGAGGTCGCCTTCGCTGGCATCGGCCGCAACCTGGATCTGGCCCGCGCGCCAGCCTACCTCGAACACCGAAGCGGGATCGCTACCCTGCTGGCCTGCGCCTCCACCTTCGCCAGGGGGCAGCAGGCTGGCGCCCAGCGGCCCGAGCTACCCGGCCGACCAGGGCTCAACCCGCTGCGAGTCGAGACGACCTACGAGGTCACGCCCCAGCAGCTCGCGGCCCTGCGCGAAGTGGCCGAAGCGCTCGGCCTGGAACAGCAGCGGCTCGAACGGATCCAGCTCGGCTTCGCCTTCCCGCCGGATGACCCGGAGGTCTTCCCGTTCCTGGAAAGGCAGTTCCGCGCTGCCGAGCGCCCGGCGGTCCGCAGCGCGCCCAACCGCCGGGATCTGGACGCGATCCTGGCCTGGACGCGCGATGCCCGGCGCCGCGCCGACCTGGTGATCGTGAGCGTCCACGCCCATGAGCAGGGAGCGACTAAGGAGGAGCCGGCCGAGTTCCTGCTCACCTTCGCCCACGCGGCGATCGACGCCGGGGCGGACGTGGTCGTCGGCCACGGGCCGCACCTCCTGCGCGGGATGGAGCTCTACCGCGGCAAGCCGATCTTCTACAGCCTCGGCAACTTCATCGCCCAGAACGAGCTGGTGGAGCTGCTGCCGGCTGATGCCTACGAGCGCTTCCGCGCGGACCCGGCGTTGACACCGAGCCAGGTCTTCCTCCAGCGGAACGACAACGAGCGCAAGAGCTTCCCGGCCGACCGCCGTTACTGGCAGACGGTGGTGCCCATCTGTGAATTCGAGGGGAACGAGCTGCGGTGGATCGAGCTGGTGCCGGTGAGCCTCGGCTTCGGCCAGCCGGTCTACCGCCGCGGGCAGCCACATCTGGCCGAGCAGGACGAGGCTGTCGAGATCCTGGAGCGCTTCGCGGCACTCTCCCGGCCGTTCGGCACCGCGATCCGGGTCGACGGTACGCGCGGCCTCGTGGAGATCAACCGCAGCGCGTGACCGGGCGGCCGCGCTCAGGCCAACAGCGACTCCTGAGCCAGCAGGCGGCCACGGTCGGTCAGCTCCAGCCGGCCGTTCTGCTGAGTGACCAACCCGCGCCCCTCGGCCAGGCTCACGACGCGGGTGGCGAACTTCCGATCCCAACGTAGCTCCTGCCAGAGGTGCTCCATCTGGAGCTCTGGCTCGCCGCCGGGCTGCCGCTCATGGTGGAGCAGGTGGATCGCCAGCATCCGTTGGGCGAACTCCCAGCGTTGGCGCACGCGGCGTCGCGCTGCGGCCACCAGGCCGCGCTCCGGCGCGAAGCACCAGGCCAGCCCGAAGATCACGCCGGCCATCGTCGCCATCGAACCGGCGATCGAGGCGTCGAGCAGATAGGCGAGCCAATAACCGGAGAGTGCCGCCGCGACGCCCAGTCCAACGCTGAGAAAAAGCATCCGCGCCAGGTCGTCGGTAAGCAGGTACGCGGCGGCGGCCGGAGCGATAAACAGCGCGACGGTCAGGATCGCGCCGACAGAATCGAAGGCGCCGACCGCAGTCAGCGAGGTGATGCCCATCAGCCCGTAGTGGATGGCCACCGGGGAGAAGCCGAGCGCGGCCGCCAGCCCTGGGTCGAAGGTGGCCAGCTTCAGCTCCTTGTAGAACAGGGTGATCAGGGCGGCGTTGATCAGCAGGATGACCCCGCCGGCGTACAGGCCCTTCGGGCCGATGTTCCATCCGGCGATGACGACCCGGTCGAAGGGGGCAAAGGCCAGCTCGCCCAGCAGCACCACGTCGGTGTCAAGGTGGACGCTACCGGCGTAGCGGGAGATCAGGATGACGCCGATGCTGAAGAGCGCGGGGAACACCAGTCCGATAGCGGCGTCCTCCCGTACCAGGCCAGTCCGGTGCAGCAGCTCGACCAGGAGCGCGGTGAGCAGGCCGGTGAGCGTCGCGCCGAGGATCAAGAGCGGCGAGTTGAGATCCTGGGTCAGGAAGAAGCCGACCACGATGCCGAGGAGCATCGCGTGGCTGATCGCGTCGCTGATCAGCGTCATCCGGCGCAGTACCAGGAAAGCGCCGGGCAGCGCGCAGGCGGCGGCGACGATCGCGGCGATGAGCTGGATCTCGACCTGCGGCGCGGTCATGGCTGCCCCTCACCCGTCACCTCACCCCCGCTCCCTGTCAGATATGCCGACACGTCGCCGGCCTTATTGGCCTCCGCCGCGGTCCGCACGCGGGCCATGCCCGCGGCCGTGATGGCCCAGCGATCCGCGCCGACCTGCCGGACGTAGCCCGTCGACTCCAGGTCATGGAGCACGTGCTCGACCTGCTCCGGCGACCAACCCGAGGCGCGGAGCACGGCGCTCGGATGGCCGTGCTCGAGCGAGCCGTGGTGCTCGGCCAGCGCGGCGAGCTGCCGCAACATCCCTTCCGCCCGAACCTGGCCGCGCCGAGCCCGCGAGCGTGCCCAGTTCCAGACCAGCCCGCGGTTGGGAGCCAACAGCAGCGAGATGAGCACCAGGCCGCTCACGACCAGCACGATCGTCGGGCCGGTCGGGAGCCGCGGGGTCAGGCTGCTGAGCACCGCGCCGCTCATCCCGGCCATCACCCCGAACAGCGCGCTGAGCAGCACCATTAGGCTCAGCCGGTCAGTCCACTGGCGCGCTGCCGCGGCCGGAGCCACCACCATCGCGCTCATCAGCACCACGCCGACCGTCTGGAGGCCAACCACGATCGCCAGCACGATCATCGAGATCAGGATCACCTCGAGCAAGCGGACGCGCAGGCCGAGCACGCGGGCGAAATCGGGGTCGAAGACGAGCAGCTTGAACTCCTTCCAGAGCAGCAGCACCGCCAGTAAGACGGCGAGCGTGCCGATGGCCATGACTTGGACATCACGGCGGAGGAGCGAGGCGGCCTGGCCGAAGAGGAAGCGATCGAGCCCGGCCTGGCTGGCGTCCGGCTGCTTCTGGATGAAGGTGAGCAACACCAGGCCGAAGCCGAAGAAGACCGAGAGGATCAGGCCGAGGGCGCTGTCGAGCTTGACGCGTGTGGTGCGGGTGATCGCGCTCACGAGCAGCGCGCCGAACCAGCCGGCCGCGACCGCGCCGGCCAGGAGCAGGGCCGACTCCTTGCTGCGGGTGAGCAGGAAGGCGAGCGCGATCCCTGGCAGCGCGGCGTGCGATATGGCGTCGCCGAGCAGGCTCTCGCGGCGGAGCACGGCGTAGGTGCCGACCACCCCGCTGCTCAGGCCGAGCAGCATCGCGCCCAGCGCCACGGTGCGCAGCGTGTAGTCCAATGCCAGATCAGGCAGCGCCACGGGCGCCTCCTCCGCTGCTCGACCGGTCTGGGGTGACGACTGTCGGGGCGGTCTCCTCCACCTCTCTGGCGAAGGCCGCCATCGCGAAGCGCCCGCCGTAGGTCAAGCGCAGGTTGTGCTCATTGAAGACCTGGGCCACTGGCCCGCAGGCGATGCGCCGGACGTTGAGGAGCATGACCCAGTCGAAGTACTCCGGCACGGTCTGCAGGTCGTGGTGGACGGCAATCACGGTCTTGCCCTGGGCGCGGAGCTGTTGGAGTAGCATCACAATGGCGCGCTCCGTAAGGGCATCGACACCTTGGAAGGGCTCGTCCATGAGGTAGATATCGGCAGCCTGGACCAGCGCCCGGGCCAGGAAGACGCGCTGCTGCTGGCCGCCGGAGAGCTGACTGATCTGCCGGTCGCTGAGCTCGCGCATGCCCACCTGATCCAGCGCAGCCAGCGCCCGCTCCCGCTCCCGGCGGCCCGGGCGGCGGATCCAGCCCAGCTCCCCATAGGTGCCCATCATGACGACGTCGAGCACGCTAGCGGGGAAGTCCCAGTCCACGCTGCCGCGCTGCGGCACGTAGCTGATCCGGCGCCGCTGCTGCTCCACCGGCTCACCGAAGACCAGCACCTGCCCCGCTACCGGCCGGAGCAGTCCGAGGATCGCTTTGAGCAGCGTGGTCTTACCGGCGCCGTTCGGACCAACGATGGCCAGCAGTACCCCGGACGGGACGGTCAGATCGACGTCCCAGAGCGCCGGCCGCTCGCGGTAGGCGACCGTGAGATCTTGCACCGCAACGGCGGGAACCCCTTCGTTATGTCGATCAGCCATGCTCTGTCCTCTCCGGTCGACAGGCATCGTCGCTGGTCAGCCCTTGCCGGCCAGCGCCTGCACGATCGTCTCGACATTAGAGCGCACCATGCCCACGTAGGTGCCGGCCAGTGTATCGGGATCGCCGAGCGCGTCGGAGTAGAGCTGACCGCCGATCCTCACCTCGAAGCTGCGAGCGCGCACCGCTTCCTGCACCGCTTCAATGAAGCGAGGCGGCACCGAAGTCTCGACGAAGATGGCCGGGATGCGCCGCTCGACGATCAGGTCGGCCAGCGCCTGCACGTCGGCGACTCCGGCCTCGGCTGCCGTGCTCACGCCCTGGAGCCCGTAGACCTCGAAGCCGTAGGCACGGGCGAAGTAACCGAAGGCATCGTGGGCGGTGATCAGCACGCGCCGCTCGGGCGGGATCTTCGCGGCCTCGTGGCGAACCCAGCGGTCGAGTTCGTCCAGCTCGGCCAGGTAACGTTCGGCATTCGCCTGGTAGACGGCGGCGTAGGTCGGATCGACTGTGATCAGCCCGTCGCGGACAGCCGCGACCGCAATCATCCAGAGCCGGACATCGAACCAGACATGAGGGTCGTATGCCCCTTCGAACTCGGGCGGCCGGCGCAGGAGCGAGGGGTCGATCCGCTCGGCGACTGCGACCGTCGCTACCCGCTCGCCGACCCGGGCGAGCACGTGGCCCATCTTCCCCTCGAGGTGGAGACCGTTGTAGAAGATGATGTCGGCGCTGGCCAAACGGAGGACGTCGCCCTCGCTGGCCTTGTAGAGGTGCGGGTCGATCCCTGGTCCCATTAGCGTCACGACCTCGACCCGGTCGCCGCCGACCTGACGGACAGCATCGGCGACGATGGTGGTGGTCGCCACCACGCGCACCTGCCGGGTGGCGATGTCCCCGGTCTGGCCGGCAACTTGGCGGCAGGCGGCAAGCGAGCTAGTTAAGACCAGGGTGACGAGGCTGAGCACAAGAAGAGACAAGAGCCGTGCCCGGCGCTTGGTCGCCGCCAGTTGGGGGCCTCGCCCCCGCGTGTGTTGTATACGTTCGCTTCTACCCGCTAGACACCTGATCTGCACTGCCAAGCCTCGCCGATATCCGCTACCCGTGCCGTTCGGTCTGATCGCCCCTTTCTCGCTCCCGATCGGGCGGGCACCGCTTCCTCGGCCGACCGGCGAGATTAGATAACGCTAAATTCTGGCTTGAGGATAGCTACCCTCACCGGAGTTGTCAAGCCTGCTCTTGGCTGAGGGACGTCCAGTTCTTGCCCGCTCCGGACGTGTGTGCCGACATGGATTGGCACTGCGGTCCAGGCTCCGGGTTCAAGCCGGCTCAAGCGGGCCTGCCGTGCCTCCTGGCGAGGACGCTTCCGTCTGGCCCCCTAAGTCGGCTTCAGCCCCGCGCGGGACGGTGCCGGTAGACCGGAACGGCAAGCGAGGAGCCACGGGTGATCGAACCTCAGCGCAAGGTGCGGGTTGACCGGCGAGGAGCGTAGCAGGTAGCCTCTCGGAGACAGAGCGCGCAGCACGCGGGTTGCGATGGACGAGGACGGTAGGATGACCGAACAGCCTGTGCCCGGGAGCCTCGGAGGGGTGCTGAGTCGAGAGCAGATTCAGACCTTGCTGCGGCGCGACCCACCGCTGGTTACCGGCCTGCCGGACCCGGAGAAGCAGCTTCAGCCGAACGGCATCGACCTCACCGTGGTCTCGGTCGCGCGCTTCAGCGAGGCCGGCGCAGTGACGGTCGACAACGCCGACCGGCGCCTGCCGGCTATCGAGCTGCTGCCGCCGGATAGCTCTGGCCGCTGGGTGCTGGAGCCCGGGCCCTACCTCGTGCGCTTCAGCGAGACGGTCAATCTCCCCACCACCTGCATGGCGTATGCCCGGCCGCGCTCGAGCCTGCTGCGCTGCGGTGCGGCGCTGCACACCGCGGTGTGGGATGCCGGCTACTCCGGCCAGGGTGTGGCGCTCCTGGTGGTCTACAACCCAGCCGGCTTCGTGCTCGAGCGTCAGGCGCGCATTGTCCAGCTCGTGTTCCACTGGCTGGCCGAGCCGGCCGGCGAGGGATACCGGGGCGCCTACCAGGGGGAGACCGGCGACCGGAACCAGTAACCCCCTTCTCTCGACCGGAGTGACCGGCAGGTTGTGGCCAGCCGGCAGCACGTTCTGCGGAGAGGGCAGCCGGTTGGCAGGTTGCGCGGCGGCTGGCCAGTCGAACATACTCAGGGATGAGGGAGGAGCTGAGCGCGGGAGGCTCGGGTGAAACTCGCCAAGCGGCTCGTGAAGCTGATGATGCGCCGGCAGTGGCGGCCGGTCGAAGTGGCCGCCGATGGGTACCGGCTCGAGGTGCGCCCGTACCACGGCAAGATCGAGGCAGGCTTCATCCTTTGGCGGGTGAGCGAGGACGGGCGGTTGCAGCCGGTCATCAGCGGCCACACCGAGAACGGCTACCTGTTGACCGCCGAGGGCTTCCGCCTCGATCTCCCAACGGAAACAGCTCGGGCGATCGGGCGTCTGCTCGAGCAGGCACTGCGTTGAGCGGGCGGGGTGCCGCCTGCAGCGGGGCAGCCGGCTTTGGAGCGCACCGGAGCGAGCGCGGGGGTGTCGAGCGGTTAAGGCGCTCGCCCTGGCGCGGCGAGGCACGGCTAGGCTTGGGCGATGATTTCGCCGTCTTCCCAGGCCGGATCCTCGGCCAGATGCTCGCGCAGCTGCCGGTACCAGCGATCCCGCTCCGGATCGGCGGCGTTGGCATGGTAGCTGTCGCGATCCTGGAAGACCGCGACCATGACCATCTGGTTCGGATCCTTCTCTGAGCGCAGTAGATAGCCTCCGAGCGCGCCTTTCACCTTCGGCTTGCGTTCCCGGCGCCATTCCTCCATGAGGCTCATGACAGCTTGCGCGTGCCCTGGCTTGATGCGCGCGTGAGCGACAGTACCGAACATCGCCTTCTCCTCTCCGAGGCGGTAGGGTACCGAGCCGCTCTTGCCGGCCGCAGCGCTGCGGGCGAGCGTCTCGCTGAGCGATAGGGAACCATGCTCCGTGCAGTATAGCGCTGCGGGAGACGAAGTCAACCAGCACTTTTGCCAGAAGATAAACGAAAATGGTTGCAAGTCAGAATGACAGACTCATCAGCTATATCACTCTGGGTAGGATGGGCCATAGCTTGTGAAAATGTCTAAAATAGGTGTAGGGATAAATGGTCATCCGCCCCCGCACAATTAGCAGCATGGTAACTACACGACTCAGGGTGTGTGCTCCGGTGACGGGTGGGAGCGTTCGGTGAAGAACGCAAATCCCCCTACCACAGGCTGCGGATCATCCCGCCGTCCACCTGGAGCGTCGCCCCGGTGATGTAGCTCGCGCGCTCGGACGCCAGGAAGACGACCGCGTCGGCGAACTCCTCCGGCTCGCCGTAGCGACGGAGGGGGATCTGGGCCAGCATGCTTTGGCGCACCGTCTCGACATCGACCCCCAACCGTGCCGCGTTGGCCTGGTCGAGCTGGGCGACCCGCTCGGTGGCGATCCGTCCTGGCACCACGTTGTTGACGCGGATATTGTCCGGTGCCAGCTCGTCCGCCAGCGTCTTCGCCAGGGCCGCGACGCCGGCCCGGAAGACGTTGGAGAGGATCAGGTTCGGGATCGGCTGCTTGATCGAGGAAGAGGTCATCGTGATGATGACGCCTCCGCCACGCTGGCGCATCGAGGGCAAGGCAGCCCGGATCAGGCGAATCGCGCTGAGCAAGGTCAGCTCGTAGCCGGCCTGCCAGGCCGCGTCGTCGAAGTCGTCGAACCGCCCGGCCGGCGGCCCACCGGCGTTGGTGACCAGGATGTCCACCCCACTGAAGCGCTCAACCGTCCGCTGCACCAGGTTCGCGATGTCCTCAGCTCGCGTGAGATCGGCGGCCAGGGCGAGGACCTCAGCGCCGAGCCAGCGGGCCTCCTCGGCGGTGGCCTCGATGGCGTCGAGTCTCCGGCTGCAGATGGCGAGGCGTGCGCCCTCGCGGGCGAAGGCCAGTGCCACCGCCCTGCCCAATCCCTGGCTCGCAGCCGGCACCAGTGCCACCTTGCCGCGCAGTCCCAGATCCATCGCCAGCCCCTCTCCTTCATATCCCTGTCAGATCCTCTCAGTGCCGATTATCGAGATCCGCCTGCGCGCCGGCAACGGGAGAATCACTCATGAGGTGCGCCGCAGGAAGAGCAGGATCTGCTCGACGGCGTGATCGGCCCAGGCCGAGGCGAGGAGCCGGCTACCGGTCTCGGGCACTGGCAGTGTGCTGAGGATCGTCGGCCCCCGGCAAAGCCGGAAGAACTGCTGTGCGCATTCCAGATCAGCTTGATCGAGGGAAGAGGCCAGCAACAGCTTCGGGGCGGTGTGGCCGCGCAGCGCCGCTCGCCAGCGCTCAGCGAGCCTGGGCGACAGCCCGGTCACCGTTGAGATCCTGGCACTGCCGGGCGCAGCCAGCGCGGCACCAGCTACCGGTCCGGCCGCGATCAGGTGGCAACTGGTTGTTCCTTGGGCGGCGGCGTGATCCAGCAAGCTGTCGACAATTGCAGGGAGCAGCTCGCCGGTGAAGGGGCCATCCGACAGTCCATGTCCTGGTAGATCGACCGCCAGAACACAGTACCCTGCCAACGCGAGCGTTTCGGGCAACCTTCCCCAGGCATCCAGGTCTTCGCCGACGTCGTGCACGAGCAGGACGCTCCGGGTTCCTTGACCATACCTCAGGCCGCGCAACGTCGGCAGGCTCGACAAGACGAGCGTGAAGGGCACCGGCCTCGTCATCGCTAAGTTCAATCCCTGGCCCCTGTGTGGGGACCGAGCCCTCGCCTCACCACTCGTAGTGCTTGTAGCGGTGGTGCCAGTCCACTCCCTGCCAGGTGGTGACCGTGAGCGGTCGGACGAAGAAGAGCCAGCGTGGCTCGTTCAGGGTCGGTACGAGGTAGTCAGGCC
This sequence comes from uncultured Thermomicrobiaceae bacterium, assembly GCA_938082375.1. Taxonomy (GTDB): domain Bacteria; phylum Chloroflexota; class Chloroflexia; order Thermomicrobiales; family Thermomicrobiaceae; genus Thermalbibacter. The sequence continues at coordinate 42,126 of CALKCJ010000032.1, forward strand.
CGTGCTCGCCCAGGTAGCGGTAGGACATCTGTCGTGCGATCTCGACCCACCGGCCGCCGACGTTGGGTCGCTCCACGACGTCGGCCAGCCCGCGGACCAGGACTTTGCGCAGCGGCGGCCGCGGGTCGTCGATCGAGAGGAAGCAGCGACCGTCGCGCTCCAGGTATGCGGCCCACCGCGAGCGCTCCCGTGGGATGATGTAGAAGCCTCCGTCGGCGTAGTGGAACCACACCGGCACCACGTAGGGCCAGCCCTCCTCATCCAGGCAGCCCAGCCGGCAGACGATGCCCTCCCGCAGGAACGCCTCCATCTCCTCCTGCGTCATCCGCCCGATCTTGCCGCGCCACTCTTCCTTCTGGACAGTTTGGCTGGTCATAGGGGCTCCTTTCGTCCCACGCTGCCGAGCTGTGATGTATGCCGTGCTGTCGGCATGCTACGGCGTGCTGCAACGGCTGTCAACGCGCAACCTCGCGCCACCCTCGGGCAGTGTCGGGCCGGCACGGCGAGAGGAGGGACGCTCCCTTGGAACACGCCCTTTCGGGCAATCCTCATTCGTCCGGGCGGGGCAGGCGGGCCTCGACCGGCGGCAATGGGGGAAACGGTTTGTGCGGCTCTGCCTGGTACCAATAGGCGGTGCTGGCGTATCGAGTCAGGTTCTGGATGTCGAGATGGCAGCCGACGTAGTGCCCCCAGCCATCGGCTTCGAGGATCACGTCGTCGCCCTCGCCACTCCGGTTCGTGCCGCCGAACCGGTACTCCTCGAGGCTCATGCCGGCCGGCGAGATCCCGTCGCAGGGGTTTTGCCGACGCCACTGCGCGTGGAAGCGCCCTGGCTCATCTGCCAGCCGCGCGTAGCTCTCGTAGTCGATGGCATAGTACAGGCCACGGGCTCTCGGGCGCACTCGCTGGTCAGGCTCAACACGGCCCGGCTGGAGAACGTCAGCGGGAAGTAGCAGGTCATCCCGCGCCCGGCCTGCGGCGTCATCGCGAGCGGCAGGCAGGCGAAGTTGCGTGTCTCGGCGTGGCCCAGGCCGAAGAAGTCGCCGAGCGGCACCTCGACGCTCGGGTGTGGCTCACCGTCCCACCACATGCGGAGCACGCAGCGGCGCAGGTAGTACGACTTTTGGCGGGCGGATGTCATCCAGATATGGGTGATGCAGCCGGAGCGTCGGCCTCGAGCAGCATCGCCGTCTCACCCGGCTGTACCCAGATGTAGTCCTGATTCCCACCACTCCGGTCGTAGCTGGAGGCGCGCCGGTTCCTGGCCAGGCTGCGCCGGGCCAGGCTACGGAGCGGCCCTCGATGGTGCCGTCGCTCTCCAACAACGGCGTGCTCCTCTTGCTTTCGCCCGTCGACAAGGCGGAATCTCCTGCTATGCTGAAGCTGTGTCAACCGGAAGCGCACCGGGATAGGATTCACCGGAGGGATGCCATGCGTCTGACACCGGAGGTCTACCTGGTCGGCGGCGGCCCGACGTTCGCCTTCGGGCTCTCGAACGATCCCGATTGCCATGTCTATCTGGTGGACGGCGGGGACGAGCTGGCGTTGATCGACTGCGGGATGGCCGACGGCGACTCGCTCGACCGCATCATGGAGAACATCCGCCAAGAAGGGCTCGATCCCTCGCGCCTGCGGCACCTACTGCTCACGCACTATCACATCGATCACGCTGGTGGCGCGGCGGCCTTCCAGGAGCGCTTCGACCTGATCACCTATGCGGCCTGGGATGCGGCGGAGGCGCTGCGCGCCGGCGATGAGGTCGCCACCTCGCTCGACGTGGCCAAGCGCGCCGGCTTCTATCGCGCCGACTACCGCTTCCGACCCTGCCGGGTCGACCGCGAGCTGCGCGAGGGCGACCGGGTGTGCGTCGGTGCGCTGGAGCTCGAGGTCTACGAGACGCCCGGGCACTGCGACGGCCACCTGTCGTTCCTGCTTCGCGGCCGTGCGCTGACGTATCTGTTCGCCGCCGACGCCGTCTTCCACGGTGGCCGGGTGGTGCTGCAGAACATCCACGACTGCAGCGTCACCAAATCGGCCGAGAGCGTGGCCAAGCTGGCCGGGCTGGAGTTCGACGCGCTGCTGCCGGGGCACGTCGCGATCGCGCTGCGCGACGGCCGCAAGCACGTGGAGATGGCGCACGACACCTTCCAGCACCTGTTCGTCCCGCGCAGCTTTATGTAG
>CALKCJ010000033.1 GCA_938082375.1 uncultured Thermomicrobiaceae bacterium
CTCATCAGCCTGTTCGACTTCGAGAACCGACTGGGCCTCTTCCCCGGCGTCCACCGCAGCTACACGTTCTGTCTCCTGACCCTGGCGGCCGGCGGCCACCCCGAGCCGGCCCGCTTTGCCTTCTTCCTCCACCGGGCCGGCGAGCTCCGCGACCCCGAGCGGGCCTTCAGCCTGGAGCCGGAGGACTTCGCCCTGATCAACCCCAACAGCCGCACCTGCGCGGTCTTCCGCAGCCGGCGCGACGCCGAGCTGACCCGCGCGATCCACCGCCGTGTGCCGGTGCTCATCCGTGACGAGCCCGAGGAGAACCCCTGGGGTATTACGCTGCGCCAAGGGCTCTTCAACATGACTAGCGACTCGGGCCTCTTCCGCACCCGGGCGCAGCTCGAGGCCGCCGGCTACCGCCTGGTCGGCCACATCTTCGTGCGGGGCGAGACCCTCACCCCCGGCCCCTCTCCCAGTGGGGGAGGGGAGCACGACCAGGGGGCCTCAGCCCCCTCGCGCTACCTTCCGCTCTACGAGGCCAAGCTGGCCCACCAGTTCGACCACCGCTGGGCCAGCTACGGCGGCCCCGGCCGCTGGGACGGCCCGCCGGGGCCGGGCGGCCCGCCCTGGCTGACGAAGCGGCCCCACAAGCCTGACGATGCCGTCGAGCTCACTGAGCAGGCCAAGGCCGATCCCACGCTGGTGGTGCTGCCGCGCTACTGGGTGGCCCAGGCCGAGGTTGAGGCCCGGCTGGCCGGGCGCTGGGAGCGCGGCTGGCTGCTGGGCTGGCGGGACATCGCACGCTCCACCGACCAGCGCACCGTCATCGCGGCGGTCGTCCCCCGCGCGGCGGTGGGGGATACGTTTCTCCTGTTGTTTCCAGAGGGGGCTCCAGCCAACCTCGCACCATGTCTCATCGCGAACCTCAACGCATGTACGCTCGATTACGTGGCCAGGCAGAAGGTGGGCGGCACACATCTAAAGTTCCACGTATTCAAGCAGCTCCCCGTCCTGCCGCCCGCGGCCTATGCCCGGCCCTGTCCCTGGCATCCAGGCCTGACGCTGGCCGAGTGGCTCCGCCCGCGAGCGCTCGAGCTCGTCTACACCGCCTACGACCTCGCCCCCTTCGCCCGCGACCTCGGCTACCACGGCCCGCCCTTCCGCTGGGACGAGGAGCGCCGCTTGCTGCTCCGCTGCGAGCTGGACGCCGCCTTCTTCCACCTCTACGGCCTCTCCCGCGACGACGTCGCCTACGTCCTCGGCACCTTCCCGCTCGTCCAGCGGCGCGACCGCGCCCGCTACGGCGAGGAGCGCACCGCGCGGGTCATCCTGGAGCTCTACGACGCGCTCGAGCGTGCCATGCAGAGCGGCCTCCCCCACCGCACCCCGCTCGACCCGCCGCCGGCCGATCCCCGCGCCGCCCACGCGCCGCAGCGGGAGCCGGGCCTGGTGCGGGAGGCGACCGGGCGAGACGACTGACGGAGGTACGCGGGTGAAGGTCAGCACGATCCTCGACCAGATCGACCTCGGCGCCATCGCGCTGCCGGAGTTCCAGCGCGGCTACGTCTGGAACCGCGACCAGGTGCGCGCCTTCGTGCACTCCCTCTACCGTCGCTACCCGGTCGGCACGCTGCTGGTCTGGGTCACCCGGCGGGGCAACGCCCGGGAGCGCGGCGCTGGCCAGGACGGCCACGAGACGGTGCACCTCCTGCTCGACGGCCAGCAGCGGATCACCACGCTCTACGGCATCGTCCGGGGCCGGCCGCCCAGGTTCTTCGAGGGCGACCCGAAGGCGTTCACCGGGCTCTACTTCGACCTGGAAGACGAGACCTTCGAGTTCTACGCGCCGCTCAAGATGAGGGACAACCCGCTCTGGGTCAGCGTGACCGAGCTGATGCAGCGCGACGTCGGGGACGTCATCGTGCGCTTGACGAGCGTGCCCGAGTTTCAGCCCCGCCTCAACCAGTACGTCCAGCGCCTGACGCGGCTCCTGGGCATCAAGGACATCGACCTGCATATCGAGGAGGTGACCGGCGAGGACAAGACGGTGGAGGTGGTGGTCGAGATCTTCAACCGGCTCAACAGCGGCGGCACCAAGCTCACGGCCGCCGACCTGGCCCTGGCCAGGGTCTGCGCCGCCTGGCCGGAGGCGCGGCAGCAGATGCGCGAGCGGCTGGAGAAGTGGCGCCGCGCCGGCTTCTCCTTCCGCCTCGAGTGGTTCGCGCGCTGCGTCAACGCGGTCGTCGCCGGAGCGGCGAAGTTCGACCGGCTGGTCGAGGAGAAGCTCGACGAGGTGCCGGAGGGGATCGTCCGCACCGAGCGGGCGGTCGACGCCCTGCTCAACCTGCTCTCCTCCCGGCTCGGGGTCGACCACGACCGCGTGCTGCCGAGCCACTACGCGCTCGCCGTGCTTGCGCGCTACCTGGCGTTGCGCGACGGCCACCTGCCCGACCACCACGAGCAGGGCAAGCTGCTCTACTGGTACCTCCAGGCCGGCCTGCGCGGGCGTTACGCCGGCTCCACCGAGACCACGCTCGCCCGGGACTTGCAGATCCTGGAGCAGGGCAGTGGCGCCGTCGACCCGCTCGTGGCCCAGCTCGAGCGCGAGTACGGGGATCTCCGGCTCCGGCCGGACGACTTCCGCGGCTACAGCCTGGGCGCGCGCCTCTACCCGCTGCTCTACGCGATGGCACGGGCTGGCCAGGCGCGGGACTGGTGCAGCGGGCTCGCGCTCTCGTACACGCTGCTTGGCAAGCTGAGCGGCCTGCAGGTGCACCACATCTTCCCCAAGAAGCTGCTGTACGAGCGCGGCTACAGCCAGAGCGAAGCCAACGCCATCGCCAACTACGCCTTCCTCACCCAGGACTGCAACCTCCGGCTGGGCACCCGGCCGCCGGAGGAGTACCTGGAAGAGGTCGCCCGCCGGTTCCCGGGCGCGCTCGAGTCGCAGTGGGTGCCGATGGAGCGGGAGCTGTGGCGGGTCGAGCGGTACCGCGACTTCCTGGCTGCGCGGCGCGAGCTGCTGGCCCAGGCGGCGAACGAGTTCCTCGCCGGGCTGCTGCGCGGCGGGGTGCCGGCGGAGCCGGTCGGGACGCCGGCGCTGGAGCGCGCGGTGGCCGTGGTGCCCGGGAGCGTGGATGGCGAGGAGGAAGAGCGCGCGCTCCTGGACTGCGCCGAGTGGGTGTGCGCCCAGGGCCTGCCGGAGGGCGAGCTGCTCTACGAGCTGGCCGACCCCGAGACCGGTGAGCCGCTGGCCATCCTCGACCTGGCCTGGCCGGCAGGGCTGCAGGAGGGGCTGAGCCAGCCGGTCGCGCTGCTGCTGGACGAGCCGGTAGAGACGATCGAGGCGGCGAACCGGGCCGGGTACCGCTGCTTCACGTCGGTGGAGGAGTTCCAGGAGTACGTGCGGCGCGAGATCCTCGCGCTCGAGCCGGCCGACGTCTGACCACGCGCGCGGGCCGGGCGCCGAGGGGGAAGGGAGGACAGGCAGATGTTTTCCAAGCAGAGACGCAGTGAACCGCAGGGTCAGCTGAAGAAGACACCGTACCCCGACGAGAAAACCTTGCAGAGGTTACTCGGAGAGTTGCTGCCCTGGTGGGAGGACGTGCCGATGGAGGTCGTCAGGGAGTACTGGGTTCCACCAGACCACTCCGCCGACTTCATCGGCGTCGACCTGAACGGCAACATCACCATCGTCGAGTGCAAGCGAGAGAGGAACCCACAGATCCACTCGAAGGTGATCGATCAGATCTTGTTCTATGCCGATGGGTTGACCGGGATGAGCTACCAGGAGTTCGACCATCGGTTCAGGCTGCGGGCTGGTAGCTCGCTTGCGGAGCGTGTCGCCGCGGTCGTACTGGGGCAGTGGGATGTAGACCGTTTCCGCCAGCGCGTAGCAGCCAATCTGCAAGCAGGCCGTTTCCGGCTCATCATCGCTGTCGACTCGATACCCAGGGAGCTGGAACGAAATGTGCTCGCTGTTCAGTCACAGTTGGGTAACCGCCAGCTCATCGCCGTGCAATTTAGGGATATCAGCGGCAAGGATAAGAACGTGAGAATCGTTCCGAACGTCTTTCTGCCGCCGATCGACCAGGCGTACTTCTTCCGTGAGCTGGCGAAGCTCTGTTCAACCAAGAGCGTGGCGGCAGCGAAGGAGTTAATCAACTCCCTTAGTGAGTGGGCCTCCGATGTCCGATGGGGCAGAGGTGCCTCCGCGTCGGTGAACTTCCGGTTCGACGTCGCCGGGACGAAGCCGAGCGTGCTCGGCCTCTACGCCTGGCCTGGGAGCAAGGGACTGCTCACGGTCAACTTCGGCTTCATGGCCGACGCGAGGGTGCCAGCCGATGTCCTGCGACGGTTCGCCCAGCGGCTGAGTGCCATCCCGGAGTTCCAGAACCTCCTCCCTGCGCTGGAGCGGGCTAGGTACAAGAAGTTCCCCAGCATCCGCATCGACCCGGTGTTGGCGCGGCCCGGGGTCATCGAGACGATCCAGGCCGCCCTCGACGAGATCGTGTCGTAGCTTGGCGGCAAGCGCAGGGCTTGGGCCGGCCAGGCCGGGAGCAACGACTGTAACGGCGCCGAAGTAGGGTCACACCGATGCACTGTGCTACACTGACCTCGGTGCCCGAATGCCCGATATTCAGACAGTGGACGAGAGGACGCGCGCATGGAGACGAGCAAGGTCGGCAAGCGCGGCACGGTGGTGATCCCGGCCGCCCTGCGCCGGCGCTTCGGGATCGAGGAGGGCTCGCTGGTGGTGGTCGAGGCCACCGACGAGGGTATCCTGATCCGCCCAGCGGTGGTCGTGCCGCTGGAGGTCTACACGTCGGAGCGCAAGGCGCGCGTCCTCCTCGAGAACGCGACCGATGCCGAGGACTACGCGCGGGCCGCCAAGGTGGTGCGGGACGAGCTCGGGCTCGATCCCGACGCCCTGGGCGTCGAGCCGCCCGCGCGCCGCTGACGTGGATCGGCTGTTCCTGGACGCCAACGTGCTCTTCTCGGCGGCCTACCGCAAGGACGCCGGGGTGCGCAGGCTGTGGGGACTTCCGGAGGTGGAGCTCGTGGCGTCATCGTACGCTGTGGAGGAGGCCAGGCGGAACCTCAGCACTCCGGAGCAGCGGGCAGGCCTGGACGAGCTGCTCGCGACCGTGCGCATCTCCGATAGGCTCGCGGATCCCGCCGCGCACCCGGAGACTATGGCGTCGGGGCTACCCGAGAATGACCTCCCGATCCTACGCGCCGCGGTGGCGGCGGGGTGCACGCACCTCGTGACCGGCGACCGCCAGCACTTCGGCCACCTCTTCGGCCGGAGGGTCGCTGGCCTGCGGGTGCTCCGCCCGGCGGACTACCTGGCACCGGGAGAGCGGACGTGTCAGCGCGAGGCAGTCGAGTGACCGAGGAGTGAGGGAGCTGAGCCGTGGACGTCTTCGCGTTGCGGGAGCGTGTGGTCGGGGAGTACCGCGACTACTTCCAGAGCTTCGTCAGCATCCTCGACGAGCGGCTGGCCCGCTTCGTCGAGCAGCGCCTGGCGAGCGGCGACCTCTGGCCCGACGCCACGCTCCAGCTCAACCCCGCCTTCGCGCACGGGCCCACCCTGGGCGAGCTCGCCGCCTCAGGCGCGCTGGCGTCGGAGACAGCGCGCTTTTTCGGGCCAGACATCCGCCTCTACCGCCACCAGGCCGAGGCGCTCGAGATCGCCCGCCGCGGCGAGCCCTACATCGTCAGTACCGGCACCGGCTCCGGCAAGAGCCTGACCTACCTGGTGCCGATCGCCGACGCCGTCTTTCGTGACCACCCCGAACGCCACACGGTGCGCGCCGTCATCGTCTACCCGATGAACGCGCTCATCAACAGCCAGATCCGCGCGCTCGAGGCCTTCCGCGACCGCCACTGGCCTGATGCCCCGCTCCGCTTCGCCTCCTACACCGGCCAGACGACGGCGGAGGAGCGGCAACGTATTCTCGACGACCCGCCGCACATCCTGCTCACCAACTACGTGATGCTCGAGTACCTGATGATCCGCCCCTGGGAGCGGCCGCTGCTCGAGCAGGCTACCCGCTACCTCCGATTCCTGGTATTCGACGAGCTGCACGTCTACGGCGGCCGGCAGGGGGCCGACGTGGCCATGCTCGCCCGCCGCGTGCGCCAGCGGGCCGGCGGCGCGGTGCAGCTCATCGGCACCAGCGCCACCATCGCCACCGGGGGCGACCGCCAGGAGCGCCGCCAGGCCATCGCCCAGGTCGGCTCCACAGTCTTCGGCGTGCCGGTCCCGGAAGCGAACGTGGTGGAGGAGACGCTGCGACGCGTCGCTACCCGGCCGGCGCCGCGCACCGCCGACGAGCTGCGCGCGGCCGTCCTGGCCGAGCCGCCGGAGCCGGCCCCCGAGGCTGTCGCGGCTCACCCGCTCGCCGCCTGGGTGGAGGAGACGTTCGGACTGGAAGAGCGAGCGGGCCACCTGGTGCGCCGGGATCCGGTCACGTTCCAGGAGGGGCTGCGGCGCCTGGTCGAGGCGAGCGGGCTCGGCGAGCAGCTCTGCCGGGAGCGGCTGGCGGCGTTGCTCGTGGCGGGCAGCGCGGCTCGTACCCCTACCGGCGAGCCGGTACTGGCGTTCCGGCTCCACCAGTTCCTCTCCTCCGGCGGCAGCGTCTTCGCCACCCTCGAGCCACCCGAGCAGCGCGCGCTCACCACCGAGGGCCAGGTCGTGGCCCAGCGGGCCGACGGCGGCGAGGAGAAGCTGTACTACCCGCTGGCCTTCTGCCGGGAGTGCGGGCAAGAGTACTACCTGGTCGAGGTGCTGGAAGACGGCGGCCTGCTCGCGGCCGCGCCTCGCTCCCCCTTCTCTGTCTTCGCCAGCGACCAGCTCGGCCAGCCGGGCTACCTCGCGGTCGAGGACGGCACCCTCTGGTCGAGCGACGAGGGACTGCCCGACTCGTGGCTCGAGTGGCGAGCGACCGGCCCGCGGGTGCGCCGGGAGTACGCGGCGCACCAGCCGCGGCAGTTCTGGGCCTGGCCGGACGGCCGCCTGGCGACGGACGAGGTTGAGGGCGCGCTGCCGGTCTGGTTCCAGCCGGCGCCGTTCCTGCTCTGCCTGCGCTGCCGAGCCGCCTACGACCGGCGGGAGCGGAACGACTTCGCCAAGCTGTCGACGCTGAGCCAGGTCGGCCGCTCCACCGCCACGACGACGGTGACGCTGGCGGCGGTGACCGAGCTGCGCCGTAGCGCGGTCGAGCCCTCCTCGGCCAAGGTGCTCAGCTTCACCGATAACCGGCAGGACGCCTCGCTCCAGGCCGGGCACCTCAACGACTTCGTGCAGATGGCGCTGCTGCGCGGCGCCATCGTGCAGGCGCTGGCGACCGACGGCGAGCTGGCCTACGAGCGGCTGGGGGAGGCGGTCTTCCGCGCGCTCGACCTCTCGCCCGAGCAGTTCATGCGCGAGGCAGTTGCCCGCGGGCCAGGCTACCAGAGCGCCAAGCAGGCGATGGTGCGGCTGCTGGAGTACCGCGCGTTCGAGGATCTGCGCCGGGCCTGGCGCGTGGCCCAGCCCAACCTGGAGCAGTGCGGCCTGCTCCGCATCGGCTACGCCGGGCTGGAAGAGCTGGCCCGCGACGACGACCTCTGGCGCGGCCTGCCGGCCATCGGCGAGGTCAGCCCGGAACGGCGCTTCCAGGTGCTCCAGGCCATGCTGAACCACCTCCGCGTCAACCTGGTCATCGACGCCGACTGCCTCCGCCAGGAACGGATCGACGAGCTGCGGCGCCTGACCCTCCAGTGGCTGCGCGATCCTTGGGCGCTCGACGAGTCGGAGTGGCTTCCCACCGCCGCGGTGGGCGTGCTCCCCGACGCGGTGCCACCGGAGGGCGTCAATACCGTCGCCCTGAGCGCCCGCTCCGCGCTGGGCCGCTACCTGCGCTCGCGGCGCACCTGGGGCATCCGGGCTGACCTGACCGGCGATGAGGTCGAGGAGCTGGTACGGGGTATCGTCGAGCGGCTGCGCGGCCACCTGCTGGTCACGCTGGCACGCGGCGGGGAGCCGTTCGGCGTCCAGCTCCGGGCCGCCACGCTGCGCTGGCTCCCCGGCGACGGGCGTGCGCCCGGCCCCGACCCGGTGCGCGCCCGCGCCCTCTACCTGAAGAAGGTCGAGCACCAGCGCGCCGAGCCGAACCGCTACTTCGCCCGGCTCTACCAGGCGCGCGCCCGCGACCTCGCCGGCATCACCGCTCGCGAGCACACCGGACAGGTGCCGCGCGAAGACCGCATCGACCGCGAGCGGCGCTTCCAGGCCGGCGAGCTGCCAGCTCTCTTCTGCTCGCCGACGATGGAACTGGGGATCGATATCGCCGATCTCATTGTCGTGCACATGCGCAACGTGCCGCCCACACCGGCCAACTATGCCCAGCGGAGCGGCCGGGCCGGCCGCGGTGGGCGGCCGGCGCTGGTGCTGACCTTCTGCACCCACGGGAACGCCCACGACCAGTACTTCTTCCGCCGCCGCGAGCTGATGATCGCTGGCGCGGTGGCGCCGGCCCGCATCGACCTGACCAACCGGCGGCTGCTGGAGGCGCACCTCCACTCGGTCTGGCTCGCCGAGACCGGCGTCTCGCTCGGCCGCTCGATGACGGAGCTGCTCGACCTCGACGACCCCGCGTACCCGCTCCTGCCGGAGAAGCGCGCCCAGATCGAGCTCTCGCCGGAGCGGCAGGAGCGCGTGGTGCGGGCGTTCCAGCAGGTGCTCGGCTCGCTGACCGGGTCGGTCGACCTGGCTTGGCTGACTGAGGACTGGCTGCGCCGGGTCGTCGCCCACGCGCCAAGTGCGCTGGACAAGGCCTGCGGCCGCTGGCGCGAGCTGTACACCGCGGCGGTACG
>CALKCJ010000034.1 GCA_938082375.1 uncultured Thermomicrobiaceae bacterium
TATGGCCCACACCTCGCGCTCTGCCCGCGTTGTGGGTGGTTCTGGGTGTCGTAGCCGGGTGCTCCAGGAGAAAGACCACGCCACGCGGCTTCGTTGTAAAGGAAGGGGGCGTCGATGACGACCACGACCATCCGCACCACGGAGTGGGCGCACCGCCTCGGCCTGGCACGGCTCGACCCGGCGACAGCCGGCTGCAGCCCCGTTGTGGCCCCCTTGTGGCCCTCTTGTGTAGCCTGGTGGCCAGGCCACAGGATCAGGACGTCCGCTCCCCATGATGGCTGCGGGACAAGCACCACCTGGAAGCAGGCGGAGAAGGTTCCCGCCGCCGGACAGCAGGCCGCCAAGGAAGTGGACGGCCGGACTGCGCCCGCAGAGGGAAAACTAAAAATTTGGTATTCCAGCGTGCGATCTTCTGTCTGGTAGCATGGTGCGACTTTGTCAACTGGTCTGGGGGCTGTCACATGTGTGCCGTAATAAGCGAGGCGGGCCATTTTGTGTGGAAAACAAAATGGCGGAGCGGCCGAGCGCTGGCCGTGCTGGGGTAGGAGCATTAGGCCATCCTCGCTCGCGGTCACTCGCGGTGCGACGGATGCAACAGTTGTGGCAGCAGGCGGCGCGCGTGCCATCCCAACGCTCCGCTCCGCACACCGGCTAGGCCTCGAGCCACCGGAGCAGCTCATCGGCATACATCACGACCTGATCTGCTGGCAGGCCGGAGCCGTGGAGGACCTCGGCGGCGGCCCGCAGTGCTGACATCCGCAGCATGCGACGTTCGCGCGCGCCTGCCGGGGTCGGGCTGGGCGAGCCCTCGCTGGCGGGCTCCGGTGGCTCCGGCGCCTCGTGCACGGCCACGATCTTCGGGTAGTCCGCACTGCCGTTGATCGAGACCACGGCGGTGGTGCCGGGCTGGAGCTGGTCGGCCACCGCCTTCTCCCAGGTGAAGTACACGCCGCTGTCCGTGCGCACCCGCCAGAAGGTCTTGCCGCTCTGGCTCTGGCGCTGCTCGACTGCGAGCACGTGCACCGTCTGCCGCTGCATGGTGGGCTCCTTTCTCCGTCCAGTCTCCCTGCGCCAGGGGGCGCAGTCGACGCCACCGGTGGCCAGGCGCCACCAGTGGCCGCTGGGGACGGTCACCAGGGACGCTCCTCGCCGAAGAGCCGCCGGTAGGCAGCACGGCCGGGCGACTCGGCCGAGGCCTCGGCGCCGCCCGCCAGGGCCGCCGCCTCGTCGTCGTCCGGCTCCGGCTCGGCCGGGGCATGCACCGCACAGTAGGCGCCGCGCGTCGCCACCCGCTGGCAGTTGTGGTAGCGGCACAGCGTCTCCGCCAGCCCTTGCTCGACCAGGCGCTGGCAGGGCTCGCAGTAGAGCTGGTCGGTCTCGACGGTCATCCCGCAGCGCTGGCACGCCGCGTCGGGGTTGATGACCTGGGGCTGGGGATTGCCCCCAGCCCCCTTCGGCGCCTGCTGCTCGTGGACGATCGCCGCGGCCAGCGCGTGCTTGCAGAGGATGTCCAGGCGGCTCGCGCGGTACTGAGCGTCGGGGCAGGTGCACTCGCCGTTGATGAGGTCCACCAGGTACGCCTGGCCGTTGCCGTTCACCACCACGTAGCGGTCCTCCTCACCGTAGAGGCGGTAGACCCGGCCAGCCTCCACCAGCTCGACCGCCTTCTGGTAGCGCGCCGCGATCGCCTTCGCCTGTGCCGCCGTCATCATCGCCCGTCTCCCTTCTCGACCGATATCGTCCTTACTTCACCTCTAGGATACCATATAGTACCATCCGTGTCAAGAGGGGATAGGCGGGTATAATGGTGGAGAAGATCGGGGCGGTTGGGATTGGAGGCGAGGGTGACCGGCGAGGTACAGCCGCTACGGCGCTGGAGAGCGGAGCGAGCGCTTGGCCTGAAGGAACTGGCTCGGCAGGCCGGGGTCAGCCATGCGACGATCTTGCGGATCGAACGCGGCGAGACCCTGAGCCAGCCACGGGTCTACCGAAAGCTTGCCGACGCGCTCGGCATCGCACCGCTGCAGATCGCCGAGTACCGCCGCCTCATGGGGCTGGACGGTGACGCCGTGGGGAGCGACCGCTGAGGTGACGGCTCTTCCTCCGTCGCGCTGACACACAGACGCCCCGCGCCGTCGTGCGCACCAGCGCGGGGCGTTCGGGGAAAGGAGTCCATCGCAATGGGAAGTTTACCACCAGAGTCGCTTGTCTGCGCCACCTACGAGCGCGTGAGCACCAACCACCAGGCCGAGCGGGGCTTCTCGCTCTTCGCCCAAGCCGAGTCCCTCGAGGCCTACGCCGCGCAGCACGGCTGGCTCTTGCCTGACGACCTGCGCTTCCGCGACACCGACAGCGGGGCACTCTGGGACTTGCCCGGCCTGCAGGCCATGCTCGAGGCCGCCCGCCAGCGCCGCTTCCGGGTGCTCTTAGTCTGGGACCTCGACCGGTTCGCTCGCTCGCTCACCAAGGCGCTCGTGCTCGAGGAGCAACTCCGGACCTACGGCGTGCGGGTCCACTATGTGCGGATGCCGGTGGACGACACGCCGGAAGGGCGGCTCCTCAAGCACCAGCTCTTCTCGATCGCCGAGTACGAACGAGAAAAGATCGCGCTGCGCACGGCGCTCGGGAAGCGCCAAAAGGCGCGCAACGGTGCCGTCCCTGGCGGCGGGAAGCCACCGTTCGGCTACCGCTGGGCCCGTGACCAGCACGGCCGGGTGAGCGGGCTCGAACCCGACCCGGAGACTGCGCCGTACGCGCAGGAGCTCTTCACGCTCCTCGAGACCCAGCCGACCGAAGCCGTCGCGCGCCTGTTCGAGGCCCGCGGCGTGCCCACGACCTGTGGCGGCCGCTGGTCGAACGCCGCCGTCCTGGCCATCGCCAAGAACCCGGTCTACACCGGCCGCTACACCTACGGGCGCCGCATCCGGCCGCGCGACCCTGAGAGCTGGGTCACCATCCCCGTGCCGCCGCTCATCAGCGAGGCCCAGTGGCGCCGCGTCCAGGAGCAGCTCGCTCACCGGCGCCACCAGCGCCGCCCCGCGGGCGGCGCCGACGCCCCCTATCTGCTCCAGGGACGCTTGACCTGCGCGCACTGTGGCGGCCAGCTCGCCTGTACCGAGAACAACGGTGTCCGGTACTACACCTGTCTTCGGCACTTCCCCAGTGCAGCCCGGCGGCAGGGCAAGCCCTGGTGCCCCCTCCCCCCGGTGCACGCGGGCGAGGTGGAGGCCACGGCGTGGGCGCTCGTCAGCGCGACGCTGCTTGACCGCGAGTACCTGGCGGCCGCGCTCGCCGCGGTGACCGAGCGCACCCACGAGCAGGCACGCCAGGTCGCCGAGCGGCGGGAGGCGATCGCGCGGGAGATCGCCCGACAGCGCAGCCGGCTCGAGCGGGTCATCGCGGAGCGGCTCGACGCCGAGCCGGGGAGCGAAGCCGAGCGCGCACTCCGCACCCTCGCGAGCCAGATCGAGCAGACCATCGGCCGGCTCACGGCCGAACTGGAGGCGCTGGCCCCTCCCGACGGGCTGACCGCGGCGGCGGCCCAGGACGTGCTCGCCTTCGTCGATGAGGTCACGACCGGCCTGGAGGCCGCGACGCCCCAGGAGCGCCGGGAACTGTTCCAGCTGTTGCAGCTGCGGGGGGTGGTCCGGTACGACCCCGAGCACGGCCAGCGGTACGGCCGCAAGCACCGGTTCAGCATCGAGTGGGACGCGGCCATCAGACTACAGCGCGGGGATAACCACTCCTTGCTGTGCTGGGCATAGTAGTCCCAGTCGACGCTCTTGTACTGCGAGCGGAGCTGATCGAGCGTCGGGTAGTAGGTAAAGTACTGATCCTTGAACCAGTCCGGGATGTCCTTCTCATAGGACGGGCCGAGCAGGCCCTCCTGCAGCTCAGCCCACGGCCCCTTCTCGATACCCCAGTCGTTGGGGAACTGTGCGCTGTCGCTCAGGCGCCAGTCGCAGAAGATCTGCGCCAGGATCGGGTGCGGCGCCTTCTTGGGGATCCAGAGGTACCCATTGACGAGGTACTGCCCCGACTCAGCGATCATGAACACGGTGTTCTCGTAGCCAGAGAGGAACTCCATCCGCGCCAGCGAGTTCCAGAACCCCACCGCCCACGCCGCCTCGCTGCGCAGAAGCTGCTGCATCTCGGCGCTGTCGGTCGTGTACTTCAACACGTTGGGGCCGATCTCGTCGACTGCGAAGTCGATGACTTCTTTCATCTGGTCTGGGTTCTTGTAGTCCTTACCCAGCGATGCGGCCAGGCCGAGCAAGAACCCTCCACACGTGATGTCGCCCGGGAGCGGCAGCGTGAGCTTCCCCTTGAGCCGCTCATCGGCGAGGTCCTTCCAGTCTTTCAGGAAGCCCACTTTGGCCTTGTTGTAGACAATGCCAGGCGTGGCCGAAGCCTGAAAACCGATTGCGGTCGGGAAGCGGCGGAACATCTCGTCGACCCGCTCAGCATTGGGGATCAATGGTGAGGGCAAGTACTCTTCAAGCACCGGCGGATCTTGCAGCTTCGCCTCCGCCCAGTAGTTCTCTTCGATCGCCATGACGTCGTAGGGCGAAGGGTTACCGGCTTTCAGCGCGGTGTAGAGATTGGTCAGATACGTGCTGGGTGCCTGCGTACCCTCATAGATCAGCTTAATGTCGACACCGTAGGTATCCTTCACGTACTTCTGGAACTGCGCCACGATCTGATCGTTGGCCGTATACGTCCAGTTGGCGACGACCAGCTGGCCCTCCTGTTTGATCGCCGCGACAATGTCGTCGCGCGTCATCTCCTTGTTGACGATCGGGATCAGCACCTTCTTGACGGGCGCAGGCGTCGCTCCGGCAGCAGGCTGGGTGGGTTGCGGTGTCGCCTCCTCCGCCCTGCGGCAGGCCACCAGGAGCTGCGAGAGCCCTGCCAGCGAGAGACCGGCTGCGACGCCGCGACGTAGCACTGCCCGCCTCGTCATCCGCAGCGAAGGCAGCCGGTCACCAGATGACATCATAACTCGCTCGCCCATAGCTATGCCCCTCCTCACGCGCAATGCACAGCCCTGTAGACTCCTTTAATGATAACGCCCGCGCCCTGTCAAGAGATTGCCGATTTGGCCTCACAGCAGGCGAAGCGGGGCACGTGAGGAGAGACGCTTAGAAGCACCCGAATGCGCGCTGCGCCTCACTCTGGCCGGAGCGCGGTTCGAGCGGCGCGGACGCTGGCTGCGGTAGCGAGCAGGAAGAGCAGCAACGCCAGGCCGTTTCCCAGCCCGCCCCAGCGCCGGAGCTCGGTTATTGCCGCGATATCCCCAGCCAGGCGCAACAAGTGCGAGACGGTAAGCAGGAGCAGAGGAGCGTAGGAGAGCGGCAGGTAGCGGTAGCGCAGGCCAGTGACCGCCGGGAAGATGATCGGCGCGTGGGCGAAGACCATCGAGAAGACGAAGCCCAGAGTCACGGCATGGATCTGGGCATCGTACCGCATCCCGCCGGCCTGTGGCCCCCACACCAGGTAGAGCAGCCCGCCGAACCCGAGCCAGGCATAGCCGGCAAGCAAGCAGACGGCGCTGTAGCGATGGAACCCTGGATGACGCAGGCCACGGCGCGCGATGTCGTAGCGCAGCAGCCAGGCAGCGAGGCCTAGCAGGCCGAGGCCCATGAGCCTCGCACAGAGCTGCGGCCAGGCCGGCCAGAGAGCAGCGCCGAGCAGCACGGCACCTGCGGCGGCCAGGAAGTGCCACCGCATCAGGCCTCCCCGAGCGACGAAGCGACCCAACTCCAGGCGCTCGCCAGCAATTACCAGGACGAAGCCAGCGAGCCAGGCAGGAACCACTTCCCTGAGTGGCCAACCCGCTAGCCAGCCGAGGTTCCCCCAAACCCAGGCCAGCGTACCGGCGAGCATCACGCTCAGGTGCAGCGCGCGTCCCCGCCAGGCCAGGTAGGCGAAGACGAGCGCCACGCCAGCGACCGCCAGCGTGGCGCTCGCCCGCACCACCAGCGTGGGCAAACCGGCGAGAAGAGCGACGGCGCTCAGCGCCGCTGCGGACGGGCCAGCAAAGGCCCAGCCCCGGCCGAGCGCCACGGCACGCTCAAGACCGATCAGAGTGGCAAAAAACCCGACCACCAGTAGTGGCCCATGCCCGGCGGCCAGGCCCGAACTCCCGCCCGGCAGCACCCACCCCATCCGCACGAGCCCTGCCCAGACGCCCGCCGCCAGCCCAATGGCGCCGGTTCCCAGGAGCACGCGGCGAAGCCGAAGGCGAGCGGTAGCAGCGCGGCCGAGCGAGATCCCCGCCGGTATGCGACTCCCCGTACCAGGAGCGCCCATCCCGGGAACGCCCTGCTTCAGGATCGCCCGATCCGCACCCGCCAGACGGCCGGGCCCTCTTCCAGGTACTCCCAGGTGAACTCGCCAGCATGCTCGGCCTGAAACTGGTAGTAGAGCGGGCGTGGAGCATGGTCGTTCACCAGGATGAACGACTGGCCCGGCTGCAGGCGGGCGAATGTCTCGAAGATGAGGTCGTGCCTTCGGGCCGGCGGCACCTCGCGCACGTCCAGCACCTCGACATCGGCCGGCTCAGCACCTTCCCGCTGCTCGAGGAGCGGTAGGTACGCCCGCTCTTCCTTCTCGAAGTGGAGCCGGATGACCGTGCCCAGCCGGTCCGCTTCTCGCCAGAACCGCCGGGACAGCGACGCACGCTCGCCTTCGCCGGCAGACTCCATGGCCTGGATGAGTGAGGCTAGCCGCTCGACTCCCGCGCCGATCGCGACGTGATCCAGGCGCATCGGCTCGGTTACGCGGAAGGGAGCGCCGGAGAGGGCATCGATCACGTCGTACACTTCGCGCTCCTCCTCGACTGCGTGCGGCAGCAGCTCCTCGCGCAAGAAGTGCACGACGGCGCTTGGGTCGATCGTAGACTCGGCCTCCGGCTGCTCCTCCGGTATGAGGGCTTCGAGCTCGGCATAGAGCTCGCGATGGTGGCGACGAATCATCTCAGTGGTGAGCGGCATTGGCTTGTGCTCCTTCCGCTTGGCCTACGGTACCGAACCATCCATCGACAACTCAGGTCCGCTCAGGCAGGTGTGCCGGCCCGGCGAGAGCCGCCAGCGACTGCCCCTCAGCGAGGAGATCGGCCAGGGTAGTAGTCTCGAAGAAGCGGCGGGTCTGCTCGACGATCGGCACCCACAGCCCGTGCGCCACGCAGGGCCGACCTTCTGGGCAGCGCTCGCTGCCCAGCAGGCAACGGGCGAAGTACTGAGGATCTTCGAAGGACTCGATGACCTCGAGCAGTTGGATCTCCTCCGGCCGTCGCGCGAGCTGGAAGCCGCCACCGGCACCGCGCGAGGAGCGCAGCAGGCCGCGCCGGCCAAGGACGTGCAGGATCTTGCCGAGGTAGTTCGTAGGGATCGTGGCCTCCGCGGCGATCTGGCGGACGTTCGCCTGGCCACCCGAGCGGGCGATCACGATCAGCGCGTGCAGTGCATAGCGCGATGTCTGGCTGAGCACCCGTACCTCCTTCGCCTTATCTCCTATTATCATGAGGATATGATTTTTGCAAGACCCATTTCTGGATTGCATCGCCCTTGAGCATCGCTAGCGGCGGGCGAGAGCGTCCAGGATCGCGAGGGTCGCGCGGGCCAGGATGCGCGCACCGTCGACCAGGTCGTCGCGGTCGACGAACTCGAAGGGCTCGTGCGACAGCCCGCCGCCGGGCCCGCACTCGATCAGCGTGCGGATCTGCCCCTCGTTCAACAGCACCGTGCCGTTCGTGCCACCGGGCGCGATCTCCGGGTAGCCCGGCAGGCCCAGCACAGCCTCTCGCACGCTGGTGACCGCCTGGACCAGCGGGTCGACGAGCACAGCCTCGACAGTCTCGCCCAACACCGCGGGCGGCGACCAGCGGAGAAGCCGTACCGTGGCTACCGGCTCGTGCTCCTGCACCCACTCCGCAACGGCGCGGGTGATCGCCTCTACGAGCGCCTCAGGGGTACCCATCCCGCGCGGGTAGCGCAGGTCGAGCGTCGCCTCGCACCAGTCGGGGACGACGTTCGTCCCGGCACGCTCCACCAGCGGGCCCTCAGGCCCGGTATCCACGCGCACCACGCCTCCGCCAGCGATCGTGGTACCCAGCGCGACCGTCGCTGGCTCGAGCAGCTTGTCAGGGAGGAGAGGATCGAGACAACGCGCCCGAAAGGCCGGCCAGTCGGCCTCGAGCCGGGCCAGCAGCTGAGCCATCCGCAGCACGGCGTTGTCGCCCAGCTCCGGCGTCGCGGCGTGCGCGGCTCGCCCGTGCGTGCGCACTGCCAGGAGCGCGCTGCCGCGGTGACCAGCCACCGGCAGGTAGCTGTAGGAACCCTCGAGAACGATCGCCGCCAGGCCCTGAAGGTAGCCGTCGACAGCCAAGGGCCGATCGAGGTAGCCTTGCCGGGCCAGCCAGGAGAGCGCCACCCGGATGCCGCGCTCTCCTTGCTCCTCGTCGGTACTAAAGACGGCGAGCACCTGCCCGCGCTCCAGACCGCGTGCGCCGAAGCACTCGCACAACGCGGCTAACGTGAGCCAGAGCGTGGCCGCCGGGCCCTTGTTGTCGAAGGCGCCCCGCCCGGCGATCACCGCGCGCTCCCCTCCGCCACGAGCTTCCCAGACCCGGGCCATTCGGGGGCGTAGTCTCCGCTCGACTTCGACCCCGGCCTGGGGAAAGCGGAGCCAGATCCGCCCGTCGCCGAGGTAGGTCGCCAGGCCCTCATGTGCCGCCAGCGGGTCGAGCCCGAGCCAGGCACCAGGGTCGCCCGGCGGCACGGTGTCGAGGTGCGCGTCGAGGATCATGGCCGGGCCGGACGGGTCAGGAGTGCCCCAGCGGGCGATCAGCGTCTCGCTCTCCGAACCCGTCGGCAGCGCTGTCACCGGCAGGCCGAGCCGCGCCAGCGCCGAGGCCATCGTGCCCACGGCGGTCTCCGGCCGGTCGTGGCGCCCCTCGGCGAGCGAGGGGCTGGGGCAGGCGATAAGCTGCCGAAGGAGCTCCAATACTTCCGGAACACGCCGCGCGACGGCCTGGTCGATGGCCTCGTCGTACCCGATCACGCTCAACACTCCTCCACACCCTCGCGTTCAGATGGCGCGCCCGTCGTCGACTGCCCCGCACCGGCTCCGAGCGCGGCCAGCATCGTGAGCACCGTCTCGTTCGGCGGGATATCGCGCATCGAGTCCCCATAGTGGACAGCACGGATAATCCCCTGGCGGTCGACGACGACCACCGCTGGCAGACGTCCCAGCTTGAGCAGCTTGACCTCCTGCCCGTACAGACGAGCCACCCGGTGCGCTGGGTCAGCCAGGCCGAGAAAGGGAAGCCGGTGCTCGGCCCAGTAGCGGCGAAACCTCTCCGGCGTATCCGGGCCGATGGTGATCACCTCGGCACCACTGGCGCGGAACTGCTCGTAGTCCTGGCGCAACTGCGCCAGATGCCGCCGGCAGTACGGTCAGGCAAAGCCGCGCAGGAAGACGAGCACGACGGCACAACGGTCACGGAATTCCGAGAGCCGAACCAGCCGCCCGCTGACGTCCTCCAGCTCGAAGTCTGGCGCCGGCAGTCCAGGAGAGAGCCTCGGCATACTTGCACCCCCTTTAGCAGGAGCGCTAACCTCGCCACCACGCTATGGCGCTCAGGTCGCATCGGCAGCGCGACGACATCGCGGAATACCACCTCAGGCCTGTGAGTTTAACAGGTGTGGGTCGGCGGAGAGAACGCGCCGCGTGAGAGGAGCTGGAATGCTGAGCCCTGAAGTCCGTGCCTTCCTAGCCGAGCCGCGTTTTGCCGTGCTGGCGACGATCAATAGCGACGGTAGCCCCCAGCAGACGGTGATGTGGTACGACCTCGAAGGCGAAGTCCTGATGATGAACACGGCCGAAGGCCGGGTCAAGGCATCCAACCTGCGCCGCGACCCACGAGTGTCGGTCTGCGTCGAGGACGGCTACCGCTATGTCACGCTGGCCGGACATGCCAGCTTGATCGAGGATCAGGAGCGTGCCCAGGCCGATATCGCCAGGCTCGCGGTGCGGTACTATGGGGAAGAGCGCGCTCGCTCGATGATCGAGCAGTTCCGAGGCCAGCGCCGGGTCACGATCCTCGTGCCGATTGAACGGGTGAGCGCCCACGGGTTCTAGCGTCGAGGGGAGAGGGCGGGCCTTGGCGCCGGAGATACGGATCATCGGGATCGAGGGGATTCCCGAAGCACATGCCGGAGACAACGTCGCGGAGCTGATCGCCGCTGGCCTGGAGCAGAGCAGGCTGCAAATCGAGACTGGCGACGTCCTCGTCGTCACGCACAAGCTGGTGTCCAAGGCCGAGGGGAGACTGGTGGCGCTCGAGAGCGTGATCCCCTCGGCCTTCGCCCAGTGGATCGCGCAGCGCTACGGCAAAGATCCGCGACAGGTGGAGGTGGTGCTGCGGGAGAGTGCCCGCATTGTCCGCATGGATCGGGGCATCCTCATCGCCGAGACCCGGCATGGGTTCGTGTGCGCGAACGCCGGCGTGGACGCCTCGAACGTGCCGCCGGGCTACGTCTCACTTCTGCCGGTCGATCCCGACGGTTCGGCCGCGCGCATCCGCTCTGACCTGATCAGGCGGTTCGGACGCGAGCACGCGGTCATCATCACCGACTCGTTCGGCCGGCCCTGGCGCAACGGCATCGTCAACGTCGCGATCGGCGCTGCCGGGATGCAGCCGCTGCTCGACTACCGCGGCCAAGCGGACACCTTCGGCAACGAGCTGCGGGTCACCGTGCTAGCGGTCGCTGACGAGCTGGCTGCTGCGGCGGAGCTGGTCATGGGCAAGGTCGAACGTTGCCCGGCCGCGATCGTGCGTGGCTACCGCTACCAGCCTGGTGCCGGGCGCGCGTCCGACCTGATCATGCCCGCGGAGCGCGACTTGTTCCGCTAGAGGTAGGCGCACTGTGGAAAGCGCTCTGCAACCTCGCCCGCCCAATAGGCGGAGGCCCCGGCCAAGCGAGAGCTGGTACCCGCTTGTGCTGACTCGTCGACCGCATTACACTGGGGATGATGACGTGAGCCTAACTCAGACCGCTCAAGGCATGTCCAGGACAGGCCGCGACACGCGAGGGCCTGGACATCGGCCGATCGGGCTGCGGCCTGGTGTGGAGGAAGGAGGACACCGACATGCCCGTACGGACTGCAACGGCGACCTGGAATGGCCCGTTTCAGGGCGGAACCGGCCAGATGACGGCCGCGAGCGGCGCCTTCGATGTGCGCTACAGTGCCGCTACCCGCTTCGGTGAAGAGCGTGGCACTAATCCAGAGGAATTGATCGGCGCGGCGCATGCTGGCTGCTTCAGCATGGCCTTGGCTCTCCTGCTGGGCCAGGCCGGGTATCAGCCCAACCGTATCCAGACGACGGCCCGAGTCTGGATCGAGCAGGTGGAGAGCGGCTTCCGGATCACCAGAATCGAGCTGGACACGCTGGGAGACGTCCCCGGGATCGACGAGCAGACCTTTGTGCACTTCGCCGAGCAGGCCAAGAGCGGCTGCCCCGTCTCCCAGGCCTTGCGCAGCGTGGACGAGGTCGTCCTCACCGCACGCCTTGCCAGCTAGAGCGGTGGCGAGCAAGACCCCGGCCTGCCGGTAAAGAGAGTCTGACCGTTCTGCCGCAGCAGTGCGCCGTATGGCGGTACCAGCCGCTGTGAGGCGCAGCCGGTCAGCGTCTACACCGACGGTCGGAATTCGCCCGGCCGGAGGTTGTATCCGCGCGCGAATTCCGTTATACTATTCACAATTCGAACAAGGTGCGAGTCGGCGCAGGGAATGTCGCGGATGGATAAGGCCTGGCTGCCAGGCGCTCCATTACCACCACGTTATCCAGTAGTGGATTCCCCCGTACCTAGTGGGCCTCCCGTAGCTCCCGGGAGGCCAGCCATCGTTCCTCGTTCCCAGAGTTAACGGCAGTTCCGGCACCCCCTCTTCGCACAATCTGGTTCATGCGTGTCATACAGACCGCAGGCTGTGCTGGGCGCGAGGCTTCACCCGGGAGGAGCGGCATTGTCTCGTCGAATCGTTGCGCCAAGCTACCACATCTCTGGCCTCAGGGGGCGAGTTCGGACATCGCCCCGCTGTGCCTCCCGTGCGACCGTGACACTCCGCCCGCTGGCGAGCCAGGAGGTTACCGATGACTGAGCGGCCGGCACGACTCGTCCTCGCCGACGGGCCTCTCATGCTTAGCGCGCTGCGGGCGCTCTTCGATGGGCGCGGGGGCGTCCGAGTGATTGCCGCTACCAGCGACGGCAGGGAGCTGCTGGCGCTCTGTGAGGAGCTCCACCCTGACCTCGTCCTGATGGATCTCTAGCTCCCAGGACTGGACGACCTGGAGAGTCTCGCTCGCATCAAGGCCCGCAACCCCCGAGATCCGGGTGGTGATCCTCAGCACCCTCGGAGACGCCGAGACGATTCGCTCTGCAATCGAGCTAGGAGTCGAAGGCTTCCTCCTCAAGACGGCTTCCCCCAGCGAGGAGGTGAGCAAGGCACACCCGGTCGAACTCCAAACCCTCGGCCAATCGGTCTGGCTCGACGACCTAAGCCGCGCGCTCATCGCCTCAGGGGAGCTGGCGGATATGATCGCGCGTGGCTGGGTCAGTGGGGTGACCTCTAACCCTACAATCTTCCAGCGCGCCATTGCCGACTCCACAGTGTACGACGCGGAGATTGCCCGGCTCGCTCGGCACTGGCTCAGCGCTGAGAAGATCTACGAGGCACTCGTCATCGAGGACATCCAGGCCGTCGCTGACCTGCTCCGGCCAATCTACGAGCGCACCGGCGGAGGCGACGGCTTCGTCAGCCTCGAGGTCGATCCCCGGCTGGCTTACGACGCCAGCTGGACGATTGCCGAGGCACGGCGCCTCTGGGCACTAATCGATCGCCCCAATGTGATGATCAAGGTGCCAGCGACCGCTCCCGGCATCCAGGCTGTCACCACGTTGATCGCCAGCGGGATCAACGTCAATGTGACGCTGCTTTTCGCGGTCGAGCGCTACCAGGAGGCGGCCAATGCCTTCCTCCTCGGCCTGGAGCGACGTCTCGCCGCTGGGCAGCCGATCGGTCATGTGGTGTCGGTGGCCTCCTTCTTCGTCTCGCGCGTCGACACGAAGGTCGATGCCTGGCTTACCCACCTGCCCTCAGAGCTGGGCGGCGCGCGGGCACGCCTGCTGCTGAGGCGCGCGGCTGTGGCCAATGCGAGGGTCGCCTACCGGTGGTATCAGGCGCTCCTCGCCAGCGCACGGTTCCGCCGGCTCGCGGAGCGGGGCGCGCGGCCACAGCGCCTCCTCTGGGCCTCGACCAGTACCAAGAACCCGCAGTACTCCGATGTCAAGTACGTGGAGGAATTGATCGGCCCGCAGACGGTCACCACCTTGCCGCGGCCGACGCTGCTCGCTTTCCTAGACCACGGGCATGCTTCCCCCGCACTAAGGAGCGGAGTCGAGGAGGCCGAAGCCGTGCTCGCTGACCTCCGCGCCCTCGGGCTCGACCTCTCCCGCATGATGGCTGAGCTCGAGACGGAGGGCATGGTGGCGTTCGAGCAGTCGTACGAGGCACTCATCGCGGCGATCGAGGCACGGCGTGTTGAAGCGCCCGCGTCCGCCTGTCAACCGGCTTGGGAGAGCGTGCCACGCCCCTGAGCGGGCTGTCGCGCCGTGCCTTCGGCCGACCAACGACGGCGGCATGACGCAACGCATGCACAACGCATGCACATTGAAGGGAGCGATCCATGAACAAGACCTATCGCGCTGGCGTCAGACCCTACTCGGAGCTGGGATACTGGGATCCGAGCCACTCGCCTGCGGACACCGATGTGCTGTGCTGCTTCCGAGTCACGCCGCAGCCCGGGGTGAGCCCAGCGGAGGCGGCGTCCGCGGTGGCCGCCGAGTCCTCAATGGGCACCTGGACGGTCGTCTGGTCGGATCTGCTCACGAACCTGGAGCGCTACCGCGCGCGGTGCTACTACCTCGATCCGGTACCCGGCCAGCCGGACCAGTACTACGCCTTCATCGCCTACCCGCTGGATCTCTTTGAGGAAGGCTCGCTGCCCAATCTCGCGTCCTCGATCGTCGGCAACGTCTTCGGGTTCAAGGCTGTGCGGGCACTGCGGCTCCAGGATATGCGCATCCCTGTCGCCTACGTCAAGACCTTTCAAGGCCCCCCTCACGGTGTTCAGGTTGAGCGCGACATGCTGAACAAGTACGGCCGGCCGCTGCTCGGCTGCACGATCAAGCCGAAGCTGGGCCTTTCGGCGAAGAACTACGGGCGGCTCGTGTACGAAGCGTTGGCGGGCGGGCTGGACTTCACCAAGGACGACGAGAACATCAACTCCCAGCCCTTCATGCGCTGGCGTGACCGCTTCGCCTTCGTCATGGAGGCGGTGGCGAAGGCCGAGGCCGAGACCGGCGAAGCCAAGGGCCACTACCTCAACGTCACCGCGCCCACCATGGAGGAGATCTACGAGCGTTGCGAGACGGCCAAGGCCATGGGAAGCCGGATCATCATGCTCGACTTCCTGACCGTCGGTTTTGCGGCACACGCCTCACTCGCCCGCTGGTGCCGCAAGAACGGCATGCTCCTCCACCTCCACCGTGCGATGCACGCGGTCATCGACCGCCAGAAGAACCACGGCATCCACTGGCGCGTCCTGCCCAAGTGGGCACGCCTGGTCGGCGGCGACCATCTGCATAATGGCACCGTCGTGGGGAAACTCGAATCGGATCGCGTCTCCACTATCGCCATCAACGACCTCTTGCGCGAAGATTTCGTGCCCGCTGATCCGAGCCGCGGCATCTTCTTCGACCAGCACTGGGCCTCGCTCCCGGGGATCTTCCCGGTCGCCTCCGGGGGGATCCACGTCTGGCACATGCCCGACCTGGTGACGATCTTCGGCGACGACGCAGTGCTGCAGTTCGGCGGCGGGACGCTCGGCCACCCGTGGGGCAACCGCGCAGGGGCAACCGCCAACCGCGTCGCCCTCGAGGCGGTCGTGCAGGCGCGCAACGAGGGGCGCGATATCGTCGCCGAAGGGCGGCAGATCCTCGAGGACGCGGCACGCTGGTCACCCGAGCTTCGCGCCGCGATGGATACCTGGCGCGAGGTGCGCTTCGAGTTCCAGGCCGTCGACACGCTCGATGTGGCGCAGACGGGTGACGACTGACGGCGACGGCCGCCGAAACCCGGCAGGCGCCCGGCCAGCCCGCCTCGAGCCCGACGTCTGATGGAAGGGGATGCCCGATGTATACCGAGACCTTCTCCTACCTCCCGCCGATGACCGATGAGCAGATCGGCAAGCAGATCGCCTACATCCTCCGGAACGGATGGATCCCGGCTATCGAGTTCACCGACCGGCCAGGGCCGGGGGACCACTTCTGGACTCTGTGGAAGTTGCCGCTCTTCGAGGCGACGACCGTAGACGAGGTGATGGCCGAGGTGAGAGCTTGCCGGGAAGCGCATCCCGACTGCTTCATCAAGATCGTCAGCTATGACTCCCGGCGCCAGGGGCAGATGCTCGGCTTCATCGTCCATCGGCCAGTCCAGGCCGGGCTTGTACCGGCCTGAGGCGAGCTGCCCGGAAGGCAGGCTTCCTCGCCCGATCCCTCCAAAGGTAGCCTGAGCACGACACGCCAGTTCGGAGGGCGAGCCGTCACGGAGCGAGATCGAACGCAGAGGGGGGGCCGTCACCGGGGGATGCAGGAGAGTGCATGAGGGAGCCGCACCGTGGCGACCAGCCTGCCTGAGCCAGAGAGCAAGCGACGGAGGGAGCATCGCAGCATGCGCAGTGAGCGACCAGTCCTTCTCGGTATTGTGGGAGACAGCGCAGCGGGCAAGTCGACGCTCAGCTACGGAATCGCCGAGATCCTCGGCCGGGAGTGGGTGACGGTCTTCTGCGCCGATGACTATCACAAGTACGACCGGCGGGAGCGCGCAGCGCTGGGCATTACCCCGCTCCATCCGGACTGCAACTACCTGGACATCCTCGAAGCTCACCTGCAACAGCTCCGGCAGGGTCTCTCCGTCCTCAAGCCCGTCTACGACCATTCCACCGGCTCGTTCACACGGCCGGAGTACGTTAAGCCGACGCCGTTCATCATCGTGGATGGACTGCTCGGCTTCTACCGGAAGGCCACGCGGGACTGCTTCGACGTGAAGGTGTACCTCGACCCGCCGGAGGATCTGCGCCGGGTGTGGAAGGTGCGGCGTGACACGGCCAAGCGGGGCTACACGGTCGAGCAAGTGCTGGCGGAACTCGAGCGGCGCGAGCCGGACTCCGCGGCGTTCATCCGGCGCAGCGGCGCTATGCCGACATCGTCGTCCGGTTCTATCCCCCACCGGGCGTACCGCTGGAAGAAGCGGACAACCAGCTCAATGTGCGGCTCATCCTGCGCCCTACCATCCCTCATCCCGACCTCACCATCCTGCCGTGTGTCGGACTCGACCGGTGCACGCTGGGAGAGCACTACATCCGACTGCGCCTGGATCGCGATTCCGGCCAGCCGGTCGATGTCCTGGAGATCGACGCCCAGGTGCCGACGGCGGACGCGCGCGAGCTGGAGCGCTGCATCTGGGCGAACCTCCCCGGAGACGCACCCGGGCCCCACCCGGAGGCGATCGGCTGGTACAGTCATGAACAGGAGGTGCGCCACAGCCACCCACTAGCGTTGACGCAGATCCTCGTGGCCTATCACATGCTCTATACCGTCGCGGAAACCAGCCGCTCCGATCTCGGCGTGCCGGCTCGCGCTGGAAAGGAATGAAGTGCATGGCGACCGTTGAGCAGCAGTGTGTGCACGCGCTCCGCGTGCTGGCGATGGACGCGGTGGAGCGAGCGAAGTCCGGCCACCCGGGTATGCCGATGGGGATGGCCGACGTCGCCTTTGTCCTCTGGACGCGCCATCTCCGACACAACCCGGTTAGCCCTGGGTGGCCGAATCGTGACCGGTTCATTCTCTCCGCCGGCCATGGTTCGATGCTCCTGTACGCGCTGCTCCATCTCAGCGGCGCGCTCGCGCTAGAGGATCTCCAGAGCTTCCGCCAGTGGGGCAGCCGCACGCCTGGCCACCCGGAGCACGGCCACACTCCAGGCGTCGAGATCACGACCGGGCCGCTCGGGCAGGGATTTGCGGCCGGCGTCGGCATGGCGCTGGCGGAGCGCTGGCTGGCGGCCCACTTCAATCGCCCGGGCTTCCCGATCGTCGACCACTATACGTATGCCATCGTCAGCGACGGCGATCTGATGGAGGGTATCAGCCACGAAGCGGCTTCGCTCGCCGGCCATCTTGGGCTCGGCCGGCTGATCTACCTCTACGATGACAACGACATCTCGATCGACGGCTCCACCGATCTCACCTATACCGAAGACGTGCGCCTGCGCTTCGAGGCTTACGGCTGGCAGGTGCTGGAGATTGACGGCCACGACCGTGTCGCGATCGACCAGGCCCTCAGCCAGGCCCGCGCTGAGCTGGAGCGGCCGTCGCTGATCATCTGCCACACCCACATCGCCTACGGCAGCCCGGGGAAGCAGGACTCTGCTGCCGCGCACGGGGCTCCGCTGGGAGCAGAGGAAGTGCGCCGCACCAAGGAAACTCTCGGCTGGCCTCCGGAGCCACCCTTCTCCGTCCCACCCGAGGTCTACGACTACTTCGCTCGGCTGCGGGAGCGCTGGGCGCAACAGGAGAGAGAATGGAACACCCTGTTCGCCGCCTGGCGCGCCCAGCACCCGGCTCTGGCACAGGACTGGGATCGCGCCGTCCGCCGGGAACTCCCTCCTGGCTGGGACGAGCGCCTTCCCCACTTCGGCGAGGCCGCCCCCATGGCCACGCGCGAGGCCTCCGGCATCGTCCTCAACGCGATCGCCCCCGCCATCCCCTGGCTCATTGGTGGTTCGGCCGATCTCAGCGAGTCCAACCGAACCTACCTCGAAGGCTATCCCCCGGTGCGCCGCGGCGACTACGCCGGGCGCAACATCCACTACGGCGTCCGGGAGCACGCGATGGGCGCTATCCTGAACGGCCTGGCGCTCCACGGCGGCGTGATCCCCTATGGGGGGACATTTCTGGTCTTCAGCGACTACATGCGGCCGGCGATCCGACTGGCGGCGCTCATGCGCCTGCCGGTGATCTACGTCTTCACCCACGACAGCATCTTCCTGGGCGAGGACGGGCCAACGCACCAGCCGATCGAGCATCTTCCCTCCCTGCGCGCTATCCCCAACCTCACCCTGATCCGCCCGGCCGATGCCACCGAGGTGGCCGAAGCCTGGAAGGTGGCGCTGGGGTGGCGCGAGGGGCCGGTGGCACTCGTATTGACGCGGCAGAAAGTCCCGCACGTCACCGGCGAAGCCGCGCGTGCTCTGTCGAGGGGAGCGTACATCCTCCGCGAAGCGTCGCGGACGCCGCCTGAGCTGATCCTGGTCGCGACCGGCTCCGAGGTGGTGTTGGCTCTGCGGGCCGCCGAACGGCTGGAGAGCGAGGGCGTTGCGACTCGGGTGGTCAGCATGCCGAGTTGGGAACTCTTCGCGGCGCAGCCAGCGGAGTATCGAGAGCACGTGCTGCCGCCAGAGGTGGAGGCGCGAGTCGCCGTCGAGGCAGCACGGCTCCTCGGCTGGGAGCAGTTCATCGGCCCGAAGGGACGTGGGCTGGGCATCGACCGCTTCGGCGCCTCAGCGCCGGCGGCTATTCTCGCCGAGCAGCTCGGGTTCACCGTCGACCGCGTCGTTGCCCTGGCCCGCGAGGCGCTGGCGGCGAGCGGGGCTGCCAGCCGGCCGGGCGTGCTCGCTGCGGCTGGTGGCGAAGGCTCGGCAGGGCGCCACCCGCAGTAAGCCGGACTGAACGGTGCGGATAAAACGATCCATGGTGCTGCTCGGCCGGCCTCGTGCACATTGGACGCAGCCGGCCGAGCGGTCTCCACTCTCGAGCGCCGGCCCGCGCTAGACGAAGATGTCCAGCGGCAAGAGGGCGCTGACGATGAAGTTCGGCACGTCCACCACCTGGCTTACCCGGAGATCGACCGCCACGCTACAGAGCGCATAGGCCTGCTGGCGATCGAAGCCACGGGTGCCGAGGTAGTCAATCATCTTGAGCAGGGCATCGCGCGCGGCCAGGGTCAGGTTCTCCGACTCATTCGTGCCGTCCTCGCGCACGCAGATCCCGGTGGTCGCGTAGAAGCGGCGCGGCGCCGCCATCTCCGGCTCGGTGAAATAGCCGTCGCGCAGGAACTGCAGCGTTCGGATCCCGCGGCGCCGCGCCTCGCCCTTGTGCACGCGGAACTCGACATGCACCGCCGCCCGCATCTCGATCGCCGTGCCACAGGCCTCGCAGTCCCCTTGTGCGAAGTGGACGTCGCCGGTGGAGAAGAGAGCGCCCTCGACCCAGACCGGCAGGAAGACGCTCGCTCCCGGCGTGATCTGCTTGATATCGATGTTGCCGGCGTTCTCGCGCGGTGGGATCGTGCGCAGGCCTTCGGTCGCGACCGGTCCCTGCGCTGGCACGGCGTCGGTGGGGTCGGGCGGCAGCGCCACGCCGCCGCGTGCTGCCAGCTCGGCCTCGCGTTGGGTAACCAGCTCCCGCAGTTCGCGCGAGGGCGCGAGGCCCAGGATGCCCGGGTGCGGGCACCGCCGGATGCGCACCCCGGGGAGTTGCGGCGACTCGGCGTAGTCGCCGACCAGGTGCCAGTGGACGATGTACGGGTTGGGGAAGACGTCGCGCAGGAAGCCGAAGCCGGGCACCTCGGCCGTATATCCCCAGTGCTCCCAGGGATCCGATTCGATCTCCAGCAGCTTGACCTCGAGGAGGTCACCCGGCTCTGCCCCCTTGACGTAGACCGGCCCGGTTAGGGGATGGACCGGGCCAAGCCGCGCTCGGGCGACATCGTCCGCCGTCGACCGGGGCGTGAGCTGCGCATCGAGCGCGTCGCGCGTCTCCAGGACGACCCGCTCGCCCGGTTCGACCTCGAGGATCGGCTCGATCGCCTCATGCCAGCGGTTGTGGCCGGTCTGCGGCTCCTCGACCAGCGGTTTGAACGGGTCGATACTGACGCGGTGGACTTTGGCCGGCATCCGCTCCCTCCCTCCAAAAGCGAGCCCATAGGCTCCTTGCCCGCTGCCAGACGAGAGCACGATACCGCCACGGTAGGTCTCTCCACAAGAGGCAATCGAGACATCGTCCGTCAGCCCTACCAGTGCATCAGGCGGCTGGGTCGCACGCGGATCTGAACCGAGTACGCGCGCGCGAACGACTCCGGCGTCATCCCCAGGCTACGAATGCCCTCACGGTATTTCTCGATCATCGCGGGAAACGCAGTGGCGGGTTGGCCATCCGGCACGATCTCCGCCACGCCGTCGAAGCGCACGACCTGGTTGCCTCGCGCGTCCGAGTTCAGATGGAGCGAGACCCTCGGGTTCGCCCGGATATTGCGCAGCTTCTGCGTGCGCGGCTGCGAGAAGATCACGAACTCCTTGCCGTCCCAGAGGAACCAGACCGGCACCGGCTGCGGCTGCCCGTCCGCGCGCACGGTGGTGAACCAGACGATCCACTCCCGGCGCAGCCGCGACTCGACTGCTGGTGGAACGCTGAGTCGCTCCATGCCCACCTCCTTGCATCGCCCGGCGCCCCTCGCCTCGGGGCGAGCACCTGAATGGGCTCGTACCGCTCCAGGATACACCGGTGCATCGACACCCGGCCGATGCACCACCGAGAGCCGGTACGCGATAGGATACGAGGTGCCGCTGAGGCCGTGCCCGAGCTGGCTCAGGCACACCAATCCCGGCGAAAGGGTATATCCATGCCATTATTCGAGACGATCGTCCTCCCACTCGACGGCTCGGAGCCGTCGGAGTCGGCGCTCCCGTACGCCGCCGCCCTGGCTGAGCTCACCAGCGCGCCTATCGTTGTGCTCCATGTCCTCGAGGAGATGCGCCCCGTGTTCGATGCGCACCGCGGTGAGGTCGTCTGGATCTCGCCTGAGCAGCCCAGGGTCGAGCTCGAGGCACCGGAGCTGCTTGAGGAGCCCATCAGCAGGCTCCGCGCCGCTGGTCTCAGCGTGCGTCCTGTCTTCCGGCTGGGCGATCCCGCGGCCGAGATCCTCGCTGAGGTCAAGCGCTGGCCCGCCCCGGTGGTCGTCCTAGCGAGCCACGGCCGAGGCGGGATCGAGCGGCTGGTTCTGGGGAGCGTCGCCGACCGCGTGGCGCGCGAGGCACCCGGCCCCGTCCTCGTCGTGCCAGCCGTACCTACGCCCGAGCAACTCAGGCGGGTGGAATTCCGGACGATCCTCGTGCCGCTCGATGGCTCACCCCTCTCCGAGCAGGCATTGCCGGTAGCCCTGGAACTCGCTCCCCTGGC
Organism: uncultured Thermomicrobiaceae bacterium; assembly: GCA_938082375.1. GTDB lineage: Bacteria > Chloroflexota > Chloroflexia > Thermomicrobiales > Thermomicrobiaceae > Thermalbibacter. The sequence goes on from CALKCJ010000034.1 coordinate 21,360, forward strand.
TCGCGCGAGCTTGGTGCTGGTGCGCAGCGCCGAGTCGTCTCCAGCGAGCGACAGTGGGCGATCCCAGCGTGAGGCTGAGGACTACCTCCGGCAGGTCGGCGAGGCGCTTGCCCGGTCGGCCACCACGCCGATCCTTCGACAGGTGCTCAGCGGCGATCCCGCCGAGCAGCTCAGCCGGTTCATCGCCTCAGAGCGACCCGACCTGGTCGTGATGGCGACCCACGGGCGAAGTGGACTCGCCCGCTGGATCCTCGGCAGCGTGACTGAGCGGCTGCTCACCGGCCGCGTGGCACCCTTGCTCCTTCTCCGCGCTCGGGACGATACGAGCCAGCGGCCGACGAGCAAGGCGTAGGGATCGTGAGCGCAGAGCCGGCCTCGGAGCTAGCAGGCCCGGGTTCCGATCCCAGGCACAGCCTGGCGAAGCTCGGCCACCGCCGCGGCCACGGCCTCTCGATCCACGCCGGTCTCGATGCCCAAGCCGTCGAGCAGGGCCAGCAACCGCTCGGTCGCCAGGTTACCGGGCGCACCAGGGGCGAAGGGACAGCCGCCGAGCCCGCCAGCTGAGGCGTCGAAGACGGTGATGCCATAGTCGAGCCCGATCATCACGTTGGCGAGCGCCAGCCCAGCAGTATCGTGGAAGTGCAGTGCCAGGCGGCTCGGCTCGAAGAGGCGCGTCGCCAGCGCCAGGAGACGGTCGACATCGCGCGGCGTGGCGCGGCCAATGGTATCTGCAAGAGCGACCTCGTGGCAGCCAAGAGCGAAGAGACGTTCGGTTACCGAGAGCGCCTGCCCGGGATAGATTAGGCCTGAGTACGGGCAGTGGAAGGCAGTGGAGACATAGCCGCGGATCCAGAGGCCAGCGGCCCGTGCGCGCTCAGCGACCGGGCGGAAGCGCTGGAACGTCTCCTCGATCGAGGCATGCACATTGGCCTGGGAGAACGCCTCGGAGGCAGCGGTGAAGAGGGCGATCGCGTCGCAGCCCGCCGCCAGGGCGCGATCGAGCCCGCGCTCGTTGGGTACGAGCGCTAGATAGCGGGTGCCCGGACGGCGCGCGACGCGCCGCATCACTTCCTCGGCGTCCGCGAGCTGGGGCACCGCTGTGGGGCTGACGAAGCTGGTCACTTCGATGACCGGCAAGCCAGCCGCGGCGAGCCGGTCGATGAAGGCGACCTTGGTGTCGGTCGGCACCGGTTGGGCCTCGTTTTGGAGGCCATCGCGGGGCCCGACCTCGACGACGGTGACGCGGCGGGGCAGGCGGTCGACGAAGGGCATCAGCAACCTCCGGGAGAGATCATACCGGATTGCGGCGGGCCTCGGAGGCACAAAGTGAATGGAGGCATCCGGGTTGATCCCGAGCTGCTCATCCACATCGATCAGGCAGCGAGAAGAGAGCGTCCGAGCGCGGAAGGCGCCGCTGCCTACACCGGATCATGATGGAGGCAGGAGTGCGAGCAATTTTGGGGTAAAGGAGGGAAATGGTCTTGACAGGGAGTCGACCGGTGCGTACACTTGGACGTCGCTGACGGAAGATGGTCAGCGACGCGCAACGCCGGAGAACGGCGCGAAGTTGACGAAATTGCGTATCATCGCGTATACTACATAAGGGGTTGGCAGAGAGAGCCGACCCGCCTGTTGAGGGCGAGGCACCTTGACAACTGAAGTGTGGTTCGCACGCGAGGGGGCCCGCGGCACGCGGAGCGCCCGAGAGGGGCTTCGCGGGTCGAGAGCAATCGAGCGTGATCCCCTGTCGATGACAGGGGCTGAGTTCTGATGGAGAGTTTGATCCTGGCTCAGGGACAACGCTGGCGGCGTGCCTAATGCATGCAAGTCGGACGGGAGCCGCGCAAGCGGTCGACCGTGGCGGACGGGTGCGTAACACGTGGGGAACCTGCCCGC
>CALKCJ010000035.1 GCA_938082375.1 uncultured Thermomicrobiaceae bacterium
GTGCCCGGACTGGGCTGCTGATGCTGGAGAACACCCACAACCTCTGCGGCGGCACCGTCCTTACCCCACGGCAGACCGCCGAGCTCTCCTCTGTCGCTCATCGGCACGGTATCCCTGTCCACCTTGACGGCTCACGCATCTTCAATGCTGCAGCAGCACTGGGCATCCAGGCCGCTGCGCTCGCAGCCAGCGTCGACACCGTGACGTTTTGTCTCTCCAAGGGGTTAGCTGCTCCAGTCGGCTCCGTCGTCTGTGGAACGGCGCCGGTAATCGAGCGTGCTCGCCAGAAGCGCAAGCTGCTGGGCGGCGCGATGCGGCAGGCCGGCGTTATCGCGGCCGCCGGTATCGTCGCGCTGGAGCAGATGGTCGATCGCCTTCCGGAAGACCACGCCAACGCGCGGTTTCTCGCCGAGGGACTCGCCGAGTATCCTGCAGTCGAGATCGACCTGGAGACCGTGCAGACGAACCTCGTCTTCGTCGAGGTGCGTCCTCCGCTGACCGGTGAGGGCGTGGCCGCCCGACTCGAAGAGGAGGGGATCCGCTGCTCAGTCTTCGGCCCGCACCGACTCCGGTTCGCTACCCACTACGCTGTCACCCGCGCGCACCTCGAACGAGTACTGGCGGTGGCGCGTGGCATCCTCGCCTGAAGCGCAAGTCGGCCGGCCGATCTCCGGCACTCGCGACCGGTGCTCCCGCCACCGGGGAGCGGGCCAGCGTCGGGTGCGGCCACTCGTCTCGCCCCCTGCGAACCAATCCGGTATACTCCTGGATGTGCGAGACCGAATCGTGACACTCGGCCCTTGCATTATGGTGATCTTCGGGCTGCTCGTGCCGATCCGGTCATCCGCGATGTTGTTAGGTCTTTAGAGGCACAGGTGCTATCCTGAGCCGAGGAAGTGACAGGCGCCATGCTACGACCGGCAGTGTCGGAGGCGGCGCCGGATGTCGAGCCTGACGGTCAGCTTCGCTTTGGGTGCCCGATGCTTCGTTGCACGTCGGTCTTCATGAAGGGGAGTCACCGGCAAGTGGTGCGTTGCGCGTTGGGTTACGCGATCCCAACAGCCGAAGACGCCCAGCACTGCCTCGAGGTGGAGAGCCCGAACCAGTGCTGGCACCTGAAGCCGTCGAGCAACGGACGAGTGAGTCGCCTCGGGCGCTAGGCGAGCTGGCTGGATGGTCATATCCGGTGGTCGAGGGGAACCCCCCTGAACCGATCGAGCGGGCCGCTGGCCCGCTCGATTTCGCTCGGCACCCGTTCTCTGCCGGGTCACACGGCAGCCTGTCGTATCTCCGCCGGGAAGCTCGCATTGGTGTAGACCGCCTGGATATCGTCGAGGTCTTCGAGCGCCTCCAGCAGCTTCAGCGCGGCCTGCGCCTGGCTTCCCTCCAACTCCACCGTCGTCTGCGGCACGCGCTGGAGATCGGCCTGCTGCACGGGGATTCCGGCCGCTTGGAGCTTCTCCACCACGTCGCTCAGCAGGTCTGGCTCGGTGGTAACCAGCAGGATGCCCTCATCGATCTCGAAGTCGCTCGCGCCCGCGTCGATCGCGAAGAGTGCCACCTCCTCGGGATCACGCCCGTTGAGCGGTATGACGATCTGGCCCACCGTGTCGAACTGCCAGGCGACGCTCCCGGTCTCACCCAGTGAGCCGCCATGCCTGGTAAACGCATGGCGTACTTCCGAGGCCGTCCGGTTTCGGTTATCGGTCAGCGCGATGGCCATAATCGCGATGCCGCCCGGGCCGTAGCCCTCGTAGACCACCGTCTCGTACTGCTCGCCGCCACCAGCCGCACCTGTCGCCTTGGCGATCGCTCCTTCGATGGTGTCCTTGGGCATCCCTTCGCGCCGTGCGCGCTCGATTGCCATCCGCAGCCGGACGTTCGCCTCCGGGTTCGGCCCACCCTCACGCACGGCGACCTGGATCTCCCGCGCCAACTTGCTGAAGACCTGCCCCTTCCGGAAATCGGCTGCCGCCTTTTGTCGCCTGATCTGCGCCCACTTGGAATGTCCGGCCATTGTTATCACCCCCTGGTCTCTGCTCCCGGCTCCGAGCCGCGACACCAGCACGAAGCCAAGTCGCAACACCGTTCCGCCGATGCTTTCAGTCGCGCCTACACGATGCTCGCCCTGTCACTGCCCCAGGGCAAGCGCGCACCATCTGAACAGCCCGACGGGCGCCGGTTTCCTATCAATTTTGCCGGAGTAGCCCGATCCTCGCAAGGAAAACCGAATATTCGGCCGAGGTGACCGAAACCTCACTGCGCCGTCGCTCGCGCGCGCGTGACCTGCACACGGACTGGCTTACCACGCAGTCGCGTCCGACTCAACGCCCGCACCACGCGATCGGCCAGCTCCTGTGGCACCTCGACTGTCGTCTCGCGGTCGCCAATCTCGATCTGGCCGATGCGCTTCCCGGGGATTCTCGCCTCGTTGGCGATCGCACCGACGACGTCCATCGGACGGAGGCCATCACGCCGGCCCAGACTCAATACCAGCCTGGTCATGCCCGGCTCCGGCTGATCGCCGTCTTCTTCGAGCAGCTCGCTCGCCCGCTCCGGATCGAGGTTGCGCTGCTGCGCGAGCAGCTTCACCGCAGCAGCAGCCACGACTGCCGGGTCGTGGTAGGCTGCCAGTTCGTCGACCAGCCGCATGGCCCAACCCAGGTCGTTCCGCTCGATGATCTCGATGAGCGATGCTCCCAAAAGCTCTCGCTGGCGCTTGATGATCTGCTCGCGGGTCGGGGTGGTGCGCTCTTGGAGCCGCTGCCCGATGGCTCGCTCGATCGTCCTGAGCATCCAGCGCTCGCGTGGCGTGACCAGGGTGATCGCCATCCCCGGAGCCCCCGCACGACCAGTGCGGCCGATGCGATGGACGTAGCTCTCCGGATCGGACGGGATGTCGTAGTTGATCACATGGCTGACCGCGGGGATGTCGAGACCGCGAGCAGCCAGATCAGTCGCGATGAGGAGTTCGGCGCGGCCGCTCCGGAAGCGCTCCATCACTCGGTCACGCTGCACCTGGCTCATATCCCCGTGAATCGCCTCGGCGCTGTACCCCAGCGCCTGGAGCGCGTGCGCCAACTCATCGACGCCGCTCTTGGTTCGGCAGAAGATAATCGCCGAGGCGGGCGTTTCCAGGTCGAGGATGCGCGCCAGGGCATCAACCTTTGCCCGAGGCGCAACCTCATAGAAGACTTGCGAGATTCGCGGCGCTGTCACGCGCTCCGGCTCGATGGCGAGCCGCACCGGCTCACGCAGGTAGCGCCGCGCCAGATCAGCGATCCGGTCCGGGATGGTAGCGGAGAACAGGCCGGTCTGCCGCTCGCGCGGTGTCCGGTCGAGGATCCACTCCACGTCCTCGATGAAGCCCATGTTGAGCATCTCATCGGCTTCGTCGAGGATCACGACGCGAACGAGATCCAACCGCAGCGTCTCCCGGCGCAGGTGATCCATGATTCGCCCCGGGGTACCCACCACCACATCGACCGGGTGACGCAGCGCCCGGAGCTGACGCTCGATCGGCTGGCCACCGTACACCGCCAGCACCCGTGCGTCGAGGTATTTCCCGAGCCGGTGAATGGTCTGCGCAACCTGCATCGCCAGCTCTCGCGTCGGGGTCAGCACGAGCGCCTGCGGTGCTTGCCCATCCGGCTCAAGGCGCTGGAGAATCGGCAGCGCAAACGCGGCCGTCTTGCCAGTGCCGGTGTGCGCCTGAGCGATCACGTCGCGGCCGGCGAGCATGATCGGAATCGTCTCGGCCTGTACCGGCATCGGCTCTTCGAAGCCGACCTCGGCGATCGCCCGCAGCAGCGGTTCACTCAGGCCGAGATCGGCAAACGGGTTGGTCCTCGGTTGTGTGAGTGTCTCAGTCATCCGTACCGCCGTCGAGCATGGCGCTGGGCCGGTCGTCTCCCCGGTGTTCATGTGAATCAGCGGTCGCCGCCGGGAGATGCGACCGCCCGCACTCCAGTTTACCAGAACCAGAGCGGCAGCGCCTGGACGGCCAGTACCGCCGGGCGCTGGTGACCTTGACGACGGCTGGCTGCCAGCCCATCCTAAAGGCTGCAGTGCTCAGGTTCGTTTTGCCAAGCGAGGTCATCGGATCACCTACCAGTACAGCGTCGCCCCCCGGGTGGTTATCACCACTTCCAGATGCAGGGGAGAGTACGAGGAGATATCCCCATGGCCACCGAACATCTCGAGCGGATCGTCTGGGAGCCGACACGCGAGTACCTGGAGCGTAGCCGCCTGCGTCGCTTCATGGCCGCCCAGGGCATCGACGGCATTGCAGCCCTACATGCCCGCGCGGCCGGCGATCCCGAATGGTACTGGGCGGCGATGGTAGCGCACCTCGGCCTGACCTGGCACCGCCCGTACAACGCGGTGCTCGACCTCTCCGACGGGTTCCCGTGGGCCCGCTGGTTCGTGGGCGCGGGCTACAACTACGTCCACGACGCGCTGGACAAGCGCGCCAGTGGCCCCGACCGCGACCGGCCGGCGTTGATCTGGGAAGGCGACGGCGGCGAGACGCGCACGCTCACCTACGGCGAGCTCGCTGCAGAGACGAACCGGCTGGCGAACGCGCTGCGTCGGCTGGGTATCAGCCGTGGTGATCGGATCGGCATCTTCCTGCCCATGCTCCCGGAGACGGCTATCGCCACCCTGGCGTGTGGCAAGGTGGGCGCCGTCTTTGTCCCGATCTTTTCCGGGTTCGGGCCCGAGGCGGTCGCGACCCGGCTGCGAGACTGCGAGGCGCGTGCGCTGATCACGGCCGACGGGTTTCCGCGGCGCGGCCGGCTCGTGCCGCTCAAAGAGACGGCCGAGGTGGCGCTTGTCTCCGAATCCAGTGTCGAGCACGTGATCGTGGTGCGGCGAACTGGCGACAGGGTGCCCTGGACGAACGGCCGCGACCAGTGGTGGCACGACCTAGTGGCCAGCGAGCCTCCTGCGAGCCCGACGGAACCGACGGCGGCCGACGACCCCTACATGATCATCTACACCTCAGGCACGACCGGCCGGCCCAAGGGGGCTGTCCACGTCCACGCGGGCTTCCCGATCAAGTCCGCGCACGACCTGGCGATCTGCTTCGACCTACAAGAAGACGACCGGCTCTGCTGGCTGACCGATCTCGGCTGGATGATGGGCCCCTGGGCCATCGCGGGCTCGTTACTGCTCGGTGCGACCGTTGTGCTCTACGAAGGCACGCCGGACTGGCCGCGACCCGATCGACTCTGGGAACTCGTCGAGCGCCACCGCATCACGGTGCTCGGGGTGTCGCCGACCGCAGTGCGCGCGCTGATGAGCCACGGCGACCAGTGGGTAACGGCGCGCGACCGCTCCAGCTTGCGCGTTTTCGGCTCCACTGGCGAACCGTGGAACCCGGCTCCCTGGCGCTGGCTCTTCGAGGTCGCCGGTGCGGGACGCCTGCCCATCATCAACTACTCCGGTGGCACCGAGGTGAGCGGCGGCATCGTCGGCTGCACCACGATCGAGCCGATCAAACCCTGCGCGTTTACCGGCCCGGTACCGGGCATGGCTGCCGATGTCGTCGACCAAGCTGGCCGTCCGGTGCGGGGCCAGGTCGGTGAGCTGGTCGTCCGGTTCCCGTGGGTAGGGATGACCCGCGGTTTCTGGCGCGATCCCGAACGGTACCTGGCAACCTACTGGTCGCGCTGGCCGAACGTGTGGGTACACGGCGACTGGGCGATGATCGACCAGGACGGGTTCTGGTACATCCTGGGAAGATCCGACGACACGATCAAGGCGGCCGGCAAGCGGTTAGGGCCAGCGGAGATCGAGTCGGCCGCGGTGGCTCACCCTGCAGTCCAGGAGGCCGCCGCCATCGGTGTGCCGGATGCGGTCAAGGGCGAGGCAATCGTCCTCTTCGCCGTGTTGCGCCCGGGCCGAGAGCCGAGCGCGGAACTCGCCGCCGAGGTGCAGGCGACCGTAGTGCGCCAGCTCGGCCGGCCCCTGCGGCCCGAGCGGGTGCTGTTCGTGCCCGATCTGCCTCGCACGCGGAATGCCAAGATCATGCGCCGGGTGATCCGAGCCGCCTACCTCGGCCAGGATCCTGGCGACCTCTCGGCCCTGGAGAACCCCGCCGCAGTCGAGGCGATCGCCCGTGCCCGGGTACGCTGATCCACCCTGGACGAGTGCGAGCTCCGAGCACGACCCGGGCTTGACGGCCCATCTGCCCTGTGGTCGAAGTCCGCTCGTGCCCACCAACGGAGCGGCACCTGGATCGCGCTCCCGCGGCCACCGCCGCGCTGCGGTCGGCTCCCGCCCAGGCTAGGCGGCGCCTGGCCCTTCTAGCAAAGGGATAGGCGAGCCAGATCGGACAGCAAACGGCGAGGATAGGTACCGGAGTCTAGGGTCTGACGCGTAGCGCACGCTCGATCTCGCGCTGCGCGTCGCGCTCGGCGATTGCCGCGCGTTTGTCGTAGAGTTTCTTGCCGCGGGCGATTCCGAGATCGACCTTGGCCAGACCGTGGCGAATAGCCAGACGCAGGGGGACGAGGGTGTAGCCTTTGGCTTCGGTCTTGCTCCGCAGATAGTCGAGCTGCTTCTTGTGGACGAGCAGCTTGCGCGGCCGGGTCGGGTCGTGCTGGGCGCGCCCGCTCGCTTGCTGATACGGCGAGATGTGGGCTCCGATCAGCCACAACTCCCCGTTCTCGATGCGAGCGTAGGCGTCGCGCAGGTTGACACGCCCGGCTCGGATCGATTTGATCTCCGAGCCGGTGAGCTGGATACCGGCTTCCAACTCTTCTTCGATATGGTAGTCGTGGAACGCCTTACGGTTGACCGCGATGACCTTCTCATCACCGGCCCGCGGCGCCTGCTTCGCCTTGCTCATAGTCTCAAGCGTACCCCTCCGCCCAGCGAGGAGCAACACCGTAAGCGTCGAGGATCGTCTCGCCTGGACTGAGGGCCTTCCCCACTTCCTTGCCGTACGGAGATGACGGGCGGTGTCGACCCACCGCTCACGCTGTACATGCAGGTGCCTCCTCGTCGAGCCAGCAGGTCAGTGGCGTGCCACGAGCTCCGGCTGGCTGGTTACCGCGGGGGCTGCGGGGACGATGGCCTCCACCGGCGGGCGGAAGCGGCGCAGCCGCAGCGAGTTGGAGACGACGAAGACCGAGCTGAACGCCATCGCCACACCGGCGAGCATTGGGTTAAGCAGCCCCAGCGCCGCCACCGGGATCAGCACGGTGTTGTAGGCGAAGGCCCAGAACAGGTTCCACTGGATCGTGCGCAACGTGCGACGGGAGAGCACGAGCGCCGTCACCACGCCCCGCACGTCGCCACCCACCAGCACGATCTCCCCCGCTTCGATCGCGATGTCCGACCCACTGCCGATCGCGATGCCGAGGTCGGCCTGGGCTAGCGCTGGCGCGTCGTTGATTCCGTCGCCGACCATCGCGACCACCTCGCCGGCCGCTTGCAACTCCTGAATCACCCGTGCCTTCTGCTCGGGCAGCACCTCGGCCTCGACGCGCTCGATTCCGAGCTGCTGAGCGATGGCTCGAGCGGTGCGCCAGTTGTCACCGGTGAGCAGCACCACCTGAAGCCCCAGGCGCTTCAGCGCGGCCACCGCCTCGGCACTGCCGGGCTTCACTGTATCGGCGAGCGCCAGCAACCCGGCGAGCCGACCATCGACCGCGACGTAGACCGTCGTCTTGCCGGCCGTCTCCAGCCGCTCCGCCTCGGCGGCGAGCGGCTCGACCGGCACGCCCAGCGCGTCCATCAGCCGCCGGGTGCCGACCGCGACCGCCCGGCCAGCCACCACCGCCTCCACGCCCTGCCCCGGCCGCGCCTCGAAGCGCTCCACCGGCTCGTCCAGCTCGAGCCCGGCCGCCCTGGCCCGCGTGACGACGGCAATCCCCAGCGGGTGCTCGCTGCGCAACTCAGCCAGCGCGGCCAGCCGCAGCAGCTCCAGGCCGGGATCGGCGGCGCCGTCCAGCCCGGGAGCAGGGACGATGTCGGTCACCTCCGGCTTGCCGCGGGTCACGGTACCGGTCTTGTCCAGCACCACCGTGGTGAGCTTCCGGATCCGCTCCAGCGCCTGGCCGCCCTTGATCAGCACACCGTGCTCAGCCCCCACGCCGGTGCCGACCATGATCGCGGTCGGCGTAGCCAGCCCCATGGCGCAAGGACAGGCGATCACCAGGACGGCGACCGCTGGCAGCAGCGCCCGGCCGACGTCGCCGGTCGCCAGCAGCCAGCCGGCGAAGGTCAGCGCGGCGACGACAATGACCGCCTGCACGAAGACACCAGCTACCCGGTCGACCAGCGACTGGATCGACGCCTTCGAGCCCTGGGCTTGCTGCACCAGGCGGACGATCTGGGCCAGCACCGTCTCGCGCCCTACCCGGCTCGCCCGCATCACGAACGCGCCCGTCGTGTTCACCGTCCCACCGATAACCCGGTCGCCTGGCTCCTTGTCGACCGGGAAGCTCTCGCCGGTGAGCATGCTCTCGTCGACTGCCGAGCGCCCCTCGACCACCACACCGTCTACCGGGACGCGCTCACCGGGCCGTACCACGACCAGGTCGCCTGGGCGCACCTCGCCGACTGGGATCTCCTGCTCCTCGCCACCGCGGATCACCCGCGCCGTCTTCGGCTGCAGGCCGATGAGCTTGCGCACGGCCGAGGAGGTCTGGCCGCGCGCTCGCAGCTCGAAGTAACGGCCGAGCAGGATCGCCGAGATCACGACGGCCGCGACGTCGTAGTAGAAGTGATGCCCGCCGGCTTCGATATGGCCAACGCTGGCGAAGGTGAAGTAAGCCGAGTAGAGGAAGGCAGCGCTGGTCCCCAGGCTGACCAGTGTGTCCATGGTGAACTGCCAGTGGCGGAGGTTCTTCAGCGCCGCCAGGTGGAAGCGAGCGCCGAAGTAGCCCCAGACCGGCAACGCCAGCGCGAAGAGCACCAGACCCACGTGTTCCAGCGTGGGGAAGAACATGCTCAGGACGACGACCGGTACGGTAAAGAGTGCGCTCAGCAGCACGTCGAGGCGCAAGTCATCCAGCGCGCGTTGCCGCCGCTGGGTGTCCTCGTCTTCAGCCTCGGACACTTCGGCGGCCTCGGCCACGACCCGCGCCCGGTATCCGGCGGCTTGCACCGCCCGCAACATGGCATCCAGGCTTGCCCGCTCCGGATCGTAGGTCACCGTCGCCCGCTCGGTCGCCAGGTTCACCGTCGCCGACTCGACGCCCTCGACCTTTGCCAGCGCCCGCTCGACCCGCCGGACACAGGAGGCGCAGGTCATTCCCTCGACGGCCAGCTCGACCGTCGCTACACCCGCCGGGCCAGCGGACGGCGGCGACTCGACCGCCTCCACCGACGCACGGTAGCCCGCCCGCTCGACCTGCTCCACCAACCGCTCCAGCTCGACCTCACCAGGGTCGAACACAACGGTCGCGCGCTCGGTCGCCAGGTTGACCTGGGCCTCGGCGACACCCGGCAAGTGCCCCAGCGCGCGCTCGACCCGGCGCACGCAGGAGGCGCAGGTCATCCCCTCGATCCGCAGGGTGGCGGTCTCCTTCTCCGGCGTGACTACCGGTGTCGTCTCGTTCGCCCGCTTCATGGTCTCACCCTTCGAAATCGCCACAGGCCATTCACCCGCTCCTAGCTCACGCTGCGGGTGAACCGCTCGATCGCGTCGCTCAGCTCCTGGATCGCGGCTTCCTTGTCCTCGGCCTGGAGGACGCAGCCGCGGATATGGTCTTCCAACAACAGGAGCCCGATGCTCCGGGCCGCCGCGATGATCGAGGAGAGCTGGGTGAGGATGTCGACGCAGTAGCGCTCCTCCTCCACCATCCGCTGCACACCGCGCACCTGACCCTCCATCCGGCGCAAGCGGGCCAGGATCCGCTCCTTGTCGTGGCGGTAGGAGTCGACCCGCCGCCCCGCGGTGTCACTGGTTCGCAGGACCTCCTCGATATCCATCTCAACCTTCCACGCGTGCCAGTTACGCTCCAAAGCAGATACCCCTCCGGGGTATCTTCGACGGTTGCCAGTATACCCGGCCCGGGTATCTCCGTCAACCGGCTGCGTGCGGCGGTGTGGGGCAGCCGGGTGATCGACACCTGTCGCCGGAAGTACTCTTGCTCCGGTCGGACCTCGGTGGCACAATCGCCGCGGCTACCCCGCTGAGCAGCTCGGCAGGCACCGGCTCCCCATCCGGTCTGCTTGCCAGGGGGGACGAGCGCTAGCTCTGAAAGGGGTTCGGTTCAGGATGCCAACGAGTAGCCGCTACGAACTGTATGCGACTCGCTATCCCCTGCTCCCGCTCAAGAGCGTCGTGATTTTCCCCCACAGCATCGTCACCCTCCTCGTCGGTAAACCGCGCTCGATCCAGACCGTCGAGGCAGCTCTGGCTCAGGATCAGTGCCTGGTGGTCGTGACGCACCGCGATCCCGAGATCGACGACCCTCAGCCAGACGATCTGCACCGGGTAGGCACCCTCGTACGGATCGGCTCGCTCGAGCCTCAGTCGAGCGGAGGCTACCAGGTGCGCCTCGAAGGGCTCCACCGCGTGCGCATCCTGGCGGTGGACAGCCAGCGCCCGTACTTGCTCGCGCGCGTCGAGTCCCTGAGCGAGGTCGAACCGGCTGCGGCTGAGGCGGCCGTCTTGATGCGGCACTTGCGCGAACTCCTCGCCCGGTACCAGGAACTGCGCGGGGGGCTGAGCGACGACCTCCTCAGCGCGCTGCGCCAGGTCGACGATCCGGCCCACTTCGCCGATCTCCTGGCCACGCAGGTGTTGCGGGAGGCGAGTCGGCGGCAGAGCTTTCTGGAAAACTCCGACATCCTCAGCCGCCTGGAGCAGCTCGCCATCGCCCTGGCGAGCGAGATCGACCTCGCGCAACTGGAGCAACGGATTCGAGAACGCGTGCGTGAGCAGATCGACCGGAGCCAGCGCGAGTTCTACCTGCGGGAGCAGCTCAAGGTAATCCACAACGAGCTGGCTGGAGAGGCCGGTAGCGAGAGCGAGGCGCTGCGCGAGCGCATCCGCCAGCTCGCGCTGCCGCAGGAGGTCGCCGAGCGCCTGCTGAGGGAGGTCGACCGGCTAGAGCGCATGCCGGCCGTCTCGGCCGAGGGAGCTGTCGTCCGCACCTATATCGAGACTGTCCTCGCGCTCCCGTGGACGAACGAGACCGAGGACAACTTCGACCTGGCGTGCGCGCAAGAGATCCTCGAGCGCGACCACTACGGGCTCGAGCCGGTCAAGGAGCGCATCCTCGAATTCCTCGCGGTGCGGAAGCTCACCGCCGGCCGGAATACCCACCTCGCGACGATCCTGTGCTTTGTCGGCCCCCCAGGGGTCGGCAAGACCAGCCTCGGCCGCTCCATCGCCGCGGCGATGGGGCGCGCTTTCGCCCGGGTCAGCCTCGGCGGCGTGCGGGATGAAGCGGAGATCCGCGGCCATCGCCGTACGTATATCGGTGCCTACCCCGGCCGCATCATCGGCGCGCTGCGCCGCGCTGGCACCCTCAACCCGGTGATCCTGCTCGACGAGATCGACAAGCTTGCGGCCGACTATCGCGGCGACCCTGCGGCCGCGCTGCTCGAGGTTCTCGATCCCGAGCAGAACCGTCAGTTCGTCGATCACTACTTAGATATGCCTTTCGACCTCTCCCGGGTGCTATTCATCACCACGGCGAACACACTTTCGACCGTGCCGCGCGCCCTGCGCGACCGGCTCGAAGTGATCGAGATCGGCGGCTATACCGAGCTGGAAAAGCTCGAGATCGGAAAACGTCACTTGTTGCCTCGACAGCTCGAAACGAATGGACTGAGCCCAGACGCGATCGAGATCCCGGACTCCACCTGGCGCGCCCTGATCCGCGGGTACACCCACGAGGCCGGGGTGCGTGAGCTGGAGCGCCAGCTTGCCGCCGTCTGCCGAAAAGTCGCGCGCGACATCGTGCAGGGACGCGAAGGTCGGGTACGGCTGACCCGGCGGAGGCTCGCGCAGTATCTGGGGCCACAGCGGTACGACCCGGCCCAGCCCCTGCGGGAACCGCAGGTGGGGGTAGCGCTCGGGCTGGGGGCCACTCAGGTCGGCGGCGCGGTCATCCCGGTCGAGGTGGCAGCCATGCCGGGGCGCGGGAATCTCTTGATTACTGGTCAAGCCGGTGAAATCATGCAGGAATCGGCTCGCGCCGCTCTCAGCTACCTCCGCACGCGGGCCGCCGCGCTTGGCCTCCAGCCCGACTTTGCCGAGCGCTGCGACGTGCACATCCACCTCCCAGAGGGGGCTCAGCCGAAGGAGGGCCCCTCGGCTGGCATCACGATGGCTATCGCGCTCGTCTCCGTGCTCACCCACCGGCCGGTGCGGGCTGACGTCGCTATGACCGGTGAGATCACGCTGCGGGGTCGCATTCTCCCTGTCGGGGGATTGAAGGAGAAGGTGCTCGCGGCTCACCGGGCCGGCATCCGGCACGTCATCGCGCCAGCCGAAAACCGCCGCGAACTCTCCCGCCTGCCCGACGCAATTGTGAGCGAGCTCCAATTTCACTGGGTATCGAGTATCGACGAGGTGCTCGGCATTGCCCTTCTCCCGGCACAGCCAAGCGACCAGGTCACGGAAACCGCGACGACGAGCAGCGTGACGGACACGTCAGGTTCACCTCACCGCAGCCCTGAGGCAGCAGGTGAAGCGGCACTCGGAACTTAAGAGCGGCAGCGCTGCTGGTCGCTGCCGCTTAGGAACGATGACGGCTTCCCACAGCCACCGGATCAGGCCGGTGGGAAGCGCCCTGCCTGCTGCACGCGCTCGAGGATCCCGGCATCGGAAAGTTGCTGGCGCACTTCCTCCAGGCTGCGCTGCCGGCCGGGAAACGCCTCGTCCTCGCTCAACCACAGTACCAGCCGAGCCGCCAGCACGGCTGCCATTTGCAGACCGCGCAGCGAGACCTTGTCGAGCGTATCGGCCTCGGTATGCCCCCAGCCACGGCCGATCATCCCCGCCGTCGAGTCGCGGCTGTTGAGCGTTGCGTTGGGGATGCCGCGAACTGCGAACGGGAAGTGGTCAGAATGCGAGTGCAGCTCGTCACGGACAGCGAACTCGTACGTGAGCACACGAGCCAGGCCTGTGAAGTAGGGAACCAGTTCCGGTAGGCCCGAGAGGGTCAACTGCTCTTGCCCCCCGGCACCGCGCCCAGCGCCGTCGAGGTTGAGCACGAACCGGAACCGCTCGCCACTACCCGGCTGGGCATGGAGCGCAGCGTGGTGCCAGGCACCAAGCAATCCGAGCTCCTCGGCACCGAAGCAGATAACGCGAACGGTACGGCGTAGTTTGCCTTTCAGACGCGCCAGTACCCGGCCGACTTCCAGCCCCACGACCGTCCCGGCACCGTCGTCGCCGGCTCCCTGCGAGATATCGTGGCCGTCGTAATGGCCACCGACCAGGATGATCTCCTCCGGGTGCGCAGCTCCGGGAATCTCCCCCAACACGTTGTAGGAGACGGCATCGAAGGTTCGGTTTTGGGTCTCGATCCGAACCCAAATGGGGCCACGCTGCGCGAGGCGACGCAGGGCATGTCCGGTCTCGTAGCTGACTCCGAGACCAGGGATGGCCGCCTCGCGGTCGACCGCGAGCGAGCTCTGCGGGCCGCGCCCGCTCAGACTACCGGTGATGTGGAGCTGGCCGGGGTTCTGGTTAATGAAGAGGCAGGCGATGGCCCCCCGTTCAATTGCCCAGTTGAACTTGTCGGTGCGGTGGCTCTTGCGCTCGCCTGGCCGGTTTGTCTCGGCGTCGCACAGTACCACCTTCCCGGGGATCTGATCGGCCAGGCGCTCGAAGTCAGGCAACTCGCCCTCGCCGACATCGACGACCTCGGCTTCCAGAGCGGCTGAGGGGGAATAGGGCATCGCGACTGCCGGAAAGGGCCGTTCGAGTGGCGAGGTGAGCGTGAGCCGGCAAGGCCCTCGCTCCCAGCTCGCCATCGGGAACTCTTCGAGGCGAACGTTCTCGAGCCCGTAGTCGACCATCCGCGCGCGCAGGTACTCGGCGGCCTGGTGCTCCCGCTGGGTACCGGCGAACCGGTGCCCGAGGTCGTCGCAGAGGTAGACCAGGTTGCGCCAGGGCTCGTCCGACGTCCAGATCTCGCCGATAATCTGCTTTTCCATTTCTCGCAGATGTTCCGCGACCATTACCCCTTCCTCGCTCGAACCGACGCCTGCGGCATTCTAGCATCCACGGATCTGGTGGACACCTGTGATTCGAGCACAGGGCGAACACTTGCCGCTGGAGCGGAAGCTGCCCACGCCGGCCGTCGGGATCGGCGGGGAGAACTGGCGGTACCGGCACGGCCGGCGAGGGCGGCGCCGGGTTGCTGCCCTCGCCGTGTCGCCCGGCATGGCGCATGCCTATCAGATGTCCTTATGGAGGGTAGCCAGGAACTCGGCGTTGTTGGCCGTCTTGGCCAGCCGGCCCAGCACCAGCTCGGTGCCGTCGGTACCGCCCAGCATCGAGACCAT
The DNA here is from genome assembly GCA_938082375.1 of uncultured Thermomicrobiaceae bacterium. Lineage (GTDB taxonomy): Bacteria > Chloroflexota > Chloroflexia > Thermomicrobiales > Thermomicrobiaceae > Thermalbibacter. The sequence goes on from CALKCJ010000035.1 coordinate 14,485, forward strand.
GCGCCGCATCGTCCAGACCTGCCGCAAGGTCTGTTCGTCGAGTAGCAGCTCCTCGCGCCGCGTGCCCGAGCGCTGGATATCGATCGCGGGGTAGATGCGCCGCTCGGCCAGCTTGCGATCGAGGTGCAGCTCCATATTGCCGGTTCCCTTGAACTCCTCGTAGATGACGTCGTCCATCCGGGAACCGGTGTCGATTAGGCAGGTAGCAACGATGGTCAGGCTGCCGCCGCCCTCGATGTTGCGGGCAGCGCCGAAGAAGCGCTTGGGCGGGTAGAGCGCCACCGGGTCGATACCGCCGGAGAGTGTGCGCCCGCTCGGCGGTACGGCCAAGTTGTAGGCGCGCGCCAGCCGAGTGATCGAGTCGAGCAGGATCACCACATCGTATCCGCACTCGACCAGCCGCTTGGCCCGCTCGAGCGTCATCTCCGCCACTTTGATATGGTCTTCCACCGGCTCGTCGAAGGTCGATGAGATGACCTCGCCTTCGACCGAGCGGCGCATATCGGTCACCTCTTCCGGTCGCTCGCCGATCAGCAGGACGATCAGGTGGATATCTTTGTAGTTGGCGGTGATGCCGTTCGCGATGTGCTTGAGCAAGATCGTCTTGCCGGCCTTTGGCGGGGAGACGATCAACCCCCGCTGGCCCCGGCCGATTGGCGCGACCAGGTTCAGCAGCCGGGTCGAAAGGATGTGCGGCTCGGTTTCGAGGTTGATCAGCTCCATCGGGAAGATCGGCGTCAGGGTGTCGAAGTTCGGCCGTCGCCGCGCGGTCTCCGGATCCATCCCATTGACCGTCTCTACCCGGAGCAGGCTATAGAACTTCTCGTTCTCCTTCGGAGGCCGTACCTGTCCCGCGACCCAGTCGCCCGTTCGCAGCCCGAAGCGCCGGATCTGCGACTGCGAGACATAGACGTCGTTAGGCCCTGGCAAGTATCGCTCGCCACGGAGGAAGCCGTAGCCTTCCTCGACGATCTCCAGCACACCCTGGCCGAAGATACCGCCCTGCTTCTCGGTCTGGATCTGCAGGATACGGTTAATCAGCTCGGGCTTGCGCAGGCGGGCGGCGCTGGTCACGCCGAGGTCGCGCGCGATGGCCTGGAGTTCCTCGAGCGACTTGGCCTCGAGCTCGATAACGGTCAGGCCGGGAGCCTCCTTGATCTCCTCGATCGTTGTCGGTGCACTTGTCTTCATGGTTGTCAATTCCTCCTTTTAGGCAGGATCCGTTTTCATTGGGCATGTCCTGCAGGTACGGACACAGGCGCGAGAGGCCATCGCCTCAACCGGCAGCTCCGGTGGCCCAGCACCGGACGTGCAGTTAACGAGCAGCATGTTTCTCATCCCGTTTCGATCCTCATCGTCTGGAGGATGAGAGCGGCAGACACACTGTAGCCAACGTCGGCGTAGCAGATCTGCAGCCTGTCGTGGGGTCTAGCCCAGCAGTGCAAGGATCCAACCTAACACCGTGTTGAGATGCGGCGATGTCGCCGGTTCCGCGTCGGGATCTTCGTCATCCAGTCGTTACCGTGCAGCGGAGGATGGGGCGGGAGCGAAGAATGCGTGACCCGCAGCACTTACTCTAGCACATGTGTCGCCTCTCGTCAAATCGGCAGCGCCTCGTATTCCTGGAGCTTTCCCAAGCGATGCTCCGCCTCGATCCTCCGAATCGTCCCGGTACGCGACCGCATCACCAGCGAGTGCGTGCGCGCGCCGCCGGGAGTGAACCGGACCCCGTCGAGCAAATCACCGCTGGTAATCCCGGTCACGGCGAAGAAGACGTTGTCCGAGCGCACGAGGTCGTCGGTATGCAAGACTCGGCTGAGGTCGAGACCAGCGGCCTCCGCGGCACGACGCTCTTCCTCATCGCGCGGGTAGAGCGTGCACTGGATCGCCCCGCCGACGCACTTGAGGGCTGCTGCCGCCACCACCGCCTCAGGGGAGCCACCGATCCCCATCAGCACGTCTACTCCGGTCTCCGGGAAGGCCGTCATCACCGCGCCCGCGACGTCGCCGTCGGTGATCAGTTTGATCCGCGCACCAGCCCGCCTGATCTCCTCGATCAGATCCTGGTGACGCGGGCGATCCAGCACGACCACCGTCAGCAAGCGCACGCTCATCCGCTTGGCATCGGCGATACGGTGCAGGTTCTCCGTGGGTGAACAGGTGATATCGATTGCCCGTGCGGCCTCGGAGCCGACCGCCAGCTTGCTCATGTACACGATCCCCGGCGGGTAGTACATCGATCCGCGCTCGGCCAACGCCACCACCGACACTGCGCCTGGCATGCCATTGGCGCACAGTCGGGTGCCGTCGATCGGATCGACGGCGAGATCCCCTTCTGGCGGCTCGCCGGTTCCTACTTCCTCACCGATGTAGAGCATCGGTGCCTTGTCTTTCTCGCCCTCGCCGATGACCACCGTGCCCTTCATGTGGACAGTCGAGAGCATACGGCGCATCGCGTTGACCGCGGCCTGATCCGCCGCCGTCTTGTCCCCCCGCCCCACCCACCGGGCGGCAGCCAAGGCGGCCGCTTCGGTCGTGCGAACCAGCTCCATCGCCAGGTTGCGGTCGAGGTTGTCCATGTCACGCCTCCTCTCCAGCCGACGATGCCGCCAGGACGTTCTCACGGTGGCGCTGCAACCAGCGACGCGCTGTGCCCGGCAACTCGGCCACCGTCGTCACCTCGAACCGGCACTCTGGCAGGGAACGCAGAAACACCTGCCCATAGCGCCGGCTAAGCACTCGCCGATCCAGCACCACGCAGACGCCGTAATCAGTCCGGCTCCGGATCAGCCGCCCGAAGCCCTGCTTGAGCCGGAGCACAGCCTGGGGCACGGCATACTCCTGGAACGGATCGGTGAACTGCTCGCTCCGCGCCGCGAAGATCGGATCAGTCGGCACTGAGAATGGCAGTTTGGTGATCACGAGGACGCTCAGCGCCTCGCCTGGAATATCGACCCCTTCCCAGATGCTGTTCGTACCGAGCACCACCGTCTCCGGCCGGCTTTTGAGCCGCTCGACGAGCTGGCGAGGGCTACCGTCGATGCGCTGGCCGAGCACCAGGATCCCGGCCGACTCAAGCGGGCGTTTGATTGCGCGGTAGGTGCTCTGCAGGGAACTGTGCGAGGTAAAGAGCACCATCGCGCGGCCGCGTGTGATCCGCAGCAGGGGTATCAGCGCCTCGTTGAGCTGTCGCTGGTACCCTGGCTCGCCTGGCTCAGGCAGGTCTTCGGCCACGCAGAGCAGCGTCGACGCTGCGTAGTCGAACGGCGAGGGCACTTGCAGCTCCTGCGCCTCGCTCAGCCCCAGCCGCTCGCGGATATATCCGAAAGATTGGGAAATCGTCAAGGTAGCAGACGTCAGCACCACCGAAGCGCAGCGACTAAAGAGATGCTCACGCAGTGGGCCGGCGACGTCCAGCGGAGCCATGTTGAGCGCTGCCTGACCGGTGCCAGGATTGAGCGAGACCCAGTAGATGCGCCCTGCCGACGGTGCCGAGACTGTCTCGACCAGACGGTCGTGCAGCTCGTGGCCGACGCGGACGAGCAAGTCGAGTTCGGTGACGAGATCGTCCTGCGCGGGAAGCTCGTCGGCAGGGAGGTCGCTGAGGCGAGCCAGCGTCCAGCCCAGCGCGCCGAGCACGCTGCGAAGCTCCACGGCCAGGTCCTCGGCAGCCTCCTCGACGAGATCCCAGGCAGCATCGTGCCGCAACGCGGCTGTCAACCGCACCTGCCGTTCGTAGCCACCCTGATCGACCTGGTAGCGCTGAGTGAAGTCACCAAGCTGGGTGAAGAGCCGTTCGACGTGTCTGATCCCTCGCTCCACCGCTGGCAGGAGCGCCTCGATCCGGGCGTGCAGATCCTGAGCCAGAGCACGCGGCCTGCCCACTGGCACCTCGGCCAGCGCCTGCCATAACCCGCCGAGCACTCCACTCAGCCGGCCGAGGTGATCGAGCGAGAGGCTCCGGCGAAAGATGTCCCGCATTTGATCCTGGGTGAGCCGGAAGCCGAGCTGGGCCGTGGCCTCATCCTCCAGGTTGTGCGCCTCGTCGATGATGAGGTGGCGATACGGCGGCAGGACCCGGTTGTCAGCCAGCATGTCGGATAACAACAAGGCATGGTTGACGATGACAACGTGTGCGGCCTCGGCTTCGGCCCGCGCCCGGAAGAGGAAGCACTGGTTACGTCGGTGGAAGACGCAGCGGCCGGGGACACAGGCCCCCTCCTCTTCGGCGAGCTGGGCCCAGGCGGCCTGCTCCTCGGGGCTGAGGTGCAGCTCGGCCCGGTCACCGGTCGAGGTCTGGGGGAGCCAGGCGGTGATCTTCGCGTAGAGCAGCGCCTCGGCCGGCGAGCGCGCCGGCTCGCGCTGGCGCAGGAACCAGCGGCGCAGGCAGAGGTAGTTGCTCCGCCCCTTCAGCACGGTAGCCCGGAAGGTCGCGGCCGGGGCCAGCTCCGGATCGCTGCGGGCTGCCTCCTCCAGCGCCCGCCGCAGCAATGGCAGGTCCTTGTTGAAAAGCTGATCCTGGAGCGCGATGGTATTGGTGGAGACCACCACCGTCTCGCCGCGCTCGACCGCCTGCAACACTGCCGGCAGCAGATAGGCGAGCGACTTGCCAGTACCGGTGCCGGCCTCGACCAGAAGCTGGCCGCCCTGGTTCAGCGTCTCAGCGACTGCCTCGGCCATCTGCACCTGCTGGCTCCGCGCCTCGTAGCCAGGGAACGAGCGGGCCAGCGGCCCGTCCTCGCCATACCAGGCACGCAGCCAGGCCAGATCGATCGGCCGGGCCCTCCCGGTCGGCTCCAACCGCTCGGGGCGATCGCGGTGGAGCAGGAAGACCACCTCCGGCGCATGGCTCACGCCCGGCAGCGCAGCTCGCAGCCGCTCGGCCAGCAAGTCAGCCAGCCCACCAGCGCCCTGGCCGGTCAGCTCGCGGTACACCTCGTCGAAGAGCCGAGCGAGCGGCAGGCCAGCGGCTCTCGCATAGTCGGACAGCCGCCGCAGTGTCTCCGGGTCATAGTCGCGCAGCAGATCGCGCAGCCCGAGGAAGACCGCCATAGTCGTCTCGACGTCCGCCATTGCCCGGTGCTGCTGGTTGACCGAGATGCCCAGCCGGGCGGCGATGCTCGCCAGGCTGTAGGCCGGTAAGTCCGGCAGCAGGATGGTCGCAAGCTGGAACGTGTCGTAGACCGGGTTCTGTAACGTCAGCCCAGCCGCGGCCAGCATCTGCAGGTCGAACTCCGGCGACTGCCCGATGACGGGATAATTGCGGACGAACTCGTGCAGCTTCGACGCCACCGCGCTGAACGGCGGCGCCTGGCGTAGATGGCGCATCGTCAGGCCCGTCAGGCTGGCGATCGACAGCGGCACCGTCGCCCGCGGCCGCACCAGCGTCTCCCAGCGGTCGAGGATGCGGTCGTCGCGAAACTTGACAGCAGCGATCTCGATAATCTCGTCGCGCTCGGGATCCATCCCGGTCGCTTCGAGGTCGAGCGCGACGTAGATCTCGCTCACGAGTGGAACCCTCTTCTAGGGCGTTCGCGCTGGCAGGGGCTCAGAGCCAAGCCCGACAGGAAAGCGCTCGACCAGCCGGACCAGCTGAGCGAGCCCCAACCGGATCGGATCGATCTCGATGCGCTCCTGGAGCGTATGGCTTCTCCGGCCGCGCGTCAAGCCGATGCAGATCGCCGGAATGCCCCGCTCCATCGGAATATTGGCGTCGGTGCTAGAGGCGTCGAGTACCGGCTCCAGCCCCAGCTCGCGGAGCACCTGCGTGGCCGCTTGCACGATGGGCGCGTCGACCGGCGTCTGACCAGCCGGGCGCTCGCCCAGCACCTCTTCGGTGATCTCGACCCCTTCGACCCGGTGGCGCTCGATGATACCAGCGAGCGACTGGCTGAGCCGGGCCAGCTCGGCCGGATCGACCGAGCGAAGATCGATCACTGCTGAGGCTTTGGGGGCGATCGTGTTGACTGAGACTCCCCCCTCGATCAGGCCGACATTGTAGGTCGTCTTCGGCTCCTCGGGTACCGGAAGCCGGGTCAGCTCAGCGATGATGCTGGCCAGCACGTGGATGGCGCTGGGCTGCCCAAAGGCGCCCCAGCTATGCCCGCCCGGCCCCGTCACCGTGAGGCGCAGCCGGCGGGAGCCGACCGCGATATGAGTGACCCGCCCCAGGTTGTGGCCTTCGACCGCGACCACCGCACCGAGTTCGCGTCCATATCGGTCGACCAGCGCCCGGATACCACGTAGGTTGCCGAGCCCCTCCTCGCCGACGTTGGCGGCGAGCAGCAGGTCACCCGGCGTCTGCACGCCAGCGGCCTGGAGGAGGTCGGCCAGGGTCAGCAGCGCGGCCAGGCCCAGGCTGTTATCGCCAATCCCCGGCCCCTGCAGCCACCCCTCGCCCTGCTCAATCGCGATCGGCGTATCCGGCGGGAAGACCGTATCGAGATGGGCAGCGAGCAGCAAGGCCGGCGCGCGAGCCTCACCCGGTCGCCGCGCCACCACGTTATGGAGGTCATCGACCTCTACCGCCAGGCCGCGCTGGCGGAACTGCTCCGCCATGAAGCGGGCGCGCTCGGCCTCGTGGAAGGTCGGGGCCGGGATCGCGCAGATCCGGGCGGTGAGGTCGACGATGCGGGGTAAATGCTCCTCGATGAGGCTGGTCAGCCACTCGTCCTGTTGTACCTGCATTGTCCACCTTGATCACGGGATATCGTGTGCCCGGCGCCCAGAGCCGGAGGCCGGGCGAACAGCTCGCACGACCGGCTCTCGCGCACCGCCCGAGCGGCCGGTGCAGAAGCCCGATCGCCAGGCTAGTGTAGCACAGCCCCAGTTCGGCCGCTCTCACCCCACCCTTCGGGCACTCCCCACCTGCGCGCTGAGGAGAGAGGCTGGGGCCGGGACGGCGCAGGGCGATCATCCTCAGCCGTCAGCCCCTGGCGCACGGGCGAGTCGTATTGGCCCGCCGCTCCTCGTTCGGGCGGACTGTCGGCCCTGGCGCGCGCAGTCGGCTCGCCGCTTTTCCGTTCGCCGCCGGTCTCCCCTGGCGCACGCGCAGATCCAGATGCGGTGGGCGATGCGGTCTTTGCCCGCAGGAACGCCCTGACGCGGGTGGGTCAGGGGTGCAGGCCGTGCGCCAGGATCGATGAGTGGCGGCGGAACGCCCTCACGCGGGCGGGTCGAGGTAGAGGGCGTTGTGCGGGCTCCGCTCGTACGGAGGAACGCCCTCACGCGGGCGGGTCGAGGCACGGGGACAGAGTGGTAGCGCGATGACGGGACGCTCTGACATGAAGGCGCAGGTTGCTTTGTCGCATCCCGGAGGAGCGGGGCACCGCGCACAACCCTGACGTGCGCGGGCGGTTCGGGTACAATAGGGATGGCCCGAATGGGCGTTCGGACGGCTCGGCGGCCGGGCCGGCCAGAGCGGTCAGCATCCGCGAACGCCTCGGCGCCCCTGGGCGAGCGTGCCCCCGTAGTTCAGCGGATAGAACGGCGGCCTTCTAAGCCGCATGTCGCAGGTTCGAATCCTGCCGGGGGTACCCCAGTTCCGATCTCTACCGGTCCAAACCAGGCCGGCGTGCTCTGCCGCCTCGCGGTGACCGTGGTCAGCCGCCACCTGATGTGGCAGCCGTCCCACCCCGCATCATTCGCTTCCCTCGTGCCGGCATGGATGGAGCCCCCAGCGCTGGCACCGAAGCGCGCTACCCGGCACCAGAACGCGCGCCGCCTGCATCGTGTGCCACGAGCGCTCGCGGTTTGCTCGGACCGGGTCATACCCGGTGCCACGAGGGCTCCTGACTGGTCATGGTCGCCCCGCAGTGAGACACCGGGCCGCGTCTTGTAGACAGACGACGCCTCCGGTGGCTGGGGCCCATCCAGGGTCGGGAGAGAGACGCACCCGACACCTTGCGGGAGTGTTCGAGAGCACCGCGTCCTAGGACGTGGCGAATCCCCCTCGCTTGACCATTCGCTATGGCTTCTGGCACGCTTTCTGCAGGTAAGCAGCGTGACCGTCTTCCTGAGGTGGGAGGAGCGTGTAGAGTGCTGTCCATCTCGCGCAACACGGCACTGCTCTTCTGCGGCAGCGCTCTCGTGGCCGCGCGCTCCCTCGTCGAGCACGGGCTCGGCATTCCGGTCGACGACTTCGCTGTGGGCTGCTGACGGGTGTCGGCATCGGTCTGCTTGTCCTCGGCCTGCGGCATCAGCTCGGCCCAGCGAAGGCTGGTAACCGTTAATAGCTCGCCTTGCGTCCCTTCTCGGAGCGTCGCCATGCGCGTGACCGTCCGCTACTTCGCTCTCGTCCGCGAGCTGCTCGGCCGGGCGGTCGAGCAGCGCGAGCTGCCGGCCGGCACCACCGCTGGCCACCTGCTCGACGAGCTGGCCCGCGAGCACCCGGCTATCGAGCGGCTGCGGCGCTCGACGATGCTGATGGTGAACTACCAGTACGTGCCGCCCGAGCACGTGCTCCAGGAGGGCGACGAGGTGGCCCTGATCCCGCCCGTCTCCGGCGGCGCCGGGCCGTTCGCCATCACCCCCGACCCGCTCGATGCCGAGGCCGTCGCCGGGGCCGTCGCCTGGCCAGGCGCCGGGGCCGTCGTCACCTTCACCGGTACGGTACGCAATACCGCGCGCGGCAAGGCGGTCCGCTACCTCGAGTACGAGGCCTACCCGCCGGCCGCCGAGCAGGCGTTCCGGCAGATTGCCAGCGAGATCCACGAGCGCTGGGGCATCGACCGCGTGGCCATCGTCCACCGGGTGGGCCGGGTCGAGATCGGCGAGGCCTCGGTCGTGATCGCCGTCGCCTCCCCCCACCGGGCCGAAGCCTTCGATGCCTGCCGCTACGCTATCGACCGGCTGAAGCAGATCGCCCCCATCTGGAAGAAGGAGGTCTACGAGGACGGCGAGGTCTGGATCGGCAGCGAGGCGGCCTACCAGCAGGCCTTCGGCCACAGCACCCCGCCGGTCTCTTGACACAGCCCCCTGAGGAGCTAGGCCATGAAGCGACGGTTCACCGCGAGCGTCTGGCGCGAAGACGACTGGTACATCGCTCAGTGTCTCGAGATCGATGTCGCAAGCCAGGGGAAGACCGAGGAGGAGGCCCTGGAGAACCTGAGGGAGGCGATCGCGCTCCACCTCGAGCCACCGACGCCCTCGGTCACGCCGCGCATCGAGACGATCGAGGTCGAGATCGGTGCCGCTTAGGCCACTCCCTTTCACAGTGGTCCGATCCAGACTTGAAGCGGCAGGATTTGTCCTGGTCAGCCAGCGCGGCAGCCACGTCAAGTTCGCCAAACACACTGAAGCGGGCCTCCGGACCGTCATTGTGCCGCGACATCAAGAGATCGCCGTGGGCACATTGCGGAGCATCCTGCGCCAGGCCGGCCTCACGCCGGAAGAGTTCGATCGCCTGAGCGGGTAGGCCTGCTGACACGCAAGAGATCCCGCGTCGAGCCTCCGCGCCCGGCTGAAGCGCGGCGTTCACGGCTTCGGTCCTCCAGGACGAAGTCTCCATCATCGATTGGTTCGAGCGAGAGCGGTTCCCCCTCTCCATTCGCGCAGCCCAACACGAGACCCC
>CALKCJ010000036.1 GCA_938082375.1 uncultured Thermomicrobiaceae bacterium
AACGACCGGTGTGCTCGTTGCCGGTTCGAGGAAGAGGTCAGCGATGGTCCCCGGGGATGCGGAAAGGAGCAGCTCGGCGAGCTGCTGGATCAGCCAGCGCTTGGCCTCGTCACGACTGGCAAGCCACGTCGATGGGCTGCAGGCGAGCCGGAGCGTTTCCTGGACGAGCTCGGCCCCCTTCGACCCCGCGTCTGGCAGCGCGAGCTCTCAGAAGGTGCGGACGACGAGCTCGGCATAGTCTCTGGCCTTCTTCGGGGATACTCTTTGAACTTCCCGGAGGGTACGGACAAGGTAGGAGGCAGCGTCGTGGTCTCGCCCAGCGCGCGCCGCCAGGAGAGCGAGCAGGTAGAGGGCAGCGCCGCCCTGCCTCTCCAGATCGCTTTGCACATGCTCTGCAAGACCATGCCAGGTTTCATCGGGGATTGGTGGTGCGCTCCTGAGTAGCTTACAGGTATCGAACAGGGCGGGAGCAGAACTCAAGAGGGCCTCTGTCTGAGTGAGCCGCCGAACAGTGCCGGCCAAAGTCGCCATCGTCTCCGCGGGTGACCGTGCGGCTAGGCCGAGCACAAGTTCCAGGGTCGCGAGCGCGCTCTCGCTGGTCACAAATGACCCATGCTGCGGCTCGGTCAACGCCGCAAGGAACGGAGTGAATTGCTCTTCCGGAACATCGCTGAGCCTGTCGCGCAGCACCGGCAGCGCCTGCTCAACGACCGTTCTGACCTGTGGCTCGTGGAGGTGGGCTGTAACTGTGCCGACGAGAGGCCCGAGAACGGTAGGTTCGCGACACTTGGCTGACGAGCGCAGGAGCAGGGCGAAGGCACGCGCTCGTTGCTTCGGCTGGAGCGGAGGCAGGGTCTGCTCCTGGAGCAGGGTGAGCCATGAAGCCGGATACCGGAGCACCGCGTCTTCCGGTGTCCGCTCGAGCAGGCCCCACAGTGTCGTCGGCTGGCCCGATAGTGCCTCGAGGATCTCGTATATCGGCTCACGACCCAGCCGCACGCGGTGTGCTGCGAGGTCAGTCAGGAGACCCAGGGCGGTCGCAGGCTCTCGCCCGCTCAGCCGCCCCAGGATCTGCGCCAGGTCTTGCCGATCCTTCAGCGTCGTCGAGTCGAGAGCGGGGAGCAGGGCTTCGGCGTAGCGCTCTTCCAGCCTGGTCTCGGCCCATGGGGATAGGGGCTCGAGGAACGGGCGGATCGCGCGCAGCTCGTCGAGTCCGAGGGGTGGTTGGAACGAGTCGAACCTCTGGTCGAGTTCATCGGCGAGCTGGCACACCCGGTCTTCACGTTCAGGATGCAGCCAGGTAGGGAGCAGCGCTTCGGAACCGGTGCTCCACCAGGTGCGCCGGTACCGGCTGATCCACAGCTGCTCATCAACCAGGCGGCCGGGCGTCCAGTTCGGGAGCCCGACTCGTTCGTACCAGACTCGTGCCTGGCGACCGTCATCGAGCAGCCGTGCCAGGCGGAGGGCAGCGCCGGCAGCCCGCTCCTGGTCGGCCGTCGCCTGATACAGCGAGTAAAGACGTTCCAACGCTTCCCGGGTGCGCGCTGGCTCAGACTCGTGCTCGGCAAGCCACTCGAGCTCGCGCGCTGCCGCTTCTCGTTCCCCGAGCCGCTCCCAGAGTTCGCCCAATCGCCACCGTGCCTGGAGGAGATGCTGGAACATCGTCGTGCCGGGTTCCGCCGAACCCAGTTTCGTCTTGAGCTGGTCGAGCTCGGCGACGGCCTCCTCCAACTTTCCTTGCCGCTCGCGCCAGTCCGCACGTACGAAACGGAGAAGCTGGACGAGGGACAGTGCGGGCGCACGCTGCAGGAATAGGCTAGTCTCCTCGATCAGGAGCCGCTCAACGGTCGTATCCCTATCCTCATTGGTCAGCTTGACAGCACGCTCGGCGAGCTGGACGACCTCGTCGGGAGGGAGATCAAACCACCCCCGGCAGGTGGCTAGCAGGCGCGACGCGATCGCCGGACGGTGCTCCGGCGTGTCGCTGAGGAGCCGGTTGGTTCGCCCGAGCAGGTGGTCGCCCAGCCGCTTGCCCTCGGCTATCTCACGCTCGACCAGGACAACGAGCTGATTCAGCTCGTCCAGCGTGGGCCAGCGCTCAGGCTCGTGCTCGAAGCGGTCGAGCAGCTCTCCGAGCTCCTGGCGGATGCGAGCGATGGTACGGCGGCGCTGCTCGATGTCGGTGGCAAAGGAGAGCTCAGGGACACAGCGGCTGCAACTGAACCAACTCTCGCCGACGACCTCGTAGGTCTTCAGATAGCCGAGCACGACGCCGCGCAGGCAGGGGAGCCGGCCAGAGCGCGGCTTCCAGTTCCCGCTATCCGCACGCTCGACGCCGATGTACTCGGTCAAGAAACGCTCGTAGGCTTCCCAGTCGTGCTTTTGCCGCCGCTCCATCTGCTCGACGAAGGCATCGACATAGCGCTCGAGCTTCTCAGGGTGAGCGAACGCCTCACTGAGCCTGACTTCCCAGCCACGGGGGTGTTCGAGTTCTCTCCAGGAAAACCAATCGTCGAGGATCGGTCTTTCCCCCTATGCCCCATCGCCCGTCGCTCGCCTTCGGTCTTCGAGGCGCGCTTGTAGGCTCCGGCATAGTCGCGCCAGACCTGCAGAGTTGTCTTTCCGGCCGCCGGGCCGCGGAGCGGCGGCCGAATCGTCTTGAAGTCGAGCAACGTGCCTCGCCAGCGTCGCTGGCGATTTGCCCCGTTCTCCCGCTGTCCCTCGGCCTGACGGAGATCAGTGAGGAGCGCACTGGCCTCATGGACGGGTAGCGCGAGGAGATCCGCCAGCGCGCGGACGTCTCCCCCTGTCACCAGCTCGTAGAAGCTGGATCGGAGATCGCGAAGTTGGTGCTCTTTGTCACGAAGGAGACAGCCGAAGTACAGGTTCGAGGCGAAGATCCGATCCACGTTCTGGCGTTCTAGGGACACGTCGTCGAGTTCGGCTCCGCAGTCGTGCACCTCGTCGACCAGCGAGACGAAGTGTCCGTCGATGTACGGCCGGTAGGACTGCAATGCTTGGAGGATGCGGTCGATGTACCGGCACTGTTCGCCGTACTGATGGCCGTGGTCGAGGATGGCAGCGTGCTGTGGCGATTCGTTCCGGTAGCGGCGTCGTTCTGGGAAGGTAGGCCACGCGAACCCGCGCTCCGGATGCTCGAGGAACACGATCGCTTCGTCAGCGGTGAAGTAGAGCGTGCCGGCCCGCGTTGACTCTCGTGTGCGGAGGAACGCCACCATTGCCTCGACGTCCTCGCGGCGGACGTATTTCTCCTGCAAGAAGAACTCCTGGATCTCGTAATCCGATTTGCCGGTTCCTGGAGAGTCGGGGCTGAAGTAGACGACGACGTCAGAGAAGTCGCCGTCGCGCCCGGCGCGCCCTGCCTCCTGCCAGTATGCTTCCATGTTGGCCGGTGGCGTGCGGTGGAGGATAAGCCGGATGTTCGGCTTGTCCACGCCCATGCCGAATCCCTTGGTCGCCACCGTGACCGCCCGCTCGCCGCGGATGAAGGCCTCTTGCTCGGCCCGGCGCGAGCGGTCGCTCATATTGCCGAGTTCCTTCGGCGGGGCGGTCGCGGCACGTTGACCGTGCTCGTCTTCGGTCGCTGCATCTGCTGCAGGGTCGTCGTCCATCTTGCCATGGTAGATGGAGACCTTGGAGCCGAGTTCAGTCTCCAGCCAGGCCGCGAACTCGGTCACCCGGGGACTCGCCCTGTCAGGCTTGGCATCATCCTGTCCTGTCCAGGGCATGAAGACGATGGCTGCCCCCGGCTTGGCCGGATCGGCGCGGTTCCGCGCAAGGAGAGTGTGGAGCTGGTTCGCAATCTCCTCGGCCTTGCGCTCAGTCGAATCGAGGACCTGGACGATCAGGTTGAGCTCCGGCCGGTTCGAGGTGTCGACCAGTACGTCGCCTCCCTGCTCGATCGGGCGCTGGTCGAGCTGCAGCTCGCGAGAGAGATCCTCCCGCACCGGTGGGCTGGCGGTGGCGGTGAGCGCGATGACGTTCGGCTCCAGGCCATGTTGGCGCAGGCGTTGAACAATGTTCAAGTACACTAGCTGGAAGTCGTGCCCCCACTGGCTTACGCAGTGGGCTTCGTCCATCGCCAGGTAACGGAAGCCGCCAGGGACTTTCTGGTGCGCGCGCTTGAGGCTCTCGATCACCCAGTCGCGCTGGAGTTGCTCTGGGGTGACGTAAACGAGCTTGAAGCATCCCTGCTCCAGCAGCCGAAGCCGGCGGTCCCGCTCGCGCATCGGCACCTCGCCGTTGAGGTAGGTGCAGAGGAAGTCCAACCCGTACCGCTCGCGGATCCGCTGCTCGAACTGGTCTTGCATCAACGCCTTGAGTGGCGAGACCACGACGGTGAAACCGGGCAGCAGCATCGCCGGCAGGATGAAGCATTCGCTCTTGCCGGAGCCGGTGGCGGCGATGCCGAGCACTGAGCGGCCGGTCAGAGCCCGTTGCAAGATGAGGTGCTGGAAGGGGCGGAGAGCGGGGAAGCCGAAGAGGCGGTAGGCGATGTCGTCGAGCGCATCCCGCACGTCGTCGTTGTAGACAGGCAGGAAGCCGGCAGGTTCCGCTCGGGTGGTCTCTTGCACCTGAACGGTCGTCTGATCGCCGTTCGGCCTCAGGATCCATTGAGCGCTTTCACTTTTCGCGAGGGCCTGTGCGATCGCCCGCACGATGCGCACCTCGGCGCCGTGCGGCAGGTGTGGCAGGACGAACCCTGGCTCGCGCACGAAGGCGAGGTTGGAGATGCCGGCATAGGCCGGGCAGCGTTTGAGATATTCGTGTTCGTGCGAGCCGATGCTGGCGTCCCCCAAGCTGCGGCTTGCGAGCGGATCACGATTGGGGTCTGGTGCGATCGGGGTTCGGCCGCGGTAGCGGCCGATGCACCGGAAAGTGAGCGTCATCTCGGCTCCGTGCTTCAGCTCGACAGTGGGTAGCTGTTTCCGAGAGACAGGAGTCGTTGCGCGCTCCAGGACGACCTACGTCCAGGAGAGCAGCTGGTTCTCGAACTCGTCTAGCGAGCGCTACGACGAGTTCGAGCGTGGGGCAGCGTTCGACGAAGGCGTGGTACAGCGCGGTCTGGTGCACACCCTCGCGCCGGCTCGGCCAGCAGGACTCACAACACAGCGGTAGCTCTGCACCGAACTCCTGCCCGCAGGGAATCACCGTGCGAAACTCGGGGTGAGCGCGCAGGAACCGGCGCCGCCAGCGCATCAACCCGCGTCGTCCTTCGTACCCGATTCGAGCAGCAGCACGAGCGTGCCCGGCTCGGCTGCAGCCAGCACCGTGCTCAGGTTGTCCCCGCTCCCAGCGTCCTGGAGCTCCCGTAGCACATAGCTGACGACGATGACGTTGGCCCAGCGCGCGAGTTCCTGCCCACGGGCGAGCTGCTCAGCGCGCGTGAGGTCGATCTGCTCCCACCTGGCCGTCGCTGCGGCGCTGCGGATCTGTTCGGCCCAGGCACGGCCCGGCCACTCCTGGTCGTCCCGCCCGCTCTCGTGAAGCACCCGCTGACGTGTCTCGATCCAGCGCTGAACCTCCCGGCCAAAGGCGACGGACACGCGGCGCGCGTAGTCGAGCGCTGGCTGGCTGCGGTCGATCCCGACCAGCTCGACCGAGTCGAGCGGGAAGGGCTGACTCCACAGGCGGCACCAGCTCTCCCAGGCGAGGAGAAAGTCGAGCACCGCAAGTGCGGTCGTGCCCGGGCCGACACCGATGTCCAGGACGCGCAGCGCGCGCTGGCCATCTTGTGCAGGCGGGGGGGAAGGCGCCCACCCGGAGCAGGTCGGTCAGGACGGCTTGCAGCTTGGGTGCATTGCTGGTGGTGTAGTAGGCCAGATAGCTGCGGAGGAACGTGCCCTCGTAGGTGTGCCGGTCGCTGAACGGCTTATTCGTGGCCCGGAACCGTTCCCAGGCCTGCGCCATCCGGTCGAGCTGCTGCTGGGGGCGCGTGCGCTCGAGGATGGCGCGGATCGATTCGGCCCGCCGCCGGTCGTCGAGTGTCCGGCCGAAGAGCACCCGGAGTTGCGTCGCCTCGACCAGCGGTGAGAGGCGAAATCGGCGGCCCGGGGCAAGCAGCGTCTCCAGCGTGTCGGCGACCTGCTGCACAGCGATCCCCTCCCCGTACCAGCCTGTCGAGTGTTCTACGCCTCCCCTTTCTCGCGACACGGTGATCGGTAGTACCGGTGGTTCGGGTTCGCGTAGCAGTAGACGCAGGCGTAGCCGCACTCCTGCCAGGCGTAGTCGCCGATGTCAGCGTGGCGGTGGCAGCCGCAGGCCTCACGCCGGGCCATCTGTACATCAGTCGCCGGGGGCGGCGCGCCCCGGCGGTACTCCCAGCGAGGATCGAGCAGCCGGGCGTCGATGCAGGAGGCGGCGCAGAAGCCAGGCTGGCCCGCCAGCGCCGTTTCGGTACAGGCCTCGAGGCGGACGCCGTAGCGCTGGCCGATCTCGACCATGGCGCTGGTAATGGCGGCCAGCTCCTCAGGGTGTGGCTGGCGCAGGCGCCGGTGGGGAAAGTGGCGTCGCATGCGGAGCTGGAACTTGCGATAGTGGTCGGCGACGCTGGTGATGCAGCGGCGGATGCCGAGCGCGCCGAGATGCCGGCACATGTCTTCGAAGAAGTCCGGATCCCAATTGCTGAGTGGTTGGCCGTCCTCTTCCCAGAAGACGAGCGGGTCATAGCGCCAGGCGAGCATCTTCGGGCCGAACCGCTCAGCCAACGCGCGGAACTGGCGCAGTGCCTCGTCGAGTGGTGGCACGTCCGGCTCCAGCCAGCGGAGATCGTCGCGACGCGGGTTGACGGTGAAGTGGAAGAACTGTCGCTCGTACTGTGCGAAGCGGTCGGCGTGGCGTAGGTAGACGGCATAGTTCTTCGACCACCAGACGATGGCGATCACATGCTGAGGTCGCAGCGAGACGTGGGTGAAGAGGCGAGTGAGCCGCCCGTCGACCTCCTCCGGTAGGTCGGAGCGGGCCAGTACCCGGTCGAGAGCGGCCCGGCTCGGTGGGCCAGCGGCTCGCCCTGGCACTGCCTGATCGTCGTACGGCGCGATCGCCTGGAGGATCGGCTGGCTGAAGAGCGGGTTCGGCACGTCCACCCAGCCGATCTCTATCCGCCGCAACAGCCAGGGGAGGTAAAAGGCGGGGATATCGGTGCGCTTGCTGGCCGAGAGGATGCGCGGCCGCTCGTTCAGGCCGAAGCCGGTACGCCCGTGGGGACAGCAAGGAGTGGTATCTCGATGGGAATCGCCCTCGTCGACGGGTATCAGCTCCGAGATCGGTAATCCGAGCTGTTCTGCGGACTCGCGTTCGCTCTCCATAACGATTGCCTGAGCCAGCAACGTCAGGGCGTACGATGAGCGGTTGGAGCCGCATCATGCCCTGCTCGACCTTGCCTTTACCTCTCGCCGCTTATCCACGAGAAGGCAATGCTGTGAGCGGCACTATACCGAATCATCGTCATGAGCACGAGAGGAAACGGGAACGCTGTCGCTCGGTAGCGCTCCAGTGCGAACCGGGCATGCGCCCCTCGCATCAGTCACACCACGACAGCCGGATGCGCTCCTCCCGCCTCCCCGCCAGCGATCGCGCCGCGCTTGTTCCAGAAGCAGCCATCAGCAGGCAGCCGTCCCCGCCCGGGCGAACAGGAGGTGGCCGTTCGCAGTGGCTTGGCCTGCACCCGTACCTTGTCGTCACGACCAGCGCAGTCGCGGCCGGTCGAACTCTCGACGCGCACCTTGCCTCCCCGGCCGGTGGCGTTGGCGTTTCAGCCGGAGTGCCTCAGCCGACGACGACGTGGGTGCTGGTAGCCGTCACTCCGCTGGTCGCGTGGATGTGCTCCATGACGAGCTTCCCCAGCTCCTCGGTCGTCGCCTGCTCGATGGCGACGATCAGGTCATAGTCACCGGTCACGATGTCGGCGCTGCGTACCCCCGGAAGGTTGGCCAGTGCCTCCTTGACCGACTTCGCCTTGCCCACCTCAGCCTTGATCAGGACATAGGCTCGTGCAGCCATGGCTCTGCTCCCAGCGCTCACAGATGTCGACTGAGAATGCTGACATGATTATCGGCCGGATCCGCCATAAGATCAACTCGGTGTGGAGTGGGCCAGCATCGGCGCGGTGCCGGCAACTCCTGCCGCGCGCGGTTGGTTCTCGCAGAAACGGTCAGTATACTGAGCACGATGCCGGATCTATCCATTCACCCCCTGACCGGCCGGAGGTGGAATGGCCAGCGATCCGAATCCGACCAAGCCCGCGCGGCGCCGCTGGAGCGCTGGCAACCTGCTGATCGTCCTGGGAATCCTCCTCCTGGGTGCGGCCCTGGGTACGGCCGCATTCGAGCCCTCAGCCGTCAAGCGGCAGCCCCCGCCTGACCAGGTTGCGACTCCCTCGAGCACGTTAGCGTCGCGCTGGCCGGCGCTGGTGCAGGCGCCGGTCTCCACGCCTACCCCCGTACCCTCGCCGACACCACGTCCCCAGCCGACGCCGTCTGTGGGAGCAGCGGTAGAGCCCACCCCGCTTCCCAGCCCCACTCCGACGCCGGTACCGGATATGCCTCCACCGACGCATATCCGCATCCCCTCGGTTGGGATCGATGCCCCGGTCGTCGAGGTCGGCTACGAGGTCGTCGAGATCGAGGGCCAGCAGGTCATCCAGTGGCAGGTCGCTGACTACGCTGCCGGCCACCACAGCACGTCGGCCAGCCCGGGCGAGGGCGGCAATATCGTTATCTCTGGCCATAACGACTGGCGTGGCGAGGTGTTCCGCACCCTCGAGTTCGCCAAGATCGGCGACGAGGTGATCCTGACGACCCCCAACGGCGAGTACCATTACCAGATCGTCGAGATCCACTACCGCAAGGAGGTCGGTGTCCCCCTGGAGGAGCGGATCGCGACTGGACGGTTCCTCGATCCGATGCCGGAGGAGCGGGTCACGCTCATCACCTGCTGGCCCTACGGCGTGGACGACCACCGGATCATCGTCGTGGCGAAGCCGATACAGCAGTAAGGCGCGCCGCGCTCAGTTCGGCTCTCTGCCGGTCAGCCCCGCATGCTGCCCTCAGCCGCGTGCGAGTATGTTCTGTCGAGCACTGTGACGAGGCGACCCTTCACAGCCCGTACGGCCTACACCTGGGCGGGAGGCGTGTGCGTTGGGAAACACGCTCGCCCAGGCCGTACAATCGAGTGGGCGCTGGATGATGGCCTGTCAGGCGTTTACCGGGGAACTCGAGGAGGACAGGAGGACGCTTGCCGCCGACCGGATCACGCGTCATCGCCGGCCGCTACCACCTGCTCCAGCGACTGGGCGATGGCAGCACCGCCACCACCTACTTGGCCGAGGACGAATTGCTCGGCCGTCGCGTGGCGGTCAAGCTCTTCCGATCAGAATACCTTGTCGATCCGCGCGAGCGGGCCCGCTTCGAGCGAGAAGCTCGGGCTGCGGCGGCTGTCTCCCACCCCAACGTCGTCCAGGTCTTCGACGTCGGCCAGGAGGGCGACACACGCTACCTGGTCATGGAGTGGGTGGACGGCACCGACCTTAAGCGCCTGATCCGTGAGCGGGCGCCCCTGCCAGCGGAGGAAGCTGCGCGGCTTATGCTCGACCTGCTTCGCGGGCTGGCCGCGATTCACCGCGCCGGCATCATCCACCGCGACGTCAAGTCCCAGAACGTGCTGATCGATCGCTCGGGCCGCGCGAAGCTCGCCGATTTCGGCATCGCTCGCACGGCGCGCGATACGGGCCTGACCGAAACCGGCTCGGTGATCGGCACAGCGGCCTACATGGCGCCGGAGCAGGCGACCGGCCGGCCGGTCTCACCGGCGACCGATCTCTACGCTGCCGGCGTGATCCTCTACGAGCTGCTCACTGGCCGGCTACCCTTCAGCGGAGAGAACCCCCTCGAGGTCCTCTACCAGCACGTCCACGAACCACCGATTCCACCGCGACGCCACAACTCTGCGATCTCCCCAGCGCTGGAGGCGGTGGTGTTGCGGGCGCTGGCCAAGAGCCCGGAAGAGCGGTTCCGCTCGGCCGAGGCGATGGCCGCGGCGCTGGAAGCCGCCATCGCCTCGCCGCAGAAGGTTCCACCGGGGATCGCGCTCATGCCCTCGCTCTCGCGCCGCGGACAGGTCCGCGCCCTCGCCCGGCCAGCCCAGCGTGTCGCTGGGCGCTCCGGCTGGCAGCCGGTGCTGATGGCCGGAGGGGTCACCGTGTTGGCGCTGGTCCTGGTGCTGGCCCTGACCCTGGCGTCCTCCGGCGGCGGTGACCCTGTGGCGACGCCGACGCCAGCCTCGGAGCCGACTGCGACCGTCCCTGTCGTCGTCCCTGCGCCGTCTCCGACCCCGACCGCGACGCCAGCGCCGACGGCTACGCCGATGCCTTCTCCCACACCTTCACCGACGGCGACGCCGGAGCCGACACCGACCCCGCGGCCGACCGCAACCCCGACGCCGGAGCCGCGGCCGCCGGTCGAGCTCGTGCTTCCGCCCGAAGTGCGGCGATTCCTCCAGCGGCTGGGCAATGGGTGGGAGAGACAGAGCTTCAATCCGAGCGATCTGGCAGGCGCCTACGTGCCGGAGCGTGACGGTGCGCGTGGCTTCCCCAGGGAGCTGCGAGACGCGGCGCTGTTGTTCGGAGAGCCGAGCGGCTTTCACACCGGCACGGTGACGATGCAGGTGGCGAGCACCCGAGGGCCGCTGCTCCTCGAGATCGAGGGGCGGAGCAGCAACGGTGCTCCCTTCCAGCTCCTCGTGAACGGGACGACGGTCTGGGAGGGTGAGGCTCCCTTCTCAGATCGCCAGTGGGAGCGCGTCGTCTTCTCGCTCGCTGCGCTCCCAGCGAGTTCTGACGGCACGCTCACGGTCGCACTCCGAAACGCGAGTCCCCGGGGAGAGATCGCCGAGGAGCCCTGGATCGCTGTGCAGGCGCTTACCCTCTACGTCCAAGGCGACTGACGGCGCTAGTCGCGCGGCCGAGACGCCCGCGATACCGGCTAGGCGCTCGTCTTGTGCTGTACGTCTAGCGTACTCGCCGCATCACGTCGTGTTCGCGCTCGTTGCCTTCCGCCACGCGGTGCCTTTCGTCGTTCCTATCGCCAGTGGGATGCGCAGCGTAAGCGTGATTACGGTCGCTGTGTCAACCGGTGTGATACGCTGGAGACGCGGCGCGGCTGGGTGGCCGCGCTGGCGCGTGCTGGCTCGCGAACCGGAGAGGCGCTGACGTGTTCGAGGTCACTATCGGGATGGATCCGAACATCGCCCGGGTGGGGCCATTTCTCTTGACCTGGCACGGCGTGTTCACCGCGCTCGCGATCCTGGCCGCGCTGCCGATCGCACACCGCGAGCTGCGCCGTCGTGGCCTGGAGCTACCGAACTTCGATACCTTCGCCTTCTTCACCGTGATCGGCGGGGTGATCGGTGCCCGGCTCTTCTATGTGCTCGACCATCCCGAGCTGTTCGTCGACGACCCCCTGCGGGTCCTGGCCGTGCAGGAAGGCGGCCTGGCGATCTATGGCGCAGTCTTCGGTGGCTTCGTCACCGTACTCCTGCTCAGCCGTATCTACCGGCAACCCTTCGGCGTGCTGGCCGACTCGATCGCGCCAGGGCTGCTCCTTGCCCAGGCCATCGGCCGGATCGGCTGCGTGATCAACGGCGACGCTTGGGGCGGTCCCTGCACCTGTCTCGCCTGCGCGGGCGCCCAGGCTGCGGCCCCGGCAGGTGGTGGGCTGGGCTACTGCCCCTTCGCCTTTACCTATACCCATCCCGACGCGATCATCCCCCACGACCTGCTCGGCGTACCGACTCATCCCTACCCGGTCTACGACATTGTCGTGAACCTGCTGGTGCTCGCGGTGATCTGGCGGCTGCGCGGTCGCGCGCTACCCTCTGGCGCGCTGTTCGCTCTTGCGGCCGTGCTCTATTCAGTGGGCCGCTTCTTCATCAGCTTCGTGCGCCAGGAGCGCGTCTGGCTCTGGGGACTCCAGCAGGCACAGGTCGTCGCGATCGCTGCCGGGCTCGCCGCTCTGATCGCCCTGATCTGGCTGCTGCGCCGCCCGTCCCCGGCAACCACGCCGGCCGCCTAGCGGGGTGCGCCCGCCGCTCAGAGGGTGCGAATCGCCTCGATCCGCGCGTCATCGCCTTGAGCCCCTTGCGCCTCTCGCTTACGCTTAGCGTCAACGGCGACCGCCCATGGAGCGATTGCCGCGTGGGCGGATCGGGCCAGCAAACGGGGTAGGGGGTGGGCGCATGAAGGTCGCCGACGCTGTAGCCGAGATCCTCAAGCGTGAGGGCGTCGAGTTCCTCTTTGGATATCCGGTCAACCCGATTATCGAGGCCGCCGCGCGGGCCGACATACGGACCGTCATCGTGCGCCAGGAGCGAACCGGCATCCACATGGCCGACGCCGTCAGCCGAATAACCTCCGGCGAGCGGATCGGTGTCTTCGCTATGCAGCACGGGCCGGGCACCGAGAACTCGTTCGGCGGCGTGGCCCAGGCCTACGGCGACTCCGTGCCGATCGTCGTGCTGCCGGCCGGCTACCCGCGCCAGCTCACCAACATCCCGCCCAACTTCAACGCGTTCCTCAACTACCAGCACATCACCAAGTGGGCCGAGCAGGTCACGGTGGCCGCAGCCGTGCCGGAAGCCTTGCGGCGCGCCTTCACCCAGGCCAGGAACGGCCGGCCTCGCCCAGCGCTGGTCGAAATCCCGACCGACCTCTTTGCCGAGGAGGTGCCGGAGCCGCTCAGCTACCGCCCGGCGCCGCGGCTGCGCACGGCCCCCGACCCGCAAGTGGTGGACGAGGTCGCTGGCGTGCTGGTCGCGGCCGAGCGGCCGGTCATCTACGCCGGCCAGGGGGTCCACTATGCCCGCGCCTGGAACGCCCTGCGCGAGCTGGCTGAGCTGTTGGAGGCGCCGGTCACTACCAGCCTCCAGGGGAAGAGCGCCTTTCCGGAAGACCATCCCCTCGCGCTCGGCTCGGGCGGCCGGGCAATCCCGAAGACCGTGCACCATTTCCTGCAGCGGGCCGATGTGATCTTCGGCATTGGCTGTAGCTTTACGACGACCAACTACGGGGTGGCGATCCCGGCCGGCAAGACGATCGTGCATGCCACCCTTGATCCGACGGACGTGAACAAGGACGTGGCGGCTGACTACGCACTGCTTGGTGATGCCCGGCTGATCCTGGAGGCGCTGGTCGCAGCGGTGCGCGAGCGCCTCGGCGGGCGACCGCGGGGCCGGGCCAAGACGGTGGTTGGTGAAATCCGTGCCGTGCGGGAGGAGTGGCTGCGGGAGTGGATGCCTCTCCTCACCTCGGACGAGAAGCCACTCTCGCCGTACCGGGTGATCTGGGATCTGATGCACACGGTTGATGTCGCCAACACGATCATCACCCACGATGCCGGCAGCCCGCGGGATCAGCTCTCGCCGTTCTGGGTGTGCCGGGAGCCGCTGACCTATATCGGCTGGGGCAAGACCACGCAGCTCGGCTACGGGTTAGGCCTGGCGATGGGGGCCAAGCTCGCCCGGCCGGAGAAGCTGTGCATCAACGTCTGGGGTGACGCGGCGATCGGCTTCACCGGCCTCGATTTCGAGACCGCTGTGCGCGAGCGGATCCCGATCCTCTCGGTGCTGCTCAACAACTTCTCGATGGCGATCGAGCTGCCGGTCATGCCAGTGGCTACAGAGAAATTCCGAGCGACCGACATCAGTGGAAACTACGCCGAGTTCGCGCGGGCGCTGGGCGGCTATGGCGAGCGCGTGACCGAGCCGGGCGAGATTGTGCCGGCGATCCGGCGGGCGATTCGCCAGGTCGAGGACGGCACGCCTGCCCTGCTCGAGTTCATCACCGCTAAGGAGATCCGCTTCTCGCTTCCACCGGTGGCGACGCCGTAGCGCGGAGCTGGCCAAGCTGGGCATGGCAGCCGACTTCCAGGCGGCCGGTCGCCAGGGCTTGATTGCGCTCGCGTCCCAGCCGCTGATCCCTGGCAGCAGAGTCGCCGGGTGGTGCTCACCGTGCGGCGGGGGCAGGACGACAACCTGCTGGCACACCACCGGATGGAAGCGCCTGCACGGCCAGTGGCCGTACGTACGGCCACGCACCGGGCCCTGAGCCGGTAGCGCGTGGGTGCGCTCCTCGTCATTCAGTCCGAGGCATGTGGGGCGGCTGTGCTGCTGGTGGGACGGCGCAGCGGGGTGTGAGCGGGCACTGATCGATGGCCGGTCGCCCATCTGGACGAACGTTGTGTGCACGTGCGGTCAGCGGCGTGGTTGGCACGATCGATTCCTGAATGAGCTGAAATTCGGGCTGAAGCGGCATGTGGTGGCCCTGGAGTGGAGTGGCCAAGGGCGCTAGAGAAGAAAGGGCGGCAAAGGGCACGGTTCGGTGCAGCACTGCCGCTGCCCTGGGGGTACTGACACCGGCCTTGCTGGATGCGCCGGGAGCGGTTTGGTCGAGGTCGCCTGTCCGCTCGTGCGGCACTTGGTGGTGCGGTGGTGGCAGCTCTACTGGAAAGCCGGATCCCTGCTTACTGTAGCAGGGATCCGGCTACCGGCTCGGTCAGCTCGGTCTACCACAGACGAGTTAGTTAGCCCTCGCGGCGCTTTAACTGTTCGATGACCGGTTTGGCCTCACGCTCGAGCGTGCGCGCGACATCATTGAGGACGGACTTGGGATCCTCGAGCTGAATCGTCAGGCGCTCGAGCCCTTTGCCGATGATTTGGTCTCCATTTGGAATCCAGACGCGCGCTGCATCTTGTGGCTGCGTCTTGGGCAATTGGTTGACGGCGGTTTGGAAGTTCGGGTTTTCCTGATAGAACTTTTCCATCTCTGGGCTTGTCACGGCCGATTTCCGCACCGGCATGTATCCGGTATTCTGAGACCACCATGCGGTCTGCTCGGGTGACGTCGCAAAGGCCAAATACCTGAAGGCTGCCTCCTGAATTTCCTGCGGCTTGTTACGCAAGATGGCGAGTCCCGAGCCACCGGTACAACACCCGAAACCCTTCGGCCCTTCGGGCAGAAACGCTGTCCCAACCGGGAAGCTGGCCGACTTCGTAATACCGCGGAGGGAAGCCGTTGAGGCTTTCATCGCAGCGGTGCCGCCGTTGACGAACTCGGCAACGATATCCTTGGACGGGACCGCCCATCCGTCGCGCACCGACGCGAGATAGAACGTAGCAGCCTCGACAGCCGGATCTTCCTGAATGCGGATCGTGAAGTCCGGATCAGAGTACCGTCCACCCCACTGCCAGACGACAGGCTGGAACAGCCATGCGATGTAGGAAGCAGCGCTGGGATGAGCGAATGCATAGCGAACCGTGTTGCCTCCCTCTTGTTTGACAAGCTTCGGTACCCACTCGAGAAACTCGCTCCACGTGTTCGGCCCGCGATCCGGTAGGCCAGCCTCCTCCCAGACCTGTTTGTTGTAATAGAAGAGCGGTGTCGATCGGGCAAAGGGAACCCAGTAGACGACGCCCTTGCGTGTTCCTTCATTGATCAGCGGATCGACATAGTCCGAGGTGTCGATTCCGTTCGCCGCGAACAGGTCGTCCAGAGGCAACAGCACCTCGTTGAGGTAGAACTTGAACCACCACACATCGGAGAGGAGCACGATGTCCGGCGTTGCACCGGCTGCCAGAGCTTGCGTTAACTTCTGTGCCGTTTCCTCGTAGTTGCCTTGATACTGATAGTCGACCTCAACTTCGTCTTGGGACTGGTTGAACCGCTGCACCATCCCTTGCTCGGCTTCGCCGAGGACTCCGCTGAACGAGCCCCAGTAGACGACTTTCACTTTCGTGGTCGGCTTCGCGCTTACGGCTGGCGCTGTTGGGCTGGCCATCGGTCTGCTCTGCTGTGCCGGTGTCGCAGTCGGTGCTGAACCACCCGTAGGTGCTGCGGTCCCGGAGGGTGCTGCAGTCGGTGTAGTCGCATTCTGACCACAGGCAGCAAGCAGAGCCGTCGCGGTCAGGCCGCTCAAAGCGACCAGCAGGCGCCGTCGGGTGATCATTCGCTCAAGCTTCATCTTTCTTCGTCCTCCTCTGCTGTAAGCCTGCGCTCTGCCCTGGCACTCCGCGTGCTCAGCCTTTCAGCGCGCCACCTCCAATCCCTTTGACAATCCAGCGCTGAGCGGCGATGTACACGGCCAGCATGGGCAAAAGGGCCATCACCGTTCCGGCCAGGATTGACCCCCAGTTCTGCACCCCCTCCACCTGGTAGAGGTAGGCCACTCCCACGGGTACGGTTCGCCACTCCAACCGGTTGGTCACGACGAGTGGCCAGAGGAAGTCGTTCCAGTGCGCCACCAGATAGATCACTAGGAAGGTCACGATGACCGGGCGAGAGAGCGGGATCACCACGTGCCGGAGTAGGCCCATGTGTCCACACCCATCAAGCCGCGCCGCATCGAGGAGGTCTCGCGGTAGGGTGAGGAAGTGCTGACGGAAGAGGAAAACGCCAAAAGCCACCGCAGCAACTGGGATGATGAGTCCTTGGTAGGTATTGATCCAGTTCAGTCGCGCAGCGGTCAGGTAGTTGGGTAGAAGCGTCACCGTGTTTGGTACCAACAGCGCAGCAAGAATGACCGAAAAGACGAGTCCCTTCCCACGCACGCGCAGGAACACGAGTGCATATGCTGACAGTAGCGCGAACGTCAGCTCCAGCGCGACAGCTCCGCTCGTCGTCACGAGGCTGTTGACGAAGAAGCGCCCCAAGGGCACCGCCCGCCACGCTTCGACGAAGTGGTTCCATTGCGGCTCACGCGGGATCCAGACCGGTGGGAAGGTATAGATTTCTCGATTGGTCTTGAGCGCTCCGGTCATCACCCAATAGAGGGGGAGTCCCATGACGATGACCACCAGCGTGACGAGCAGACTGGCAAGGAGCCGGCCAGCGTGGCGCCGCAGTTTGGTCGGCCTAGTCATACGAAACCCTCCGCTCGCCGATGCGGACTTGCACGAAACTGATCACGGCAAGCAGGGCAAACAACACGACCGCCGCGGCTGCTGCACGGCCGGCGTTGAAGGCGACGAACCCTTGCTCCCAGATGTAGAAGAGCAGCGTTGTCGTCGCGTTGACCGGTCCACCATCGGTCAGCACCTTGATCAGGTCAAAGGCCTGGAAGGAGCTGATCGTCGAGACGACGAGGAGGAACAGGGTAATCGGCCCAAGCTGCGGTAAGGTGACGAAGCGGAAACGGTCTGGTATTCCCGCACCGTCAACAGTCGCTGCCTCGTAGAGCTCCTGGGGAATGCGCTGCAACCCAGCGAGATAGACGATCGTCGCGAAACCAACGTTCTTCCAAAGGGCGACGAGGATGACCGCCACCATCGCCAGCTTTGGGTGATTCAACCAGTCGGGCGACACCGTGCCGAGCCAGCTCGCCACTTGTGCCACGATGCCGAAACGGGGATTCAACATGTTGACCCAGAAGACGGCGACGGCCGCTCCGCTGAGCACGTATGGGGCAAATACGACGCCTCGGGCCAGAGCGATCCCGCGAAGTGGCTGATCGAGCAACAGCGCAAACGCGAGCCCGAGGAGGACCGTCCCGCCAACCGTCCCGACGGTAAAGACAATCGTGTTGCGGAGCACCTCTCGAAACTCACTGTCCTGGAGCAGGAACCGATAATTGTCCGCGCCTACATAAAGCTTCACTGGACTAATCAGATCCCACTGCATAAGACTGAGGTACACGCTGTACAGAAGTGGCCAATAGGTAAAGACAAGGAGGAGAACCAAATTTGGTGTCAAGAACAGCACAAACAGCGGCCAATCGCCGAACCGTCTTAAGGCGCGCGTCACCAGTGAACTACCCTCGGCCGGCACCGCCATCCACGACGCGTGCCTCTGCTTTACTGTCTCCACCGAGTGCTCCATGTCCTACCTCATCGCTTCGGAGCGGTCACGAACCCCTTTGTCACTTGTACGTAGTCGATTTCACGGCGAAATGTGTTGCAATCGTGTTGTGTGACCCGGCAGATGGGCTGAGGAGCTTGCGATTTCACATCCAGGCAAAACGTTTTCCCGTCACGGTGATGGAACCTATGGAGGCGGGAGTCATGCCCAAGTGGAGAGGAAGCCAACTCATGAGCAAAAACCTGCGACTCCAACACCTCACCGACCGCTGGCCGAACCGACCATGGGTGATTGCGCACCGTGGTGCCTCAGGCCTGGTTCCCGAGAACACCCTCACCGCCTTCGTCCTCGCCGCCGAACAGGGCTCAGCTTTGGTCGAATTGGATCTACGCCTGACGCGGGATGGGCATGTGGTTGTACTCCATGACGCGTCACTCGAACGAATGACCGACGGTCAGGGTCTTGTCCATGAGCACACGCTTGCCGAGCTCCAAGAGTTGGATGCCGGGTACGCCTTCACGCTCGACGACGGAGCGACCTATCCCTTCCGTGGGTTACACCTCCGCATCCCGACTCTCCAGGAAGTGATCGCTTCCCTGCCACCCCACGTTGGGATGAACGCCGAAATCAAGTCCACGCCGTGGGATCCAAGCGATCGCCAGCGTGGGCAAGTCATCGCCGAAGACCTGGTGGCGCTCGTTCAGCGGCACCCGAGCCTCCGCGAGCGGCTCCTCGTTTCCTCCTTCGACGCCGCCGTACTCGACACTGTCCGGCGCCTCTCGCCGAACCTGCCGGTCGGTCTCTGTACAGTGCCGATTGCCCCCTTACCGGAGCAGGTGCGCTGGGCAATTGAAGCCGGTTACGATGCCTTTCACCCAACGGACAGGGGTTTTGACGAGCACGGGGCCGCAGTCGTCACCGCGGCTCACAGCGCCGGGCTTGTCGTCAACGTCTGGACGGTTGACAGACCGGAGCAGGCGGTCGAACTCACCGCGCTGGGAGTCGATGGGATTATCACCGACTATCCGGAGGCGACGCGCAAGGCGATCCAACAGGCGCTCGACTCGTTGGTGATCCGCGGTTAACGGTCGCGTACGTCTGGCCTGTTGTCAGTGAGACCGGATCAGCAGTTCAGCATACGTTACGGTTCCTAACCTACACGCTCCTGGCAAGTAGGCTGTAGCTCAACGGACGCACCCCCAGTGACGGGCCACAGTGTTCCGGTACGTTCGATCCGACACGACCTCGACGCAGCCCGCAGGAGCATCGAGCAGCTGATACCCGATACCACGAGGGCAGAATCTCGGAGAGCGGATTCTCGAGGCGCCACGCTCGGTCTTGACGTTGGGGGCGCGGTTCATACTGACGGCTGCGTGGAACCCGGTGGCGCCGAGCCAGGAGGAGCACAAGCATGGGGAGGCCATCGATCAGCCTGTCGCATGCAGGCCAATGAGACGACGCTGTCCACCATCACCCCCGTTCTTCGGGCGCCGTCTCGTTCGCACGTACGGGGGACGGGGCACAGGGAACAAGGGGTGTCGAGGGCGTTCGACCCGATCAGCGCTTAGGCTGCCAAGCACGGTCGGCAGAGCTCGACCGTTACCCCTCGTAGCGGCGAAAGACGGCGACGGCGTTCTGGCCGCCGAAGCCGAAAGCATTAGCGATGGCCGTGTTCACCGGCATCGGGCGCGCGACATTCGGCACGTAGTCGAGGTCACATTCGGGATCCGGGTTCTCCAGGTTGATCGTCGGTGGCACGATGTTGTCGCGGATCGCCAGCACGCAGACGACGCCGGACACCGCGCCGGCTGCCCCGACGAGGTGGCCGATCATGCTCTTGGGCGAGCTGATCGCGACCCGGTAGGCGTGCTCGCCGAAGGCCGTCTTGATCGCTACTGTCTCCGAGACGTCGTTCAGCGGCGTCGAAGTGCCGTGCGCGCAGATGTAGTCGATCTCCTCCGGCCGCAGGTGCGCGTCGGCGAGCGCCAGCTCCATCGCCCGAGCCGCACCGGCCCCGTTGGGCGCCGGGGCGCTGATGTGAAACGCGTCGCCGGTGACCGCGCCACCGACCAGTTCGCAGTAGACGCGAGCGTCACGCCGGCGCGCGTGCTCTTCGGTCTCGAGCACCATCACCGCGCAGCCCTCGCCGAAGACGAAGCCGTCCCGGTCGCGGTCGAAGGGCCGGCTGGCCTTCTGCGGCTCGTGATTGCGCCGGGAGAGGGCGCCCATGTTGGCGAAGGCGGTCACGGCGACCGGCTCGAGCCCGGCCTCGGTGCCGCCGGCGATCATGACGTCTACCTCGCCGAGCCGGAGCATGCGCAGCGCATCGACGAACGCTTGGGCACCAGCGGCACAGGCAGCCACCGAGGCCATAATCGGCCCGGTGATCTGGTAGACGATCGAGATCTGGCAGGCGCCCATGTTGGGCGCGAACATCGGCACGAAGAACGGGCTCACCCGGCTCGGCCCGCGCTGGTAAAAGTTCAACACCTCGCGCACCATGCTGTGGATACCGCCACCGCCGGTGTTGAGCATGACGCCGATCCGCTCGGCGTTCTGCGGAGTGATCGTCAACCCGGCGTCCCGGATAGCTTGCCCGGCTGCTGCCACAGCGAACTGGGCGAATCGATCCATGCGGCGAGCGGCCTTGAAGTCCATGAAGTCCTTCGGGTCAAACCCCTTCACTTCAGCAGCGATCTGCACCTCGAGGTTGCTCGGGTCGAAGCTGGTGATGCGGTCGATCCCAGATTCGCCGTTCAGCAGCCGTGACCAGAACGTTTCAGTGTCCAGACCCAGCGGGGTGATCACGCCGAGCCCGGTGACGACGACGCGATGCACTCCTCATCCTCCCGTCGGAACCCAGCAATCAGCCGGGCCCCGGCCATCGCGAACCCCCTTCTCCGTGTGAGTCTAGCGCATGTCGCCGGCCGAGGCCGACTGTGCGACGTGCTCGGGCTATGGTTCGAAGCCGAAGTCTCGCACCGAGTAAGCCTCAACGTCCTGTCGGATCTTGCGCACCAGCCCGGTCAGTACTTGCCCCGGCCCCACCTCAAGAAACGTCGTCGCGCCGCGGTTGGCCATCTCGCGTACCGTTTCAGTCCACTGCACTGGTGAGATGACCTGCTGGGCGAGCTCGTGCCGGATCTCCTCGACCGTCGCAAGGATCTTGCCGGTGATGTTGGCCACGATCGGGATCTCCGGCTCGCGCAGCGGGATGCGACCCAGCAGCTCGCTCAGCGCCTGAGCTACCCGTTCCATCAGCGGCGAGTGCGAGGCAATGGTCACGCCGAGGCGGACAATGCGTCGGGCGCCCCGCTCGTGCGCCAGCTCCATCGCCCGTCGTAGTGCCGCCTCCTCGCCGGAGATCACGAGCTGCCCCGGGCAGTTGTCGTTCGCCACCACAACTAGCCCCAGTTCACTCGCCTCCCGGCAGATCTGCTCGAGCGCTGCCCGATCCAGCCCGATGACGGCCGCCATCCCGCCGGGACGCTCTCGCCCGCTCTCCTTCATGAGCCGGCCACGCTCACGTACCAGCGCCAGCGCGTCCTCGAAGCTGAGTACGCCGGCTGCGACCAGCGCGGTGAACTCTCCCAGGCTGTGCCCGGCCACGAAGCTCGGCTGGATAGTCTGCCCCAGCTCGCGCAGGCGCTCCCGCAGGGCCTCGAGATAGGCAAGGCTGACCGTCAGGATCGCTGGCTGGGCGTTGAGCGTGTCCGCCAGTTCATCGGCCGGGCCTTTGAAGCAGAGCTGGGACAACGGGAAGCGCAAGAGCTCGTCGGCCTGGCTGAAAATCCTGCGAGCGGCCTCCGAGATTTCGTGGATTCGCTTCCCCATACCCACGTGCTGGCTTCCCTGGCCAGGGAAGATGAGAGCCAATCGCTTGCCGACGAGCGCCGAAAGTTCCATAGGCGGTCGCTTCCCCTTCCCCAGGTATTCACCATGCGCATTGTCGCCGTATCTTACCAGTTGACAGCCGGTTGTGCGTCGATCGACACGCGCTCGAACAACGAGCCGTTTCGGTCACGCAAGCCGCGCAGCGCGCGTCGTGCCGCTACTGTTCCAGCCGGAAGGGGGAGAAACTGACGCCGTAGTCGTAGGTGTCGATCCCCTCGACCCGCTTGAGGGCATTCACGACTGCGTAGGTCAGCGGGGTGGCGAGCGCCTCGTAGGCCGACTTGACCAGCCAGGCTGTGACGATGGTGCGCAGGAGGTCGCCGCCAGCGACGGTGCCGATAAAGGCGACAGTCACGAAGACCAGCGAGTCGAGCCCCTGTCCCACCAGGGTGGAGCCGATGGTACGCGTCCAGAGCCAGCGGCCTCGGGTCAGCAATTTCATCCGCGAGAGGACGGCAGCGTTGGCGAATTCGCCGACCAGGTAGGCCAGGAACGAAGCCGTCAGCAAGCGCGGCGTATAGCCCAGGATCCGCTCGTAGGCTGCCTGCGCGTCCCAGAAGGTGGCCGGTGGCAGGTACTGGGTGACGGCGATGGCGATGACGGCCAGCAGGTTACAGGCGAACCCGAGCCAGATGACTACCCGCGCCCGGCGGTAGCCGTAGACCTCGGTCAGGACGTCACCGAAGATGTAGCTCAAGGGGAAGACCGTCACCGTGCCGGCCGGGACGACCAGCCCACCGATGTCGACGATCTTGACGGCCACGATGTTGGACGTGATGAGTGCGGTGACAAAAATGGCGGTAATCACGACGAACCAGGGGCTATAACCGGGAGCCGTGTTACGGCTGGGCATCGTCGCGCGCGCGTCGGGATGCCTCGACTCGAGCGGTTTCTGCGCCACAGGCTCCCTCCAGCACTACTCGTCCGCTCCAGCCGCGGCACTGCTGGGGGTGCGTGCCGGCAGCTCGCCCAGCACTTCCCGGATCTTCTCCGGCCCGACGGTCTCCTCGGCCACCAACAGCTCGGCCAGCCGGTCGAGCTCACGCCGGTGTTCGATCAGGATCGCCTGCGCCTGCTCTTTAGCGCTGTGGAGGAGGCGCTGGACAGCAGCGTCGGCGCGGTCGAGCGTGGTCTCGGCGATCTGGTGATCCTGGACGATCTCGCGGCCCAAGAAGACATGTTGCTCGCCCAGTCCCAGGTAGAGCGGGCCGATCTCCTCGCTCATTCCCCAAAGTCCTACCATCCGCCGGGCGAGCTGCGTCGCTTCCTTCAAGTCATTCTGCGCCCCGGTCGAGACTTCGTGGAAGACGAGCTCCTCAGCGGCCCGCCCGCCCAGCAGGACCACCAGTCGCCCGAAGAGCTGGCTTTTGGTGTAGTTGAAGCGATCCTCCTCCGGCGTCTGCACGGTGACGCCCAGCGACCGGCCCCGCGGCACGATACTGATCTTGCGCAGCGGGTCGGAGCCGGGCGTGAAGTAGGCGACGACCGCATGTCCGGCCTCGTGGTAGGCCACCACGCGCCGCTCCTCCTCGCTCATCAGCATCGAGCGCGTCGTGCCCAGGAGGATCTTGTCGAGCGCCTCATCGAAGTCGCTGTGATCGACGACCTCCTTGCCCCGACGCGCCGCGACCAGCGCGGCCTCGTTGACCAGGTTCGCGAGATCCGCTCCGGAGAAACCCGGAGTGGCGGCCGCGAGCGAGTCGAAATCGACGCCTGGCGCGACCGGGATGCCGCGGGCGTGGATGCGCAGGATAGCGACTCGCCCTCGTCGGTCAGGCAGCCCGACGGTCACCTGCCGGTCGAAGCGGCCAGGTCGGAGCAGGGCTGGGTCGAGAACGTCGGGCCGGTTGGTCGCGGCGATCACCACGACGTCGTGGTGCGCCTCGAAGCCGTCCATCTCGACCAGGAGCTGGTTGAGGGTCTGCTCGCGCTCATCGTTGCCGACGCCGAGCCCGGCGAAGCGCTGGCGGCCGACCGCGTCGAGCTCGTCGATGAAGATGATCGACGGCGCCTGCGCCTTCGCCCGCTCGAAGAGATCGCGCACCCGGCTGGCGCCGACGCCGACAAACATTTCGACGAACTCGGAGGCGCTGACGCTGAAGAAGGGCACCCCAGCCTCACCCGCAACCGCGCGGGCGAGCAGCGTCTTCCCGGTGCCCGGCGGGCCAATGAGCAGGACGCCGCGCGGCAGCCGGGCGCCGATCCGGTGGTACTTCGCCGGGTTGCGCAGGAAGTCGACCACCTGTGTCAACTCAGCCTTCGCCTCCTCCTCGCCAGCGACGTCGGTGAAGGTGACCCGCGGACGCTCCACGTCGTAGACCCTGGCCCGCGAGCGACCAAAGCTGAAGACGTTCTGCTGCCCGCGCGAGAGGTTTCGACCCAGCAGGACGAGCAGCCCCAGTAAGAGCAGGAATGGCAGGAAGCCCAAGAGCAGGCTCGGAAGGGCCGATCCACTGCTCGACTGGACATCGATCCGGCGGACTCCATTGGCCTGCAACAGCTCGATGACCTGGGGTTGCATGTTCTCAGCCAGGTTTGTCCGGAACCGGCTGACCGTCGTCACCGTCTTTTCGTCCACTCCCGGCGGGAGTGTCTCACCAGGGAGGACGAGCTGGCCATCGGCGATCCTGACCGGCTCGGTGAACTCCCCCTGGACGGTGCGATCTGAAATCGTTACCGCTTTCACTACGCCTCGCTGCACCGCTTCGACGAACGTGGAATACGGGATCGTCGGCTGTTCTTGGGCGCGCGGGCGCAAGAACGCGTAGGCGTTCCAGGCGATGACCAGAGCCAGAATCAGCCAGAGCAGCCCGTATCGAGAGCTCAGAAGCCTTTGCAGGGTACGGAAGCTAGACGGTCTTTGGTTGTTCGGTTCCCAATCTCGACGCTTCTGCCCGTTCGTGGTCATGTACGATCCTCAATGTACTAAGCCATGGCCACGCTCGCCGGTCGAGCGCGCACATGGACGGTGAACTACCGTGATTGTACCCAGCGGGTGCGAGCGATGTCGGCCAGTACCATAGTCCGAACCGCACGAGGCAGCCGAGTCGATCGGCTGCCTCGCACGTGAGGAGGAGATGAGACTGGTGTGCTCGGTTGGGTCGAGAGAGCAATCTGCTCTTGACCGTTCTTAGTATGCCTCAACTGGCTCAGCGTGTCCAGGGCCAGCGGCGGTACCGTCGTATGAATTTCTCGTGACCCTCAGCTCCCAGTGGGCGTGGTTTGTCCCCGGACACGGCGTGAGCGGCATCGGTCTCCCTTGGCAAACAGTGCCTGACCGGGCAAGATGGACAGTACCAGGTCAGCGGGACGACCCGGGATGAGGAGGGCACTGTGGTGTTGGGGGAAGCCTTTCATTGTCAGGTCGTGTCCGCACTCGCCGCCCGCCTGAGCGAGTTGAACCAGCAGGCCCTGCTCCTGTTCGATCCGGCCAATGTCCGCTATGTGACTGGCGTGAGCCTCGCCCCGTCGCCGCTGCCGGCGGCCGCCTGCATCTGGGCCGATGGTCGCGTGGCCCTGTTGCTACCAGCGTCCGAACTCGAGCTGGCAGCGCAGAGCTGGGTGCGTGACGTGCGCCACTACGACGACGCCATCGACGATATCGAACCCTTCCGCTGGATAGCCCGCGAGGCTGGCGGGCCACTGCTGATCGATACGCTTCCGGCCGCGGCCTGGCAGGTGATGGCAGCCGAGGTGGAAGAGCTCGCGCTTCAAGATCTCGCGGGGGAGCTTCGCCGCGTGAAGACCCCGGCAGAGCTGGCCTTGATCGAGCGCGCGGCCGAATACGCCGATATCGCGCTCGAGCGGACATTCGCCCGGCTAGCGAGCGGGAGCACCGAGCTCGAGATCCTGGCCGATGTGGTGCATTCGGTGACCATGCTGATGCGCGACGAGCTGGGTGAGTACTTCGAGCTGGTGGAGCCAGCGCTGACCGGTGTCATCCAGAGCGGGACGCGCGCCGCGCTGCCGTCGGCCCCGGCCAGTACCCGGCGGCTCAGCCGCGGCGACGTGGTGGTCGCCGAGTTCACGGCCTGCGTCGCCGGCTATCATGCCCAGGCTGGCTGCACCTTCTTCGTCGGCGACCCGCTACGCGATGCGGTGCGCTGGGTCGAGACGGCGGTGCAGGCGCAAGCCGCGACACTCGAAGCGGCCGTCAGCGGCGCGACGGCCGCGACAGTCGACCGGGCAGCGCGCCGGGTCATCGAGCGGGCTGGCCTGGCCAAAGCCGTCCAAGGGGTCACCGGGCACGGGATCGGGCTGGCGCGCTGGGAAGCACCGTGGCTGCGGGCGAGCGACCAGACACGGTTGGCCGAAGGCATGGTACTGGTGCTTCGCCCCGGTGTGAGCATCACCGGGCGCACTGGCGCGCGTCACGCGCAGACGGTGGTCATCGAGGCTGAGAGATCGCGCGTCCTCAACCCCCGGCAGGAGCGCTGGGCCAGGCTCGAGGATCGTCTCAAGGAGTTCTAGCCGGGCGAGCTCACGGGCCGGTCTGCCGAACGAACTCGATAAGCGCTGCTAGATCGAAGTAGCAGGCCTGGCGCACGATCAGCCCTTCGCGCACGGTGTAGAAGGCGGCCATCGGCTGGGCGATCCGCTGGCCGTTGTGGGTGGCGACCGCCACCAGCTCCACCGCGACGTGCTCGCCGTCGACCACCACCGTCTTGACGGCGCTCCACATGTCGGGCCACTGCGCCTCGCTGGCTTCGAGCAGAGCGCGCAGCTGTTGTTTGCCCGTGATTTCCTGTCCGTCGAGC
This sequence comes from uncultured Thermomicrobiaceae bacterium, assembly GCA_938082375.1. Lineage (GTDB taxonomy): Bacteria > Chloroflexota > Chloroflexia > Thermomicrobiales > Thermomicrobiaceae > Thermalbibacter. The sequence goes on from CALKCJ010000036.1 coordinate 26,515, forward strand.
TGCGGGCTGGGCACCCAGACCACGATATCGTCTGCGCAGTAGCGGAGCGCGTCCTCGATGTCGCCGCGGTTCAGTGCGGCGATCGAGGCGCGGACGACCTCGGACGGCGTACGGGCTCGCTCCTCGACCACGGATCCGATACCGCCTCCGTACCACTCACCATATTGCGGCGTCCTATCATACCCCCTGTTGGGCTGGCCCGGGGTACGAGAGGTGATCCAAGCCAAGGCGAGAGCTACGCCCCGCTGACCGTCACGACGAGGCGATCTTGCTCGAGGGTGACCGCCTCAACGGTGGCTCCCTCAGCAGCCAGGCGTCGTTGGAGCTCCTCCGTGAGCCGTGCGCGTAGCTCGTCAGCGTCGAGCAACAGCCCCAGCGGCCCCTCGACGCGGGGGTCTTCGAGCTCGATCGTGCCGTTGTGCGCGACCGGTCGGGCGCTGAAGGCTCCGCTCAGCCCGTACGCTGAGAAGCGCAACGTGATGCCAGCCGGGTCGATCTCCGCCCGCACGTTGCGCGTGGGGCCGAAGGACTGTGAGTTCTCGGCGATCTCCCGGTTCAGCTCCTCCTCGGTGAGCACCACCTGGCCAGTGGCGGTGCCGGGAGTCACCTCGGCCGGTTTGGGCGGAGGAGACAGCGGCGGAGCAGGCGAACTCGAACTCGCTGGCGTGCTGGTCGTCGGCCGCTGCGCTTGCGAGCTCAAAAATGCCGCCAGTGTGACCAGGATGAGTGCGCTCGACACGGTGGTCATCAGGCAGCCCAGCGCCCGGCCGCCGACTCTGCCTCTGCGCTCCCACCGCGTGCCGGGCTGTGGGCGACGACCGGCCAACAGCGGTCTCTGGGGTCGGCTGGCCTGGACGTGCGTGAAGGAGGCACCGCAGGCCACGCACCGGCGTCCGGGTGGCTGACGCGTGCCGCAATAGGGGCAGTACATCTCGCCGGCTTTCTCTCTCGGTAGCGCTCGAGCGCGAGCACCGGGCGTGGTTCTATCCACGGCCCGGTGCTCAAGCATACCTGACCGGGGAGGTGACGGCCGTGAGCCCGCTCAACAGCGCTGCCCCCCTAGCGGACGATGACTTTCCCCTCCATATTCGGGTGGAGCAGGCACCAGTACGCGTACTCGCCAGGCGTGTCGAAGGTCATCTGGTAGCGCTGACCTGCCTCCAGGAAGCCAGAATCCCAGCGCCGCTCCTTGTCGGTGACGGTGTGGGTCGTCGGGCTCGTGTTGATCCAGACGACGGTCGTCCCCGGCGAAATCGTGATCTCGGCAGGCCGAAAGCCGAAGTTGAACACCTCCACTTTCACCTGCTGCCCGCCAGCCGGGGTCGCGCCTGCTGCCGCAGCCTGTTCCGGCGTCGCGGTCGCCGTCGCTGGTGCCGCTCCGTAGCTCCCACTGGCAGGCTGGTCGTAGCTGTACGAGCGGTAGCCCGGTGTGGGCGCTGCGGCAGGCGGTGTCACACCCATCGTCGAGCTACCAGACCTCGGGCCATAGCCGCCACCCAGCCTACCGCAGGCGAGCGCAGGCAGCGCCAGCGCGAGCATCACCGCGATGACCACGAGTGTCCGAGTGTGAGCCATGGCCCAACCTCCGAGTGAGGGGCAAGGGGCGTCACAGTGCTCAGGCGCGGGCGCGGCGCAGGGCGACCCCGGCGCCGACGGTCACGAGGGCGAGTGCAGCCAGCCCACCGAACAGCGGGAGCTGGGCCGCGCCAGCGTGCGGTTGCCCAGTCGCCGGAGCCACCTGGGCCCGGGCGGGGATATTGCCGCAGGCCACGTAGACGGAGATTTCCTGCCCTGACTTATGGACGTTGATCGCGAAGTTTCCGGTGAGCAGATTCGCCAGCGGGACGTCGACCACTGTCTCCGAGGTTCCATTGACGACGTTGTTCAGTGGATACTGTGGCTTCGGGTTCAAGTTCGCGCAGGTGCCCGGGTGGATGTGTGCCGGTTGGGGCGTGTCGGCGGGCGGGTTGCTCAACTGGATTGTGACCCGCGTCTGGTTGCCCACCGCCGTCAGCGTGGCTGTCCCCGATTGGCCTGAGCCGCTCTGCTCCGACAGGGTGACCGTGACGGTCTCCTGGGCGGATGCGGTAAGGGCCGCCGCTGCCGCCCCCAACAGCGCGATCACGAGCGCGAAAGCAATCCGTCGCATGCAGCTCTCCTTTCCTGAGCGACGACCTCTCGTGTCCGGGCGACTGTCATCCTCGCCCGGACTCTCGACAGCAATACGAGCGCGGCTGCCGTTCGGATTGCGCGGATCGGGCTCGGACTCGTGGTAGACTTCTCTGTTGGCCTGGCCGTCGGTCGCTTCTGGCCCTTCGGTGCGGGCGAGATTGAATTCGAACACCGGCGAGGGAACGCTGTGCCGATCCTTCTCAAACGACCCGAGCAGCTCCGGCTGATGCGCGAGGCGGGCAGAATCGTCGCCGAGACGCTCCTCCTTCTCCAGGAAGCTGTTCGCCCCGGCCTCACGACTGCCGAGCTGGACGCCTTGGCCGAGCGCCACATTCGCGGGCGCGGCGCCGTCCCCTCGTTCAAAGGCTACCGTGGCTTCCCAGCCACGATCTGTGTCGCGGTCAACGACGAGGTCGTCCATGGCATCCCAGGCTCACGGGTGCTGCACGAGGGCGACATTATTGGTATCGATATCGGGGCACGCTACCGCGGCTTCCACGGCGACGCCACGATCACCGTCCCAGTGGGGCGAGTCTCCCCCGAAGCCGAGCGGCTGCTGCGGGTCTGCCGCGAGGCACTGGACATCGGCATCGAGCAGGCGCGGGCCGGCAACCGGCTAACCGACATCTCCGCGGCGATCCAGCGACATGTCGAGGCGGCCGGCTTCTCGGTCGTGCGCGACCTGTACGGGCACGGCATTGGCCGCGCCCTGCACGAGGAGCCGATGCTCCCGCACTACGGGCCTCCAGGGCAGGGGCCACTGCTGCGGCCCGGGATGGTGCTCACCATCGAGCCGATGATCGCGGCCGGCAAGCCGGATACCCGCCTGCTCGACGACCGCTGGACCATCGTCACCGTCGACGGCAGTCTCTCGGCCCAGTTCGAGCACACCGTGGCCATTACCGAGAACGGCCCGGAGATCCTGACCCTCCCCTGAGGCCGTTCCCCCGGCTGTGCCCTTACCGTGGCCGGTTGCTGAGTAGGTGAGAGCAGCGGGGGAACGACTTCCAGCCCTAACTACTGTTCTGCTATGCAGGCCGGCGCTTGCCGCAGCCGCCGCAGCGAGGCCGGAACCTTGCCCTGCACCACCGCTAGCCCGGCCAGGATGCCGATGACACCGACCACTGTCCGCCAGCCGACCGGCTCGCCGAGCACGAGCCAGCCCAGGGTCACGCCGACCGGTGGCATGAGATAAGTCGAGAGCGAGGCGTTCACCGCCCCTATCTGGGCAATCAGGCGATAGTAGAGGATGTAGGCCAGCCCGCTGCTCACCGCGCCCAGCCCGACCCAGGCCGCCAAGCGGGGCAGCGTGAGCTCGATCGCCGTCAGATCGCTCAGCAGGAAGGCCGGTGGGGCCAGGAGCATGCTGGCGAGGAGGATCTGCCCAGCCGAGAGCGCGAGCGGTTCGCCGCGCAGGCGCGTCCGAGCGTAGGCGAAGCCGAAGCCGTAGCAGGCGCTCGAGAGTAGGATCGCGAGTTGCCCCTGGGCCGACGAGCTGGCCAGCGTTGCCAGGTCGGTGCCGGTGAGCACGAGCACGCCGCCGAAGCCGAGCAGCAGCCCGGCCAGCTTGGCGCGGTTGAACCGCTCGGCACGGAAGGCGAGGACGGCGAACAGCACGGCGAAGAACGGCGTGGTGGCATTGAGCACGGCCGCCAGCCCCGAGTCGATGTGCTGCTCGCCCCAGGCGATCAGCAGGAACGGGGCGATGTTGCCGGCCAGTGCCATCACCGTGAGGTGAGCCCATGTGGCCGGGCGGCGCGGCAAACGGATGCCTCGCAGGGTCAGTACCGCGAGCAGCGTGGCGGCGCCTAGCACCAGCCGGCCGCCGACGAGCGGGAGGGGTGGGATACCGGCGACGGCGACTTTGATCATTAGGTACGAGCTGCCCCAGATCGTGCCGAGCAGCACGAGCTGGAGGAGTTGCCCAAGCGTCATCACGCTCAGCTCGCCAGGAGCTGGAAGCGGGGCGCCCGCTGCTCGATCAGCGCCTTGACCTGCTCAGGGGTGTGCTGGCGGAAACTGGCGATCTCTTCGGTATTGTGCACGTAGACCTTGATCTCGAAGGGAAGAGCGTCGCGGCGCTGGGCTTCGCGCCACCAGCGGTACAGTGCGTCGACCCATCCCAGCCCGGTCGCCTCGAGGCGGAAGAGCGAGACTCCCTGCCCCTTGAGGTAAGCCAGCGCCTCACTGAAGTAGACCCGCGCCTCGCCGGTGGACTCGATCACGTCCTTGATGTCCCGGTAGTGGTGAGGCACCGAGCGGAGCGTGAGCAGCCAGGCCCCCGGCATCGTCGGCGCGCTTGTCTTTTGCTTGGGTTGGAAAGGACGTCCTCGGCCGAACTCCGGCATCTCCGCTCCTCCCTCGGCAGGCGTCTCGCTTCGCCGTCGCCTGCACCGTGGCAACGGCCACCGCAGCCGATTGTACCGGAGCGGGCAGCGAGTTGAGAGTACGGGCATTACCAGCGGATATCGATGGCCCCCGCAATCCACCCACGGCATCCCCTCTCCCGCACAGGCGAGAATGGGCGGTGCTCAATGTCCTGGTGACGGAGGGGTCACTCCCCTCTCCCGCACAGCCGGGAGAGGGGCTAGGGGGTGAGGGTGGGAACTGACGGTATACCATGCTCCCGCTACCGCGTCTCCAGCGCCGGCCGGCCCGGTGCGCGGGTGACGCGCTCGGATGGGCCGACCAGCAGCAGCGCCAGGAATAGGGCGACCGCGGCGACCAGGAACGCCAGCAGCCGCTCGTCCAGCGGGGCCTGGGCGTACGGCTGGAACGGCACCAGCCAGCGGCCTAGATCGACTCCCAGCCATCCGGAAACGACGCCGACCAGCTTGTTGACGCCGTCCGGGTGGTGGTAGAAGCGCTGCGGGTCGAGGTAGCCGATGGCCGTCAGCAGCGCTCCCCAGCCCCAGAGCAGACCGGTCGCCAGCCAGCCGGGCCAGCGGGCGCGGGCGAGCCAAGCGCCGAGCGGAGCCGCTGCCAGCGGGACGACCGGCACGAGATACCGGGCTGGCGGCCCCCACTCGCCCCACCAGACCTTGTAGGCGGCCACCAGCGCCAGGTAGGGCGCCACCGCCGCCAGCGCGATCCAGAAGGATCGTCGCTCGGCCTGGAGCCACCACGGCAGCGCCGCCACCGCCAGGATCGTGACCGGCGCAGCGACCCAGAGACCCCACTGGGCGTCCAGCAGCAGCCCAGCCGCTCCGTTGAGGGCGCCGGGAAGGCCGTTGAAGCCGGCATGGTCTGTGGTGCGCTGCCAGGGCACCCCATAAAGCCAGAGGTTATAGCCGAGCAGCGCCAGCCCGCCGGCCAGCGCGGGCGTGATCGCCAGTGCCACCGGCCAGCGCGGCCGCGCGCGGAGCCAGCGGCCGAGCGCGACGACGCCCAGCACGGCGGCGGTGAAGACGAAGCGCTGGTGCAGCCAGGGCAGGAAACCGATCGCGCCGCCGGCCAGCAGCCACTGCCAAGGGCGGTTGGCCGGCGCGGCCAGCCGCCGGACGGCGTAAATGAGGTAGAGCGCCGCTGGCACCTCGGGGAACAGGAGGAGAGCGTAGGGGCCGAGCGGCATCGCCAGGGCGAGCCCGAGCGCGACCACGCCAGCGATGGTCGGCGGCGCGCCGCTCTCCCGGGCGAGGAGGAACATCTGGCCAGCCAGCAGCACGCCACAGGCCAACGGCACCAGCACGGCGCCCAGCCGGCCGAGCGCGGCCCAGGGGAGGGCGATCAGTAGGGTGAGCCCGAGCCCGTGCTTGGTGTGGAGGCCGGGCAGGCGGGAGTGGGCGGGGTGCGGCGGCAGCTCGCGGGGGAAGCTGGGCCAGCCCTGCCAGCCCGGCGGCAGCGGGTCGGGCGGGTAGAACTGCTCGTAGTCGCGCTGGGCGTAGTTGTTGGACTCGTCGAGGTCGCCGTCCTGGAGGAGGCTGATGGCGGTCATCACATAGAAGGGCTCGTCGCCGGTCAGCGGGTCGAGCCGGGTGAGAAAGCGGGGCAGCAGGGCCAGCCAGGCGAGCAAGGCCAGCCCGCAGACGACGAGCAGGCCGTGCTCGAGCGGTCTGCGGACGGGAGCAGCGTGTGCGGCCGGTCGGGTCATCGCGTTCCCCTCGGATGAGGATAGCATGCTCAGGGGCCGGGCGGTCTCGTAGTCAAGGGCGTCGAGAGCGGAGAAGGAAGCTACTCCCGCGTGTAGGGACTACCAGACCGGCGGAGCGGACGAGGGACGCTGGCCCCCGATGGCAAGGACGAGAGCGGCTGCAGTTTGCAAACACGGTAGGGGCGACCGGCCGGTCGCCCCTACCTCGTGCTGGCGGGCTTGTGTGGGGCTTCCTTGAAGCGGCGAGTGGCCGCGACTCCTCGGGTGGTGGTTTCCGTCGATTGGGCGATAGGTACGGAAGTACCTTGATCGTCCTAGCATTTCCGGGTTAGACTAGCGACAGAGGGTGGCTAGCCCTCCGGTACCGGTATCGGTACCCATTACCAAAGAGTGACCGAGAGCGTTGAAGCGCGGGCTGTAGCTGGGCGCCTGGCCCGCGTGGAGCGAGTGGCGCAACCGGCCGGTGCGTGATCGGCCGGTTTTCTGTTCAAAGGGGTGGTGTGTGGAAGGTTCTCTCGACTCAGTGCGAGCCGTGTCTTATGTCTTAGGGCGAGACGTTGAGGAAAGGTAACGGTGATGAGCGGACGGGGTGTTAACTCGAATGGACAGCGCCAGCGCGGTGGCTGGCCCTTCCTGTTCTGGACTGTGGCGGTGACGGTCGCTGTCCTGCTCGTGGCCAGCGTCGCGGCTTCACTTAGCCCTGCCTCTAGCTTCGCTGCCTCCGTG
>CALKCJ010000037.1 GCA_938082375.1 uncultured Thermomicrobiaceae bacterium
GAGGTTCAACTTACCGAGTTCTCGATTACGCCGAATTCGATCACCGTGACCGCGGGAGAGCCAGTCACCTTCGTGGTCTCGAACACCGGCGGGGCCCAGCACAACCTGACGTTCGAGCTCGAGGCACAGGGACTCAAGCAAACGCTCTTCCCGACCAATCTGCAACCTGGCGAGACGAGGGAGGCGACTATCACCTTCGACACCCCCGGCCAGTGGGTCGTGTACTGCCCGGTCGGAAACCACCGCGCACTGGGCATGGAGGGCACGCTCATCGTGCAGGCGGCAGCGACGCCGACACCCGCGGCGACGCCGACCCCAGCCGCGACCCCCACACCCGCGGCGACGCCGACCCCGGCGATGACGCCGAGCCCAGCGATGACGCCGACACCGGCTGCGACGCCGACCGTGGCGCCAGCTCCCTCCCCGACACCGACCGCGATCCCGCGCGCGACGCCGACGCCCGCCCCACAGGTCGCGCCAGCGACCGGCCGAGGCGGTGGCTCGGCCTCGCAGGTCTTTCTCGTGGGCGGGATGGTCGCGCTCGGGCTCGCCGGGTTAGCGGCCGGGCTGGCAGCACGCCGGCGGATGACCTAGACGCCGAAGGGAGAGCCTCCTGGCCTGCCGTCGCTCCCTCCTGGTTCCCGGTTGCCGGCTGCAGGGATCCTTGTAGCCGGCCCTCGTGTTCTGGCTCAGCCCTGCCAGGTACAGGCTGAAGGAGGGTCGGTTCCGGAACGGCGCTCGCTCTGCTGGGAGCCTCTCGGAGGACAGCGCCTCCGCGATCGTCCGTTGGATGAGCGGGGTGTTCGGGATCGGGTAGCGCCCGGTCGTCCAGCCGGAGACATACCGGGGTGGAACGAAGCCGACCGCGACAACGTGCTCCGGCGAGACCGCGAGCGCTCTTTCGACCAGGTGTGGGGGTGTATCCAGGGGCACATCGGCTCGCACGGTGTCCTTGAGCGCTTCGGTCAAGGCCGGGAAGGCGAGTACCAGCGTCGGACGGTCGGCTTGCCGGCGGAGCTCACCGAGCAGGCAGCGCTGGCGGGACATCCGGTCGTAGTCACTGGTGCCAGTGCGTGAGCGCGCGTAGGCGAGTGCCTGGTGACTGTTCAGGTACTGTCGCCCCGCTGGGATCTCGTAGTAGGCCCAGCCTTCGCCCGGCACTGGCGGGGAGAGCCAGGTCGCGACAGGTCGGGGAACGTCGATGGTGACGCCGCCGAGCGCGTCGATGAGGCGTACGAAGCCTGCCATGTCGACCATCGCGTAGAAGTCGACCGGGACACCAGTCAACTTGCTGATGGCTCCCTTGAGGGCAGCGGCGCCGGGATCGCGGGAGCCCGGGAAGCGCTCGGGATAGCGCGAGGCGTAGCTATAGAGCGCATTGATCATCTGGGGCCAGCGTCCGTCCGGGAAGGCGTCGGACAACTCCTCCGGCAGGGGCAGACCTACGAAGTTGCGAGGAATGCTGAAGAGGCCAGCGCGTCCGGTGTCGATGTCGAGTACTGCGAGGATGATCGTATCGGAGCGGGCTCCGGCCCGGCCAGGCCCGGCGTCCGAGCCGAGCAGCAGGACAGCGATACGCCGGTCGGCGAAAGCCGGCTCGATCGGGCTGGATGGTGGCGACTCGAGCGTGGGCGTGGGCGCTGGAGTCGGCGAAGGGGATGGCTGAGGAGGAGGAGTCGGTATCGGCTGCAGGGCAGGGAGCCGATCCGGCAACTCGTGACTCAGGGGAAGCTCGCCTCCGGCGAGCGGCGGTAGGGTCACCGCAGTCGCAGGGAGCGCCGCTGGCGGTGTCTCGCGCCTGGCCGGTCTCTGAGTAGGGGTAGAGATAGCCACGCTCACCGGCGGCTGGTCAGGGAAGACGGTCACCAGCAGGGCATAGAGCTGGTAGGTATAGTACCCTGCCAGCAGATGCGGCGCGCTGGCGGTGGCGAAGAGAGCTACGGGGCTGGCTACGAGGAATGCCTGCGAGTGGCCTCGCCAGTGTGTTGCCGCGTGACGTAGGCGCTGCCGCCCGAGGCGGAAGGCGTCGGCGATTACCAGCCAGCGGATAAGCCCGATGGTCAGGTTCAGGTACAACAGGAGGAGCAGGATGCCTAGTCGGAGGGTTAGGATCAGCGGGGCGACATGCTCCTGGTGCCAGGCCAGCCCGGCGAGTACGACCGAGGTGACGGTTCCACCGAGCAACAGTCCGCCACGTACCCTGGCGCCGAGCAACAGTTGCCCGCTCCCCGGGAGGAGGGCCCAGAGCGCGGCAGCCGCGAGGGCCCGCCACGGGATTCGGGGAGTCTCGTCTCGCATTGCCTGCTCCTTGGTGTGCTGGAATCGACCGACGCGGGGATAGGGAATCCTCGCGTACCGCAGTATTGTCTTGTCGGGCACTGTCACGAAGGGGGCGAGACGATGCCGTCTGTACCGCGGCGCGCCCGGCGCCTGATGGCTGGCCTGGTGCTGGCCAACCTCGCAGCCGGCTTGCTCAGCCAGGCCGCGAGCGTCGCCGCTCTCGCCCAGCGCGCCACCACGATCAGGGTCTTCGCGGCGTCCGAGCTGGTTGTTGCTCTCACCTTCGATGCCGGAGCCGACCGCGGGTACACCGAGCTGATCCTCGACACCCTGGCGGTCAAGGGCGTGGGAGCTTCATTTGGCCTGACTGGCCAGTGGGCAGAAGCGAACCCAGACCTCGTGCAGCGGATGGCCCGTGAAGGACATCACCTGATCAACCACTCCTGGAGCCACCGCTCGTTCACCGGCCGCTCGACGGGTAGTGCACCGTTGAGCGCCGCCGAGCGTGCCGAGGAGTTGCGCCGAACCGAGGAGTTGATCCGACAGCTCACCGGAGTCGAGCTGCGCCCGTATTTCCGGCCACCGTACGGCGACTTCGACGACTCGGTACTGGCCGATCTGGCTGCCAATGGCTACACCCTGAACATCATGTGGACGATCGACACGCTGGGATGGACGGGACTGCCGACAGAGGAAATCATCCAACGCGTGCTCGCTGCCGCCGAGCCTGGTGCGATCGTGCTGATGCACGTCGGGAGCCAGTCTCAGGACGCGGTGGCCCTGCCAGGGCTGATCGACCAGCTCCGAGCGCGCGGTTACCGGTTTGCCACCGTGCGCGACCTGGTCGAGGGGCGAGCCGGGCCGGAATCTCGCTACTTCCCGGAGACCGGGCACTGGGTTGGCCATGGCTTTCTGCGCTACTGGGAACGGTTCGGCGGCTTGGCTGTCTTCGGCTACCCGCTGACTGAGGAGTACCAGGATCCCGGGACCGGACTCACCACGCAGTGGTTCGAGCGCGCCCGCTTCGAGTGGCACCCAGGGGCGTGGCCCGAGCGCAACGATGTGCTCCTGGGGCGGTTGGGCGCGGAAGTCGTGACCGAGCGCGAGGGGATAGGCCCCTTCCGGCCAGCCCAGCCGGTCGCGGGCTGCACCTACTTTCCGCAGACCGGCCACAACCTGTGCGGGGGCTTCCGGGCCTACTGGGAGCGGTTCGGTGACCTGGCCGTCTACGGCTATCCGATCAGTGAGGAGTTCCAAGAGATGAACCCGGACGACGGCCGGGTGTACACCGTCCAGTACTTCGAGCGGGCGCGCTTCGAGTGGCACCCGGGAGCGTGGCCGGAGCGGTGGGATGTCCTCCTCGGCCGGCTGGGTGCTCAGCTCCTGGTCAGGCGGCGCTGAGGCTGCCCTACCGGAGCGGGTCAGATGGGGGCGCGGCGCAGCCAGACCTGCATCCGCCCCGGCTCCCGGTTGGCCCAGGCGTAGTAGGGAATTGCCAAAAGCTCGACCTCTCCTGCACTCGCGCTACTTTGGTCGCCGCGGGCGGTGTGGTAGAGCGTGTCGGCCCACGCCGGCCCCGGCGGAACCAGGCATGCGCGGGCGCGCAGCGCGACCACGCCGCCGAGCAGGTCGGGCCGGTCTTCGGTCGAGATCGTCGCATCGACGGGGAGAACCAGATCGCGAAGCTCGATCCCGGGGTGGTCGGCCTGCTCGACGCAGTAGACCAGCGGCCCGCGAACCAGGGCTACCCGACCCGCATTCTCAGCGACATACGGATGCGACACCAGAAGGCGGGGAGGCATCGGGAGGCTGAGCTCTACCGTGTCGCCGGGCTGCCAGGCACGCCGGACCTCGACGTAGCGGCCTGGGGCTGGATCGGTGGCGGTCTGGCCGTTGACGTGCAGGCTCGCGCCGTCCGCGCACCAGACCGGCACTCGGAGGAAAAGGCTGAACTCGCCCGCGCCGTCGACCTCGACCTCGATTCCCCCTTCCCAGGGATAGCTGGTGTGCTGGTGGAGCCGAACTGACTGCCCACCGGGCAACGTGATATCCGCGGTGCCTTGGGCGTAGAGGTGAACCCAGATGCCCTGATCGGACACACTCGAGAAGTAACCGGGGAGCGACGCCAGCAAGCGGGCCAGGTTCGGCGGGCAGCAAGCGCAGGTGAACCACGGTTGCCGCCGGTGCGAGCCGTCGGCGGCTAGCGGGTTCACGTAGAAGTAGGCCCGGCCGTCGAGCGAGTAGCCCGCGAGCACTCCGTTGTAGAGCGCCAGCTCCAGGAGGTCGGCGAAGCGCGCGTCCCCGGTCAGCAGGAGCATGCGCCAGTTCCACATCACGTTGCCGATGGCGGCACAGGTCTCGGCGTAGGCGCGCTCGTTCGGCAGCTCGTACGGTTGGCCGAACGATTCGCCCTCGTAGCGGGCGCCGATGCCGCCGGTCACATAGAGCTTGGTCGTCGCCATGTCGGCCCAGAGGCGCTCGAGCGTTTCGCGCAGGGTTGGATCGCCGGTCTCGGCGTAGAGGTCGGCCGCGCCAGCCGCCAGGTAGACAGCGCGGACGGCGTGCCCGACCATCCCCTCGAGTTCGCGGAAAGGCGTGTGGTCCTGGCGATATTCATCGCCGCCAGCGTATCCGTAACCGCGGGCGTTCAGGAAGTAGAGCGCCTCCTCGAGGTAGCGGCGCGTGCCGGTGGCGCGGGCGAGCTCGACCAGCGCCATCTCGATCTCGGGGTGGCCGTCGGTGCCAGGCCGGCGCCCGGACGCCTCAGGCCCGAAGGTATCGCAGATGCAGTCGGCGAATCGGCGAGCCACATCGAGGAGGGTAGTCTTGCCGGTGGCGCGGAAATGGGCCACGGCAGCCTGGAACAGGTGACCGGCGCAGTAGAGCTCGTGCGTCCGTGGCAATTCGCTCCAGCGGGCGTTCAGGTTTCCAAGGATGTAGTAAGTATCGAGGTAGCCGTCGGGCTGCTGCGCGGCGGCGATGTCGGCGACGACGCGGTCGACGAGCTGGTCGAGTGCCGGATCGGGATCGGTTGCCAGGAACCAGGCGGCTGCTTCCAGCCATTTGTAGACATCGGAGTCGTTGAAGTAGAGCCCTTCAAAGGGGCCTTGCTGCTGGCCGGCCGCGCGCCGGAAGTTGTCGAGCCGGCCGGTCCGCTCGAGGTACTCGTACTGCAGTGGGAGCGAGACTTCACGAGCGAGCTGCCGTCGCGGCCCCCAGAACGCGCCATCGAGCCGGACGGCATTCACCGGCAGTGGGTGCAGCCTGGCGAACGGGCTTGACGACGTATCGACCACGCACGCTGAGGTGTGCCGCAGCACCGACATAGGCTCTCCCCTCCGAACTCGTACGAGACACATTCACCAGACGAGGAGCCGAGGTGAAGCAAGGCTGCCTGAAGGTTACCCGAAGCAGCTCTCGCGGTCGCCAGGCTGGCGCTGTCGGTGATCGGTTGAGTTGCGGTAACGAGGCGCTATCGGCAAAGTCGGCAGCGCGGGTGCTCGGGCCGCGAGAGCCTGCGTGGGCTGGTGAGGCTGGAGACCTCTCAGTTCTTCACCGCCGGAGACGAGGACGGCGCGGGACTCAAGGCGACGTTGACCGTCTGCAAACTCGCGCTCGCTAGCATCGCCTCGATGACGAACTCCTTGGCCGCCATGATTTGCTGGATCATCACCTGCTCCGCCCGGTCAGCATCTCCGGCGATCAGCGCGTCGAGGAGTTCCTGGTGCTCGTGGATCGCCTCGGCGCTGCGATCGCGGAGGAGGTGGCTCATATGGTGGACGCGCTCCACCTTGTCGAGCATTCCCCGGATGACACTGGCGAGCAGCGAGTTGCCGGAGGCCTGGGCGATGAGGGCGTGGAACTCGGTGTTGGCGCGGAGGAAGGCCTCGGCACTCTTGCGGTCACCAACCTGGTAGCGGGCCCGTGCGAGCTCTTGGAGGCGGCGCTGCGTCTCGGCGTCGAGCTTGCCCGCCGCGAGCCGGGCAGGGGGCAAGCTCGAGCAGAGAAGGAGGGGCGCTCAACGCGGCCATTCGGCAGGCGGGGCTGGCTCCTCTCGGGCTGCCGGGTTAGCTACCCGCTGCACTGTTGCCACATGCCCAGCGGGATTCGTGATAACGTGAACCGGGTCGCTTTCGGGTATGTGCGAGGTGAAGGGTACGGAGAGCCGATGAGCACAGTGCGCGAGACCGGCGAGCAACCGGCTGGCTATGCGTTGCCCCCGACGATCGAGCCCGATGCGCGCGAGCGGCTGGCGATGGCGGCCAACGGGGTCTTCCGCCGCGCCATCCTCTCCGCCACGCACAACCCGCTGGTGGCCCGCTTCGTCCGTCGCTACGGCATGCGGCTCGGCGCGGCGCGCTTCGTCGCCGGCGAGACGCTGGACGAGGCCGTCCGAGTCCTGCGGTCGCTCAACGAGAAGGGGCTGCGCACCAACACCACCCTGCTCGGCGAGGGGGTCAAGGACGAGGCGACTGCCCTCGCGGTCGTCGACGCCTACATCGAGATCCTCGACCGCATCGCCGCCGAGGGCTTGGTGACCAACGTCGCGCTCAAGCTGACGCACCTGGGGCTGGATCTGGGCGAGGAGTTCGCCTACCGGAACGTCCGGACGCTGGTCGAGCACGCGGCCTCGCTCGGCAACTTCATCCGGATCGACATGGAGGAGTCGACGCGGGTCGACCCCACACTCCGCATCTACCGTCGGCTGCGGGCCGAGGGCTTCGACAACGTCGGCACCGTGCTCCAGGCCATGCTCTACCGCACGGCACAGGACCTCGAGGACCTGCTGCCGCTCAGGCCGAACCTGCGCCTGGTGAAGGGCGCCTACCTCGAGCCGGCGAGCGTGGCCTACCCGAAAAAGGCCGACGTCGACCGCAACTACATCCGGCTGGCCGAGCGCTGCCTGCCGAACGCGGGCTTCACCGCGATCGCGACCCACGACGAGCGGATCATCGCCCACGTGATCGACTTCACCGAGCGGCACGGGATCGGCCGCGACCGGTTCGAGTTCCAGATGCTCTACGGCGTGCGCCCGCAGCTCCAGCTCGAGCTGGTGCGGCAGGGGTACCGGGTGCTGGTGGCGACGCCCTTCGGCACCGAGTGGTACTTCTACCTGATGCGGCGGCTGGCCGAGCGCCCGGCGAACGTGCTATTCCTCCTGCGCAACCTAGTCAAGCGATAATGGGAGCGCAGCCCGAGCGGGTGCTGGTCGTAACGACAGCGGAGTCGAGTGGTCAGGAGGACGATCGTGTACGAGCCGTTGCGCGGTGTCTACAACATCCTGAGCACGCCGTTTCACCCCGATGGCAGCCTGGACGAGGCCAGCCTGCGCCGGCTGGTCGAGGCCACCATCGCCGCCGGCGTGGACGGCATCACCGTCCTCGGCGTCGCCGGCGAGGCGCAGAAGCTGAGCGATGCCGAGCGTCGCCAGGTGGTCGAGGTCGTCATGGAGACGGTCGGTGGCCGGGTGCCGGTGATCGTCGGCACCTCGCGCGACGGCACCGATGTCACCATCGCCGCCAGCCGCGAGGCCGAGGCGATGGGGGCGGCCGGCGTGATGGTGGCGCCACCGACGTTCCTGCAGCCTGGACCGGCGCTGACCGAGCACTTCCGCCGCCTCGGCGAGGCGATTGGGATCCCGATCGTGCTGCAGGACTACCCGCCGGTGAACGGCGTCACCCTCTCGCCGCGGGCCATGGCCGAGCTGGTCGAGGCGGTGCCGGCGATCGCGACGATCAAGCTGGAGGATACGCCGACGCCACAGCGGATCGGCCAGGCGCTGAAGCTGACTGGTGACCGGGTGACGATCGTCGGTGGACTCGGCGGTATGTACCTACTCGACGAGCTGCGGGCCGGAGCGAGCGGCACCATGACCGGATTCGCCTATCCGGAGGTGCTGGTCGCCATCTGGCGGGCCTGGTGCGATGGCGACCGCGCTCGCGCTGCCGAGCTGTACTACCGGGCGCTGCCGGCGCTCGTCTTCGAGGCGCAGCCGCGGATCGGGCTGGCGATCCGCAAGGAGACGCAGCGCCGCCGCGGGCTGATCGCGCACGCCGCGGTGCGGCACCCCGGCCCGGCGCTCGATGAGCAGACGCTTGAAGCCCTGGCCGAGGTGCTGCGCCGGACGGGTTTGGGGGAACTGTACGACCGCGTCGGTGTGCAGTCGCTTTTGGAGTGAGGGCGTCTTGGCTGGCGGTGGCTGTTCTTTGAGGACCGGCTACGCGCTAACGAGAGCGCGCGCAGCGGTGCGTCGCTGACTGGTGCCATCGTCGCTGTTAGGACGGCCAGGGGGTGGTTGTTAAGCGTAGCGAGCACCAGTGTGCGTAGACATCCTATTGTCTGCTTTTACATTCTGTCAGTAGGTATTGCATGGCTTGGCTGGATACCGGCGGCGATGGGGTCGCGCGGGGTAGCCCCCTTCGACCAACCGTATTTCCGGGTCCTTCTGGTTTTCCCTGCTTTTGGCCCCGGTCTTGCAGCTCTCCTGGTGGCGTGGACACGGTATGGCCCGACTGAAGTGGGGGCGTTGCTCAAGCCGCTGATCCAGTGGCGCGTTCGTCCGCAGTGGTACCTTGTGGCCGTGGCCGGCCCTGTCCTTCTTCTGCTTGCAGGCCGGAGCATCTCGGCCTGGCTCGGCTTGTCGGCAACGCAGTCTGAAGGGCGAGGGGATCTGTTCTCTCTTGCGCTCGCTGCGTTCGTCCTATCTTTGTTCTCTAATCCGTGGGAAGAGGTCGGCTGGCGTGGCTTTGCCTTGCGACATTTGCAAGCGAGGTACAGTGCCTTGGTTGCCACCTTGATCATTGGTGTGTTGTGGGGGCTGTGGCATCTACCCCTGTTCTTCTGGAGGGACAACCCGATGGCAGATTATCCGTTTCTGCCCTGGCTTGTGAGCATCGTGGCGGGATCTTTTGTCTATACGTGGCTATATAATAGTACCGGTGGTAGTTTGCTCATAGTGACACTCTTTCACGTATCAATGAATACAGTATGGACGGCTGTTGACGGTGTGCCTGTCATTCTATTGGCCGCGTTGCATGTGCTCGTTGCTCTTGCTTTGGTGTTAGGATTTGGTGGGGCACATTTGTCGCGTCTGGAGAGAGTGCGCGCCGGCTGACACGAACACGCAGCTCACTACAAAAGGCACGCTGCGGTGAGACGTGAACCAGCCGATGCCCGAAGCTGCATGCTCTACTTCGTTTTCGTCTACGCGTTCTCCCGGGCTTGTTGGACGCCCGAAGTGTTGGCAGCTCAGGGAGTTGTGCTGTCCAGAGGCCTCGCGGATTTCCTTGCCAGCTCGCTCAATCCCGGGGCGTTCGGCCCACTCATTTCAGCCTTTGTGCTCACGTTGCTTCAGCAGGGGGGATGCGGTGTGGTTCAGCTCTTAAAGCGGGGGATCGATTTCCACTTTAAGAAAATCTGGCTGGCGGTGACAGTGTTGGTTCCCTTCGTGCTCTTCGGTGGGGCTGTGTGGGCGTCCGTACCCGTGGGTGTCCGTCCGGTTGATTTCTCAGTGGTTTCCAACCCGGCCTATGCGGTAATAGCCTTTTTCGTAATTCTGCTCACTGCGGGACCACTCCAGGAGGAGTTCGGTTGGCGGGGCTACGCGTTGCCACGGTGGCAGTCTCGTTTGAGCGCCGTGACGTCCTCTGTCATCCTAGGTTTCTTCTGGTGGCTGTGGCATCTTCCGCTCGTCTTTATTCCAGATCGGTTTATGGCGGACGATCTCGTGGTATTTCTGATACTATCCGCAGTTTTTGTACTGGTATCGATCATTTTTACATGGATATTCAACAACACCGGTGGAAGTATTCTGGCCTGTATGTTGGCACATACGTCGATGAACTGGTCTATCTGGTCGGCAATGCCAGATATGAAACTCGATGGGCTGACCACGGTGTTCATGATCGCATTCTTGGGAGCCGCGGTGCTGATCATCGTCACGGTCTGGGGTGCGAGCCGGTTGAGGCGGTGACACCGGTGGCGTGGCTGTATCCGGCATCGGCGTGAGCCTGAGGCTCCGCATCGGGTTGCCTTTCGATGCCGGTGCAGCGCCGGCCGGTTAGAGTCGGGAGGAGATCCCAGGCTGTGCCTCTGCGGGCGGCAAATGGACCCTGCCCGGCAAGCTGAGCGACGTCGCGCGTGGCTCCGCCGTTGCGGGCGCGTGGGATGCTGCGGCTGACCTGGAGCACCCGACGGCACCTGCCGTCTGGTGCCGCTCTGGTCGCCCAGGCGGGCCTGGCCGGTCTCTGGTGTTGGAGACCGGCCAGGTGAGCCTCCTGTCGCTTTGGAGCTGAGCCGGTGCGGCAGGCGTCAGGCCTCCTCGACGAAGGCGACGGCGCGGCAGAAGGCGGCTTCTCCCCCTTTGAACAGCCAGGGGAACACGCCGAGCGTCAGGCGCCGGTTGTGGAGTTCGCTGCGCCCGATCTCGCCACCCAGGTTCTCCACGTGGATGCAGTCGTGTGGGAAGAGGGCGTTGTGCGTCAACTGGTAGGCTGATTCGGGGAAGAGCTCCTCGAGCCGGTCGCCGAACTTTTGCTCACAGATCCCGCGCACGCGCCGCCACTGGTCGAGCCCGCCCCGGCCGAGGAAGCGCCCGATCGGCAGGTTCATCGGGTGATCAGTCGACACCATGTCGACACCCCAGATGTGGATCTTCTTCGCGAGCAGCCAGTCGACGATCGAGTGATGTGGCCCGGGGTGGCGGAGCAGGTACTTCTCCTCGTCCGGCTGCTCACCGAACTGCGCGTAGCGGTGCCACCCGGTGTGGATGAACAGGATGTCCCCCTCGCGCACCTCGACCCGCTCCTCGATCATCTGAGGGGTGAAGATGTCGAGCTCATCGAGTACGTCGGAGAGGTCGACGATCACACCGGGGCCGTAGAGCCACTCGAGCGGGATCTGGTCGACCGTCTTGCCGTTGGTGACGAAGTGGCGCGGCGCGTCGAGGTGTGTGCCCATGTGGTTCGAGGTCATGATGTATTGGGCGTTGACGCCGTGCTCCGCCTTACGCTTGATGTACTTCACCTCGAACGGTGGGTAGAACGGCCAGAACGAGACGTCCTGGTTCAGTGGCTGCGACAGGTCGTAGACCTTCATGATGCCCAGTCCTCTCCCTCGTCCACGTGCTCCGCGCGACGGTGCGTCCGTACCCCATCCATCTCGCGCTGCATCCTACGCCTCACGGTGGATCAGTCGCAACAGCTCGTCTGGGCTGAGCGGCATGTGGGTCACGTGCACCTGAAACGGGCGCAGCGCGTCCTCGACCGCCGCGGCGACCAGCGCTGGCAGCGGGATCGCGCCTGCTTCCCCGACCCCCTTGACGCCGAGCGGGTTGAGCGGAGAGGGGGTCTCGATGTGGCTCACCTCGATGCGCGGGATCTCCATTGCGGTCGGGATCAGGAAGTCCATGAAGCTGGCGTTGAGGAGCTGGCCGTTCTGGTCGTAGTGCAGCCGCTCGTAGAACGCCCCGCCGATCCCCTGCGCGATGCCGCCGTGGATCTGCCCTTCGACGACCATCGGGTTGATCACCTTGCCGCAGTCGTGCACCACCCACAGGCGATGGAACTGCAGCAGGCCAGTGGCCGGATCGACTTCGATCACGGCTCCGACTGCTCCGGAGGCCCAGGTGGCGTGCGGCGGCGAGTAATACTCGGTCGCCTCCAGTGCTGGCTGCCGCCCGGGTGGCAACGCGGGGCCGCTCCACGGGCGCGGGCGCACGGCGAGATCGCCAGCGTAGGCATAGCGTAGCGGATTGGCGAGCTGCGCGAGCTGCGCCCAGGTGAACCCGCGCTCCGGCGCCCCGCGCACGAAGACCCGTCCGTCCTCGACGAGGAGATCGGCAGGGTCGACCTCGAGCTCCTCAGCGGCCAGCCGGAGTCCTTGCTCGCGCACGCTGCGAGCTGCCAGCGAGACCGCGCTTCCGGCAACGACGGCGCTGCGGCTGGCGTAGGTGCCCGAGCCGAACTCGAAGTGGGCAGTGTCTCCCTCGATGACGTGCACGGTTTCTACTGGCACCTGGAGTTCCTCGGCGACGATCTGGGCCAGCACAGTGCGGTGGGCCTGGCCTTGCTGGGGCATCCCGGTAGCGACATAGACGTGGCCCGTCGGTTCTACCCGGACGTGCGCTCCCTCGTAGGGGCCGATGCCGGTGCCCTCGACATAGCAGGCGATCCCGAGACCGACGTAGCGCCCTTCGGCTCGCAGTCGTGGCAGCTCCTCACTCGCCAAGCGGTGGTAGTCCATCTCTTGGAGGAGGCGATCGAGCATCGCCGGATAATTACCGCTGTCGTACCGGGTGGGAGCGCCGTCCTGGAAAATGAGCCCGACGTCGTAGGGGAACTCGTCCGGTTGGATGAAGTTGCGTTGGCGCACCTCGGCGCGATCCAACCCGAGCTCGTCGGCGACTCGATCCATCAACCGCTCCATGACGAAGCAGGCGTGCGGCCGGCCCGCACCACGGTAGGGGCTGACCGGGACGGTGTTCGAATACACCGCGCGGAACTCGACGTGGTAGTTCGCCACTTTGTACGGCCCGGGGAGCTGGCAGGCGGTGATGATCGGCACAATGATCCCGTACGGGGTGTAGGCCCCAGCGTCGTGGAGGAAGCGGTCGCGCACGCCGAGGATGCGCCCCTCGGTATCGACGGCGATCTCAGCGTCGTGGATCTGTAGTCGCTCGTGGTTCGTGCCAACGAAGTGCTCGAACCTGTCCTCCGTCCACTTGACCGGACGGCGCAGCGCCAGCGCGGCGTAGGGAACAAGCACCTCTTCCGGATAGACCATGATCTTGCCACCGAAGCCGCCTCCCACGTCGGGAGCGACCACGTGCACCTGCGTCGGCGCGAGCCCGAAGAGCGCAGCCAACGCGTTCCGGATGACGATCGGTGCCTGGGTCGTGTCCCAGACGTGGAGCACGCCGCTCGTATCGTCCCAACTGGCCAGGACTGCCCGCGGCTCGATCGGCATCGAAGCGCTGCGCTCGATGACCAGCCGCTCGCGGAAGACGTGCGCGGCCGCGGCGAAGGCTCGATCCGGGTCGCCGACGATGCCGACATAGTGAGCAGCGACGTTGGTGCCCAGTTCCTCGTGTACCAGCGGCGCGTCCGGTCGCACCGCGGCCTCGATGTCGACTACCGGCGGCAGCTCTTCCCAGTCGACGACGATCGCCTCGAGGGCGTCCTCGGCCAGGTACCGGCTCTCGGCGATCACCATCACCACCGGCTCGCCGACATGGTTGACCTCGTCTCGGGCCAGGGCAAAGCGCGTGTACGGGTGGGTCAGGTCGGGATGCGGGATGAGGAGTGGCATGCGCCGCTGGCACGGCCCGATATCTGCATATGTCCAGACGGCCACGACCCCGTCCATCGCTCGCGCCGCGCTGGCATCAATCGAACGCGCGCGCGCGTGCGCGTGCGGGCTGCGCAGGAACGCCACGTGGAGCTGCCCGGGGAGGTCGATGTCGTCTACGAACCGTCCGCGACCAGTCAGCAGGCGCGGATCTTCCGCGCGTTTGATCGGTTCGCCGAAGATCCGGGTCGGCATTGGCTCCTCCCCTCTACGAATGCTGACGCAGTAGGCGTGCCGCTTCCAGCGCGGCCTCGACGATGTTCTGGTAGCCGGTGCAGCGGCACAGGTTGCCGGAGATCGCCTCTCGCACCTCGCCCTCAGTGGGGTTCGGGTTTTCGGCCAGAAACGCTTTAAGTACCATCAGCATGCCGGGAGTACAGTATCCGCACTGCAGGCCGTGCTTCTCCCAAAAGGCACGCTGCAGGGGGTGGAGAGCGTCGTCACTGGCCGCCAGCCCTTCCACGGTCTCGACGATGTGACCATCGGCCTGGATGGCGAACATGAGGCAGCTCCGCGCCGGTTCCCCATCGACGAGCACCGTGCAGGCGCCACAGACGCCGTGCTCACAGCCGACATGCGTCCCGGTTAGTCCGAGCTCGTGCCGCAGGAAGTCGGAGAGCAGGAGCCGTGCCTCTACTTCGCGCTCGACGGGTGCTCCGTTCACCGTCAGCCTGATCCGCTTCCGCTCGACTCCGTTGGTGCTCATCGGCCCGCTCCCTCCTGAGCGCGTCGTGCTGCCAGTTCCAGCGCCCGCTCCGCCAGCACTCCCGCGACGTATCGGCGATAGTGTGCCGAAGCGTGTAGGTCAGCCGGTGGATCCAGCTCCTCCTGTACCAGCGCACCGGCCTGACGCCAGGTTGCGGGCGTCACCGGGGCGCCGCGGAGCGCCGCTTCGACCTGAGTCGCCCGAACCGGCCGCGCGGCGACGCTGATGAAGCAGAGACGGGCCTCGGCGACTGCCTGGCCGTCGTCAGCCAGGGTGACGACCGCGCCGATGCCGACCAGCGCGTAGTCACCGTGCCGCCGGGCGACCTCCAGCCAGGCGCTGCCGCTCCGCTCGGGCAAGCGGGGAAACCAAACCTCCCGTACCAGCTCGTCCGGCTCAGCTGCGGTCGTCAGGATGTCGACGAAGAAGTCACGGGCAGCGACAGTGCGCTCTCCCTTCACGCTCACCAGGTGAACGGTGCCGTCGAGAGCCAGGAGTACACCTGGCAGCTCGGCGGCCGGGTCAGCGTGGGCGATGGAGCCACCGATCGTGCCGCGCGTCCGAATTGGCAGGTGCCCCACATGGCGAACCGCCTCGGCGAGGAGCGGTATCCGCTCGGCAACGAGTGGAGAGCGCTCGACCTGGCGTTGCCGAGTCATCGCGCCGATCGCGATACCGCCGTCGCGCTCATGGATGCCCGCGAGCTCACTGACGTGTTGAAGATCGATCAAGTGCCCGGGGCGCACCAGGCGCATATTCAGCATGGGGATCAAGCTCTGGCCCCCGGCCAGGAGCTTGGCTTCCACATTGAGCTCGGCCAGGAGCTGCACCGTGGCTTCAAGCGTGGTTGGGGCGTGGTAGACGAACCGCGCTGGCTTCATCAGGGCTCCTTTCGCCGATGCCGTTGAGCGGACACCCGGCCATGCATCGCCTGCGACGCCGCGAGGGCGCGCGCCGCGCGACATACCCGCGCTCTACTCGTCTTGAGGCTCGACGGCCGCGGCCGGTCTGAGACCGGGAACGTCGACGGCTCCGCGCGGCCATCGGTACCCTGCCACTGGCATTAGCATAGCGGGCCCTTGCAGTCCATAAAAGCGCAAAGGAGCTCACCGCTGAGCTCCTCTTCCTCGCATTCGACAGCGGCAGTATACTGCAGGCGAGATGGCCTGTCAAAACCGTGGCATACCACCTATCAGGACTCGATCAAGCGAGAGGCAGGAGACTACGAGCGAGGCCACACGCGCTCGGCCAGCCGATCCGGTTGGCCGGCCCACTTTTTTGGAACTCTGCGCGTCAGGCGGAGGGAGGACGGCGTGGTCACGCGCATCCATGTAGAGCCGAACGCCTACTACGACTCGGTCGCCCTGATGGCCGTCGCTGCCAGGGTCAACCGGGTGCCGGGCGTCGACCTCGCGGCACTCGTTATGGGGACGACGCTCAACCTGGAGATGCTACGAGACTCGGGCTTAGGGGATCCGGCACTGGACGACGTGTCCCCCAACGACCTGGTCGTCGCCGTGCGGGCGGTGGACGAGGGTACGGCCAGGGCGGCTATTCAGCAGGCTCTCGAGGGGCTGCAGCGAGGGGCCGCAACGGCACCTGCGGCTACACCCGGCGAGACTCGGCCGCACACCTTGCGGACGGCCCTCCAAAGGTTTCCAGGCGCTGATCTGGTAGCGATCTCGGTGCCAGGCCCGTTCGCCCCGATCGAAGCCGAGGCGGCGTTGCGCGCTGGCTGCCATGTGTTCCTGTTCAGCGACAACGTGCTGCTCGCGGAAGAGGTGCGACTGAAGCGTCTCGCTCGCGAGTCCGGGCTCCTCTTGATGGGCCCGGACTGCGGCACCGCCTTTCTCGGCGGGCTGGGCCTCGGTTTCGCGAACGCCGTACGATCGGGGCCGATTGGGATCGTGGCCGCTGCCGGCAGCGGGCTCCAACAGGTGGCGAGTCTCGTCGACTGGCTCGGTAGTGGGATAAGCCACGGGATCGGTACCGGCGGACGCGATCTCAATGCCGCGGTGGGTGGCGCGACGGTGATCACCGGTATCGACGCTCTGGCGGCCGATCCCCAGACCGAGGTCGTGGTGCTCGTGTCCAAACCGCCAGCCCCAGAGGTGGCCGCACGGGTGCTCGAGCGCGCTGCCGCCTGTGGCAAGCCGGTGGTCGCCACGTTTATCGGCCGGACGCTCGCCGCGGTGCCCGGCATCATCCAGGCTGGCGACCTGACCGAGGCAGCTCGACTCGCCGTCCAGCTCGCCACCGGCCAGGCTGCCGAGATCCCCGGCGTCGTCGAGCGCCAGTCGCGTATTGCTGAAGAGCGGGCGCGGCTGAATACAGGCCAGCGTTACCTGCGCGGGCTCTATAGCGGGGGCACGCTCTGCGATGAGGCGATGGCGCTCCTCGACCCTACAGTCGGCCCGATCTGGTCGAACATCCCGCTCGATCCTGCCTACCGCCTCGCCAACGTGCACCGGAGCCAGGAGCACACGTTCGTCGACCTTGGCGCCGACGAGTTCACCATCGGGCGCCCGCACCCAATGATCGACCAGACCGTGCGCCTCGAACGTCTGGCCCGTGAGGCACAGGATCGGAGCGTGGCTGCTGTCCTCCTCGATGTCGTCCTCGGGTACGGCGCGCAGGCCGATCCGGCGAGCGAGCTGGCGCCAGCGATCGCCGCGGCACGGGCCGAGGCGCAGGCCGAAGGTCGTCACCTGGTCGTGCTCGTAGCGCTCGTGGGTACTGCAGGCGACCCGCAGGGGTATGAGCGGCAGTGCGCGGCACTGGAGGAGGCGGGTGCCATCGTCACGCCGAGTAACGCCGAGGCGGCCCATCTGGCAGCCCAGCTCGTCGCGTGATACAGCGTGAGGGAGTACGAGTGATGGGAGAGCGAGTCCGCGAACTCCTGCAGCACAGACCGCGTGTGGTCAACGTTGGTCTGGAACTCTTCGCGCAGGCGATCCGCCAGCAGGGCGGCGAGGTGCAGGCTGTCGAGTGGCACCCACCGCTCGTGGAGCCGAACCCCGAGGCGCTCGCGCTGTTCAACGATCCGGCCGTCGAAGCCGCCAATCGAGAAGCCGTCAGTCGCATGATGCGCGCGCAGCCGGTCGTGGTGGGCGTGGCGCGCGCGCGCGACGTGATCCCGGGTATGACGGAACGCACCTTCCTGCACGCCGGCCCGCCGATCGACTGGGAGCACGCCTCTGGCCCGCTCCGCGGCGCGCTGATCGGAGCGACGCTGCTTGAAGGACTAGCAAGCACCCCGGAGGAAGCCGTCAGGATCCTGGAGTCGGGCGAGATCGAGCTGGCGCCGAACCACGAGCACCAAGCGGTGGGCCCGATGGCGGGCGTGATCTCCCCCTCGATGCCGGTCTACATCGCCGAGAACGCGGCCGGCCCGAACCGGGCCTTCACCAACTTCAACGAGGGCATCGGCCGGGTGATGCGAATGGGGGCCTATGCGCCGGAGGTGATCGAGCGGCTCCGTTGGATCGGCGCGGTGCTGGCCCCGCTGGTCGGCCAGGCGCTGGCGCGCAGTGGTGGGATCGATCTGCGTGCGATCATCGCCCAGGCGCTCCAGATGGGCGACGAGTGCCACAACCGTAACAAGGCAGCGACCTCGCTCTTCTACCGGGCCTTGGCGCCGCATCTCGTTGAGTGCGAGGCGCCGTCGAGCGACATTGCGCAGGTGCTCCGCTTCATCGACTCGAACGACCACTTCTTCGTCAACCTGGCGATGGTGGCGGCCAAGGTGATGGCCGATGCCGCGCACGGCGTGAAGGGCAGCTCGCTGGTCACCACGCTCTCGCGCAACGGCACCGAGTTCGGCATCCGCGTCAGCGGGCTGGGCGACCGCTGGTTCACCGGCCCGGCGAACGTGCCCCGTGGGCTCTACTTCCCCGGCTTTGGCCCTGAGGACGCGAACCCGGACATCGGCGATAGTACCATTACCGAGACGGCCGGCTTCGGGGGCTTCGCGCTGGCGGGCGCGCCAGCGATTGTCCAGTTCATCGGTGGCTCGCCCAGCGACGCGATGCGCGCGACGCTCGAGATGTACGAGATCACGGTCGCCGAGCATGAACTCTTTCGTCTTCCGGTACTGGAGTTTCGCGGCACGCCTGTGGGGATCGACCTGCGCGCCGTTGTTCGGACGGGGATCTTGCCGGTGATCGATACCGGGATCGCTCACCGCGAGCCGGGGATCGGCCAGGTCGGTGCCGGAATCGTACGTCCGCCTGCCAGCTGCTTTACTGGGGCGTATCGCGCCTTCGAGCGCGCATACCTGGGGCAGGAACGGAGGCGGCGAGCTGAGGAAGAGCCGGTGGTATGAGGCGCATCGTCGTCGCGCTCGGCGGCAACGCACTTGTGAGGGCCGGGCAACGCGGGACGGCTGAAGAGCAGCAGGCCAACGTCGATCTGACCAGCCGGCAGCTCGCCGAACTCGTCGCGTGTGGCTACGAACTGGTGATCACGCACGGCAACGGGCCGCAGGTCGGGAACCTGCTCGTCAAGAACGAGCTTGCGCGCGAGGTGGTGCCGGCCGTCCCCCTACACTGGTGCGTCGCCCAGACCCAGGCAACGATCGGTTTCATGATCCAACAGTCGCTCGGCTATGAGCTCGACCGTCTCGGTCTCAGCCGGGTCGTCGCCACCTTGGTCACGCGGACGGAGGTCAGCCCCCACGATCCAGCCTGGCTCGATCCAACCAAGCCGATCGGCCTCTACCAGCCAGAGGAGCGGGCGCGGGCGATCATGGCGGCAACCGGGCAGGTCTGGAAACCTCAAGGCAGCCGCGGCTGGCGCCGAGTGGTACCTTCGCCTGAGCCCGTCACGATCGTCGACCGCCAGGCGATCGAGCAGCTCATCGCCGACGGTGTCATCGTGGTCGGTTGCGGCGGTGGCGGCATCCCGGTCGTGCGTCGTCCCGACGGCCGGTATGAGGGGGTAGAGGCGGTCATCGACAAAGACCTGGCGGCCGCGCTCCTGGCCCGCGAGATCGAGGCCGACATGCTGCTGATCCTGACCGACGTACCGAACGTCATCCTCCACTATGGGACGCCAGGTGCCCAAGCCCTTAAGCGAGTCACCGTCAGCGACCTCCGGCGCTACCAGTTCGAAGGGCATTTCGCAGCGGGCAGCATGGGGCCGAAGGTCGAGGCAGCCATCCGCTTCGTGGACAGGCACTCGGGCCGCCGCGCTGTCATCGCGGCCCTCGATCATGCCCGTGACGCGGTCGAGGGCCGCTCAGGCACCCACGTCGTCGCCGACTGACCGGCGGCCGGAGGTCACGGCGCCCGACTGGGCACGAGACTTGCCGGCAATGGTGCGCCCGCCGCGCCACCGCCGGCCCGTCTGTCGTGGCGACCATGCGGACGTCTGGACGAGCTAGAAGGTGTGTACGATGCTCGCAGAACAGTTCGACGCCTTTCTGCTCGACCTCGACGGGGTGGTCTATATCGGAGCCGAGTTGCTGCCTGGCGCTGCGGAGGCGCTTTCCCGGCTGCGAGGCGCCGGCAAGGCGATTCGGTTTCTGACCAATGACCCAAGGCCGACACGGCGCGAGCTCGCAGAGAAGCTGACTGGCCTCGGCGTCGAGGCCCAGGTCGGCGAGATCATCACGTGCGGCTGGGCCACTGCTCACTATCTGTGGTGGGAAGGGGTGCGCTCGGCCTTCGTTCTGGGCAGCGACGGCCTGCGCGCCGAGCTCGAGCAGGTCGGGATCGAGGTCGTCGACCAGGGATGGCCAGAGGCCGTGGTCGTCGGCGCGGACGAGCGCCTCGGGTATCTCGATATCCTGCGGGCCAGCCGCTATGTGCATCAGGGTGTCCGCTTCGTGGCGGTGAATGTGGATGGCTGGTTTCCGTTACCCGGCGGGCCAGCGCCGGCCACCGGTGCTGTCGTGAGCGCAGTACAGGCGGCGACCGGCCGCCGACCGGTCGTCGTGGGAAAGCCGTACGCGCCGATGTTCGAGCTTGCGCTCTCCAGCCTCCCGGCCCGCGAGCGGGTCGTCATGGTCGGCGATAACCCCGAATCGGACGTGGTGGGCGCGCATCAGGCCGGGATCCCGGCGATCCTGGTCGCGGAAACGCCCCCGTCGTATCCGGCGGCGAACGACTATCGGATCCCGGATGCCCAGATTCGCACCTTGCTCGACCTCTTTGAGCCAGGGCGCCCGGCTCGATCGTGGGTCAAGCCGTCCTATCCCTGGCCGGAGCGGGTCGTCGCTGGTGTTGCCGCCGTCGTGCTCAATGAGGACGGACGCGTCCTCTTCGTACTGCATCCCGAGACTGGCTTGTGGGGGTTGCCCACGGGATTGGTGGAGCGTGGCGAGACGGTGGCTGAGGCGATAGCCCGAGTGCTGCGGGAGCAGGCTGGCCTCGAGGTGCGCCTTGGCCGCCTGACCGGCGTCTACTCCGAGCCAACCTCACAGGTGGTCGTCTCTGCCTCGGGCGAAACGGTACAGTATGTCACCTGCTGCTTCCTCGGTCAGGTTGCCGGTGGCACTGCACGGGCGGACGGTGCTGGCAGCCCGGCGACGGCTTTCTTTCCGCTGCATACCTTCCCGGCAGAGCTGCTACCGGCGCACAGGGGCTGGCTTGCCGACGCGCTTGCCGCTCAGCTCACGCCGTTCGTGCGCTAGGCTTGCGAACTTGGCGAAATCGGGGGCGCGCGGTCACAACCTCAGGAGGCCGGCGAGAGCTCGCTCGTAGCTGGCCGGCGCGCAACCAGAACCTGGTTTGCGGGATCGCCCTCGATCGGTCGCCGCTGTGGAGCGACGAAGCCTGCCCTCGCTAGCCAGGCCGCGACGGTCGCCGCGTCCGGCACGCGGCCACGGTCGGTGGAGAGGAGCATATGGAGATCGCGTAGCGCCTGGCGCAGGCGTCCTTCGGGGTTATCCGGCGCGTGCACCGTGATCGCGACCCAGCCACCAGGAGCGAGAGCCTCGCGCACTTTGGCGAGCAGGCGCAGTGCCGATGCTTCGTCCTCGCTCACCAGGACGCCGAAGAGGAGTGCGAGGTCATAACCTGACCCGAGCGGGTCCTGATGAAAGTCACCGGCCACCGCCCGTACTCGATCGCTTAGTCCGGCGCGGGCGATCAGCTCCTCGGTCACGGCGATCACTGGCGGCAAATCGAAGACGACGGCTTCGAGTCCGGGTACCTGCCGCGCGAGTTCCATGGCGTATTCCCCGTGCCCACCTCCGACGTCGATGACCCGAGGCGGCTGCGGGAACCCGGTGATGAGCGGGACGAGTGCGGCGGCGATCCCAGGGGCGTGCATGCGGGCGATGTCGTAGAGCATTAGCGTGAAGCTCCGAGCCCAATCCGCGGCAGCCTCGTCGTGCCGGTTCTCTTCGGGCCTGCGGCCGGTGCGCACGGCCTCGGTGAGGCGGCTCCAGCGGCGGTAGAACGCTCCCTGGTGCCGGAGAAAGTTGACCAGCGAGCGCGGGGCACTGCTGACCAGGGTCTCCTGGGCGAGAGGGGTGTTGTGCCAGGTATCGCCCGACCGCGCGGCGAACCCGAGCGCCTCGGCGGCCACGAGCAGTCGCGCCGTCGCACCTGCGTCGGCCCCGACGGCCTGGGCGACCTCGGCGGCCGAGCAGGGGCGAGTGGCAAGCTGGTCGGCGATGCCCAGCTCCGCGTAGGTGATGAGCAGCGCGGCCGTCTGATAGCCCTGGACGAGAGCGATCAAGCGCCGGTGGGGTTCAGGTACTCCAGCCATCCTCGCCTCTATCTCCCGCGACCTCGCTTCGAAGCAGTGGCCTGGTCAGACAGGTCGGCCCGCCGGAGCGGTTGTGAGAGATCTCCTGGCCGCTGTAGGTCAAGACCTCGCACCCGGCTGCCTCCAGCCGGCGAATCGTCTCGCGGTTCTCCTCGAGGAGGAGACAGCGGCGCGGCGCGAGGGCCAGCACATTGGGGCCCTGGGTCGGGAATTCCTCGTCCGGTACTGGGATCAGCTTGATACCACGCCGCCGCAGCAAGCGAACGAGCTCGGCGGCGAGCAGCGGCAGGTAGACGACCGCAAGGTCGTCGTCGAGCAGGCTGATCAGAGAGAGCAGGTGAAGGCACTCTGCGGGGCCATGCCAGTGGGGCAGGTCGAACGCCGTCACCGTTACCCCGAAAGGTGCCAGGATCTCGTCGAGCTGCCTGATACCCTCGCTATTGGTGCGGTAGCCGCGCCCGACGACGAGCGTGTGCTCATCGAGCCAGAGGCAATCGCCCCCTTCCAGCGTGCCGGGCTCCCGGATTCGGCCGGCGATCGGGATTCCGAGGTCGGTCATCGTCTGCTCGGCCAGCTCGACCTCGCGAGCGCGTAGGGACTTGCCCATACGGCAGAGCACCGCGCCATAGTCGGTGATCAGCACCGGGTCGAAAGGGAAGATCGCGTCCTGGAGCGCCGGGTCGTCGATCTCCCCGACGACCACCTCCACGCCGGCTTTGGCCAGGATCTGCCGGAAGGCAGCGTGCTCGGCGACAGCCCGCGCGTGGTCGATCGGGCGGAAATAGCCGAAGGCCTGCCAGAGCGCGGCGTCGTCGGGTGGCACCGGTGGGAACACGAGCACCCGCCGGAGCGGGAGAACCATCGACTGCCCTCCCCACAGTCGAGGCTGGCCTTGCGCACTCACTCTCTGCCCTCCTGTGCATCACACCAGTGCCACGACCTGCACCATACCCCAGTGAAGAGGAAGGTCGCAAGCGAGAGTCACGCATATGTCGAAGGCGCAGGCAGAGTGCCTGCGCCCTCGCACAGTAGCTCCGCGAGTAACCCGCGGCCTACGTCGCCTCGCGCCACATCTGGTGGAAGTTGTACGAGGCGATGTAGATGCCGTTGGGGATGAAGCCGCGAATATCCTTGGCCAGGACGGTCGCACGGGTGATCTGGCCAAAGAAGATGGCCGCCGGGTCGTCCCAGGTCATGATCTTGACGATCTTGCCGGTCAACTCGCGGATCTCGTCCCCGCTCTTTGCGACCTGGAGTTGATCCATCAGCTTGTCGACCTCTGGGTTCTGGTAGAAGGAAGAGTTCGAGCCCTTGGAGCCGACCGAGTTGGAGTGGAAGTTGGGGTACATCTGGTTCCAAGAGTCGTTATAGTCGGGCCACCAACCGCCAGCGGTGAAGTGCGGGCGCTCCTCAGGTGGCGCGTCGCCGTAGTTGAGCTGAATGAGCGCAGCCCGATCCACCTGCTGGAGCTCGAGGGTGATCCCGATCTGGGCAAGGTTGGCCTGGAAGAGCTGGGCCATGGCAGCGGTGTCGGCGCTGCCTGACGCGTACATGAACGTGAAGGAATCGCCCGCTTTCACGCCGGCCTCGGTCAGGAGCTGCTTGGCCTTGTCCAGGTCGGTCGTGTAGGTGGGGATCGATGGGTCGTAGCCGATCACGGTATCAGGGATCGGCCCGTTAATCATCTTCCCGTACCCGAGCAGCACCTTGTCGAGTACTTCCTGATAGGGCCAGGCGTAGGCGAACCCCTGTCGCGCCTTGGTGTTCAGCTTGTGGTAGTTCATCCGGATCCAGTTGACTTGGGTCGTCTCGTAGTCGATGACCTGGAGAGCAGGGTTCTGCTTCATGGCCACCAGGTCTTCCGCGTTGAAGTAGGCGCAGCCGTGAGCCTCGCCACTCTCCATGAGCTGGCGCCGGGTGGCGTCCTCCACCACCACCCGGGCGATGATCCGGTCGAAGAAGGGCGGCTCGCTGTGGTAGTCGGGGAAGCGCTCGAAGACGAACCGCTCCTGCGGCAGGGCCTCCACCACCCGGTACGGCCCGGTGCCGACGATGTTCTGCGCAAACCATTCGTGGGCGTACGGGTCGTCGGCCGTCTTGTGCTGCTCCATGGCGGCCGGAGAGACGACGAGTGGTCCATACTCCGAGGCGATGGCGGCCAGGAACAACGGCTCCGGCTTGGGAGTCTTGAAGACCAGGGTGGTGGAGTCCACCGCCTGGATCTGCTCCTCCGGGTTGTCCACGAAGCGGCTGATCACGTTGTACGGTCCGCGCTCCATGCGCCGGAAGCGGACGAACGACGCCTTGACTGCATCGGCGTCGCAGGGGGTACCGTCGTGGAACTTGGCGTTCGGAGCCAGCTTGAAGGTGAACTCGGTCAGCTCGTCATTGTGTGACCACTCGCGGGCCAGCATCGGCTCGTAGTCGAAGGTGCTCTCTCCCTTGAGTCGGATCAGCATCTCGTAGCAGGACAAGAACAAGGCGCTGGCCTGGTTGTCGTAGGCCGACTGGGGGTCGAGATCGGGTACACCACCGGAGAACAGGATGACGAAGTCGCGGTTCTCCGACAGCCGCCGCTCGCCGGTCGGCGTGGCGCCCGGAGCAGGGCTCGCTCCAGCCGCTGGCACGCTCGTGGGGGTGGGCGCCGCCCCGCGCTCTGGCTGGGCACAGGCCGCCAGCAGTGACATGATGGCCGGGGTCGAGAGCCCCAGCCGCAGGCCCCAGCTCAACACCTGCCGACGGGTGAGCTGGCCGGCGCGGGCTTTGAGCAACAGGGTCAGATATCGTTCTGGATAGCGTTCTGCCATGGCGCTCCTCCTCCTTGGCTCGCTGTCGTCTCGCTCGCCGATCGCCCTGTGGTAGATCTGGTCGCGCTGCTCCTTTCCACTGGCTCTCCGACCTCAATGCCGCCGGCTACGTGGGTCGAAGTAGTCGCGCAGCCCGTCCCCTAACAGGTTGAAGCCGACCACCGTCAAGGTCAGCGCTAGGCCGGGAAAGCTGATATACCACCAAGCCTCGCGGAAAAAGGTGCGTGCCCCCGCGATCATGGTGCCCCATTCGGGGAGCGGCGGCTGCGCCCCCAGCCCGAGGAATGACAGCCCGGCCGTAGCCAGCACTGCATAGCCGACGTCGATGGTGAGCTGGACGATGACCGGCGCCATCGTGTTGGGCAGGATGTGCCGCAGCATGACCCGCTCCGGAGTCGCCCCTACCGCCCGGGCCGCTTCCACAAACTCCCGTTCTTTGATCGCCAGTACCTGCCCGCGTACCAGCCGGGCGTACCAGGGCCAGTAGACCGCGGTCAGCGCTATGACCACGTTCTGCAGGTTGCGTCCCAGGGTGGCCGCGATTGCCATGGCCAGGATCAGCGCCGGGAAGGCGAGGAACAGGTCGGTGATCCGCATCAGCACTTCATCGACCAGGCCACCCAGGTACCCAGCCAGCGCTCCCACCAACACCCCGACCACCAGCGCGATCGAGAGGATAATGAACGCGATGCCGAGTGAGTACTTGGCCCCGCTCATCACCCGGCTCAGGATGTCGCGTCCCAACTCGTCGGTGCCGAACCAGTAGGTGCTGGAGGGGGGATGGAGCTTCACCTGGATGTTCGGCTTAACCGGGTCGTGCGGGGCCAAGGCGCTCCCGAAGGCAACCAAAAACAGAAAGAGGAGGATGAGCAGCAAGGCTAGCACATTCAGCGGGCTCTGGCGCGCGAAGGCGACGACCCAGGCTAGCGGCCCCTGCCGACGAACCTCCCGCTCGGCCAGCCCCAGCACGAGCGGTCGCTGCTCTGTCGTCTGTGGTTCGGCCGTCATACCACCCTAATCCTCGGATCCAAGAGTACGTACACGATATCCACCAGCAGGTTCACGGTCACGTAGGCAAAGCCGATGATCAGCGTCACTGAGATAACGGCATTGTAATCGAAGTTCTGGATAGCGGTAAACGCGTAGCGACCGATCCCCGGCCAGGAGAAGATGATCTCGACGAGCACCGCACCCCCGAGCAGGAGCCCGATCTGGAGGCCGATCACGGTCACCGCCGGAAGCAGGGCGTTCTTGAGTGCGTGCCGGATGACGACCGTTTTTTGCTCCAACCCCTTTGCGCGCGCGGTCCGGATGTAATCCTGCCCCAGCACTTCCAGCATTCCGGAGCGAACCATCCGAGTCACGATCGCGAGGGAGCCGAAGCCGAGGACGAACGCTGGCATGGCGAGGTGCTTGAGCGCGGTGAGGAACAGGCCGAACTGCCCGCTGAGCAGCGCGTCCACCGTGTAGAGCGTGGTGATGGTAGGCGGCTCCTTGACCCCGATGGGCAGCCGCTGACCATCAGGCAGAAGCCCGAGCTGGGCGAACAGGAGGAACTGGAGCATCAACGCGAGCCAGAACGATGGAATCGAGAGGCCCAGGACGGAGACCGTACGGGTGACCGCGTCGAGCAGTGAGTTTCGCTTCACGGCTGACAGGACGCCGAGCGGTATCCCGCTTACGACCGCGAAGAGCATGGCGTAGAGCGTGAGTTCCACCGTTGCCGGGAGGTAGCGCTTCAAGTCCTGGTTCACCGGGCGCCGCGAGGAGAGCGAATCGCCGAAGTCTAGGCGGACGACGCCGGAGATGTAGCGGATGTACTGCTCATGGAGTGGGCGATCCAGTCCGTAGTCCTTACGGATTTTCTCGACTGCCTCCGGGCTGGCGCGGGGACCGGCGATCATCCGCGCGGGATCACTGGGCACGACGTGCGAGAGGGTGAACGTGATCAG
>CALKCJ010000038.1 GCA_938082375.1 uncultured Thermomicrobiaceae bacterium
TGCCGGTCGGGAAGCCCTGCTTGAGCAAGTCGACGTCGACCATCTCCCCGGCAGCGAGCAGCGTGGTGAAGCTGCCGAAGCTGGGATCCGAGTAGCCCGTGGGCGACTCGTAGAAGATGACGGTCACCCCGCAGTTGTCGAAGCCGGAGAAGTTGGTGACGTGGATGACCGAGTTCCAGCCGTTGTTGGTCTGGACGATCGGGAAGACCCAGTTCCACTGCGCACTCTCGCCCAGCACGTCATCGAGCGTGCTGTCGGGCGACAGGTTGCGCGACAGCGCCAGATCGGACAACGGTAGCGCGGTGTAGCCGGTCACCGCCACCGTGTCAGTGCTGGTGCGGCCGGCCGAGCTGAGCTTGACCGAGGCGTGCTTCTCGATACCGCTGATCCGCGGCAGCGGGCAGTCCCACACCCTCACGGTGTAGGTACTGCGCGCAGCGGGCTCGTTGCCGGCCGGCGACCAATCGATGGTCACGTCCGAGCCGGAGATCGTGACCTTGTAGTCGGTGTTTAAGGTGAAGCCCACCACTCGTGCGCGATCGGGCGTGGCAAACGGCGGGTCGGTCGAGAACTTATCCGAGCCGCCCTCGTCTGAGCCGCGACGAACCTGGAAAGTCGTCGTCTGGCACAGCCCGCCATCGATCACGGCCCCGAGGCTCTGGAACTTGGCCGTCACGTAGACCGCGCCGGCCGACTGGTCGGCGATGCCGAGCATCGAGGCCGAGAAGGTCTTGGAGGCGTGCGGGTTGAGCACGGCCGTGGTGATGGTGCTGCCTGAACCCGGCTTGCGGATCGAGATGTCGATCGCGTAGTCCTCCAGGTTCTGCACCGTGATCACGCCGTACCAGGGGCCGTTCCCCTCCTCGATGTCGACGCCGTTGGGGATATAGGGGTAGAAGATGGCGTTCCGGCCCGGCTCCTCCGGCCCGGGCGGCTGCGCCCCGGCCGGGAGCACGGTGCCCGCGAGGGCACTGGCCACCAGCCCCAGCGCGACCAGCAAGTGTACTAGTCGCTTAGTCATACGCGTCTCTCACTCCTTCCGTCGTCAGCCAGTCTCCCAGTTGACGACTCAACCAGCAATGGGCAGCGTCCCCGCCACCCGGAACCCCGCGCACGAACCACGCAGCGCCACCACCGTGGCGCACTCGTGTGACCTGTCCCCCGCGCTAGGCTACCCTCCTTTCCCTTCCTCATCCCCTCACTCGCCACTCGTGCGGGCGCTGCCGGCAGTCTACACGGGCCGCGAACGTTCGGCAAGCGCTGCGGCGGCCGGCCGCTCCCGGCGCGTCCATTCTCTCTAACGCGTGAGGCCGCTGGCGGTTGCGCGGCTGCGGTGGGTCTCCCCTCACCCTCGCCCCCTCTCCCATGTGGCGGGAGAGGGGTGCCCGCAGGGCGGGGTGGGGGCGGGGGGTCACCTCGACGAGCGCGGCTTCGCCTCCCCGGCCTCGTGCCGTGTTGACAGCGCTCCGGCCTTCCTTTTAGAATGCGCTGGAATTTCCATCGGATGGGCGCGCTGCCGGAAGTCAGGCAGCACGGCGGCTTGTCAGGTCGCGTCAGTCGTGAGGAGGGGGCGATGCCGGTGAATCCCAACGACTTGTATGACGAGAACTTCGCACGCTGGCAGTACTTCTACCGCAAAGGCCTGATCAGCCGGCGGACGCTGATCCAGGCGGCGCTGGTCTGGGCCGGGGCGGCGTCGCTGGGGACGCTGCTGGCGGGCTGCCGCCAGGAGCCGGCCGCCACACCGGCTCCGACGCAGCCAGGCGCGGCCGCAGCGCCGACGCCAACGACCGGAGCCGCGCCGGCCGCGACGACGGCCCCGTCACCGGCAGCGCAGGAGGGCGGGCTGATCCGCCTCGCGTTCGACTCTGACCTGCCGACGATGGACCCGCACATGCACCTCCTGCGCACCGGGATCATCACCTTCTACCACACGCACGACAACCTCGGCGTGCGCGACTTACAGTCGCTGCGGATCGTGCCCTGGCTGGCCGAGAGCTGGGAAATCATCGAGCCGACGAAGTGGGAGCTTAAGCTGCGCAAGGACGTGAAGTTCCACAACGGCGAGCCGTTCACCGCCGAGACAGTCAAGTGGAACTGGGAGCGGGTCACCAACCCCGAGCAGAAGAGCCCGCAGATCGGCAACCACGCCGCAATCGCTGGCGTCGAAGTGATCGACGAGTATACCGTCCACGTGATCACCAAGGCGCCCTACCCGATCTTCACCGAGCGGCTGCAGAACTTCCAGATGATCCCCCACAAGCTCGCCCAGGAGAAGGGCGACGCCTACCTCGCCGAGCACGCGGTCGGGAGCGGGCCGTACCGCTTCGTCGAGTGGAAGCGGGGCCAGGAGATCGTCTTGACCCGCAACGACGACTACTGGAACCCCGACGTCAAGCCGGCCTTCAAGGACTTCGTCATCCGGATCATCCCCGGCGTGCCGACCCAGCTCGCCGAACTGCTGGCCGGCAACGTCGAGATCATCCGCGTGGTGCCGTTCGACCAGATGAAGACGGTCGACGCCTCGGGCGTGGCGGTCACCAAGACGCAGCGCATCCTGCGGACGAGCTTCATCGGGCTCGACTGCAAGGGCCGCACCGGCCCCAACCCGTACCAGGACGTGCGGGTGCGGCACGCGGCGAACCACGCCGTCGATATCGAGGGCTACATCAAGACGCTCCAGCCGGGCGGCGACCGCGCCCCCGCCGCGCTCAACCCGATGCACTTCGGCTTCGACCCCTCGATCGAGCCGCACGCCTACGACCCGGACAAGGCCCGGGCGCTCCTGAAGGAGGCAGGCTACGAGTCCGGCTTCGAGGCGCGCTGGCTACGCGGGCCCTCCTCGATGCCCAACCAGGATCAGGTCGACCAGGCGATCCAGCGCGACCTGGAGGCGGTCGGTATCCGGGCCAAGTTCGAGACTGTGAGCGACACCAACGTCCACGTCTCGATGGTGACCGAGGGCAAGGCGGGCCCGATGTGGAACTGGAACTGGGGCTCGTACTCGGTCTTCGACGCCGACGGGCTCTACTGGGACATGTTCCACCCCAGCACGATCTACAACTACTGGGAGAACCAGGAGTTCGCCAAGCTGATCGAGGAGGCGCGCGGCACGCTGGATCAGGACGTGCGCAAGGAGCTCTACGCGAAGGCCCAGCGGATCGTCCGCGACGAGGCCCCGGTGATCTTCCAATGGGGCTTCCACGCGGTCTGGGGCGTCAGCACCAAGGTCGAGTGGACGCCCGCGGTCGACGAGATCGACCGCATCTTCCTGGCGAAGCCGAAGGGCTGAGCGCTGGTAGCCGGTCACGGCCGGCCGGCGCGTGCAAGCGTGCAAGCGTGGGAGAGCTGACGGGGCGGGCTGCGAGAACGGCCGGGCGGCGCCGGTAAGTTCGGCGCAGCGAGAGCGGCTCCAGTGCGTCCGCCCCCTGACCCGGCGAGGAGGACTATGGCGCGCTACCTGGCGCACCAGCTCACCCAGATGGTCATCGCCATCTTCGGGATCTCGGTCATCGTCTTCGTGATCACCCACATCATCGGCGATCCCACTAGCGTGCTGCTGCCGCTCGATACCCCGCTGGAGCAGCGCGAGGAGTTCCGCCGGCAGATGGGCTTCGACCGCCCGATCCTGATACAGTACGTCGACTTCCTCGGCCAGGCGCTGCGCGGCGACTTCGGCACCTCGTTCCGCGTCAAGAAGTCGGCGCTCTCGCTGGTGCTTGAGCGCATCCCGGCGACGCTGCTGCTGACGGCCAGCGCAACCGTCCTGGCGATCCTGATCGCGATCCCGATGGGGATCCTCTCGGCGTACAAGCGCCACAGCGTCGTCGACAACATCGCCACCGTCTTCGTGGTCGCCGGCCAGGCCATGCCGATCTACTGGCTCGGGTTGATGCTCATCATCCTCTTCGGCGTCCAGCTCAAGTGGCTACCCCCGTCGGGCTACGGCGAGTTCGGCCTCGACCGCCTCAAGCACTTGGTGCTGCCGACGGTGGTGCTTGGAGTCTTCCTGGCACCGGTCACCGAGCGGCTGGTGCGTTCGGGGATGCTGGACGCGCTGACGCAGGACTACGTGCGCACCGCCCGCGCCAAGGGGCTGCGCGAGTGGGTTGTGCTGACTCGCCACGCGCTGCGCAACGCTATCATCCCGGTCATCACCGTGCTCGGCCTGCAGTTCGGCCAACTGCTCGGCGGAGCAGTCATCACCGAGACGGTCTTCGCCTGGCCCGGTATCGGCCAGCTCACGGTCGATTCCATCCGCAACGCCGACTTCCCGGTCACGCAGGCGGCGGTGATCACGATCGCGGTCATGATCAGCCTGGTCAACACGGCGATCGACGTGATCGTCGGCATCATCGACCCGCGGATTCGGTTCTAGTGGGTGCTGGAGGGGTGATGGCGACGGCGGAACCTCGCGAGCGGACGCTGGCTCAGGCTACGGTGGCGGAGCTGCCGGTTCGGCTCGCCCGCCGCCGGACAGCGCGCGACTGGCTCCGGGCCGCCTGGAAGCTGCGGCTCTCGGTGCTCGGGGGGCTCGTCTTGCTTCTCCTCGTGCTGGTCGCGGTCGCCGCCCCGCTGCTCACGCCCTATACCCCCTCCGAGGGGCGGATCGTCGAGCGGCTGCAGCCGCCGGTCTTCCTCGGCGGCACCTGGGATCACCCGCTTGGCACTGACGGCGTGGGGCGCGACTATGCGACCCGGCTGATGTACGGCGCGCGCGTGGCCCTGGCGGTCGGCTTGCTCTCGACGCTGGTCGCGACCGTCATCGGCGTCTGCCTTGGGATCCTGGCCGGCTACTATAGCGGCAAAGTCGACTGGCTCATCTCGACGCTGGTCAACATCATGATGACATTCCCCTTCATTCTGCTGGCGCTGGCAGTGATCGCCGTGCTCGGCCCCAGCTTCCTCAACGTGGTGCTGGTGCTCGGGATCGGCTCCTGGCCCATCTACGCCCGGGTCGTGCGCGTGGAGGTGAGCCGGATCAAGGCGCTCGAGTTCGTGGCGGCCGCGCGCGTGATCGGCTTGACCGACCTGCGCATCGTCGCCCGCCACATCGTGCCTAACCTAATGAACGCGATCATCGTCATCGGCACCGTGCAGATCGCCCGCCTGATTATCACCGAGGCGTTCCTGAGCTACCTGGGCCTGGGCGTGCAGCCGCCGACGCCGTCCTGGGGCTACATGCTCTTCGAGTCGCAGGCGTTCATGTTCGACCCAGCCGAGTGGTGGCTCCCGATGCTCCCCGGTTTGGCGATCTTTGTGACCACCCTGGCGATCAACCTTCTCGGCGATGGCCTGCGCGACGTGCTCGACCCCTACCAGCGCTCCTCGCTCTGAGGCCCGGGGCAGCATCCGCCGAGTTCTCCCGCTCTCGCGAGCGGCCTTCGAGGCTGCGGCGGGTCTCCCCTCACCCCCGACCCCTCTCCCACGTGGCGAGAAAGGGGTGCCGCCCTCACCCCCGTCCCCTCTCCCGCGGGTGCGGGAGAGGGGTGCCCGAAGGGCGGGGTGAGGGCAAGGTCGGCCACAGACCGGCTGGTATGATGGCCGCGAAGGCCGGGCATGCGGGGAAGGCAAACCACCGCACGAAGGGAGTACACCGCATGAAGGACGCGCGCGCTCTGCCGCAGCCGCTGGAAGGCTACCGGGTGCTCGAGTTCGGACAGGCGGTCTCCAGTCCGCTCTGCGCCATGCTCCTCGGTGACCTCGGTGCCGACGTTGTGAAGATCGAGCCGCCGGGCGGCGACCCGGCCCGCGGCTACGGCCCACCCTTCGTCGCTGGCGAAAGCCCCTACTTCCTCTCGGTCAACCGCAACAAACGCAGCGCGGTAATCGACCTCAAGACGTTCGAAGGCGCGCGAGTCGTGCGCCGGTTGGCCGAGCAGGCCGACATCGTCGTCACCAACTTCCGGCCCGGTGTGATGGATCGGCTCGGTCTGGGCGAGGCCTCACTGCGCGAGGTGAATCCCGGCCTTGTCTTCTGCCAGGTGACCGGCTATGGCCCTACCGGCCCTTTCGCCGGCCTGCCAGCCTATGACCAAGTGGCGCAGGGGATGTCGGGCCTGATGAGTGTCACTGGCACCCGGGAGAGTGGCCCGCTGCGCGTCGGCGTCGCCATCGGCGATATCCTGGCCGCGCTGTTCGCTACTTACGGCGTCCTGGCCGCCGTGATCGAGCGGCAGCGCACCGGGCTCGGCCAGCGGGTCGACACCTCGCTCCTGGGAGCGATCATCGGTATCCTGACCTACCAGACCGGGCGTTACCTGGCCGGGGGTGGCGATCCGCAGCCGGAAGGGAACGACCACCCGGTCGCTGCCCCTTACGGCGCCTTCACCGCCCGGGACGGCATGCTCAACATCGCCATCGCCAGCGAGCAGATGTGGCGGCGGCTGGCCGAGGTGGTGGGCCACCCCGAGTGGGTCAATGACCCGCGCTTCGCCACCAATGCCGACCGGGTGGCCCACCGGCCGCGCCTCAACGCGCTGCTGAACCAGGCGCTCTCGACCGGGACGGTGGCCGAGTGGGTCGAGCGACTGAACCAGGCGGGGGTGGCCTGCGGGCCGATCTGGACGATCGGGCAGGCCCTGGAGAGCGAGCAGGTCAAGCACCTGGGTATCGTGCGGACGGTGCGCCACGATCGGGCCGGCGACATCCCGCTGATCGGCCCGGCGGTCGATCTCTCACTCACCCCACCGGTAATCCGCCGGCCGCCGCCGCTGTTGGCGCAGCACACGGCTGAGGTGCTGCGCGAGCTAGGCTATGCCGACGAGGAGATCGAGCGGCTCGCCGAGCAGGGAGCGGTAACCCTGGGGCCGGTCGCGCGCGAGACCCCGGCCGAGGGCTAGGCGTCGCCGCCCGGGGCGCGTCTCGAGCAGTGGGGCCAGAGTGTTATACTCCACGGGCTACGGGCTCGTCCGTGACCGGGGGCGGCGGTGAGCGACGAGGTGCGTGTCGACGACGTGGTACGCCTGCGCAAGCCTCACCCGTGCGGTTCCACCGACTGGGTGGTCGTCCGCATCGGGGCAGATATCGGCCTGCGGTGCCTCGGCTGTGGCCGCCGCGTCCTGATCCCGCGTCCGACCTTCCGCAAGCGGCTGAAGGCGGTCGTCGGTCGACCTGCGTCTTCGGCTGCGCACGCGTTATCTCGCGATGCCTCCGCAGACTGAGACGCAGATCATCCTCGAGCGGCGGGAGCTCGACGGCCCGCCGGGAAACGTGCTCGACCTGCTCCGCCACCGGCCGTTCCTCCTGCTCTGGCTGGTGCAGACACTCTCGCAGACCGGCCAGAACATGGTGAACTTCTCGCTGCTGGTGCTGGTACGGGGTATCGTCGAGCGGCACGGGATCGGGCAGGTGAACACCGCCATCGGGCTGGCAGTGCTGAGCTTTACGCTCCCCGCCGTGCTCGCCAGTCCGCTGGCCGGCGTCGTCGCCGACCGGTTCAACCGGCGCACGATCCTGGTGCTGACCAACGCCCTGCGCGGCCTGGCCGTGGTTGGGCTCTTGCTCATCGAGGCACGCTGGTCGGCCTACCTCGCTCTCGCGGTGCTCTATGGGATCACCGCGCTCTCCGGTACCGTCGGCCAGTTCTTCGGCCCAGCGCTCGCGTCTGCGCTGCCGGACGTGGCGCCGCGACGCCAGATCATCCAGGCCAATGCCCTCTTCAACCTTACGTTCACCGCCTCGCAGATCGTCGGGTTCGCCGCGGCCGGGCCACTCCTGGTCAAGCTCGTCGGCCTTCAC
Source organism: uncultured Thermomicrobiaceae bacterium (assembly GCA_938082375.1). GTDB lineage: Bacteria > Chloroflexota > Chloroflexia > Thermomicrobiales > Thermomicrobiaceae > Thermalbibacter. The sequence goes on from CALKCJ010000038.1 coordinate 7,741, forward strand.
GCTGTCCTGACCGGCATCATCGCAATCTTCGCCCTCTGTGCGGCGGTCAGTCTCGCGCTGCCGCCAAGTTGCCCTCCAGCACGTACCCTCCCCGATGCCCGGCACCTGCTCGGGCAGGTGATCGGTGAGATCCGTGAAGGCGTCCACACCATCCGCTCGTCGCCTCACCTGTCCAAAGCGATCGCGTACCTGACGATCGCGACCGCGACCTACTTGATGGTGGCGGTATTGGGCCCGGGCTATGTGACCGTGGTGCTGGGGCTACCGGCCGAGGATATCGCGTACCTCGTGGTTCCGGCCGGCATCGGCGTGGCACTGGGCACGCTCCTGGTGCCACACATCGCCGGCCGGCTCGGCAGCGTGCGGACAATCGACAGCGGGCTTGCGCTCGGTGGGGCGTTCCTCCTCTGCCTCGCGCTCGCAGGCTGGCAGGCGCAGGACACCCCCAGCGACGTGGGCTCGGCCACGGTCTGGCTGGCAGCCGGGCTGGCCGGGCTACTGGGCATCGTCAACGGGATGGTGCTGGCCCCCAGCCAGTCGCTCTTGCAGGCCGGCTCCCCCGAACACGTCCGGGGCCGCGTCTATGCCGCCTTCTTCACCGTCTCCAACACCGTCGCCTTCGTCCCCGTCTTTTTCTCAGGCGCTCTGGCCGATCTCTTCGGAATCAGTGAGGTGCTGGGCGGGATCGGCCTGCTGCTGTTCGGCGTCGGCTGCTGGCAGCTCCTGCTCGGGTTGCGCCCGCGCTGAGATCGCCGGGCGGCCGATCCAGGCTCACGCGCGGCGCTCGCCGAGCTTGGCCCGCGCGCGCTCGACCAACGGGGAGAGGGAGCGCCAGAGTTGGTAGAAGTTGACCGCCCAGCCGACGCCCCAGACGTGCGGCGTGAAGATCCGCGGGTCGTCGGGGTTCCAGAGCCGCTCCTTCAGGCGCTCGACCGTCGGCGGGCGAAAGTCGTACGGCACGAAGCCGATCTGCCCGTGCCAGGTGCGTTCCGCGGCTGGCCGGCGGAGCTGGTCGTAGAGTGCGGCCCCGACCAGGAGTAACGCCGCCCAGCGCAGCACGTTCTTCATCGTCCGCATCGCCGTCACTCCTCGTATCGACGGCGGGGGTGCCGGCCTCCGGCACCTGCCCCGCCCTCAATTCGCCTCGTAGACCCAGGCACCTCCAAGCATGGTACGGAGGACGCGCGTTTCCTTCAACGTCGCCTCGTCGACCGCTAACGGGTCGCGGTCGACCACGACGAGGTCAGCGAACTTGCCCGGTTCGATGGAGCCGCGGGTCGCCTCGTGCCCGAGCGCGACGGCGCCGCCGAGCGTGTAGCTGCGGAGCGCCGCCTCCGAGCTGATCCGTTCGCGCGGGTCGAGTTCGCGCCCCAGCACGGTTGTCCGGCTCACCGCTGCGGCCATGCCGACGAAGGGGTTGAAATCAGCGATCGGCGAGTCGGAGGTACCAGCGAGCGGGACGCCAGCCGCCAGGTAGGTCGCCATCGGCATCGCCCGCGCCGCTCGCTCCAGCCCCAGGCTGGCGATGAAGCTATCGCCAAGATGGAGTAGGAAGGGAGTGCTGACCAGGGCTGGGATGCGGTGCGCGGCCATCAGCCGCACGGCCTGCTGGCTGGGGAAGTAGGCGTGGTGCACGCGGTGCCGCAAACGCGGGTTCGGCGCTGCTGACTGCGCGTCGATGTACGCCCTGACAGCCAGGTCCTGCGCCGCCGTCCCGCAGGTATGGGTGTCGATCGACCATCCGAGCTCATGCACCCAGCGCACCAGCGCCAGGTACTCCTCCGGATCGACGACCCACTGGCCGAAGTTCTCCGGCTCGCCGAGATACGGCTCGTCGAAGCGGGCCGTCCGGTCGCCGACGCCGCCGTCGAGCAGGAACTTGACGCCTGCCAGCCGGAGCAGGTCGTCACCGAAGCCACCATAGACCGGCATCCCGGCGATCCAGCGCTTCAGCTCCGGCTCCCGCTCAGCCGGCGCGTAGCCCCAGCCGCCGAGCAAGAGGTCAGCGCGCACGGTCAGCAGGCCGTCGTCGTGGAGCCGCTGGTAGGCGCGGATCTCCCGCTCGGCCAGCCCCGGCTCGGCGACGCCGACTAGGCCGACAGCGTTGTAGGCCCGGCAGCCGTGCCGCAACGCCTCCGCGAGCTGGGCCTCGGACGGCTCTGGCATGGCGTCAAGCACCAGTCGCTTGGCTCGATCCCAGAACAACCCGGTCGGCTCGCCGGTCTCCGGGTCGCGCTCGAAGCCGCCAGCGTAGCGCGCGCCGGCCGGGGGATTGGGTGTCGCCCGGGTGATGCCGGCCGCGGCCAGGGCCGCGCTGTTGGCCACCAGTTTGTTCCAGACCCGGTGCACGACTACCGGGTGGTCGGGAGCGGTACGGTCGAGCTCCCAGCGCGTGGGGTGGCGCCGCTCGCGGAGCAAGGCCTCGTCCCAGCCTCGGCCGACGATCCACTGGCCAGGCGGTGTCTGCGCGGCCCGCTCCCGCACCCGGTCGAGGATCTCCTGGATCGACCGGCAGTCGTAGAGCTGGACTTCGCGCAGCACCAGGCTGGTGGAGAGCAGGTGGTTGTGCGCATCGATGAAGCCGGGGAGCACGACCGCGCCGGCCAGATCCTCGATCTGGATGCCAGCCTCGGCCCATGACCGCAGCTCGCTCGTGCGACCAACCGCAGCGATACGGCCGTCGCGGATCGCCACGGCCTCGACGACCCGGGCGGCAGCATCGAGCGTGTAGACCCTGGCGTTCAGTAAGATCCGGTCGAACCGTGATACCCACGTCATCGCACTGCTCCCTTACCGCGCGCCCCATGATACCGATTCAGGGCGCGGGCGGTAAAGCTGGCGCGTCGCCCTGCTTGCCGTCGGCGGGACTGGCTTCACCCTCGACGAGCGGGACGAACCGCACCGCTCCCAGGTCAGTCTGCTGGAGCCGGCCACCGCGCCGCTCGAACAGGTAGAGCTGCTGGTGCTCGCTGTCGCCGATCGGGATGACGAGTCGCGCTCCATCCGCGGGGTCGAGCTGTTCCAGCAGGGCTGGCGGAATCCGGGTCGCGGCGGCGGTCACGATGATGCGGTCGTACGGTGCCCCTGCCGGCCAGCCCTGCGACCCGTCGCCGACGTGCACCTCCACGTTGCGATAACCCAACTGCCCCAGCCGCTCGGCGGCGCTGTGGGCCAGGGTCGGGTCACGCTCGATGCTGGTCACCGAAGCTGCCAGCTCGGCCAGGATTGCCGCTTGGTAGCCGGAGCCGGTACCAATTTCGAGCACGCGCTCGTCTCCGTCGAGCTGGAGTGCCTGCGTCATCACCCCGACGATCAACGGCTGCGAGATCGTCTGCCCGGCCCCGATGGGGAGCGGCCGGTTCTCCCATGCCAGCTCACGCAGCTCCGGCGGGACGAACCGCTCCCGGGGTACCTTGGCGATCGCCAGGAGCACCCGCTGGTCGCGCACACCGTGCCGATGTAACTCGCGGAGCAACGCTTTGATGTGCCGGGTTCGAGGCGAGTCGCTGGCTGTCATCGAGGGATCCCTTCACAGTACTGCCCGTGCAGCGCTCGGCCGGGATAGTGCAAAAGCCAACGGACGCGAGGCCAACACGCGCGTCGAGGCCGGTCAGCCGCCTCCGCAGCATGCCAGTCGAGACGTGACCAGAATTGAGCGTACTACGGCGAGGCGTTCAGCCCCAGCGGCCACGGCGGCGGGGATCGAGTGTGTCGCGCAGGCCGTCGCCCAGGAAGTTGAGCGCCATGACCACGCTGAAGATCGCCAGCCCGGGGAAGGTGGCCATCCACCACTGGCTGAAGCGCCGCTGCCCTTCGCGAATCATCGCGCCTCATCGCGCCCCACTCGGGATTCGGTGGAACGGCTCCGAGCCCGATGAACGACAGCCCCGCGGTCAGCACGATGGCGGCGCCCACGTCCAAGGTCGCTTTGAGCATGATCGGGGCCTGGGTGTTGGGCAGGATGTGCCGGAGCAGCAGCCTGGCGCGCCCGGCGCCTAGCGCTTCCGCGGCGGAAACGTACTTGTTCGCCTTCACCGCCAGCACCTGCGCGCATCAGCCGGGCATACTCCGGCCAGAGCACGACCACGATCGCGATCAGCGCGTTCTTCAGCCCCGGCCCCAGCGCCGCAGCGATCGCCATCGCCAAAACGATCGATGGGAACGCCTCAAGCTTGGTGGCAGCATCTACCGCGTAGCGGCCGAGGCCGGGCCAGGAGAAGATCGCCTCGGTCAGCACGGCACCGGCCAGCAAGCTTCCGAAGGTGAGCCCGACGACGGTGACAGTGGGGATCAGCGTGTTGCAGAGCGCGTGGCCGACGACGACCCGCTGCTCGGCGAGCCCCTTGGCCCGAGCCGGGCGGATGTAGTCGAGACTCAAGACCTCGAGCAGCGAGGAACGCGTTATCCGGGCGATGATGCCCATGGCATAGCTGCCAAGCACTATGCCAGGCAAGACCAGATGGTAGAGGGTGTTGAAGAAGACGTCAGTCTGGCGGGCTAGAGGCTGTCGATAGTAGTGTAGAAGCCGGTCCGCGTCGGCGGGGCGAGGGGCCGGGTGTCGATGCGCCCCGGCCCGGGCAGGAGGCCGAGCTTGGCGTAGAACACCTGCAGCGCCAGCAGCCCGAGCCAGAAGACCGGGAGCGAGACGCCGACCAAGGCGATCAGCCGCGCGAGGTGATCCGCCAGCCGGTTGCTCCAGACCGCCGAGACCACGCCCAAAGCAATCCCGACCGTCACCGCGTAGAGCATCGCGGCGGTCACGAGCTCGATGGTAGTCGGGAAGAAGAGCCGGAGAGCGGTCCCGACCGGCCGGCGCGTGGCGTACGACCCACCGAGATCGCCGCGGGAGAGGTTGCGCAGGTAGATCAGGTCGTGACGTCCTCGCTGATCTCCCACTCGCGCGCGAGGTGGGGGACAATCGCCTTGATGTCCGGGGGCTGCATAGTGACCGGCCGCTCGTAACAGGCGCCGACGACGATCGGCGAGGTCAGCTCGTACTGTCGAGACACGTCGAGCGTGATGGTATCGGTCAGCCGGGCGATGACGAACGTGCTGCGGGCGGCTGGCGCTGCCGGGGTCGCCTGGCTGGCCGGTGCGGCGGTGAGCGTCGGCTGCTCGCCAGCCGGTGGGGTGGTGGGAGTTACCGCGGCATCGCCGCGACAGCCGGCCAGCAGGCTGCTGGTGGCCAGCCGTCCGCCGCCCAGCACGCTCAACCAGAGCAAACGACGACGGCCCATCCTGGAGCCCAGTGCGTCGCGACGGAACTAGATACGAGCGAGTGCGTGGACAGGACTTCTACACCCTCCTCGCGTGGGATCGGTCGCCAGGGGGAGAGCAACATCTTCTACAGGAGATATACCATGCCCCGGCCTCGATCTCGATCCTGGCAGGGCTGTTCCCTGCCGCTTGTCTCCGCGTGCCGCGTCGGCTCCGCTGGTGTTAGGGCAACGATTCGCGTTGACCTCGCTCGAGCGCAGCCGGTATCCTTAGAGGGGCTACGGCTCCTTCCGATCACCAAGGGGCCGCCACAGTCCAGGCGGTGGCGGCTCATCTGGACCTTACCAACCGACGTGTCCGAGGAGTGACAAGGCTATGGAAACCCTCGTTCTTCTCGCCTTGACCGCGGTCGTCGCCGCGGTCGGGGCAGGTGTGGCTACCTATGTCTATTTGCAACGCGCGGCTCGGTCACGGCTGCGCGCGACTGCCGACGAAGTGAGGCGCCTCATCGAGGACGCCGAGGCGCGCCAGCGAGAGATCCTGCTTGAGGCGAAGGACGCAGCGATCAAGCTCCGTGACGAGCTCGAGCAGGAATACCAGCAACGCCGCCGTGAAGTCGAGCGGATCGAACGCCGCCTGCAGAACAAAGAGGAGCAGCTCGACCGGCGGATCGAGGCGCTCGAGCGGCGCGAGCGCAAGATCCAGGCGCGCGAAAAGGAGATCGAAGATCAGATCGAGCAGCTCAACAAGCTGCTCGAAGAGCGTCAGCTCGAGCTCCAGCGTGTCGCCGCGCTCTCGATGGAAGAAGCGCGCAACCTCGTGATCCAACAGGCCACTGAGGAAGCGCGCGAGGCGATCAACCGCCAGGTGCGCGAGATCGAACTGCAGGCCCGCGAAGAGGCCCGCCAGCGCGCGCAGATGATCCTGGCGACGACGATCCAGCGTATCGCTTCTGAGTATGTTGCCGAGAACACGGTCTCGGTCGTCCCGCTGCCGAGCGACGACATGAAGGGGCGGATCATTGGTCGAGAGGGCCGGAATATTCGTGCCCTGGAGCAGGCGACCGGGGTCGACCTCATTGTCGACGATACACCGGAAGCGGTCACCGTCTCCTCGTTTGATCCGGTACGCCGGGAGATCGCCCGCCGAGCCCTGCTCCGACTGATCCAGGACGGACGCATCCATCCGGCCCGGATCGAGGAGGTCGTGGAGAAGACGCGCCAGGAAGTCGAGCAGATCATCATCGAAGAAGGGGAGCGTGCGGCACTGGAAGCGAACGTCCAGGGGCTACACCCCGACCTGATCAAGCTGCTGGGGCGTCTGCGCTTCCGCACCAGTTACGGGCAAAACGTCCTCCAACACTCGATCGAAGTCTCCTTGATCGCTGGGGCGCTGGCCGCTGAGCTCGGTGCCGATGTCAACGTGGCAAAGACGGCGGGTCTGCTGCACGACATCGGCAAGGCGGTCGATCACGAGGTCGAGGGCCCACATGCCCTCATCGGTGCTGACATCGCTCGTCGGCTTGGGCGCTCGGCCAAAATCGTACACGCCATCGCCGCCCACCACGGCGAGGAGGAACCCCGAACTGTCGAGGCGTTCATCGTGGCGGCAGCCGATGCGATCAGTGGCGCCCGGCCTGGAGCGCGCCGCGAGATGCTGGAGGCATACGTTAAGCGCCTCGAAGCGCTGGAAGGCGTCGCCACCTCGTTCAAGGGAGTGCAAAAGGCGTACGCCATCCAGGCCGGCCGCGAGGTGCGCATCCTGGTCAAGCCTGAGGCGATCGACGATCTGGGCGCCATCCGGCTGGCGCGCGATGTGGTCAAGAAGATTCAGGAGAGTCTCGACTATCCTGGTCAGATCAAGGTCACAGTTATCCGAGAGACGCGAGCCGTCGAGTACGCGCGCTGAGTACGAGACCGCTGCGAGGGGCCGGGCAGATGCCCGGCCCCTCGTTCGTCTGGCACAGGACGTGCGCACTCATGGTCAGTCTCGAGAGCACGCCGCGCCGAGCGGTTTTCCTTTCCGCCTGTTGACGCGCTTGTACGTTCTGTGGTACCAGTTCACGCCAGGCGGCGCCAGGCACGAGCCGTGCCTGGCGATCCCGTGAGCGGCCTCCAGGTTGCGGAGATACGAGCGCCGCCGTAGGCAGGGTCGATCGTACTGGAGAGGAGTTGGCCTCGGAAGACTGACAGAGTCGCACTGCTCGCGCCGAGCGACAGGCTTGTGCGTTTTGCGTGGCAGTATCGATCGTACGTGGAGGGGTAGGATGGATCGCTTCTTCAGCAAGCTCGACCTGCGGGACATCAAGATCGATCCGGAGGCAAGCTTCCCGCCGGACGAGGACAACTATGCCCCGACGACTCAAGCGCCAGCTCAAGGACGCCAAACACCCCCTCGCCGCAGCGAAGTGCTAAAGGTCTCCGCTCGCTCACGCCCGAGCGCCGTCGCTGGCGCCATCGCTGGCGTGGTTCGCGAGTGCGGCCGCGCTGAGGTTCAGGCCATTGGCGCTGGCGCTGCGAACCAAGCAGTCAAGGCGGTCGCCATCGCACGTGACTACCTGGCCGAGACCGGGATCGACGCGGTCTGCCTGCCCTCCTTCATCAACGTCACCATCGGTGATGAGGATCGTACGGCGCTGCGGCTGATCGTCGAGCCGCGCTAAGCCTATCTGCAGCCGGTACCCCGCCTGCTCGGGGTACCGGCTCATTCTTTCTTACCGCTCGAGATGCGCGCGGCCAGCGGTCGACGCCAGAGCGTCGATTTGCACACCCACACAACAGCGTCGGATGGCCAGTTACGCCCCGCTGAGCTGGTGGCCCTGGCTGCACAGCGGGGCGTCGCTGTACTGGGGGTGACCGACCACGACACCACTGCCGGGCTCGAGGAGGCAATCAATGCCGGCCAGCGGATGGCCGTCGAGATCGTCCCCGGGATCGAGCTGAGCACGGCGGTGGACGCGGGCGAAGTCCATATCCTTGGGTACTTCATCGACTACCACTCCCAGCCCCTCCAGGAAGCCCTGCTCGCTTTTCAGGCTCGCCGGCTCGACCGAGCGCGGGCCATGGTCTCGCGGTTACGCGCGCTCGGCATCGGGATCACGTTCGACGACGTGCTGGGACTGGCCGGCGAGGGAACTATCAGCCGGGCTCACCTTGCTCGATTGCTCACTGCGCGCGGCTATACCTCCTCGGTCGACGAGGCCTTCGCCCGCTACCTCGCTCGCGGCAAGCCAGCGTATATTGCCTACGACCGACCGACACCGGTCGAAGCCGTCCAGGTGGTCAGGGGTGCTGGGGGAGCGGCGGTACTGGCTCATCCCTACTCAGTGAGCGGCCTGGAGAGCCTGCTCCCCCACCTCATCGCGGCCGGGCTCGTCGGGATCGAAGTCTGGTACGCAGAGTACACCGTAGAGCAGCGGCAGGCGCTGGCCGAGCTGGCCGACGCGCACCGGCTGATCCCCACCGGCGGGAGCGACTATCACGGGGAGGGGTTCCGCGAGGGGCGCGAGCTGGGAAGCGTCGACGTGCCGATGGAGACCGTGGCGCGGCTCCGCCGTGCCGCAGGCTGGGCCGGTCGTTGAACAGCGTCCCTCGGCCGTGCTACACTGCGCGATGCCGTCACGCGCCGTACTGCCTGAAGAGGTTTCCAGTGACGCGCTCACGCGAGATCCCGGCCGAACGGCACGCGATCGATCGACGAGACAAGCACCAACAGCGGGCTCCGGCACTCGACCGCCGGGCACGGGCGGAGCGGGCGAACTCACCCGGCGGTCGCCTGCTGCGCTACGGCGGACTGCTGCTCGGCGTGCTGCTCGGCTGGCAGATCGGCCTCTACTTCGCGACCACGAGCCAAGCGGGCCAGGTCTATCCGGTCTTCGTCGCGGCTTTGATGGGTGCGCTCGGTTTCCTCGTCACCCCCTATGCCGTCTTCGGGCTCATCGACACGCTGCACGTCCAGATCCGCCGGCTCACCCTGGAAGACCTAGCAGCACTGACGCTCGGCCTGCTCATCGGCGGCCTTCTCTCCGCGCTGCTCGCCTGGCCGCTCTCCTTCCTACCGTGGCCGGCCGGGCAGATCATCCCCGCGGTGACGGCGTTACTCCTGACAATGGGCTCCGCGATCGCAATGCTGGCCAAGCGAGACGAACTCTTCGCTGCGCTGCGGCGCGGGCAGAGCACCGCAGCCACCACACCGACGGTACTAGATACCAGCGCAATCATCGATGGCCGCGTCCGGGAGATTACCCGCTCAGGCTTTCTCGAGGGCCAGCTCGTTGTGCCGCAGCCGGTGCTGCATGAGCTCCAGCATCTCGCTGAGGCGTCCGACCCGGTCAAGCAAGCGCGCGGCCGCCGCGGGCTCGAGCTCCTGCGCCAGCTTCGCCAGGATCCTCGCATCGATCTGGTCGTCAGCGACGTCGACTCGCCGGGGACGGACGACGTGGATCAAAAGCTGCTGCGGATCGCTCAGGAACTGGGTGCCCGGCTGTTCACCTGCGACCAGAACCTGGCGCAAATCGCGGCGCTCTCCGGCATCACCGTCCTAAACCCGAACACGTTGGAGCGCGCGCTGCGCCCTCCGGTGCATCCTGGTGACGTGTTCCAAATCAAGGTCGTCGGCGAGGGGCGTGAGCCGGGTCAGGGTGTCGGTTACCTGGAAGACGGCACGATGGTCGTCATCGAGGCCGGCCAGCCCTACCTCGGACAGGAGATCAACGTCACGGTCACGCGAACTCTGCAGACCGGTGCCGGGCGGATGGTCTTCGCGCAGGCTAGGCGATCGGGACAAGCGGCATGAGGTGCGGTGCGGTCATCCCTGCTGCCGGGCGCAGCCAGCGCATGGACGGCCGAGACAAGACGCTGGTTCACCTCGGAGGAAGGCCAGCGCTCGCCTGGGTGCTCGATGCCTTCGCGGCCGTCCCCGAGATCGTCGAGCTCGTCGTGGTCGTTAGCCCGGCGAACCGCGAAGCTGTCGGTGACCTGATCGAGGCAGCCGCGCTGGCGGCTCGAACCCGGGTCTGCCTCGGTGGTGCCACCAGGCAGGAGTCGGTGCGCGCCGGGGTAGCGCGGCTGAGTCCCGAGGTCGACCTCGTGGTGATCCACGACGCCGCGCGCCCGCTTGTCACCCCGCAGCTCCTGCGTCGCAGCATCGAGGCCGGAGTCGAATGGGGCGCTGCGGTCGCGGCGATTCCGGTGTCCGACACCATCAAGCAGGTGGACGCGAGCGGGCGCGTGCTCGTGACCCTCGAGCGGAGCAGCCTCGTGGTGGCTCAGACTCCACAGGTCTTCCGGCGCGACTGGCTCGAGGCCGCCTATCGGCACTGGCCACCAGGTGCCCCGCCAGCGACTGACGACGCGACCCTGCTCGAGCATGCCGGCTTCCCTGTCCGCATCGTTCCCGGCAGCCCTGAGAACCTCAAATTGACCACTGAGGCCGATCTCGCCGTCGCGGCCACCTTGCTGGCCCAGCGGCGTCAAGGAGCGCGGGCATGATCCGCGTCGGAATCGGCTACGACGTCCACCGCCTTGTCCGCGGCCGCCGGCTCGTGCTGGGCGGCGTAGGCATTCCCGGCGAGCTCGGGCTGGAAGGGCACTCCGACGCCGATGTGCTCCTGCACGCCATCGGCGACGCGCTGTTGGGCGCCGCTGGCCTCGGTGACCTAGGCCAGCACTTTCCACCCGGAGACGAGCGCTGGCGTGATGCCCCCAGCACCCTCTTATTGCAGGAGATCGTCCAGCTCCTGGCTGCCAAGGGCTGGCACGTGGTCAACGTCGACGCCACGCTGATCGCTGAATGGCCGCGGCTGGAGCGGTTCCGCGAGGCGATGCGGTCACGGACGGCGAGCGCACTCGGCCTCCCGGTCGAGCGCGTGAGCCTGAAGGCAACCACCAACGAGCGGCTGGGCTTCGTCGGGCGGGGCGAGGGGATCGCCGCACTGGCCGTCGTCCTCGTCACCGATGAGCACACCTGATGAGCAGGTGAGAGCCCGGCCGATACCGGGCCGCGGTGCCGCAGGGGGAGAGGATGGCACGTGCGGGCGCTCGTGCAGCGTGTGAGCGAAGCGTCGGTGACAGTCGACGGCCGGGTGGTCGGCAAGATTGGCCCGGGGCTGCTGGTGCTCGTCGGCGTCCGGCACGGTGACGACGCCGAGACGGCGGCGTTGCTCGCGCGGAAAGTGGCGCACCTCCGCATCTTCGAGGACGAAGCGGGCAAGATGAACTGCTCGGCCGTGGAGCTCGGGCTGGCCGCGCTCGTGGTCTCGCAGTTCACGCTGTACGCGGACGTCCGCAAGGGCCGGCGGCCCAGCTTCATCGATGCTGCCCCGCCTGAGGTCGCGAGCCCGCTCGTCGACCGGTTCGCCGAGGAGCTGCGGGCCGCCGGGCTGCGCGTCGAGACCGGCTGCTTCGGCGCGCACATGCAGGTGGCACTGGTGAACGACGGCCCGGTCACGATCTGGATCGACACCGACGACCTGCGGGGATCGGCCCGGTAGACCGACCGCAAGGACGAACCTCCTGGTGGTTCCTGCGGCCGAGTCTCGGACTCGCAGCCCCAGGCTCTGGAGAAGCCCCGCTTCCAGGACAACGGCGGTTTCACCCCCGTGTGCGGGCTTTCTGTCACATCGACGATGCTGTGGCGGTTCTTGAAGTGAAGTCGGCTCGCGGATCAGCGGGTAAGGGCTCCTCGTGGCGAGAGTCGCCAGCCCGAATGCGTGGCTTTTCTGCTCAAGCCCGTGCTTCAGCGTCCGGCGAGTGCAGTCACGACCGCGTTCGAATCGTTCGCAATGCGGAGCAGGCTGACGATGCCTGCGGTTACCAGGGAGGGGGCCTCGCGCGTCTAGGACTTCCGGGCCGGTGCGCTGGTTTCGCTGCGGTGCTAAACTGTCGTTCGAGGTAGACCATCTGACCTGCCATGGTGCCGGCTCATCCAGCAGCGAGCTGGCCGGATCGGGAGGAGTCTCGTGTACTGTCCGCAGTGCGGTTCCCGCAAGGAGCCCGACGAACTCGCCTGTAGTATCTGCGGCTATGCCGCGCCGAGCCGGCCGGGAGATCAGCACTGCCCAGCCTGCGGGGAGCCGGCCGGCAGCGAAGACCGGTACTGTCAAACCTGTGGCGCTCGGCTTCCGGAGCACCCGGCTGAGACGACGGGGGCTGCGCCCTTCACGATCGAGGGAGACCTCGAGATCGATCCGCATGCGTTGCCAGACTGGCTGCGTGAGTTTGCGCAGGAGCAGGAGATGGTATCGCCAGGAGGAGCTCCCCAGGCGTCTCCTCCCGCCTGGCTTGCGGCGACGCACGGCGAGCTATCCAGAGGGAAGGACGAGGAGCCGGCCTCCCCTTCCGATGGGCGAAGCGCTCAGGCAGAGGACCCGGATCTGCTCCAACTCATCGACGAGCGCGATCTGCCGGAGTGGTTACGAGAGCTGGACGTCGAGATTCCGGCCGCGACCGCAGCGCGCGCGACGCCCGCTGCGGAACACCGGGTGAGCTTGCCGCCACCGGCCGTCGCCCGAGCGTGGTTTGTGCCGGAGACCATCCAAACGGAGCATGAAACGGCGTCGGCGTTCCAGCACTTGACTCCGGCGCTCGCTCAGGTTGCGCCCAAGCCGGCAGCAGCCGTTCAGGAGCAGCCCTCCCCGCCGGGGTCGGCCGAAGCGGCCGCCCAGGCTGCGCCGACCACCTGGCTGCGCCGTGTCCTCCTCATGCTGGTGCTCGTCGTGATCGCGCTGCTGGTCGTCTACGTGCTGGTCTTGAGCCGATAGGGGGCAACGCGCGTGGTACGTGACGTCACCGGAGAAGGCGTTCAAGTGGCAACGAGGCAGCGGCTGCATGGCGTCCACGCTGCCGTCGTCGTGCACGCAGGCCGGACACGATGCCGCGCGACGCTCTTCGACCGAGTTGAACAGGCTCCGCGCCTCGTCGCTTCCACGCTGGCCATACCGGAGCCATCTAGCGGTACCTTTGACCTGGAAGGGATCGCGGCGGCGCTCGAGGAGCTGGCTGAGGCGACCGGCCGGACGTTTGAGGACGGTGGCAAGCTACTGAGTCCTCGTCAGCCCTTCGGGGATGGTGCTGACGCCTTTCTCCTCACCGGGTTTCCACGGCCGCCTCTGCGCGTGGCGCTGATCTCCATCGGGCCCGAGCGAAGCCTCTCCCAGGTGCTCACTGCAGCGCTCCGGAGCATGCCGGCCCGGCTGGTTCAGCTCGGAGTCACAGCGCAGGCCGGGGATGGCTCTCTTTCGGCCGCCGCCGTCGAGCAGTGGCTGCGTCAGGTCGCCCCTCGCGTGCTCGTGTTGGCACATGATGGCGGTACCGCCGACGAGTGGGCGACCGTCCTCGACGGTATCAGGGGCGTGACTGAGGATGCCGACGGCCCCGAACTCGGCCTCGTCGTCGGCCCGGAGATGCACCAGGAGCAGGCTGCCGAGGCCATTGGCGAACAGATAGAACTCGTCGGTGTCGACCCGCTAGCGCACGAGGTCGCCTCGGTCACCCTCGCGCTCACGACTGAGCTCCGCGATCGGTACCGGGACGCGGTGCGCCAATCGCTGCTTGCGCGCCAGCTCGGCTCCCTTCACTTTGTCGACCTGGTGGAGGCGATCGGGTCGAGCGTCGCGTTTACCCACCGGCGCACGGGGCAGAGCACGCTCTTTGTCCACATCGATGAAGGGACGCTCCTCGTCTGGGCACGTGGCGAACAGGCGGTGACGTCCTTCTTTGCGGAGCGTGACCTCGGTCCAGGCGCGGCCGAACTCACTCGTCTTGCCCCCGAACGCATCGCCCGGTGGCTTCCCAAGCAGTACCCCCTGGAATCGCTGACCGAGTGGCTCTTGAACCGTTCCCTGCGGCCGCTCGCCGTCCTCGAGACGGCGGACGACGCGCTGATCGCGAGCGCGGTGCTCCGCGAGGTGCTCCTGGACACTGCCAAGGACATCGGGCTGCAGCCGCCGGCCGATATCCAGCTCATCATCGCGAACTCGCGGTTCAGCGAGTTACCCCCGGCACTGGCGACGCTCTCCCTCCTCGATAGTCTGCAGCCGCTGCCTGCCGTGGGACTCGTCACGCTGGCGCTGGACGACGTCGATCTCCTGGCGGCTGCCGGCGCGCTGGCGACGGTGCATGCCGGCTACGCGAGCGCTGTCCTGGAGCAGGATGCGCTGATTCCACTGGCGCACTGCATCGTTGTCAGCGGTGTAGGCCCAGACGGGGCACTCGCGGTGCGGGGTGATCTGCGAGTCAACGGAGTGGGCCAGCGGTTCAGCGTGCCATACGGGAGCGTCCATCTCCTGCGCTTGCCAGAGAGCGGCTCGATCGAACTCAGCCTCGAACTCGAGCCAGGGTTCCGGGTCGGCGCCGGAGAACCGGGGGCACGCGTGGAACTCAACCAGGAATCGGGGTTGAGCTGGGCTCGGCTGGGCCTGCTTATCGACGCTCGTGGCCGACCACTCTCGCTCCCGGAGGCCACCGAGCTACGGCTGGCACGCGCGGCCTCATGGCTGGCCGACCTGGGCTGGCAGGTACGCTAGTGGACGGTGAAGCGGCGATGGCGAAGCGAGTGATGAGGTATGTACCCGCGCTCAGCCGAGATGTCGCGCTGATCGTCGAACGACGTGCCCGCTTGCCCGGCGAGGTACGGGTCTCGACCGGCAGCCGGGTTGAGCCTGCGACGCCCGTACTCTCAGCACCGTCGAGCATGCCCCGCCCGGTGGTGGTACACGTGGCCCGGGAGGTGGGGTTGTCACCAGGGACAGTCCGCCGTCACCTAACGCGGCCGCTCGGGAGCCAGGTCACGGCTGGGGAGGCGATCGTCTCCGCTCGCCGTGGTTTACGTACCGTGCAGGTGACTGCGCCGATAACTGGGCAGCTCGCGGAGGTCGACGCGCAGGCCGGTACGGTGACGATCATGCCGGTCGTCGCCATGATCGACTCGACCGCACTGGTACACGGAGTGGTCGTCGAGATCGAGGATGGCCACCGTGTCGCCATCGCAGTGAGCGGGGATCGTGTCGTCGGGGCGGTGCTCCTTGGGAAGGAAGTGAGCGGCCCGCTCCGTGTCCTCACTGACCGGCCGGATCGCGAGTTGCCACCGGACGCGATCGACGAGCGGTGTCGAGGCGCCGTGGTCTTGGCCGGCCTTACTGTGAGCAGTGCGGCTCTCCGACGGATGGCCTCGCTCGGCGTGGCGGGCGTGATCGTCGGGAGCCTGAGCGCTACGTCGATCCAGGCGCTCCTCGGGCTCAGTGCGGTTGAAGCGCCAAGCGACCTGTGGGCGACGCAGCTGCGGTATGGATCCTGGTCGGGGGGGTTCACCGAAGCGCCGGTGAGTGTCCTGATGACGGAGGGGTTTGGACGCCGGCCGATGGCGCGGCCACTGTTCGACGCTCTGGCGGAGCATGAAGGACACGACGCGGCGTTGCTCTTCGCCACGAGCATCAGAGGAGCGAGCCGACCGGCTTGTCTGATCACGCAGGCCAGCGCGGTTGGCGGAGAGGAGCCGGCCGCTGTCTCGCTGCGGGACGGCGTGCGCGTCCGGCTCACCGACCCTGCCAGGCTCAGCCAGGTTGGAATTTGCCGGGGCGACCCGGTACTGGATCTGCGGCTCGATGGCGTGCCGCGCTGGGCCATCGGCGTGGAATTCGACGATGGCACACGGCAGCTCGTTCCGCTCACGAACCTCGACGTGCTGACCGCGCCGTAGCCAAACAGGATCGACAATGGTGCGGGGGCGCCTTAGAGGCGCCCCCGCATGCGGCCTGCCCGGCCAGGTGAGCCTACGCTACTGTACCTCGCGGTACTCGCCCTCGACAGTCTCTTCTTCGCCCGCGCCCGTTCGCTCGCTCGCGGAGCCGTCCGGGCCGGTCCCGCCGGTCGCACCGGCCTGCTCATACATGCGAGCGCCGACTTGCGAGAGCGTTCGTGCAAGCTCGTCGTAGGCCGGGCGCAACCGCTGCATGTTCTCCGGATCGCGCTCCAGGATCTCCTTGACCGCGGCAACCTTGTTCTCCAGGTTGAGCTTCAGATCCGAGGGGATACGGTCGCTGTACTCGTTCAGCGTTTTCTCCGCCTGGTAGACCAACGCCTCCGACTGGTTGCGGAACTCAATCGCCTCGCGCCGGCGGCGATCCTCTTCCGCGTGCTCCTCAGCCTCACGGATCATCCGCTGGATCTCTTCCTCGGTCAGGCCACTGGACGCCGTAATGGTGATCTTTTGCTCGCGCCCGGTCGCCAGATCGCGCGCCGAGACGTTCAGGATGCCGTTGGCGTCGATGTCGAACGTGACTTCGATTTTCGGCACGCCGCGCGGTGCCGGTGGGATCCCGTCCAAGATGAACCGGCCCAGCGTCTTGTTGTCGGCGGCCATGGGCCGCTCGCCCTGAACGACGTGGATCTCCACCTGGGTCTGGTTGTCCGACGCGGTGGTGAAAATCTGGCTCTTGCGGGTTGGGATGGTCGTGTTGCGTGGGATGATCGGCGTGGCCACCCCGCCCAGCGTCTCGATCGCCAGCGTCAGCGGCGTGACGTCGAGCAGCAGTACCTCGCGCACCTCGCCTGCGAGCACGCCGGCCTGAATGGCAGCTCCGATGGCCACCACCTCGTCCGGGTTGATCCCCTTGTGCGGCTCCTTGCCGAAGAACTCCGTGACCTTCCGCTGTACCAGCGGCATCCGCGTCTGGCCACCGACGAGGACGACCTCGTCGACATCGCCCTTGCTCAGTCCGGCGTCCTTGAGCGCCTGCTCCATCGGCGGCACAGTGCGCTCGACCAGGTCAGCCACAAGCTGCTCCAGCTTGGAGCGTGTCAGCGTCATGACGAGGTGCTTGGGCCCGGTGGCATCGGCCGTGATGAACGGCAGGTTGATCTCAGTCTGCTGCACGCTCGACAGCTCGATCTTTGCCTTCTCCGCCGCCTCCTTCAAGCGCTGCAGTGCCATGCGATCCTGGCGCAGGTCGATCCCTTCCTGCCTCTTGAACTCGTCGGCTAGCCATTCGATGACCCGCTGGTCGAAGTCGTCGCCGCCCAGGTGCGTGTCCCCGTTGGTGGCCAGTACCTGGAACACCCCCTCCGAGATGTCGAGGATCGAGATGTCGTAGGTACCGCCGCCCAGGTCGTAGACGGCGATCTGCTCCTCCGACTTCTTGTCCAGCCCGTAGGCAAGTGCCGAGGCCGTCGGCTCATTGATGATGCGCAACACCTCGAGCCCGGCGATGCGGCCGGCGTCCTTGGTCGCGTTGCGCTGGCTGTCGTCGAAATAGGCCGGCACCGTGATGACGGCTTTGTCGACTTTCTCGCCTAGGTAGGCTTCGGCGTCGGTCTTCAGCTTCTGCAAGATCATGGCCGAGATCTCGGGCGGGCTGTACCAGCGGTCACCCATCTTGATCTCGACGCCGCCGTTCTCAGCACGGCGCACCTTGTACGGCACTAGCTTGATCGTCTTCTGCACTTCCGGGTCATCGAAGCGGCGGCCCATGAAGCGCTTAACCGAGTAGATCGTGTTCTCCGGGTTCGTGATCGCCTGCCGCTTGGCGAAGCGCCCCACAAGCCGCTCGCCGGTGGACGTCACCGCCACGACGGACGGCGTCAGCCGCTCACCCTCGGCATTGGGGATCACCACTGGCTCACCGCCTTCGATGACCGCCATCACCGAGTTAGTCGTTCCCAAGTCGATTCCAATGACTCGTGCCATAGCTCTCCCTCACGACACTACGATGTGTGTCTACCTGCCAATTATCGCTCGTGCGACGGTTCAGCCGTAGGAGCTTCTCCTTGCCGGGGCCGGCGCCCGACTCGCACCAGAGAGGGGCGGAGTACCCGCCCACCGAGGGTATAGCCGCGACGAACCTCCTCGACAACCACCTGCTCCTCACCCTCGCCCTCTTCGACGGCCACCGCCTCATGCTCGGCCGGGCTAAACGGCGCCCCGACCGCTTCGATCGGCCTCACTCCCTCGGACTCGAGCACATTCCAGAGCTTCCGCTCGATCAAGAGCAGACCCTGAATCCACGGGTTCTCCTGCTCCACCTCCGGGATCCGAGCGATGGCGAGGTGGAAGTCGTCCAATACGGGCAGGATCTTCAGGATAAGCTGTGCATGGGCATGCGCCCGCAGCTCATCCATCTCCTGTTGGACGCGGCGCTTGTAGTTCAAAAGCTCGGCGCGTGCCCGCCGCGCTTGGTCGAGGTACTCCTCTGCCAAGCGTCGCTGCTGCTCAAGCTCGTGCTGGAGCCGCTCGACCACGCTCGCATCCAGCGGGGGTACGGGCGGAGCCGTGAGTTGCTCCGAGGTCGCGAGTTCAGCATGGAGCTGTACTGGCTCCTCGGCGTGGTCGGGCTCGGTATGTGTCTCGTACCCGAGTTCCATCGCTTCTCCGCGGCGCTCCTCGTTCATCAGTTCAACATCCCTTCTATCGTGTCGTCACGCTCAGTGTCCTCGATCTCGCCATAGAGCTCTCCCATCAAGTGGGAGACGACGTGGGCGAGGTAACGAACCATCGCGATCGAGCGCGCGTAGGCCATCCGCTGCGGCCCGAGCACCCCCAACATCCCGCTGCTCTCCGCACCGGCACGGTAGCTCGAGAGCACGACGCTGAACGGTCTCAACTCGTGCAGGCGCAGGTCGGATCCGATCAAGACCCGCACATCATCCCTCGGCTCGAGCTGAGGCAGAAGCACCGAGAGGATCATGCCACCTCGCAGCAGCTCCAGGAGCGCGCGCGCCAGGTCGCCCTGGGCAAACTCCGGCTGGCGGATCACGCGATCCAACCCTTCCGCGTACAACTCGCTTCGCTGTTGCCGCTCGATCTGGTAGAGCGCGTCGGCGATGCAGCGAAGCACCAAGGTCGCGAGGGGGCTCGCGCCGCGGACCCGGCGCTCGATCTCTTCCCGGTTCAGCCAGCGAAGCTCCGGGTTGAGCTGCTGGCTCAGCGCGCTCAGGGTCGTCTGGTCAGCCGGCTCGCTGAACTCGAGCAGTGACTGGTGGATCGCGCTCGACTGCGTCACCAGCACCAGCAGGGCCAGCCGTCCACGCAGGTTGATCAGCTCGAAGTGTCGCAGCCGTTCGACGCGGGATCGCGGCGGTGTGACCAGCCCCAGGTTGCCACTGGCCTCGGCGAGCACAGCTGCCGCGAGCTTGAGCCAACTCGCCACCTGCTGTTCCACCTGGCGGAACTGGTGGCTGATCATGATCTGCTCGGCCGGCGGCAGCTCGTCGGTCTGCATCAGATGCTCGACATAGTAGCGCAGCCCGCGCTCAGTCGGCACTCGTCCGGCCGAGGTGTGCGGCTGCTGCAAGTAGTCGAGCGTCTCCAGCACACCCATCTCGTTGCGCACCGTCGCCGAGCTGACGCCCAGCGGGAACCGCTCGAGCAACGCCTTCGAGGCAACGGCCCGCCCCGTCCGGATATATTCCTCGACCACGTACTTCAAGATGGATTGCTGTCGCTCGGTCAGCTCCACGACGTCCCATCCGGTTAGCACTCACCATGATCGAGTGCTAGTCACTGCAAGGATAGAGCTTGATACAGCCGGTGTCAAGGTTTCCCGACATGCCGGCACCGGAGCGACGCCAGTGCGACCCTCACCTGGGAGCTGATTCGCTGACTGACGCTGTGGGGCAGTTCCGGACGCCCCCGGGGTGGTCCGCCGCCGCAGCCACGATGGCCCCACGTCGGTCGGTTCATGCGCTTTCCCATTGGTGGGCAGCGCCAGCACGTGGGTCGTCTCGGCGGCTTTCCGGAGACCCGGGTGGTCCTGCTGCCAGCCGGCATGGACACCGGGGGCACAAGGGGTCAGCCGCCAGCGTCTCAACCCGACTAGTGCTTGACAGCACCGGAGCACGCCTCTAAAATGGAGGTAATTCCAATTGATACTCTACCGGGGTACAGTGTTGCACATCAAGGGGGTAGATCAATGGCGGACGTGCTCCAGCCGGACCGCGTCCTCGACTGCAGCGGCCTCCTCTGCCCGCTGCCCGTGATCCGCACTTCGAAAGCGATCAAAGAGATCCTGCCTGGCCAGATGCTGAAGGTGATCGCCACCGACCCGGGCGCCCCGGCCGATATGGAAGCCTGGGCACGCCAGACCGGGAACGAGCTGGTCGATTCGCACGAGGAGGACGGGAAGTACGTCTTCTACTTCCGGCGTGTCCGTTGAGGAGAGGAGGACTTGGCATGGCTCGCAGCAACCCTGAGGCACCCAAGCGCCTTGCGATCATCGCCAGTAAGGGCACGCTCGATTTCGCGTATCCACCCTTCATTCTCGGTTCGACCGCCGCAGCGATGGGGTGGGAGGTCGGAATCTTCTTCACTTTCTACGGCCTGCCCCTGCTGCTGCGGGACTATGACCCCAAGGTGAGCCCGCTCGGAAACCCCGCCATGCCGCTCAAGATGCCGTTCGGCCCTCCCGCGCTGCGCCAGATTAGCTGGCCAATCCCGGCGCTCCTCGAAGCGCTGCCCGGCTTCAGCTTGCTCGCGACCTCGTTGATGGAACAGACCTTCGAGCAGAAGGGCGTGCCCTCCCTCCGCGAGCTGCGGCAACTGTGTATCGACGCCGACGTGAACCTGATCGCCTGCCAGATGACGATGGATGTCTTCGGCTTCAAGAAGGAGGACTTCATCCCGGAGTGCACCGTCGGCGGCGCGGCGACCTTCCTCGAGTTCGCCGCTGATGCTGATGTCTCGCTCTTCATCTAGGCGTCGCCATGCACGGGCGCGCGGCTGAGGCTACCGGGAGGCAGCAGTGAGCGTGGAGAACAAAAAGATCCTCTACGTCCAGACCCACGGGGTCGACATGCCGGAGCGAAGCGCCACCCCCTTCTTTTTGGCCGCGGCCGCTGCGGCGATGGAGATCGAGGCCGCCATCTACTTCACCATGAACGGCCCGACGCTCCTGCGCAAGGGGGTGCCAGAGACGCTCGTCGTCCCGAAAGCGGGCGGTGGCGGAGCCAAGCTCAAGTACTTTATCGACCAGGCGCTCGACCTCGGAGTGACCCTGTACGTCTGCCAGCCCTCGCTCGACTTGCACGGCCTGAAGCTCGAAGACCTGATCGACGGCGTGAGGATGATCGGTGGCGCCGCCTTCAACATGATGGCGCTCGAAGCGGACGCGGTGGTGGCGTTCTGAGATGACCTCCGGGTACCGGCCGTATGTCCTGGTAAGGAGTTGTATCTTGCCGCTCGATCTGTACTACCGGGTCGAGGAGCACGTCTGGGTGCGCCCCGAGCCGGATGGGACGGCCACCTTGGGCTTCTCCGATGTTGCCCAGACCGTCGCCGGGGCAATCCTCCACGTGACGTTCCGCCCCCTGGGGCGGCGGTACACCGTCGGTGCCCCGGTCGCCGTCCTCGAGAGCGCGAAGTGGCTGGGTGCGCTGCGGACACCGGTCGCCGGGCAGCTCGTCGCGGTCAACGAGCGGCTCCTCACCGATGCTGGCCTGGTCAACCGGAGCCCATACCGGAGCGGCTGGCTCGCACGCGTGGTGCCCGACGACCTGGCCCGTGACCTCGCAGCGCTGCTCACTGGGCAGGCTGCGGTCGATGCCTATGCCGCCTACATGGAGCGTCGCAACCTCGACGAGTGTGTGCACTGCGAAGGGTACGAGCTACCGTGATCCGGATCCTGCTGTTTACCCACCCCATCTGCTCCGGCTGCCAGGAAGCGTTGGCGGCGGCAGAACGGCTCCGCGCCGAGAGGCCGGACGAGGTCGAGCTCGAGGTGATTAGCCTGGCGAGCGCACGCGGTCGGCAGCGGGCCAGAGAGGCCAGCGTCGTCGTGGTGCCGACGCTCATCGTCGGAGAACAGCGCATCGTCGGGGCGCCCACGATCGATGAGCTGCGGCGGCTGGTCGACGAAGCGCGCGCAGCCAGAATAGGAGGTGCGCGGTGAGCGCGACCTGGAGCCCGGCCAAGGCCGGGCCGACCTATGCCGAGATTCCAGAGGAGGCGAAGCGGCGGCTCTTCGAGGAGGTCATCGCCGACCCGCGGTATGAAGACTTCCTGTACGGGTGCTACGAGTGTGGCATCTGTGTCTCGGTCTGCCCCTCTGCGCGGTTCTACGACTTCAGCCCTCGGGTCATCGCTCAGGCGCTGAGCCGAGAGGACGTCGACCGGTTCTACGAGATCTTGATGGAGGACATCTGGAACTGCGCTCAGTGCTTCTCGTGCGTCCGCTGCCCGCGCGGCAATAACCCCGGCGGCCTGGTCACGCTGATCCGCGAGGTAGCGGTGCGGCACGGCCTGGAGCAGGCGCAAGAGGCGCTGCAGGGCTACAGCCGCGTCATCTACAAGATCATGCTGAAGGGCAACCAGGTCTCGCCCGATATGCTCCAGCCCGACTTCTTCCCCGACTGGGGCCCCTGGGTGCGGGAGTTCAGCCAGCACATGCACACCTGGCGTAAGGCGATCCCGGTCGACACCCTGCGCAGCGTGACCGACGCCGCCTGGCGCACCGACGACCGTACCCTCCGGGAGCTCTATACCATCTGGTTCGAGACCGGCAACATGGAGATCATCCGCGAGGTCGACGAGGGGCTGTACGAACTCCTGGTCGAAATCATGGAGGAAGAACTGGAGGCCAGAGCATGAGCGAGCTGAGCGAGCGCCTCGCCCCAGTGAACGAGATCCGCGAGAAGAAGGCCTTGCCTGTCCGTCCTGATCCGGAGACGGCCCCACAGCCAGACCTGCGGGAAGAGCTCTTCGAGCTCGAGGCGCGCGGCGAGCTGATCGTCCAGCGGGTGCCCGAGCCCTATGTCGAGGTGACGACTAAGTTCGGCCGGCTCAAGAAGGTGCCGGTCGATCACCTGTGGCACCACAAGTCGTGTGGCCAGTGCGGTCACATCCCCGGCTATACGACCTCGATCCTCTGGCTCAACCGCCAGTTCGGCATCGACTATCACGATCCGACCGACCAGACCTCCTGCACCGGATGGAACTACTACGCCTCAGCCACCTCGAACGCGGCTGCCCAGATCCTGGTGATGTGCCGGAACTTCGCGGCCGCCTACGAGACCGGGTACTACCCACTCATCCACTGTGGCACCAGCTATGGCCACTATAAGGAGCTTCGCGAGCAACTGGTGCACCACGCCGACCTGCGCGACCAGGTACGGCGGGTGCTGGACAAGCTCGGCAAGCCGCTGGTCGTCCCCGAGGAGATCGTCCACTACAGCGAGTGGGTGCACGTCATGCGCCACCGCGTGGCCGAGCGCCAGGTGGTCGACATGTCCAATGTGACCGCCTGCGTCCACCCGGCCTGCCACTACTATAAGATCGTCGCTGAGGACGCTATCTATGACCCGGATATCTACGGCGGCCAGCGCACGGCCACGGTCACCGCGCTGCTTCAGGCGCTGGGGATCAACGTGGCCGACTATTCCACCTGGTTCGACTGCTGTGGCTTCGGTTTCCGACACATCCTGGTGCAGCGCGACTTCACCCGCTCCTTCGCCGTGCTGCGCAAGATCGAGGTCATGCGGGACGAAGTCAACCCCGACATGACGGTCACTCACGACACCGGCTGCGTCACCACGCTCGACAAGAGCCAGTTCGCCGCCAAAGCCCACAAGCGGCGGGTAGGAGTGCCAGTCCTGGCCGACTCGCAGGTGGCTGCCCTGGCGATGGGCGCCCACCCCTTCCGCGTGCTCCAGCTTCACTGGCACTCGACCGACTGGCGGCCGCTGCTCGAGAAGCTGGGGATCGACTGGGAACGGCACTGGCAGGAGTTCGAGGAGGATCTGGCGGCAATCGAGCGCGGGGAGAAGCCGGGCCTAACCTGGGAGGACGCCGAGCGCCCGGCTCTCGCCCGCTGACGCCACGACCGAGGGGAGACCGCTGTGCTGCAGAATGGGCATCCCGTGCTGATCATCGGCGGCGGGCCGGGCGGGCTCGAAGCGGCGCGCACCGTGGCTTCGTTGGGCCAGCCAGCGCTGCTCGTCGAGCGGCGCAACCGGCTCGGAGGAACCCCGGACGCCGAGCACTATGCCAAGCTGACCCACGGCTTCCGCGATGCTGAGGAAGCGATCGGCGAGCTGGTCGCGGCCGTCACCAGCGACCCGCTGGTCGAGGTGCTGACCGGCACCGAGGTAGTCGCCTGCGACGGCGAGGCTGGCGCCTTCCACGTCACGCTGCGCCGCGGCGAGGAGACGCACGAGCGCGTGGCCAGCACTATCATCGTCGCGACCGGCTTCCAGCACTTCGACCCTGGTCGCGAGACCCAGATGTACAACTACTACTCGTTTCCCGACGTCGTGACGCTCGGTGACATGGAGGCGATGTTGAAGGCCCACCAGGTGGTGCGGCCCTCCAACGGGCAGCCACCGGAGCGCGTCGCCTTTATCCAGTGTGTCGGCTCGCGCGATCGGCAGATCGGCAACGAGTTCTGCTCCAAGGTCTGCTGTGGCATCGCCTCCAAGCAGGCCATCGAGATCAAGCAGCAGCTCCCACACGCCCGGGTGTTCATCTTTTACATCGACATGCGGATGTACGGCTACTGGGAGAACGAGCTCTACTGGCCCGCCCAGGAGCAGTACAAGGTCAACTACGTCAAGGGGATCGTGAGCGAGATCCTGCCCAAGGGCGACAAGCTCTTGATTCGCGGTGAGGACACCACCATGGGCCGGCCGATGGAAGTGACGGTCGACCTGGTGGTGCTCTCCGTCGGCATGGAGCCGAGCAGCGGCACCCGCAAGGTCGCGAAGCTGCTCGGCCTGGCGCAGAACAAGTACGGCTATATCGAAGCCGGTGGCCCAAGTGGCCTCGATCCGGTGGCGACCTCTCGCCCCGGTGTCTTCGTCGTCGGCGCAGCCGCTCGGCCGGCCGACCTGGACGACACGTTCGCCACGGCTGGCCTGGCGGCGGCGCGGGCCGTCGCGATGGCGCGGCGGGCTGCTGTGAGCGTGTAGGCCGGCTCCGCACAGCCCGCTTCCGGTACGCCCAACCGGTCACCAGGGAGGTGCAGCGATGGCACGCCCGCGTGGGTTGGTACAGAGCGGATCGGTTCAGTTTCTCGCGAGTGGCCCCGGCCGTTTGCTCCGCATCGTCGCCGGGTTGGTACTGGTGATCGTCGGCCTGTGGCTGGTGAGGGGCACCTGGGGCTACGTGCTGGTGGTCATCGGCCTGGTGCCGATCGCTGCTGGGCTCTTCGACTTCTGTTTGCTGACCGCCATCTTCGGTGGCCCCTTCTGGGGGCGAGACGTCCGCGCCGCCAGGCGCTAGCGCGGTGGGAGGGCGCGATGACACAGCAGCCGCGACCGAGTCACCTGATCAAGCCAAAGACCGGCCCAGACGATCCCGAGTTGCTGGAGACCCTGCAGGAAGGGCTCAGCCAGATCCGGCCGGACGACGTGGAAAGCATCGCCGCCGAGCTCGTGGCTCGCCGGCAGCGCTTGCACGAGGCGGTGCAAGCGCTCGGTGAGAGCCAGGCTCTACCCCCAGAGGCGCTCGGCGAGCTGTACCGGGCGGTCACCTGCGCCCGACGCCATGGGGAAGAGCTCGCCGCGGCGTTGCCGAGTGACCGGCTGCGCGCACCGGCTCGCGCGCTCCTGACCGACAGCGGGCCGGCAAGCGCACGCCTGGCCGCCTTCGTAGCGTCGCTCCCAGGGCTCGACCGTCGCCTAGCGCTGGAATTAGGCACCGGGTTGCTCCACCTCGCCTCACCGCGGCGACACTGGCTGTGGACACGCTGGCTGTGGGACGTCCAGCACCAGACCGGAATCCTGCCGCTGATCGCCTCGAGCGCCCGCTCGCTACGCAGTGAAGACCTGGCTGGGCAGTACCAGAGCTTGAGCGGCCTCATCGCGATGGGCACCGAGCTGGGCCAGAACAGCGGCTTGCTTCGGCTTGCCGTGCTCGAAGACCCGGAGATCGGCCCCTTCGCAGCCGATGCGTTCCTGGCCGCAGCGTACAGCGTGTACGTGTACGGCATCACCAACTGGCGGCTGAGCCGCGAGTTCAACCGCCTGCTGCCGCCACTCCCGGATCTGGCCCGGCGCCTCGTCGGCCTGCCGCCTGCTCGTGAGCGCCTGGCAGCGTGAGAGGAGCTGCTTGTGGACTCGAGCCTGCGCAAAGTCCAGGATGTCTGGGAACAGGACACCGCCATCGTCGAGGGGGTGGACATCTCCGGCCCCTGGAACCGGATGTTCGGCCAGCGCGTGATCTGGAACTACACCCCCGAGCTGATCGACGAGATCGCCAGCTTCCCCGGAGCGGAGTCGTTTGCCTGGTGCTACCAGTGCGGCAAGTGCGTCCCGGTTTGCCCGGTCGATGTCGTCGGCGACTACGGGCCGCGCAAGCTGTACCGCAAGGCGCAGACCGGCATCAGCCTCCTCGACTCCCCCGACCTCTGGCTCTGCACGACCTGTATGAACTGCCTCCGGGTCTGCCCCAAGCAGGTGGACATGGTGCAGATCATGCCCGCCGTCCGGGAACAGGCGCTGCTCAGCGGGCGGCCGCTGCCCGCCGAGTTGCAAGAGGCGCTTGAGAACACCGCCCGCTACGGGAACCCACTGGGCCAGCCGCCGCGCAAGCGCGAAGCCTGGGTGAAAGATGCGGGCGTGCCGGTTCCGATCCTCCACCAGATCCAGCGGCCGGTCGAATGGCTCTGGTGGGTGGAGTGCTACCCCTCGTATCATCCTCGCGGCATCGACGCCTCGATCGCGCTGGCGCGCATCTTCCATGCGCTCGGGCTCGACTTCGGAATCCTCGGCCGGGAGGAAAAGTGCGCCGGTGACTCTCAGCGGCTGGCCGGCGAGCGCGGCCTCTTCGAGATGCTCGCCGAGGAGAATATCCGCACGCTATCCAAGTACGAGTTCCGCCACATCGTGGTGACCGACCCGCACGCGCTCAACGCGTTTCGCAAGCAGTATCCGAAGTACGGTGGCCAGTACGACGTCTGGCACTATACGACGCTGCTTGCTCGAGAGCTGCCGCGGCTGCACCCGCTCTTGACGCGCCAGCTCCCCTACCGGCTGACGTTCCACGACCCGTGCTACCTCGGCCGGCACAACGGAGAGTACGACGCACCGCGCCAACTCATCGAGGCTCTGCCTGGCGTCGAGTTCACCGAGATGCCGCGCTGCCGACAGAACTCCTACTGCTGTGGCGGCGGTGGAGGTGGCATGTGGCTCGACAGCTTCGCGGCCGGCCGCCAGCGCCGGCGCCTCTCCGAGGAGCGCGTGCTCGAGGCGGTTGCGACCGGCGCCGACACGCTGGTCATCTGCTGCCCCTATGAGGTATCGCGCTTCGAGGACGCGGTCAAGTCAACCGGGTACGAAGGGCGGTTGCGCGTCCGCGACATCGCGGAGCTGCTCGCTGAGGCGATGGGGTTGATCGGAGAGGAGCCGGCAAAGGCATGACGCTCGCGGTGATTCTCAAACAGGTGCCCGATGTCGTCGAGGAACTGGCGATCGACCCGTCGGGTACCGACCTCGATCGCGACAGTGTCTCCTACGTCGTCAACGAGTTCGACGAGCATGCGCTGGAGGAGGCCCTGCTCCTGCGCGAAGCGACGGGTGAGGACGTGGTAGTGGTGGGCGTGGATACGACGGGCGAGCTTGACCAGGCCCTCTATACGGCGCTCGCCAAGGGTGCTCAACGCGCCGTTAAGCTGGTCGGTGACGTCGAGGGCTCCTGGCTGAGTACCCGCGCGCTGGCGGGGCTCCTGGCACCGGTGATCCGCGAACTGTCGCCGCGTCTCGTCCTGACCGGGGTGCAGGCGCCCGACGACCTCGACGGGCAGCTCGCCCCCACGCTCGGTGCGCTGCTCGACTGGCCACACACCGGTGTCGTGGTCGGCACCGAGCTGGCGGACGGCCTGGTTCGGGTGCGCAAGGAGCTGTGGGGCGGCATCATGCTCGATCTGGAGCTGGCGACACCAGCGGTGCTCGGCATCCAGGCGGCGCGAGCCACGCCGCGCTACGTCCCCGTGGGGAGAGTGCGGCAGGCAATGCGGGAGAGCACCATCGAGGAAGTGGAGGTGGAGACGCCGGTCGAGAGCGCACCGAAGCTCTCCAGGCTGCGGGCACCGGAGGCTGCCGGTCGGGCGGAGATGCTGACCGGCAGTCCCAGTGACGTGGTCGAGCGCATCCTCGAGATCTTGCGCGCGCGCGGGCTGTACTGAGGGAGAGCGGAGGCAGACGGATGGCAGAGCGAATCCTCGTTCTCGCGGAGCAGCTCGAGGGGCAGCTCACCGACGTGACATTGGAACTCATTGGCGTCGCCAGGCGGCTCGCCGCCCCGCGCGGCAGCACCGTCGATGCGCTGGTACTCGGTGAAGGGGTGAGCGCGCTCGCGGCGACGGTGCCGGCTGACCGCACGCTGCTCATGGAACACCCGGCGCTTCGCCTCTTCAACCCGGAGGCGGCCCAGCGAGCGCTGGAAGCCGTGGCCCGGGAGACATCACCCTGGTTGGTGCTGGTACCCAACACCTCGCTCGGGATGGACGTCGCGGCAGCGGTCGCCACCCGGCTCGGCTGGCCGCTGGTCGCCTACTGCCAGGCGATCGAGGAGCGCGACGGCCAGCTCGTGGCGACTAGCCAGCTCTTCGGAGGCAAGATCCTGGCCGACTGCCCCGTGGGGACAGATCACGCCGTCATCTCCGTCCTGGCGGGCGCGTTCTCCAGCGAAGCCGCTGCTCCCGAACCACCGGCTCGGATCGAGCGGCTTGCGCCACCGGCCGAGCTCGACGGGCTGCGCGTGCGAGCGGTTGGCCTGGAACGACCCGAGGCTGCCGACGTCGATATCACGCGCGCCGAGAAGATCGTCGCGGTCGGCCGGGGTATCGAGAGCAAGGAAAACCTGGAACTGGCAGAGGAGCTCGCGGAGGGGCTGGGGGCGGTGGTGGCCGCCTCGCGGCCGCTGGTGGATGCCGGCTGGCTCCCGCGCTCGCGGCAGGTCGGCAAGTCGGGGCTCAAGGTCAAGCCGAGACTCTACCTGGCACTCGGGATCAGCGGAGCCCCTGAACACCTGGAAGGGATGCGCGACGCCGAGCTGATCATCGCGGTCAATACGGATCCCAAGGCACCGATCTTCGACGTGGCGCACTACGGCGTGGTCGCTGACCTGTTCGAGGTGGCCGAAGCCCTGCAGGAACGGCTCGGAGGGTGACCGGGTGCTGACGACACCTGAGCGCATCGCGTTTCTCCTGTTGGCGCTCGCCTCACTGCTGCTGACGCTGCGCGGCGTCCGGCTGATCGTGCGTGCGATCGGCCGGGGGTATGGGCGTCCTTCCTGGGGCGTCTTCCTGCGCCGGGTGATCCCCGTCAGTCTGGACATCCTGCTGCAGCGGCCCATCTTCCGTACCCGGCCGCTGGTGAGCTTGCTGCATGCCGGCGTCTTCTTCGCCTTCGTCTTCTACGGGCTGGTCAACGTCCTCGATCTCCTGGAGGGGTTCAACGGCTACAGCACGCTTCACGCCAGCGGCGTCGCCTCCGCCTATAACCTCGTTGCCGACCTCCTCAGTGTGGCCGCGCTGCTTGGCATGCTCGGCCTGCTGCTCCGGCGCTTCGGCCTCCGCCCCTTCCGCTTCAACCGGGCGGTGTTCCTCTTACCGAGCGTCCGCTTCGGCATCTCGCGTGACTCCGCGATCGTCGGCGGCTTCATCCTGCTGCACGTCGGCTCGCGCTGGGCCGGGCAGGCAGTGCGGATCGCCGAGAGCGGGCGCCCGGACTGGAGCCAGCCGACGGCGAGCCTGCTCGCCAGGCTGCTCGGCGGACTCGACGCAGCGACGCTTGCTGTCGCCAGTCACGCGACCTGGTGGCTGGCGCTAGGGCTGATCCTGGTCTTCCTCCCGTACTTTCCGTACTCGAAGCATATCCATCTCTTCATGGCGCCACTCAACCTGATCCTCCGTGAGGAGAAGCCCTTGGGGCGGCTCGAACCTCCGGTAGGCAACGGGCAGCTGGGCTCCGCCCGGTTAGAGGAACTGCGCTGGTACCAGATCCTCGACGCCTACGCCTGCATCATGTGCAACCGTTGCCAGGACGTCTGCCCGGCCCACGGCACGGGCCGGGCGCTCAGCCCCGCCGCACTGGAGATCAACAAGCGCTACTACCTCAACCGGAACCTGAACCGCTTCGCCGGGGGTACAACCTCGCCGCCGCTGTTGGAGACCGCGACGAGCCGAGCGGCGGTCTGGTCGTGTACGACGTGTGGTGCCTGTGTGCGGATCTGCCCGGTCGGCAACCGTCCGATGCTCGACCTGATCGATCTTCGGCGCTCCCTGGTCTTCGCCGGTGACGAGCTCGATCCCAATCTCCAAGCGGCGCTCGAGAGCCTGAGCCGGTACGGCAACTCGTTCGGCAAGCCGGCCCGGCAGCGAGCACGCTGGGCCAGGGACCTCCCCTTCCCGGTCAAGGACGCGCGCAAGGAGCCGGTCGAGTACCTCTGGTTCGTCGGCGACTTCGCCTCGTTCGACCCGCGGATGCAGGAGAACACGAAGACGGTCGCGCAGCTCTTTCACCAAGCCGGGGTCGACTTCGGCATCCTGTACGAAGACGAATGGAACAGCGGCAACGACGTGCGGCGTGTCGGCGAGGAGGGGCTCTTCGAGCTTTTGGCCGAGCACAACTTGGCAGTCCTGGGCAAAGCACGCTTCCGGGCCATCGTCACGACCGACCCGCACAGCTACAACGCCCTGCGCAACGAGTACTCCGCGCTGGGGCTGGACGTTCCGGTCTACCACTACACCGAGGTGCTGGCCGAGCTGCTCGAGCGCGGCCAGCTCCGGCCGTCCAAGCGGCTGCAGGCGGTAGCGACCTACCACGATCCTTGCTATCTTGGGCGGTACAACCGCATCACCGCCGCGCCGCGTCGTGTCATCCGGGCGCTGGGCCTGGAGCTCCGCGAGATGCCGCGCCACGGCGAGAACACGTACTGCTGCGGCGCCGGTGGCGGGCAAATCTGGATGGACAGCGGCGGCCAGGAGCGGCCGAGCGAGCAGCGGATCCGCGAGGCGATCGCGCTCGGTGAGGACGTGCGCTTCTTCGTCGTGGCGTGCCCCAAGGACATGGCAATGTACAGCGACGCAGTCAAGACCACCGGCTACGAGCAGCGGTTGACGGTGATCGACGTGGCCCGGCTCGTCGCCTGGGCAACCGGCCTCATCGAGCTCGAGCGCGAGGCTGCTCCGGTGAGCGAGTGATGAGTGCACGGATCGAAGACACCATCATCGAAGAGCTGGCGGCGCGCTTCTGGAGCCTGGCTCGTGCCCTCGACCGGCTCGACCGCCTCGAGATCGCGCAAGACTTCCCCGGCTGGCTCGACAGCCTCGGCGAGGACGAGCGCCAGCTCGAAGAGCTCTCGCGCGCGCTCGTCCTGCACAGTCTCGGCGCGGCGCTCGACCCCGTCAACCTCCGCATCCTCGCCCACCTGCGTCCGGATGAACCGGCCTCGCTGGCTGCGCTCTCCGCACAGTGCGGCCTGGGACGCGTCCCCTTGCACCTGCGGCTGGGGGTACTGGCGCACGCCGGACTGGCGATCCTGGAGCTCGAGCAGGAGTCGGCACGCGCGACGAGGCTCGGCGAGGCGCTGGCAGCCTGGTTGGAAGGGCTCGCAGCCGCCCTCCAACACGCGGTCGCGGCTCGGCTCGAGCCGCTCGAGGGACAGGGGAGCGGGTAATGGCGGTTCCCTGTCCGTACTGCGACTACCAGGGCCGGCGCAGCGAGGTGCATGCCCACCTGGCGGAAGCGCACGCGGGTGAGATCTCCTGGGGCGTCCAGGAGCGCACCGGGCACACCTTCGCCACCATCTCATGTCCGTTATGCGGGGCGCGCTGGGAGCAGGTACTGCGCAAGGCCCGCCGCGATCCGTCGTTCGTGGAGGAGTTCCGCTTCGAAATCAGCTTGGTGGTGTTCGACCTGTTGCTTCACCACCTGCGTGGGGAGCACGGGATGGGGGAGTGAGGGGGCGACGCGATGGCCGAGGTTCGTGGTTGTCAGATTCCTGAAGACCGCTACTACTGGCCGGAGAAGCACGTCTGGGCGCGGCCGGAGCCGGACGGGACGGTCACCATCGGCATCACGGACACGGCGCAGCACCTCGCCAAGACGATCATCAGCGTGACGCCGCGCGGTGTCGGCCGCCAGGTACAGCGAGGGAGGAGCGCCGGAACGCTCGAGAGCGGCAAGTGGGTCGGCCCGGTTACCTCGCCGATCAGCGGCGAGATCGTGGCCGTCAACGACGCGGCGGTGGCCAACCCGAAGCTCTTGAACGAGGATCCGTACGGTGCCGGCTGGTTCGCCCGGATCCGCCCCGATGACTGGGCGAGCGAGTCGCGCGAGCTGGTGACCGGGGCCGAGGCGGTGGAGGCGTACCGGGCCATCCTCGAGCGCGAAGGGATCTCGTGCGCGTGAGCCCTAGCGAGGCAGCTCTCGTCTACCGTGGCTGCATCATCCCCGAAGGTCTGCACTACGATGTCGACCGCGACGTCTGGGTGCGCTTCGAGGACGAGAGCGCCGTGCTCGGGATGACCGACCCGGCACAGACGCGGGCTGGGAAGCTCGTCGCGATCCGCTTCAAGCGTGTCGGCACCGTGGTGCCGAGGGGTCGTGCGCTCGCCACCATTGAGAGCGGGAAGTGGGTGGGGCCGTTCCCAGCGCCGTTCACCTGCGAGATCCTGGAGACGAACCAGACCGGCTTCGAGCGCGACATCCTGCTGGCCAACAAAGACCCCTACGGCGAAGGCTGGCTTGTGCGCGTGCGCCCGCTCGACCGGACCGAGCTGACCTCGCTGGTGACCGGCCAGGAGGCGCTCCGCCGTTACCGTGCGCGGATCGACGAGCTCGGTGTCAGTTGCTTCCGCTGTGCCGAGTGAGCCAAGTGAGAGGAGAGCAGCGATGCTCAGGGTACGGGTCGTCGAACTGGGACTGGTCAGCCCGGTTCGTTCCCAGAGCGTCTACCATGCGGTCGGCTACGCTTTGCGCCCTGGCGATCCTCCGACGATCCTGCTCGTCTCGCCCACCGACCCCTACGTCTCGATCGGCTTTCACCAGGACGCGGAGCGCGAGGTCGACCTGGAGCACTGCCGCGCTGCCGGGCTGCCGGTCATCCGCCGCGAGGTGGGTGGCGGCGCGGTCTACCTCGACCACAACCAGGTCTTCACCCAGTGGATCTTCCCCCGCGAAGCTGTGCCGGTGCGCCTGGAAGACCGGTTCGCGCTCTACGTCCAGCCGCTGGTCGAGACCTACCGCTCGCTGGGCATCGAGGCCGCCTGGCGACCGGTCAACGACATCCACGTCCGCGGGCGCAAGATCGGGGGCACGGGTGCTGCCAGCCTTGGCGAATCGGAAGTGCTGGTGGGCAGCCTGATGTTCGATTTCAACCACCAGCAGATGGCCCGGGTGCTGAAGGTCTCGTCGGAGAAGATGCGCGACAAGGTCGTCCAGAGCCTGGAGGAGTACGTGACCACCATGCGCCGCGAGCTCGGTGCGGTGCCGCCGCGCGACGAGGTGGTGCAACGATACCTGGACGCGTGCGCGGCGGCACTCGGAGCCGAGCTCGTGCCGGGAACGTTGACTGCTGAGGAAGAGGAGCTCGCAGCGCAACTCGACGAGCGCTTTCTGTCCGATGAGTGGCTCTTCCAGAAGGGTGGGTTACGCCAACGCGGTATCAAGATCCACGAGGACGTCCGGCTGATGGAGTCGGCGATCAAAGTGCCTGGGGGGTTGATCCGCGTCATCGTGCGCGTGCATGGCGGTCGAATCGATGACCTCAGTCTCAGCGGCGACTTCACGCTGCTCCCGGCGCTGGGCCTGGCGGCGATCGAACAGGCCGTACGCGGGCTAGTAGTGCATCGAGACGAGCTCAGCAGGCGCATCCAGGACGTCTACCGCGCGCTCGGGGTGCAGTCTCCTGGCGTGACACCGGACGACTTCGCCAGTGCGATCG
Source organism: uncultured Thermomicrobiaceae bacterium (assembly GCA_938082375.1). GTDB lineage: Bacteria > Chloroflexota > Chloroflexia > Thermomicrobiales > Thermomicrobiaceae > Thermalbibacter. The sequence continues at coordinate 41,827 of CALKCJ010000038.1, forward strand.
CCCAGGCGGTGCAGGCAGCATGAGGACTGCTGGACAGATCTCTGGTCTCGATGCTCGTGGGAGGCGTTGCCTGCGCGCCCAGGACGCTGGTGGCGCCGGCCGTGGCGAGTCGATCGGTACAGCACTCGAAGGGTGTGCATCGGGCGAGCTTGACGCCTTGCGGAGTGGCCGGTAGAGTTGGGCCGGTACCCCAGTAGAGTATCGAACACGATGGAGAGCCTCGAAAAGGAAAAGGAGGCTGAGGTCAGATGACATCGCTGGCACAGCTCGATCCGGCAACGCGACAGGCGCTCGTCGAGCGCCTCAAGCGCATCGAGGGGCAAGCCCGCGGGATCGCCAGGATGGTCGAAAACGGGCGCGACTGCCTGGAGGTCGTGCAGCAGCTCGCGGCGATGCGTGCGGCCGTCGACAGCCTGGGCGCCGAACTGGTGCAAGTGATGGTCGAGCAGTGTTGGCAGCGCGACGCCGCAGCGAGTTCCAAGGCCCTCTCTCAGGTCATCAGGACACTCGTGCGGGCCGGTCGGTGAGTCGTTCGGGGTGGGGCATGCGGTACGGGTTCGTCATCGACCACCGGAAATGCATCGGTTGCCACGCCTGCACCGTGGCGTGCAAGTCGGAGAACGAGGTGCCACTGGGGGTCTACCGTACCTGGGTGAAGTACATCGAAAAGGGGGCATTCCCTCACACCCGCCGGTACTTCACGGTGCTGCGCTGTAACCACTGTGATGACGCTCCCTGTGTCACGATCTGCCCCACGAAGGCGCTGTTCCGCCGGCCCGACGGGATCGTCGACTTCGATGCAAGCCGGTGCATCGGCTGCAAGTCGTGCATGCAGGCCTGCCCCTACGATGCGATCTATCTCGACCCGATCACACACACGGCAGCCAAGTGCAACTATTGCAGCCACCGGGTCGACCAGGGCCTGCTGCCGGCTTGCGTGGTTGTCTGTCCAGAAAAGGCGATCATCGCTGGCGACCTGGACGATCCGACCAGCGAGATCCACCAGCTTGTGGCCCGCGAGCAGGTGAGCGTGCGCAAGCCCGAGCAGGGCACACGGCCGAAGCTGTTCTACATCGGGGCGGACGACGCCAGCCTGACGCCAGAAGCACAGACCCGGCAAACCGGGTACCTCTGGGCGCAGCTCCGGCCGGACGACCGCCCAGACGAGGCGACGCGCGGCGACGAGCTGCTTCCCGGCCCGGCGGAGGCGCGCGTCGCCTACGACGTCTGGCACCCGAAGCCCTGGGGCTGGAAGGTAGCCAGCTACCTCTGGACGAAATCGATCGCCGCTGGGGTGCTGGGCCTCGCCTCTCCGCTCCTGCTGCTCGGCCAGGTGGCGCACCGCGCCACCTTCGGAGTCGCAGCGCCTCTCCTCGCGCTCCTCTTCGTCCTGCTCACCGCAGGGCTCCTGGTGTGGGATCTGAAGCGCCCCGAACGGTTCTGGTTCCTGCTCGTCAAGCCGAACCCGCGCTCGTGGCTCGTCTGGGGCGGGTACATCTTGGTGCTCTTCGGCCTGCTGGCCTTCCTCTGGTTCCTCGCTGGCGTGCTCACCACGGTGCCAGACCTGCTGCTCGCCCTCGGGATACCGGTGGCCATCGCCGCAGCCGGCTATACCGCCTTCCTCTTTGGCCAGGCCGAAGGGCGGGACTTCTGGCAGAGCCCGCTGCTGCTGCCACAGCTCCTGGCCCAGGCGACGGTCGCTGGAGCCAGTGTCCTCTTGTTTACCGGTGCCGCCCTGGGCGTGCCAAGCCAGGAGCTCCGGGTACTAGGCATGGCACTGGTGACCGGGCTGGTGGTACTGGCGTTGCTCGTCGCCGGTGAGCTACTGCTCCCACACGTGAACGCCCATGTCCACAAGACAGTGCGCTTGTTGACCCACGGCCCTTACCGTACCGAGTTGCTCAGCCTCGGGCTGGGGGTCGGTGTCGTGGTACCGCTGGCGGCGCTCGCCCTCGGTTGGGCGAGCGAGGCGGTGGAGGGATGGAGCGTGGTCGCCGCGCTCGCCGCGCTGGCCGGCCTGTGGAGCTACGAGCGGGTCTGGGTGAGCGCCGGCCAGGACGTACCGTTGAGCTGAGCGAGGAGGAGGCAGCGCATGGAGACGCTGACCCAGACTACGCCGCCGGCCGCAGGGCCACGGGCGGTGAGCGAGCCGTTCTCGCCCGAGCGCACCAGCGGCTTGGCCTCCTTCCCCCCACCGGAGCGCTGGGATGACTGGGAGGAGCGCGGGCCCGACGGCCGCTGGCGTCGTTACCTGCTCATCCCGACCGTGTGCTTCAACTGCGAGGCGGCCTGTGGCCTGCTCGCTTACGTCGACCGCGACACACTGGACATCCGCAAGCTGGAGGGCCACCCGCTGCACCCTGGCAGCCGCGGCCGCAACTGCGCCAAGGGGCCGGCCACGATCAACCAAGTGAAGGATCCGGAGCGAATCCTCTACCCATTGCGCCGCGTCGGCCCACGCGGCTCGGGCCAGTGGGAACGGGTGTCGTGGGACGCCGTGCTCGACGATATCGCCGGACGGATCAGGCAAGCGTTCCTCGAGGGGCGGCACAACGAGGTGATGTACCACGTTGGGCGTCCCGGCGAGGACGGATTCATGGAGCGGGTGCTCTGGTCGTGGGGCGTCGACGGGCATAACTCGCACACCAACGTCTGTTCCTCCGGCGGCCGCTTCGGCTACGCTGTCTGGATGGGGGCAGACCGCCCATCCCCGGATCACGCTCACGCCCGCTTTATCTTGCTCGTGAGCGCGCACCTGGAGAGTGGGCACTATTTCAACCCCCATGCCCAGCGGATTATCGAAGCCAAGATGCGGGGAGCCAAGCTGGCCGTGCTCGACCCCCGGCTGTCGAACACGGCCTCGATGGCAGACTACTGGCTCCCAGCGGCCCCAGGCACCGATGCGCTCGTCCTCCTCGCGATGGCCAACGTGCTGATCCAGGAAGACCTCTTCGACCGCGATTTCGTCCGGCGGTGGACGAACTGGGACGAGTACCTGCGCGTGCTCCATCCCGACCGGCCGCAGACCTTCGAGACGTTCGTAGCGCTGCTCAAGGAGACGTACAGCCCGTATTCGCCGGAACTGGCCGAGCGCGAGAGCGGTGTGCCGGCGAGGACGATTCGGGAAATCGCACGGCAAATCGCGGCGGCGGCTCCGGCGGTCTCGACCCACAACTGGCGCGCGGGCGCAGCAGCCCACCTGGGTGGCTGGTCGATCCCCCGCGCGCTCTTCTTCCTGAACGTCCTTACCGGCAGCGTCGGTACACCGGGAGGCACCCAGCCCAACATCTGGGACAAGCACGTGCCGCGCCCGTTCAAGGACCCCCCGCGCCAGAAGGTGTGGAACGAGCTCACCTGGCCGCGCGAGTACCCGCTCGCCCACCACGAGATGAGCTTCCTGCTCCCTCACTTCCTCAAAGAGGGACGCGGCAAGCTCGCCGTCTACTTCACCCGCGTCTACAACCCCGTCTGGACGAACCCGGATGGGCTCACCTGGATCGAGGTGCTCCAGGACGAATCGCTCATCGAGCTGCACGCTTGCCTGACCCCCACCTGGAGCGAGACGGCCTGGTACGCCGACTACGTCCTCCCGATGGGGCACGCGCCGGAGCGGCACGACACGCACTCCTACGAGACGCATGCCGCCCGTTGGCTGGGGTTCCGACAGCCAGTGCTGCGGGTGGCGCGGGAGAAGCTGGGGCAGCCGGTCGAGCGTACCTACCAGGCGAACCCCGGCGAGGTCTGGGAAGAAAACGAGTTCTGGATTGAGCTGTCCTGGCGCATCGATCCAGACGGCGCGCTCGGAATCAAGCCATACTACGAGTCGCCCTACCGCCCAGGGGAACGAGTCACAGTCGACGAGTACTACCGCTGGATCTTCGAACATTCGGTGCCCGGCTTGCCGGAAGCAGCAGCGCGGGAGGGACTCACGCCGCTCGAGTACATGCGCCGATATGGCGCGTTCGAACTGGAGAGGCAGCGCTACCGGCAGTACGAAGACCCCGTGCCACCGGAGGAGATGGCCCAGGCCTGGATCGACCCGGAGAGCGGGCGCATCTGGACGACGGCGCCAGCGCCGCACAGCCCCAACATCGTCCCGGTACCGGGTGAACCGCCGGGACCGCGTGGCCGCTGGGCGGGCGTGCTGGTCGACGGTGAGCCGAAGCGAGGGTTCCCGACCCCTTCCGGGAAGCTGGAGTTCTTCTCGCGCACGCTCTACGAATGGGGCTGGCCGGAGTACGCCGTCCCCTGCACGATTGAAAGCCATGTCGACCCCGCGCGGATCGATCGCACCCGGGGGGAGATGGTGCTGCTGCCCAACTTCCGCGTGCCGACACTGATCCACACCCGCTCGAACAACGCCAAGTGGCTCAACGAGTTGACCCACTCGAACCCGCTCTGGCTCCACCCAACCGATGCCGAGCGCATCGGCGTGCGCACCGGCGACCTCGTACGGGTCGAGACCGAGATCGGCTACTTCGTCGACCGCGTGTGGGTAACCGAGGCGATTCGGCCCGGAGTGGCCGCCTGCTCGCACCACCTGGGCCGCTGGCGCCTGGCTGAGGGGCAGGGGAACGAGCGCTGGTCGTCGGCACTGGTGGAGCTCGAGCGGCTGCCAGACGGGCGCTACCGCCTGCGCCAGCAGCATGGCGTGGCGCCGTTCGAGAGTAGCGATCCCGACTCGCGGCTCGTCTTCTGGAGCGATGCCGGGGTGCACCAGAACCTCACGTTCCCGGTACAGCCAGATCCAGTCAGCGGGCAGCACTGCTGGCACCAGAAAGTGCGCGTCGTAAAGGCGGAACCCGGCGACCACTACGGAGACGTGGTGGTCGACACCCAGCGCTCGATGGAGGTCTATCGTCGCTGGCTGGGGCTGACGCGACCGGCGCCCGGCCCTGGAGGTTTGCGGCGCCCGCGCTGGTTGCTCCGTCCCTACAAGCCCGACCCGAGCGCCTACGCGATCGATAGCCCGACCGGCCGGGGTGAACAGCGCGCACAGAGCGGCTGAACGGCTCCGTGCCCATTTCCGGTGGCTGTGCCCGACCGCACGGCATCGGATAGCCCACCTGCTGCCGTTGACACGCGGCGAGGCCGGTCGTAGCGTGCTGGCGGAACGCGCCCCGCACGAATCAGAGGGGGCGGGTTGTGAGTGGAGCCGATCTCGCACTGGTCAATGGCCGGTTGCTGACGCTGGATCCGCGGCGGCCGCGGGTGGAGGCAGCACTGGCGCGTTGCGGGCGGATCGTGCTGGTCGGCTCGACGCAGGCGGTGTTCGAGGCGCGCGGCGACGCGCCGGTCTTCGACTGCGGCGGTCGGACGGTCATCCCCGGTTTCATCGGCGGCGAGGTCGTCTGGACTCGCTCACTCTCTGACACCGGCGAGTAGCAGTCCAGCCCGGCTCAAGGCTGTCCGCTGCCGCTCGTGGTCAAGGTGCGCGTCCGCCTGGCTGGCGCATCGCTCGGCGCGGGGCGGATGAGGGCGGCCGTACGCTTGACTGCCGTGCGGGCTCTCGATCTGCGTGGATCGGCACCCTGTGGTAGAAATGACGCAGACTGCGGCAGCGCGGAGGAGGGACGAGGATGGGGTACTGTCCACGCTGCGGCGAGAACCCTCCCTGGGGCACCAGGGCCGCAGCGACTGCCGCTCGCCAGCGGCGGCCGGTACGAATCCCACTGGGCTCGCGGATCGTGACCTTGCCGCCGGGTCTCCACGATGGCGACCGGGTGCGCTACGCGGGCGTGGTGTTCGAAGTGCGGCGCGCCGGACAGGTCATCGAGCTCCACCTCGTCGGGCGGTAACCCGACAGGGCACGAACGTGAACCGCCCCGGCCCATCGAGACCGGGGCGGTTGCCGCTGGTGGAGATGGGGGGAGTCGAACCCCCGTCCAGAGCGTTCGGCCAAGGATCTCCTACAGGCTTAGTCGGTGCTTTGGCTCTCGCCGGCGATCCCCCACCGACAGGGTCTCGTGCGGCTCAGCCGGATTAGTCTTAGGCCAGCCCGCACCGGCGCTTGGGCTAGCTGCACCCTCGGCTGTGCGACGCCCGCTCCGAACCCGCCAGGGAAAGGTCCGGGCAGACGTGACCGCGTCTTACTTACGCGGCCAGAGCGAGTTCGTGCTCGCCAGTTACTTGGTTGCCCCTTTTAACGAGTCCCGGGGCGACCTCGGCCTGCAATCCCTGCACCTACGGCCCTGTCGAAACCGGTCATCCCCTCGTTAGCAGCCCTGCAGAGCGCAATTCTTAGTATACACCGGACCCTCGGACGACGCAAGGCATCACGGCCGGCCTGTTTTACGCGCATTGCGCTGTCCTGGAGAGCATCCGCTGGTTCCGCCGTCCATGGTCACCCGGCCATCGCGCCTGATCCCTTATGGCTTTTAAATAGGTGATGGCTGGAATACCTTACCCCCAAAGCGCCACACCGCGACGTCGCAGCATCACCAAGCCGCTTTACGCTGCTCAGGTCGTGGCGCTGACCACCTTCGCCGTCGTTGACATGCGGACCCCGAAGCTTATATACTGTTGACAGTCCAGCGGCCGATGAGTTAGCCCAAGGTGGGTTTAACATTTTCTTAACAACTGCCTCCAGGGAACGCGTATTCTCGACCGCTATGAACCTGCCGACACTGGGCCCGGCAGCGAGACAGCCGGGAAGGTCACCAACAGCGTCCAGATGGAGACGAGTGGGAAAACCGCGACACACGATTAGGGGGGAGGCTCGCGATGTTCGAATTTGACGACTATATCGAGGCAGAGACAGCGGTCGCCGTTCTTGCGACCGCCCTCATGCTTTCACCGCGTGCACGGCGCGTTGTCCGCCGTGGCCTCGTCTATGGCCTAGCTGGCGTCCTCACCGCTGTCGAGGCCGGGCGAACTCTCGCCCGGGGTGCTCAGGCAGGCTTCTCCGCGGCTGTGTCACGTGCCCGTCACGCGCCGACCGTGGGCGCCAACTGACCATGGAGGCCGTGCAGGGAGAACACGACATGCCACTTGAGCAGGAACCGCAGGACAAACTGCCTGAGACACCCGCACCCGACGCGAGCAGCCCACGCGCAGGACGGCGCCCGAGCCGCGCGTCATCGGGGAGCAGCGAGCCCACAGGACACGCTGAGCCCCCGACCGTCGAGACCCCAGAGACGCGATCCAGTGCAGCGCCCAATGGCGGATCGGTGACTCCACCGCCGGCCCCAGTCCTGCAAGCGGAGCGCCTGCTTGACGAGGCGCTGATGTGGGGCGCGGCGTTCGGTGCAGTGTTGACCCAGCGGGCTCGCCGGCTGCTGGCCCGCGCCCGGGAAGAGGTCGAGGATCTCTTCGCCGAAGCTGAAGCGACCCGTAGCCGGTGGCGTGGCCAGCTCGGCCAGCAGCGGCACTCTGGGCAAGAACACTAAACCGCAACCAAGGCGCGGAGCGTCATGACAACCGTGTCGAGTGATACGCCGGTGGTTCGCGTGGCCCACCGGCTACCGGGGCGTGTCCGCTTTCGCATCGAGGTCGACGACGAGGCCAAGTTGAGTAGGCTCCCCCAGGCGCTGTCGCAGGGTGGGATCCTCGATACCCGCGTGGATCCTCTGACCGGCAGCGTGCTCGTCCACTATGACCCCAAGACAACGACCGAGGACGCGGTCAAGCAACGACTCGAGCAGATTCTGCAGCGCACGATCGCCCACCCCGTGCAGGCAGCCCCTGCTGGGCACCCGCCGTCGCACCGCGCTGCCGTCGATCACCGCACCGTCCGAGCTGACAGCCAGGGGCACCGCTGGCAGCGGGTACGCCTTCGGGTCGCCGGTCTTGAGGGCAATCAGGCGCTGGCACGTGAGCTCGAGTCGGTACTGACACAGCTCGGCGTCCGTGTGGCGCGGGCGAGCGTTGCCACTGGCCGCCTGCTCCTCGAGCACGATGTGGAGACCGTCACGCTCGAGGCGATCCTTGAGGCGGTTACTGGCCTCTCCTTACCGGAGGAGTCGCCAACGGCCCGCCGCACGGTCCTGCCGACGGATCAGGGCCCTCTCCTCTATGCGAGCTGGCGCGCAGCCGTGACCGCCGGAGTACTTGGCCTCACCGCTGTTCGGCAACTCTTCGGGGCCACTGGCCCGCTGACTACAAGCCCACTACCCGCGCTCGCGGCCGACGCGGTCGCGGTTCTCCGCGGCTTTCCCGCCTTCCGCGAGGGGCTTCGCCGTGCACTCGGTCCGGCGGCCGCCGATCTCACCACCAGTTCCATCAGCATTGCTGCCCAGACCCTGAGCAACCGGCAACTCGGCCTTCTTGTCAGCTTGACCGAAGCGCTCCGTCTCCTGTCAGCCCTGCTCCCGTGGCGACGCGCTTGGCAGCGCTACGAAGCCGGGCTTCTCCAGGGTAGGGTCGCTCGGCCCGGTCAGCGCGTCACACTTCGGGCTGGCGACCGCGCGCCGTTCGAGAGCCGTATCGAGCGGGGGAGCGCAGAGGTGCTGCGCCCTGACGGACGGATCGAACTGGCCCGGCCTTTCCGCCGCCTTGCAGCCGGCTCACTCATTCTTGGGGGTGAGCTGACCGTCTGGCTTGCCACTCCTCCACCCTCTGGCCCCTTCGCCACCAGCGCGCCCCAGCCACGGCTCCTCCACTGGTACCTCCGGATCATTACCCCGATCGCGTTCGCGTACGCTGGCGTTGTTGGCCTCGTCTCCCGCTCACTCGCTGCCGCAGCCCGCGCGCTCGTCCTTGTCAATGCCCGTACCGCGCTCATAGGCGCCGAGGCGGCTGACCAGGGTGCAGTCGCTCGGGCCCTCCGTGGTGGTACGCTCATCACTGCCTTGCGCCCCGGCCGGCGCCTGACTCGTCCCACGGTCATTGTCCTCGACCATCCAGGACTACTCGTCGAGGGTCTGGAACTGGGTCGCTGCCTCGTCCTGGCCGATGGCCTCACGCCTGGGGACGCCCTCGCTCTTGCGGCTCAACTGGCCCGTGCAACCCCTTGGCGCGAGGCACTGCCAGCCGTTCGCAGCGCGCCGAACGGACTTGACCCGGCAGCCTACCGGCTTCGCCCTATCGACCCAGCGACGCTCGACCAGCTATCCGATAGCCAACACTTCGCGCTCCAGGGCGCGGCGGTCGTCCTGTCCATCTCTGAGCGGCGTACCAACCGACCGGCTGCCCTGCTCGCCTTGCGGCCAAAACTACGCCCGCACCTCGCCTCCCTGCTCGACGTCTGCGCTCGGGTCGGCACTCGTCTCCTCGTCCGGCTCCCTGAGGAGCACGCACCCGCTTACCTCGAAACCATCGGAGTGACTCGCGTCACCGCTGCTGATGCGGTCACGCTTGTGCGCGACCTACGGGCGCGCGGCGAGGTTGTCCTCTACGTCGCGGATCACGGCCGAGCCGGGCCTGCGTTCGCCGCTGCTCACTACTCAGCACTACTCGCCACGATCCGTCAGCCCGTCGATGTGGCGGTCGATGCACTGGTGCCCGACTTTGGTGCACTGGCCGCGCTGGTCGACGCCGGTCATCGCCGAGACCTCGCTGTCCGTGAGAGCGTCGTCCTCTCGCTCGTTGCGAATGTGCTCGCCCTGGGGATGGGGCTGGGCGCCGCCCCGTCGCCGGTGCTCGTGAGCCTGGTACTGGGCGGTGGCGCTTTTCTGGCGCTGGTCATCGGCTGGGCGCGCCTCTGGGGAGGTGAGCGACAGACCACACTACCCTTTGTCGATCCAGAGCCTGAGCGTTGGGGAGCTCGGTCAGCCGACGAAGCCCTCCGCCTCCTGGGAAGCCGACCAGGCGGGCTGACAAGTGCGGAAGTTCGCCAGCGGCGCGCTGCCCCATCCTTCGATTCGGATGAAGGGCCCTGGATTCGCGCCCTCGTCAGTCAACTGAGTTCCCCGCTCCTCGCCATCATGGCCGCTGGTGCCGGTCTGTCGCTGGCCGTCGGCGCTTCCCTCGACGTCGCCATCATTACTGGCACGCTGCTCTTCAACGTCGCCATCGGCGCCTGGCAGGAGCAGCGGGTCTCACGCACAGCGATTCAGTTAGCTGAACTGTCGACGCCCCCGGCCCGGGTGCTTCGCGACGGTACGGAAGTCACCCTCCCCGCGACTGAACTCGTGCCCGGTGACGTGATTCGCCTTGCATTCGGGGACCGTGTGCCGGCAGATGCGCGCCTCCTGAGCGCAGAGAATCTCCTGGTGGACGAATCAGCGCTCACTGGCGAATCGCTTCCTGCTGTCAAGGATCCCGCCGCTCGCGACGAACGGGCGGTCGTGCTGGCTGGAACTGATGTGCTGGGTGGCACAGCAACGGCCGTCGTGGTAGCGATCGGCGAGAATTCCCGCCTCGGAGCTGCCCAACGTGCGCTCTCGCAGACCGATTCCTCTGGCGAGCACCTTGCGCAACGTCTTGCGCAGTACACCCGTCTCAGCCTACCCGTTTCGCTGGCTGCCGGCGCGCTGGTCACGCTGGTTGGCCTCCTCCGCGGCGGGCCCGTCGCCAGCCAGCTCGCTCTGGGCGCTAGCCTGGCCATCGCCGCCGTGCCGGAGGGACTCCCGCTCCTCAGCCGGCTCAGCGAAGCAGCGACCGCGCGCCGACTGGCACAGCGCGGCATTCTGGTGCGACAGCTTTCGGCAGTCGAGGCCCTTGGCCGGGTCAATGTCCTCTGCGTCGACAAGACCGGGACGCTCACGTACGGTCGGATGACGGTGCAGCGCATCGTCAGCGACGGCCGCGACGAAGCGCTCGGGCCCACCTGTTCCCTCGCAGCCCGCCGCGTGGTGGCGACAGCCGTGGTGGCCTCCCCAGCGCTCGACCGCAAGGATGCGCTGGCCCACGCGACCGACGCCGCTATCGTCGAGGCCGCGCACTCGCTTGGGCTCGCGGTGGTCGACGGGGAGATCGAGCGCCTCCAAGAGCTGCCGTTTGACTCGCTTCGCCCCTATCATGCGGTTCGCTTGCGCGACCGAATCGTGATCAAGGGCAGCCATGAGTTTCTCCTGCCGCGGTGTGTCGCCATCCGTATGGACGACGAGACCACGCTGCCCCTCTCCCCCTCTCGCATTGACGCCCTTCATACCGCCGCTCTCACCCTTGCCCGCGATGGCCTGCGAGTCCTTCTCGTCGCGGAAGGGCCTCCCGAGGCGCTACTGGACGACCCGCAGCAGCTCGTTGTCCTGGGTCTGCTCGGCATCGCTGATGCTCTCCGCCCGGGTGTACCGGATGCAATTCGCCGCTGCCACGAGGCCGGGGTGCGCGTCCTGATGATTACCGGCGACCATCCGGCGACTGCCGAGGCGATCGCCCGCGAGGCTGGTTTGCCGGTTGGCCCCGGCCGGATTCTCAACGCTTCCCTGCTGCGGGAGCTCGACGACCCTACGCTTGCCGACGAGCTCGCCCAAGCCAGCGTTGTCGCCCGAGCCACCCCCCTCGATAAACTGCGGATCGTTCAGTTACTCCGCGCCCACGGTGACGTCGTGGCCATGACCGGCGACGGGGTCAACGATGCGCCCGCTCAGCGGCTCGCCGATGTCGGCATCGCCATGGGCTGGGGCACAGCCGTCGCCCGCGAGGCCGCCGACCTCATCCTGGTTGAAGACGACTTCGCGGTCATTGTCGACGCCCTGGTGCAGGGCCGCAGCTTTTGGCGGAACATGCGCCGGTCTGTGGCCCTGCTCCTCGGCGGGAACCTGGGTGAGATCGGGATGATCGCGATCCCAACTCTGCTTACCGCTACCACGCCTCTCAATACGCGTCAGGTGCTGATGGTCAACCTGATCACCGATGTGCCGCCCGCGCTGGCGATCGCGCTGCAGCAGCCTCGCTACCTGCGGCTCACCGATTTGGCCCGCGAGGGCGAGCAGGCACTGGACCGCACCCTTCGGGTCGATGTCCTCCGCCGGGCTGCAACGACGGCAATTCCCGCCGGCGTGGTCACTCTGTGGGCCAGTCGGGCGATCCCCGCCGAGGCCAATACCGTCGGTTTCGCTGCGCTCGTCGCCTCGCAGCTCGCCCAGGCACTGGAACTGGGTCTCACGGGCAGCGGGCTCACCCCAAGTTTGCTCGCTGGCGTCGCCGCTTCTACCGCCGCACTCGCCGCCTCTGTGGCCATTCCCCCAGCTCGAGCACTCCTCGGCCTGGCCCCGTTGAGTCCAACTGGGCTTATGCTCGTCGGTCTGGCCATCGGCGCAACCGTGATCAGCAGCCGACTGACCGTGGCACTGATCCGCGAACTCCCGTCCTTACCAGCACTCTACCCGTTGCCCGCTCCAGTTCCCTCGAGAGCGTGACGACCCGAGCATCGGCCCCCGCGCTTTGGTGCGCGTTCCCCGTTGCGATCCCTCTATGCGATCGCCGTTCCTCCCCCTTGTTACGGAAGGCGCACACCAGCGCGTGATCGTCCCTTCGTCGCGCGTTGTCCCGAATTGCCGCGCCTGCCCTCTGGACCAACGGAATCCTGCCCACGTACGGGCGCTTCCCCCGCTAACCGAGCACCGGGGTTCCCGATTTTAACGAACGCTTCACAACCCAAGCTGCCGATCGGGCTATCTTCTGAGAGAGAAAACTGGTGCGTGTAGGTGCAAGTGGGCATAAGCGGCGATGACGGTGTTGATACGAGTCGCTGAACGTCGATCACGCTTCGTCTCAGATGAACGGGACACGAGCAAGGCGTACGCCTGCGGGTTTCGCGTGGGCTACGCCGTTGGGAACCTCTGCGCCCGTTTCGGACTGGCTCGCGCACCACGACCCACCCTGCAGGCCACCACGGAACTTCGATCCCACGCACCCCATCCCGATCGCGCCGTTCCAGTGCATCCACGCGTGCTCCAGCCCTACCGCCTGCCCACCCCCGTGGGAATTGACCGCCGGGCGCTTCACCGTGCTGTCGTGTGCGCCTGCTCGCTGCCGGTCACCAAGCGGGCTTTCACTCGCGTGCTTGGCCTGAGCCCCCTTGCCGAGCTGACACTGGTGGCCACGCCCCTTCTCACGCTTCTCGCCTTGGGTTCACCGATCACGGCGGAGGACATCCTGCAGCAGCTCGTCGGGCTTGCAACGCTCGCCCTCGAGCTCCTGCTCATCGCGCTCATCGGTACAGCCGCCGCAGAAATCGTGCTGTCCGCTCTCGTGATTGTGCAGGCAGCACTGAGCCAGTAAAACGACCGTTCCCAAACTTGCCATCACGTCATCCCAAACTTGCCATCACGTCAGTAGGAAGCAGCGCCTCCCCGGCACGCGCGAGAGCCTGCATCCGTCGCTTGACGGGTCTCGTGACGGCTGCTAGAGTGGGGAAGACAACACAACAGCCTTTCGTCCCGGGAGCTTGGGGAACCAGGCTGAGAGGGCGGCTACCGATCCCGCCGCCGACCGGTGAACCTGACCTGGGTAATGCCAGCGGAGGGAGCACTCATGAGACGTGCAGAGCACCCTGGGCGTAGCGACCGGCTGCCCATGGTGCTTTTCTTGTCGATCGGCAGGCAGCAGCCGGTGGAGCTGGCGCGATGAGCGAGTCTCGTAGCTTTCTCGCCAGCCTCCTTTCGGAAGCCCGGCCGATCTGGGAGGCCATGGTTCATCACCCCTTCGTCCAAGCGCTGGCAGGCGGAACGCTCGCGCCGGAGCGGTTCGCCTTTTGGGCCCAGCAGGACTACCTGTTCGTGCGCGAGGCGCTTAAGCTCCGCGGGCTCTCGATCGCCCGCGCGCCCGACGAGGCGATCCGGCGCGCCCTCATTGACAACGCGGTGGCGCTGAGGCGGGAGCTGGACCTCTTCGAGGAGTACGCGCGGGAGCATGGCCTCAGCCTGGAGGTCGAGCCGAGTCCGGTCTGCCTCGGCTATGCCGCCTACCGGCAGGCTGCTGCGGCGCTGGGGACGTTCCCCGAGTTTCTCGCCGGAACCTGGGCCGCTGAGAAGGCATACCTCGATACCTGGTCGGCGGTGAGGAGTGCCGGGTCAGCTGGCCCCTACCAGCAGTGGATCGACAACTGGACGAGCCCGAACTTCGTCGCCTGGGTCGAGTGGTTGGAGGCGACGCTGGCTCGTCTGCTGGAAGGCCAGCCGCAGGACGTGCTCCAGCACGTGCGGGCGGCATTCCTCACGACCGCCCGCTTCGAGTACCTCTTCTGGGAGATGGTCTATCGCCGCGAGACCTGGCCAATCTGAGCGAATGGCCTCGGAGGGAGCGCAATGAGACGACTGCGACAACCGTGGACCACGGCCGAGATCCTCGTCGTCGCGACGATGGGGATCGCGATCGGCCTCATCTGGGTGCCCTGGACCTGGTTCTACCAGGCGACCGCGGCCGTACTCGGCCCCTGGGCCGCTCACTTCGTGGGCGGCTTCTGGCTGATCGGCGGCGTGCTCACACCATACATCGTGCGCAAGCCTGGCTCGGCGCTGCTCGGCGAGCTGATCGCCGCCCTGGCCGAGATGCCACTCACACCCTGGGGCGCGATCGTCCTCCTGGCCGGGCTGATCGAGGGCGGCGCCTGCGAGCTCTTCTTCCTCGCTACCGGCTACCGGCGCTTCAGCCTACCCTGGCTCATGGGCGCGGCCGCGTTCGGCGGGTTGGCCTTCTCTCTCATATATCTCTATCCCATCCAGGGATGGGGACGCCTGGCGATCGAGGTACAGATCCTCTACACGCTGATGCGCATGGCCGGTGCGGCGATCCTGGCCGGCGGCGGAGCCAAGCTCATCGCCGACGCCCTGGTGCCGACGGGGGTGCTCGATGCTTTCCCCATCGCGCGCGAGCGCTGGCCCGAGATCTAGCTGCGAGCCGGCTATCCGGGTCGAGGGCCTCACCGTCAAGTATCCCGGCCGCAGGCGCCCGGCGCTGGAGGAGGTCTCCTTCTCCGTTCAGCCTGGGGAGTTCGTGCTCGTCCTCGGGCCGTCCGGCTGCGGCAAGAGCACGCTGGCGCTGTGTCTGAACGGCGTGATCCCGCACGCGATCGCGGCGACGATGGATGGGCACGTCCGCGTCACCGGGCTCGATACCCGCCAGGTGCCCCTGACCCGGCTCAGCCAGAAGGTCGGCGTGGTCTTCCAGGACCCGGAGGCGCAGTTCTGCCTGCTCACCGTCGAGGAGGAGGTGGCCTTCGGGCTGGAGAACCTCGGCGTTTCCCCGGACGAGATGCCTGGGCGCATCGCGGCCGCGCTGGAGCTGGTCGGACTGGCCGAGCTGCGAGATCGGCGGATCGACCGGCTCTCCGGCGGCCAGAAGCAGCGGCTGGCCCTCGCCTGTGTGCTCGCGATGGGCCCCGAAATCCTGGTGCTCGATGAGCCGACCGCGCATCTCGACCCGCAGGCGGCGGCCGATCTCTTCGCCACGCTGGCCCGCCTGAAGGCAGCCGGCCGACACACGATCGTCGTGATCGAGCACCGGCTCGACGACCTGATGCCGCTGGTTGACCGTGTCCTGTTGTTCGGTCCCGAGGGCAGGCTGCTGGCCGAGGGAGCCCCGCGCGCGGTCTTCGCCGGCTACCGGCAGGAACTCGACCGCTTCGGGGTCTGGATCCCGCAGGTGACCGAGCTGGCCCTCCGGCTGGCGGAGGCCGGCTTCCCACTCGACCCCTTGCCGCTGACGCTCGAGGAGGCGGCCGAGGCGCTGAAGCCGCACCTGCGATGGGCGCGCCTGCGCTGGCCGCCCATGGTGGACCCACCGGCAGTGCGGCCGGCGGTCGAGGTTCGACGTCTCTCGTACTGCTACCCGTCTGGCCCGCAGGCGCTCCGCGAGGTGCATCTGGTAATTCCCGAGGGCAGCTTCTTCACCCTGGTCGGCCTAAACGGCGCGGGCAAGAGCACGCTGGCGCTCCACCTCGTTGGCGTGCTGGAGCCGCCGCCGGAGGCGGTCTGGCTGCTGGGCCGGCCGCTGCGGGCGTACAGGCGAGGGGAACTGCCGCGCGTCGCGAGCTACGTCTTCCAGAATCCCGAGCACCAGTTCCTGACCAGCACCGTCTACGACGAAGTTGCCTTCGGCCTCCGGGCCCAGGGGCTCGCCGAGCGGGAGGTCGAGACCCGCGTGCGCACGGTGCTCGAGGAGTTCGGCCTGGCGGCGCTGGCGTTCGCCCACCCATTCACGCTGAGCCAGGGCGAGAAGCGTCGGCTCTCGGTCGCGACCGCGCTGGTATTGCGTCCCCGCCTGCTCATCCTCGACGAGCCGACCTTCGGCCAGGACCGGCAAACCACCACGCTGATCATGACTCGCCTCCGCGAGCTGGTCCGCGGTGGGGGCACGGTGGTGGCGATCACGCACGACCTACGGCTGGTGGCCGAGGAGGCCAGCGCGGCCGGTGTGCTGGTCGCCGGGCAGGTCGCGTTCGCCGGGCCGGTGGCTAAGTTGCTGGGCAGCGCGCCACTCCTGCGCCAGGCCGGGCTGGTTCCCCCGCCGCTCGTGCGGCTCGGCCGGCGGCTGGCCGAGCGGGTGGACAGGCTACCGCTGCTGAGCACGATCGAGCACTATCTCGCCGCGCTGGGAGCGGAGCGATGAACCAGGGCATCTATGTGGAGACCGGCTCTTCTCTGCACCGGCTGAACCCGCTGACCAAGTTCGGGCTGATCATTCCGACGACGCTCATCCTCACGCTGGTCGTCGATATCGCTGTACCGGCCCTCTTCAGCCTGTTCTTCCTGCTCGCGCTCCTCACCCTCGGGCGCGTCCCGGCATCGCGGCTGGGCCGGGCGCTGCTACCCTTCTTGCCGGCCGGCATCGGTCTCCTCTGGACCACGGCTGCCTTCTACCAGGCCCGGATGGCCGAGACGTCTACGGTCGCGCTCGAGCTGGGGCCGTTCCAGTTGACCTGGCCGGGCATCGTCTATGCCGTGAGCATCGTCCTGCGCGTGCTGGCCATCTACGCCTCCTCGCTCCTCTTCCTGCTCACGACGCACCCGACCGACTTCATCCTGGCGCTGGTGCAGCAGTGTCGGCTGCCGGTTCGACTCGGCTACGGCGTGATGGCGGCCTACCGGTTCGTCCCGCTGCTGAGCACGGAGCTGGCGCAGATCCGCGCGGCGCACCGGGTGCGCGGCGTGCCGGAGGGCGGCGGGCTGCTGGCGGCGCCTCGCCGGCTGCTCGGCTACGCGATCCCGCTCCTGGCGAGCGGCATCCGCCGTGCCCAGCAGGTCGCCGTGGCGATGGACGCGCGGGCGCTGGGCGCACAGCCGCAGCGGACGTTCTACCGGCGCCTGAGCTTTTCCAGTAGCGACCTCGCGTTCCTGCTGGCGTACGCGATCTTCACGGTCATTGTTCTGGCCCTGCTCGTCTGGATGGGGTTACCGGCACGGCTCGATTTCTTTAGCGGGCCGACGATACGACGCTGAGGAGGTGGCGATGGAACGCGCGCTGCGCGCCTGGGTGGTGGTCTTGCTGGTGGTAATCGTGATCTGGCTCGTCCTCTTCCTCGGGGTGACGCTCGGCGGCTGGCGCCTGCTGCCGTAGTGAAGCACGGGCGATGAGCAGGTCGGGACGGGAACGTAGTGAGGCGCTGTTCAGCGAGAGGGAGGAACGCGGTGAGCAGGCAGGTGACGGGAGAGCTGTGGCAGTCGATCGAAGGGATCTACCAGGCGATCCTGGCGCATCCGTTCATCCGGGGGTTGACCGATGGCTCGCTGCCAGAGCCGGCCTTCCGGTACTACGTGGTGCAGGACGCGCTCTACCTGCAGGACTATGCCCGCTGCCTAGCGCTGGCCGGGGCAAAGGCGCCGGTGGACGCCTGGTGCGAGATGTTCGCCGAGCACGCCAAGACGGCACTGGTCGTCGAGCGGTCGCTGCACGAGGGGTTCTTCCAGGGCTGGGGGCTAAGCCCGGAGGCGGTCTACCAGACGCCGAAGGCGCCAACCAACCTGGCCTACACCTCATACCTGCTGCGGGTGGCCCATGACCGGCCCTTCGAGGAGGTAGTCGGCGCGGTGCTGCCCTGCTACTGGATCTACTGGGAGGTAGGGAAGCACCTGGAGCGGGAAGGCTCGCCGCACCCGCTCTACCGGCGCTGGATCGACACCTACGCCTCCGAGGAGTTCGGAACGGTGGTGCGGCAGGTACTGGAGGTGATGGACCGGGCGGTGGAAGACTTGCCGGAGAGCCGGCGAGCGCCGGTGCGCGAGCACTTCATCACGACCAGCCGCTACGAGTGGATGTTCTGGGACGCCGCCTATCGGCAGGAGACCTGGCCGGTCTGACCGGCGTCGGCGAGTGGGTGTCGGCTTCCAGTGGTCACCTGGATTTCGCATACCCACATCCGGAGGATGACCTTCTGCCTAGGGGCGAGTCGTCGGGCCGCCTGGTGTTTAGCCGGAAGGGCAGCTTCCGAACCTGCCACGACCATTTTGTAGGGGCGACTGCCGGTCGCCCCTACATTTTGGCTGGCACCGATCTGCACGCCTGCAAACGGTCGTCGGCCGGCATCACAGCGTGCAGAGCGGCTGATCAGGGCTGGGTGGGCCGGAGCGGCCGGCGGGCGACGGCGAGCCAGTACGGCAGGAAGGCCAGCACATTGAGGAAGGCCAGGGCCATCAGCCAGGCCAGCCGGGAGCCCTCCGAGAGCTGATCGGAGGGTCGGCTCGTGGCATCGACCAGTGCCACAACGAGGGCAACCCAGGTGACCAGCAGCGAGGGCACGCTGGGGAGGAGGAGCACCCAGAGCGGGAGGTCATACAGGATGCCGCCGGCAAAAGCGCCGGCGACATAGAACACGAAAACGCTCGTCGCGACTGGAAGCACCCAGGTGAGACCAGCGATTGCCTGCGTTAGCGTGTCCTTCCGCTGTCGACCAGGTGGAGTCGCTGTCATCAGCCCGTACCTGGTAACTCCAAGCAACGAGCCTGCGCGCCGCCGTTCAGAGCAGCCCCTGGCCCTTCTTCGCCAGCTTCGCCAGCTTGCGCCGCCGCCGGTGCTCCGCCTTGCGCATCTTGGCCCGGCGCTGCTCGCTCTTACTCACGAAGTGCCGCTTGGCGCGATAATCGCGCAGCACGCCGGACTTCTGGAGCTCCTTCGTGAAGCGCTTGAGCAGCGCCTCGAAGCTCTCGTTATCGCGCAGCTCGACACGTACAGACTTCGCCACTGATGATCACTCTCCCATTTTTTGAGGTATGTGTTCGAACCGATCCCAGGTAGCCAAACATTGGCCCGCCGGTCACACCGTCTCAGTATACCACACGGTCGACCGGTTTGCTCCTGTACGTACAACGAAGGTCATGCGCGAGAGCGCTCGTGCCCTGCTCGCCGGCGACCTGGCTGTGCCTCCCCCTATCCGCGCTGGTCGAGCGGGAGGAAGCGGCGCTCGCGCTCACCGATGTAACGCGCCTGTGGCCGGATTAACCGGTTGCTGGCGAGCTGCTCGAGCGTGTGTGCCACCCAGCCCGCTACCCGGCTGATAGCGAAGGCGCCCGGCATCAGGTCGGGCGCCAGGCCTAACCCATAGAGCAGCGGCGCCGAGTAGAACTCGACATTGGGATAGAGCTTCCGCTCCACGTAGTACGGGTGGTTCGCCGTCACCTCTTCTAGCCGCTCGGCGATGGCATGCCAGGTCGTCTCGCCGGACTCCTCGGCGACCGCCTTCGACCATCCCATAAGGTGCACTGCCCGCGGGTCGCGCGTGCGGTAGACCCGATGACCGATCCCCATCAGCCGGCGCTTGATGCGCAACGACTCCTCGACGTAGTCGACTACGTTGTCCGGCGACCCGATGGCAAGCAGCATCTCCATCGCGCGCTGGTTCGCCCCGCCGTGCGCGTCTCCCTTCAGTGCCGCCAGCGCTGTCGAGACTGCGGCGTAGAGATCGCCTAGCGCCGAGACGGTTACCCTGAGCGCGAAGGTCGAGGCATTGAAGCTGTGCTCGGCCAGCAGCACCAGGTAGCAGTTGAAGGCGGCTTCCTGAGTCGCGGTCGGCCGCCGGCCATGGAGCATGGACAGGAAGTTGCCGGCCTGACCCAGCTCCGGATCGGGCTCGACCGGCTGCTCGCCGCGGCGTAGCCGGTCGTAGGCGGCCAGCATCGTCGGCATCATCGCAACCAGGCGGAGCCCGCGTCGCCGGATCCCGTCCGGGCTCAGGTCGCGGATCGCCGGGTCAGTCATTCCCAGCGCGGTCACCCCGGCCCGCAGCGCATCGATCGGTTCGCCCGACCTAGGTAGCGCCTCGATGACGCGTCGTACCTCCTCCGGCGTGGCTCGATTGGCGGCCAGCTCGCGCTGCAGTGCGGCCAACTCGTCCCGCGTCGGCAGGTTCCCATGCCAGAGCAGGTAGAGCACCTCCTCGTAGGTAGCGTGGCGCGCCAGATCGTCGATACTGTACCCGCGGTAGGAAAGACGGCCGTTGAGCCCGTCGACTTCGCTCAGCGCCGTCTCGTCGACCACTACTCCCTCGAGCCCTGGCGCAACAACGGTGGAACTCAACTGGCTCATCGCCTTGCCCCTCTCACTGGTGCCTCTCGTGCACCCGCTCTCGCGCTCATGCTAACACGACGATACGCGATTGTCATTGATGGAGATTGATTCAGCTCTGGACGCCTCCCCAGCACACCCGTATACTGTCGTTGCCAGGCCGGGAGCGCAGGGAGATGATCGAGATCGAGGGTGTCGAATATCTCACCGCCCGTGAGGCCGCACACCTGTTGGGCGTCAAGCTGGCGACTCTCTATGCCTACGCCAGCCGGGGGCGGATCCAGAGCTACCGGCGTGGAGTGCGCCGCGAGCGTTTCTACCGACGCTCGGAGATCGAGGCGCTGCTCCGGTTGCAGCCGGCCGAGCGCGAGCGCGCCAGCGACGAGCGGCTGCCACCGGCCGAGTCCTGGATCCCGTTCACCTAGATGCTCGAGCGCAAGCTGTACATCTGGCTCGACAGCGACCCGCTGGTACACCCGCCAGATCGGGCGATCGAGGACGTGCCCGGTCGGGCCGACCTGGACCTGCTGGTCGAGGCGATCGCCGCTGGCCGGCTGGGGAAGCTCCTGCCGCCGAAGCTGGCCATCTCGCCTCACCGGCGCCCGGAGACGCCGGCTGGTTATCGCTCGGTCGATCTCAGCAAGCTCCTGCGCGACTACCAGATACCGTACCGGATACGCTTCGAGCTGACTGGACGGCCACCTCTTGGCAGCCCCGCTGAGACCGGGGATACTCAGCCGTCGAAGCGCCGGAGACGAGGGCGAGCAGCCGATGCACCTGACGCAGAAAGAGCTTGACCGGTTGACCATCTTCACCCTGGCCGAGCTGGCCCGGCGACGACGCGCCCGCGGTCTCAAGCTCAACTACCCGGAGTCCGTTGCCATTATCTGCGATGAGGTCTTCGAGGAGGCGCGCGCCGGCCGGCCGTACGACGAGGTGGTGGCGCATGGCTGTTCGGTGCTCACCCGCGAGGACGTGCTGCCCGGCGTGCCGGAGATGATCCCCGTGCTCCAGATCGACGCCCTCTTCCCCGACGGCACCCGGCTGGTGACGCTGAGGAACCCGATCCGATGAGGCTGGACGACTTGCCGCCCGGCGCAATCCTCCCAGCTCCTGGCCCAGTCGAAATCAACGCCGGGCTGCCGGTGACCTGGGTGCGGATCACCAACGACGGCGATGTCCCCGTCCACCTGACGGCGCACTTCCACGTCTTCGAGGCCAACCCCCGGCTCCGCTTCGACCGGCGCAAGGCCTTCGGCATGCGCCCCGACGTGCCCTCGGGCGGGGCGATCCGGATCGAGCCGGGGCAGATGGTCGACGTGCCCCTTGTGCCCATCGGCGGGCAGCGGGTCGTGCGGGGCTTCCACGGGCTGGTCGATGGCCCGCTCGATCAGGTCGATCTCGCTGCCCTGCTGGAGCGCATGGTTGCCCAGGGGTTCCGGCACGAGCCCGAGGAACCGACAGGGTAGGCGCGCGGCCATGCGCCGCCGGGCGATGGCGAGCCAGGGCTGCCAGGAGGACGACATGCCGCACAAAATGGACCGCCGTACCTACAACGCGATCTACGGCCCGACGGCCGGTGACCGCGTGCGGCTGGCTGACACCAATTTGTTCGCCAGGATCGAGCGCGACGACACCCCGCCCGGCTTCGAGCCGATCACCGGCTTCGGCCGGCCGGTGCGCGACGGCATGCTGGCCGGGCGCCAGCCGGGCCCGAGCAAGCTCGACTTATTGATCACCAACGTTGTGGTCATGGACCCGGTGCTCGGCATCTTCAAGAGCAACATCGGCATCAAGGACGGCCGCATCGCCGCGGTCGGCCGGGCCGGCAACCCGGACGTGATGGACGACGTCGAGCTGGTGTTGAGCGCCAGCACTGGCATCATCCCGGGCGAGGGGCTGATTGCCACCCCCGGCGGGGTCGACTCCCATGTCCACCTCTCCTCCACCAGCCTGATCCCGACGGCCCTCACTGGCGGCATCACGACGTTGGTAGCCCAGGGCTCCGGCGGCGTGTGGGATCTGGGCGTCAACCCGGCGACGAACCTGCTCCGCCTCTTCGAGGCCTTCGAGGCGATCCCGATCAACCTGGCCGTCCTCGGCCGCGGCTCCTCGGCGCGCGACCATCTCGAGGAGCATATCGAGGCCGGCTGCGCCGGGTTGAAGATCCACGAGGACGTGGGCGCCTTCCCCGCGGTGATCGATGTCTGCCTGAGTGTGGCCGATCAGACCGGTGTCCAGGTGGCGCTCCACACCGACGGGATCAACGAGGCCGGCGCGCTCGCGGAGACGATCGCCGCCATCGGCGGGCGCTCGATCCACGCCTACCACGTCGAGGGCTCAGGCGGCGGGCACGCGCCCAACATCCTGGAGATCGTCAGCGTGCCCAACGTCATCGGCTCCTCGACCAGCCCCACCATCCCGTACTCAGTCAACAGCGCCCACGAGCTCTACGAGATGATCATGGTCGTCCACCGGATGACCCCGCTCTTCCCCACCGACGTGCTGGCGGCGCGCGACCGCGTGCGCCCGAGCACCATCGCCGCCGAGGACGTGCTGCACGACTTGGGGGCCATCAGCATCATGTCGTCCGACTCGCAGGGGATGGGCCGGATCGGCGAGGTGATCAGCCGCACTTGGCAGCTCGCCCACCGGATGAAGGAGGTGCGCGGCGGCGGCTTCGACCCGGCCACCGGCGAGGGCGACGACAACCCGCGCATTCTCCAGTACCTGGCCAAGTACACCATCAACCCGGCCATCGCCCACGGGCTGGCGGGCGAGGTCGGCAGCCTGGAGCCCGGCAAGCTGGCCGACATCGTGCTCTGGCACCCAGCGCTCTTCGGCGCCAAGCCGCAGATGGTGATCAAAGGTGGGTTCGTCGCCTGGTCGGTCGTCGGCGATGGCATGGGCTCGACCCGGGTCAGCCAGCCGCTGCTCTACCGGCCGATGTTCGGCGGGCTGGGAGCGGCGCCCGCCTCGCTCGCGGTCAACTTCGTCTCGCGGCCGACGTTCGAGTTCGGCTTCGCCGAACGCAATCGCCTGCGCCGGCGCGCGGTGCCGGTCGAGAATACCCGCCAGATCTTCAAGACAGCGATGCGCTTCAACACGGCCTCGCCCCAGGTGCGCGTCGACCCGCAAACGCTGGGGGTCAGCATCGAGGGCCAGCGGGTCGAGGTGCCGCCGGCCGAGTCGCTGCCGCTGACGCTCCGCTACTTCATCGCCTAGCTCTGGTTCCAGACAGAGGCGTGCATCCAGGTCGAGCGCCTGAGGGCGCACGGCAGCCCACGTGACTACGGTGCCATGCCCTCGTCCACCCAGCGCCGGAAGAGGTCGATCTGCTCCGGCGGCCAGGGACCGTCACAGGGCATGTCGCCCGCTTCGAGTTCCTCCAAGATCTTGGTGGCGTGTGCCGTCACGTCCTCGTAGCTGGAGAGGTCGAACAGGAAGCGCATGCTCTCGCGGTCCTTGTCGCGGAAGAGCGGCTGGATATCGCGGGCGAAGCTCGGAGAGCCGGAAACGGCGGCCATCGTGGCCCCTCCTTCCTTGAGGATCAGTCGTAGACGCGGATCAGGATATCGGTCGGATTGAAGGCATTGCAGGCGTTCTGATCTTGAGGGCAGGCCGAGACCGCCACGATCAGGTCCATCATCGCCTTGAGCAGCACGTAGTCGTTCCGCTCCGACAATGGCTCACGGATCTCGAACTCGCCGCGCGCCTTCAGTCCCACGTTCATGAACCAGTTCACCGGGTCGGGGATGTAGTCGTACTCCACCCCGTACTCTTTGAGCACGCTGTAGAAGTTGTCCCGGCAGTTGGGGTGCCCCTCGAGGCCATAGTCGTCCAGGTAGCGCCGGGGGTCGCAGCTCGGGAAGAGAATGTCGTGCCGCCCCACGGTGTCCTCGATCAGCACCAGCATCGGATTGCGCCGGTTGCTGTAGAGCGTCATGCCCTGGATCAGCATCAACGAGTTGTTGATCGCCCGCGTGTGCGAGGCCGAGAGGAACTCCCTGATGTCGTGCCGGTTGAAAGCGACCATATCGGCCACCTGCTTGCCCTGGACGTCGGTGATCTGGAGGAGCTGCCCCTCCTTGACAGGAAAAGCGAGCGGGGCCGTCGGGCGGATCTGCGCTGCCCGGCGCGGGATGCGGCCGAAGAGAATGTGGTCGGTGCCAGTAACGGTCATGGTCCCCTCCCTCGTCGTCCGCCATTGCTCCGACCCTAGTCGCTACAGTCTCCGATCCGGCGCGCCTCCGAGTGCTGCGGCGAGATCCGGCCGTTCCCGCGCGGTCACGCCGAGCGGCGGTTGAGTGCGATGACGCTCAGCGCCTCGAAGATGATGTTGGCCGCGATCAGAGCTGTGATCCCAGCGGGGTCGTAGGCCGGTAAGACCTCCACCAGGTCCATGGCGACCAGGTTCACGCCAGCCAGGCCGCGCACGAACTCCTGGGCCTCCCGGCTGGTAAACCCGCCGATCTCCGGCGTACCGGTGCCGGGGGCGAAGCTGGGGTCGATGAAGTCGATATCGAAACTGAGGAAGACAGGCCCCCCGCCCAGCCGGCGGCGGATCGCCTCGCTCACCACCGGGATGCCCACGCGGCGCACGTCGTCGGTCGGCCAGACCTCGAAGCCGAGCGCCCGCGCCTGGTCGTAGTCCTCTGGCCCGTAAAGCGAGCCGCGCATCCCCACCTGGATCGCACGGGCGGTATCGATCAGCCCCTCTTCGACCGCGCGCCGGAACGGCGTACCGTGCGTGTACTTGCGTCCGAAGTACTCGTCCCAGGTATCGGTGTGCGAGTCGAACTGGACGAAGCCGACCGGGCCGTACTTCTTCGCCACCGCACGCAGCTCGGCCAGCGTGATCGAATGGTCGCCCCCGATGCAGATCGGGAGTCCTCCGGCCTCCAGCACCGGTGAGAGCCCCTCTTCGATGCGGGCGTAGCTATCCTCGATGTAGCCCGGCACCACCGGCAAATCGCCATAGTCGATGGCCGAGAGGACGTCATACACGTTCACGTCCAGCGCCGGGTTGTAGGCCCGCAGCATGGCCGACATCTCGCGCACCGCCGCCGGGCCGAAGCGGGCACCGATCCGGTACGTCACCCCGGTATCAAACGGCACGCCGATAACTGCGACATCGACCCCGTCCAGGTCGCGGACGTGTGGCAAGCGGGCGAAGGTGCGGATTCCGCTGAAGCGCGGGCTCACCAGGCCACTGACCGGTGCATAGCGGCGAGGCATCGACTCCCTCCTCTGGCGTGTGGCCCACTAGGGCACCCAGGCGCCAAAGACCAGGCAGGTGTTCTGACCTCCCAGCCCGAACGAATTCTTGAGCGCGATCCGTACCGTCGCGCGGCGGGCACAGTTGGGGACATAGTCCAGGTCGCACTCTGGGTCACGTGTCTCATAGTTGATCGTGGGGTGGATGATCCCGTCCCGGATCGTCAGCACAGTGGCGATCGATTCGACAGCGCCGGTCGCGCCCATCAGGTGCCCGAGCATCGACTTGGTCGAGCTGATGGGCACGCGGTAGGCGTGCTCGCCGAGCACCTGCTTGATTGCCAGCGTCTCGGCTTTGTCGCCGAGCGGGGTGCTGGCGGCGTGGGCGTTGATATAGTCCACCTGCTCCGGCCGGACGCCCGCGTCGGCGAGGGCAGCGCGGATCGCTCGCGCAGCGCCGCTCCCCTCGGGGTCGGGGGCGATCGGGTGGTAGCCGTCGTTGCTGGACGAGTAGCCGAGCAGCTCGGCATAGATGCTCGCGCCGCGGGCGAGAGCGTGCTCGGCAGCCTCGAGGACCATGATCCCAGCGCCCTCGCTCACCACGAAGCCGTGGCGCTCCGCGTCGAAGGGGCGGCTGGCGCGCTCTGGGCGGTCGTTCCAGGTTGAGGCCGCGCGCTGGACAGCGAAGCTGGCGATGAAGAGGGGGAAGACGCAGTACTCGGTGCCGCCGGCCAGCGCGACGTCGGCCTGGCCGCTGCGGATCAGCTCGGCCGCCTCGCCGAGCGCCTGCGCGCCGGTGGCGCAGGCGGTCGAGATGGTCAGGCTGGGGCCGAGGAAGCGGAACGTCTGGGCGATGTGGTAGGCCGGCATGTTGTGGGGGAAGGTCGTCATAAAGTGCGGCGAGACGCGCATCAGGCCCCGGCGCTGTGCCAGCTCCTGCGTCTCCAGGATCGTCGCCATCCCGCCCGCGCCGGTGCCAATCACCACGGCGGCGCGGGCTGGATCGATGGCGGCGGGATCCAGCTTCGCGTCCATCAAAGCCATGCCCGCGCAGGCGACAGCGTACTGGCTGAACGGTGCCATCTGGCGGGCGGTCTTGGCATCCACCCACTCGCCGAGAGTAAAGCCCCGCACCTCGCCAGCGATCTGAACCGGCAGCTCGCTCGGATCGAAGCGCTCGATCCGGCGAATGCCGGACTCCCCGCCGAGGAGCTGGCGCCAGGTCTCTTCAGCACTCAGGCCCAGCGGCGTCACCGCGCCGACGCCCGTCACGACGACCCGCTGGCGCGATGCACGCCCGTGCTCGCCCAGCGCCTGCCCGCAGTGCGGGCAGTAGCGCGCTCCTTCGGGAACCGGTGATCGGCAGGCACCGCAGTTCACCCGCTCACCCCTTCCCGGCTGTGACCTGGCCCGTCGAGCCGTCGGCTCGTGCTGCCGATCGTACCAGAATCGCCTCACCGCTCCCAGAGTGAGCACCGCGTCGTTGTTATGTCGCATATCCGAAAGATAGGCCGTGGCGCAAGAGAGCCGAGACGATAGGGAGCGTACTGCCAAAGCTGAAAGGATGGCCGATGCGTGCTGCAGAGCAGAGGCAGCGGCTCTCTGCTGGTGCGATCGAGCCGGAACCTCCCGGGCGATGGCGTGCTGAGGGGGTGGCCGAGGGCTCGCACGACTGGGTCGCGGCGCTGCGTTACGCTAGGCTGGCGGCTCGTTCGGCCTCCTGCCGCAGCCGGCGCTGCTCGCGCTTCAGCAGCTCGTCGAGCGGCAGCGGCTCTTGCCCGGGGAGTTGCCAGAGGAGATCGAGCTTGGGGAGATCATCCCAGCGGTCGAACTCCAGGATCGCGAGTTCGACGCCGACCATCCGGCCGGTCTCCTGCTCGTGCTCATCGAGCTCGAGCAGGAGGTTATCGGTGACGTCACCAAACGGCTCTGGCACAAATGCCCGGCCCGCGAGATCGTCATTCCACAGCACGAATCGATCGATCTCGGGCGTCCACTCTATGATCGCTCTGATTGTCTCCTTATGATCTCGCCTCCACGCCGAGTATAGCGCCGCATGCGTTTCGCATCAATGAGGTGCAGCGACCACAACCGATTTCCTGGTTCGAGAATGATGCTAGCGAGCAGTGCCTTCGTGCCCTCTGTCCATCTGCTGAATGCCTGGCGGCGTCCACTGTGGGAACGGCGAATTTCGAAGACGTGTGCTATCGCTCGCTCAATCCGCTCGGGCTGACGCCAGATTCGACTATCGACGATTACCTGGTAGAGATCGTCCAGGGTAATCCAGACCTGCTCGCCGTTCGGCAGAGTGATGCCGTGGCGGAGCCGCTCCTGCCAGAGTCGCTCGGCCTGCTCGACCGCTGCCCGTGGCATCTGGCCCCCGGCCACCAGGCGCTGGATGCGCTCTCGCGGCGTCTCCTCCCTGGCCTCACCCGGCTCTGGCCCCACCGCCGTTCCTTATTGCCTCCTGAGCACCTTCGCTGGCACCGCTCGCAGTCTACCCGTCTCCGGCAGCAGCCGCACAGGACGGGTCAGTCGCCCCGTCCTGTGCTCGCTCAAGCTCGCTGGCGTGCCTACGCTCCCGGGTTGAGCATGATCGTCGGCTTGCGGGGCTTACGTACTGCCTCGACCGAGAGCCGGCCGGCCGCCCGGCGCGCCGCCTCGCGGAACGCCTCCGCAGTCGGCGACTGGGGCGCGCAGACGACGATCGGCAGCCCGGCGTCACCCCCCTCGCGCACGGCGGGGTCGATCGGAATCTGGCCCAAGAGCGGCACGTCGTAGCGCTCCGCCGTGCGCTGGCCCCCGCCGAAGCCGAAGATCTCTGAGCGGCCGCCGCAGTGCGGGCAGATGAAGTAGCTCATATTCTCGACGATCCCGAGCACGGGCGTCTTGACCTCGCGGAACATCTGCAGCCCTTTCACCGCATCGGCCAGCGCCACGTCCTGCGGCGTCGTGACGATGATGGCCCCTGAAAGCGGGATGCGCTGCACCAAGGTGAGCTGGACGTCGCCGGTGCCCGGCGGCAGGTCGATGACCAGGTAGTCCAGCTCCCCCCAGTCCACGTCGTTCAGGAACTGCGTGATGAGCTGCGAGACCAGCGGGCCACGCCAGATCAGCGCCCGCTCGGGGTCGAGGATGAACCCGACCGACATGATCCGCACGCCATAGGACTCGAGCGGGACAATCTTTTCGTTCTGGAGGTACGGCCGCCCGCGGTTGCCCATCATCGTGGGGATGCTGGGGCCATAGACATCGGCGTCGAGCAGCCCGACGGCCGCCCCATCCTGTGCCAGCGCGACCGCGAGGTTGACCGCGACCGTCGACTTGCCCACGCCGCCCTTGCCGCTGGCAACCGCAATCGTGTTCTTGACGCCCGGCAGCGGCGTGCGACTCGACATTCCGGTGCCGGCTGCGCGCACGCGGGAACTAAAGGCAATTTTGACCTCATCCGCCCCGGGGAGCAACTTCACCGCTTGCTCGATATCGGCCTGAATCCGAGCCCGCAGCGGGCAGGCGGGCGTCGTCAGCTCGACCTGGATGTGGACGGTGCCATCTTGGATTTGCACCTCCTTGATCATGCCCAAGTCGACCAGGCTGCGGCCGATCTCTGGATCCTTCACCGGACGCAAAGCCTCGATGACCTGCTCGCGACTCAGTGCACCCATACCCGCCTCTTCTCCTACTGGCCCGCACGGCACTCGCTCGGCTTTCTCAACCTACTGCTTTCAGAACACGATCATAACACGCGCTGCCAGCGGCTGCACGATCGAGTATGCTCCTCACGAACCGCACCACTCCCCAGATTCTGTCGACGCTGCCGACTCGCGGGCAGAACCAGTCCGGGGGCTCCGACGGATGGCCACGACTCCGGTGTTCAGTGCGAAGAGCGCGAGCGCCGCGATCATGGCTAGCCCGGCCGCCGCTGCGAGCCTTCCCGACACTGCGGCATCCGGCGCTAGGGCATAGATCAGCCGGCCGACCACGGCGGCGTTGCCGAGGGTCAGCAGCGCCCAACTCACCCACGGCCAGCGGAGCCGCCGGCCGCCGAAGCCCGGCAGCAGGTGTGACCCGACGGCCAGGATCAGCAGCGTCACGTAGCCAACACCGACGAGATGCCACTCAGCGTCCGGAGATCGCAGGAGCGAACGGCTCTGCGGCAGCTGCCGACTCAGGAGCGCGACCACCACAAGCGCGAGCCAGCCGTGAGCCGAGGTGGCCAAGAGGTTGAGCGGATCGAGCCAGGCACTGCCGTGCGCCCCAGGTAGCTGGCGGCGCCGGCTGAAGACCTGGAGGGAGAGGATGCCGACAAGCACCCCACACGCAAGCAGCGCCTCCCCAGCGAACGGCAGCTCGCTGGCCCGAGCGAGCAGCCCTGCCACTCGCAGCGCGGTGCCCGAGGCCACCAGGCCCAGCGCGACGGCGAGGACGGCTGGGCGCGGCGCCTGCGTGCGGAAGAAGAGCGGGAACGTGCGGCTGCCCATCGCGAAGGCGATCGGCAGCAGGAACCCGTAGAAGCCCAGCACGGCCAGCACTGCGCTTAGCCGCTCGGGCAGAATCCCTGGGTGCTCGGTGCTGCCGGCGGCTTGCCAGGTACCGAAGAAGTTGAGCGCTAGCGCTACTTCGTAGGCCACGAGGCCGGTAAGAAATGCTCCCGTCAGGGTACGGTGCGGCCGCTTGTACGCCGCACCAGGCCGGCGCAGGATGTCGGTAAGTGCCCAGACCACGACGCTACCACCAATGAGCTCCAGTGATCCGGAGGCAACTAGAGCAGTTGCTCCTGCTCGGGTGGCGACTCCGCTGGCCAGCAGCGGCTGGCTGAGCACCCGGAGCGCCAGCCCGGCGCCGAGGAACGAGAGCCCGAGCCAGCAGCTTCGCGAAGCCGGCGGGCTGACCCCGCGCAGCCGGGGGACAAAGTGCTGGGCCACCCCGAGCGTCATCAGCCCGGCGAAGCCGTACACCTGGACGTGTCCGTGCGCCTGGGCCAGCGCCGCGGGCCAGAGCGGCGTGCCGCCGGCAAGCCGAGCGAGCACAGTGAGCGTACCTGCGGCGAACCCGGCCACGAGAGCCAGCCCGAGCGCAGTCACGGCGAACCCTTGCCAAGCGGGAAGCACACGGAGGCTCGCCACTGTGCTTCCAGGGGCTTCAGCCATCTGTAGGCTCCGTCACTCACGAGCCCTCTTGCCAACCGCAAGGGCCGGCACCTGGGCACTCGCCAGCATACGATAGCGCGGGCCGAACTCAGGCGGGAGCGGTGCCAGCGGCCTGATCTGGGCCCGGACTGCTACCGGCCTGCCGCAATCCGAGCAAGGGCCCGGCGCCGCTGCTAGAATCACGCTGTCTCGCCGCGTGACGGCTGACGTGAGGAGCGAAGAGAGACATGACCGAGTCCGTCGAGCAGGCGCTAGCGCAGTATCGCTGGGCCTCCGAGTACCTCCTCGGCCTCATCCAGGGGTCACCGTCACCGCCGCCAGGGGCGACGACGGAGGAAATCCGGGCGCGGGCCAGGGCTCGCCTCGAGCGGTTGGCCGGGTTCCTGGACTTCATCGGCCGGCCGCAGGATGCCTACCCGTCCGTGCACGTGACCGGCACTTCGGGGAAGGGCTCGACGGCGACGTTCATCGCCAGCATTCTGACCCAGGCCGGCTACCGCACCGGCCTGCACCTCTCGCCCTATCTTCAAGTAGAGACTGAGAAGCTTCAGCTCGATGGGCAGCTTCTCCCGGCAGATCGCTTCGCCCGCTACGTCGCCGAGCTGGACGGGCTGGTCGACTCCTGGATGAGGCATGGGGGCCAGCGCCTCACCTATGGCGAGTTCTGGGTGGCGTTGACCTTTCTGGCCTTCGCCCGTGAGCGGGTCGACGTGGCGGTCGTCGAGGTGGGAGCTGGGGGGCGCTTCGACCTCACCAACGTGCTCCGACCGGAGGTGGCAGTGATCACCTCAGTCGGGCTCGACCATGTGCGCACGCTGGGGCCGACGCTGCTCGACATCGCCTGGCACAAGGCTGGGATTATCAAGGCCGGCCGGCCGGCGGTGACGACCGTGACCGACCCCGGCCCGCTCGCCGTGATCCGCCGCGAGGCCGAGATCCAGGCCGCTCCACTTGACGTGCTCTCTCCCGGAGAGGACTACGCCGTGCTCGACTGCGACGAGCAGGGCACCCGGATGCTCGACCTACGCCGCGGCCGGGCCTTCCGGCTCGGCCTGCCCGGGCGCTTCCAGGCCGCGAACGCCGCTGTCGCCATCGGCGCGGTCGAGCACCTGGGGCACCTTCCGCGCGGCCCGGTGTCGGAGGGAGCGATCGCCAGCGGGCTGGAGCAGGCCCGCATTCCGGGCAGAGTCGAGCTTGTGCAGGCGACGCCGCAAGTCGTGCTGGATGGGGCGCACAACCCGGACAAGATCGGGGCGCTCCTTGAAAGCGTGAGCTGCGTGGGAAGCCCACGGCGGCGGGTCGTGGTCTTCGGAGTCTTGGAAGGGCACGATGCACCAACGATGGCTCGCCAGCTTAGCGTCGCCGCCGATCACGTTGTGGTGACCGCGCCTGCGGCCGTGCAGCGCGACCACGCGCCGCTAGGGCTGCTGGTCGAGACCTTTCAGGCGTGTGGCTGTCCGGCGCTCGCTATCCCCGAGCCGTTGGAAGCCGTTGCCTGGGCGTTAGAACAGGCCGGGCCGGAGGATCAGGTACTAGTGACCGGCTCGCTCTACCTGGTGGGCCAGACGAGAGAGCGCTGGTACCCGGCGAGCGAGATCGTGCTCCAGCGCTCCTGCTGGCCGATGGTGCTCACGCGGTAGTCCCGGCGTGGTCGGCAGGATCTCCATCATCGGATTGCGATCGGGTACAATTGCGCACGTTCCAGGGCGCCTTCCTGCCGCGGCACTGCTGAACCTGTGTGCCACCGGGAAATCGGCAGGTCAAAAGCCTTCGCCCTGATCTGAAGTCGAGCGGGGGAGGAGACGATTTGGGCCGCGTCGCCGACGTGGAGCTGCGCAACGTCAGCAAGGTGTTCGATACCTCTGTCGTCGCCGTCGACGGCGTGTCGCTTGAGATCGAACCGGGCGAGTTCTTCTCGCTGCTCGGGCCGTCTGGCTGCGGCAAGACGACCACGCTACGGATGATCGCCGGCTTCGAGATGCCGACGTCGGGCGAGATCTACATCGAGGGCCGGCCGATGGGGGAAACCCCGCCCTTCCGGCGTAACGTCAACACGGTCTTCCAGAACTACGCGCTCTTCCCGCACATGACCGTCGCCGACAACGTCGCCTTCGGACTGCGCATGAAGCGAGTGCCAAGGGACGAGATCGCCCGGCGGGTGCGCGAGGCGCTCCAGCTCGTCCGGTTGGCCGGCTTCGAAGATCGTTACCCGCGCCAGCTCTCCGGCGGCCAGCAGCAACGAGTGGCGTTGGCACGCGCGCTCATCAACCGGCCCCGCGTGCTGCTCCTCGATGAGCCGCTCGGTGCCCTCGACCTCAAGCTGCGCAAGGAGATGCAGCTCGAACTCAAGCACTTGCAGATGACGGTCGGCATCACCTTCATCTACGTCACCCACGACCAGGAAGAGGCACTCACGATGTCCGACCGGATCGCTGTGATGAACGCCGGCCGCGTGCTGCAGGTCGGCACGCCGCTCGAGATCTACGAACGCCCTAGTAACCGGTTCGTGGCCGATTTCATCGGTGAGTCGAACTTCCTGGACGGGCGGGTGGTCGAACTCAACGGCCAGTGCGCAACCGTCCTGATCGACGACCACCTGCCGCTACCGGCACGCGTGCAGGACGAATTGGCCGTCGGTGAGCAGGTGACTATCGCTATCCGCCCGGAAAAGATCCGTCTGCACCCGAGCGCTGGAGAAGGGGCCCAGGGGTGCGTCCCCGGTCGCGTGGAAGAGATCGTCTACATCGGCACCGACACCTACTATCTGGTCCGGCTGACCAAGCGCTGCACCGTGCGCGTACGCGTGCAGAACAGCCAGAACCGGCTCGACAGCGGCGAGCGGGTCGGTGAAGGCACAGAAGTCCTGCTCAGCTGGCTGCCTGAGACCGCGATGGTGCTGAAGGCATGAGCGTTGGGAGAGAGGTCGGCGCTCGTCGCAGGAGCGAGTGTGTCAGCGAGCCGGTCGAGTGAGCGAGGAGGAGCTGAGCGTGGCGCTGGCCAAGGGGATAGAGACACAACCTCAGCAACCGGCGAGCTTGGCGGCGCGTCTGATCGACTGGGCGCGTCGGCGCACCGGGATCAAGTTGTCGCTGGTGCTCGGGCCGGGGGCGTTCTGGCTACTGGTCTTCTTTCTCATCCCCTTGGGCGTGGTGCTGGCCTATAGCTTCGCCAGCCGCGGTGCCTACGGCCAGGTGATCTGGCGCCTCACGCTGGAGAACTACACCCGGTTCTTCGATTGGCTCTACATCCGCGTCTTTTTGGTCTCCGTTTGGATCGCGCTGCTGACGACCGTCATTTGCCTCGTCATCGGCTACCCCTTCGCCTTCGTGATGGCCCGGGTGCCGCGCCGCTGGCGTAACGCGCTGCTGGTACTGGTGATGGTGCCCTTCTGGACGAACTTTCTGGTGCGCACCTATGCAATCATGCTGCTGCTGCGCAACGAGGGGTTGATCAACAGCGCGCTCCGCTGGCTGGGGGTCATCGAGCAGCCAGTTACCATGCTCTTCACGACCTTTGCTGTCGTGCTCGGTCTCGTCTACGGCTATTTGCCTTTCATGATCCTGCCGTTGTATGCCTCCATCGAGAAGTTCGACTTCACGCTGGTGGAGGCGGCACAGGATCTGGGAGCAAATACCTGGCAGGTGTTCACCCGGGTGCTGCTGCCGCTGACGATGCCCGGCGTGGTGGCGGGATCCATCCTTGTCTTCATCCCGTCGGTCGGCGCTTTCGTCACGCCGGATCTCTTGGGCGGCGGGAAGGTGGTCATGATCGGCAACCTGATCCAGCAACAGTTCCTGACGGTTCGGCACTGGCCGTTCGGCTCGGCGGTCTCCTTCGTCCTGATGGCCGTGGTGCTGCTCTCAACGATGGCCTACTTCCGGGTCGGCGGGGAGCGGCGGGTATGAACACGACGGCGACGACAGCCCCTCGGACTGTGCCGCTCGCGACCCGGCGACGCTGGCGGCTGAAGCCGGGCTGGCTGGTGCTGAACACGAACGTGCTGCTCACCTTCCTCTTCCTGTACGCGCCGATCGTGATCCTGGTGATCTTCAGCTTCAATGCCTCGCGCCAGCAGGCGGTCTGGGTCGGCTTTACGGTCGAGTGGTACGAGCAGATGATGCGGGACCAGCGGGTCATCGCCGCGGCCAAGAACAGCCTGATCATCGCCCTGGTCTCGACGACGATCTCCACGGTCATCGGCACGCTGACCGCCCTAGCGCTCGACCGCTTCCGCTTCCGGGCCAAGACCGTCTTCGAGGGAGCGATGTACCTACCGATCATCGTGCCGGAGATCGTGATGGCGATCTCGCTCCTGGTCTTCTTCAACACCACGTTCAGCCTGCTCGACCGCTGGCTCGGGCTCACACTCAAGTTCGGGCTGGGAACGATCACGATCGCGCACATCGCCTTCTCCTTCCCCTTCGTAGCCGTGGTCGTGCGCGCCCGGCTGGCCGACTTCGACCGTACGCTCGAGCAGGCGGCCCAGGATCTCGGCGCCAACGAGTGGCAGACCTTCCGCTACGTGACGCTCCCGCTGCTAATGCCTGGCATTCTGGCCGGCGCGCTTTTGGCCTTCACGCTCTCGATCGATGACTTCGTGATCACGTTCTTCAACGCGGGGATCGGCGCGACGACGCTGCCGCTCGAGATCTACGGCCGCATCCGGCGCGGGATTACCCCCGAGGTCAATGCGCTCTCGGCGGTGCTCCTGCTCGCCTCGATCGCGCTCGTGCTCGGGTCGGTGCTCCTGCAGCGCCGGCGCTAAGGGGAGGTGACGACGGAAGCACGCGGCCCGGGGCAACGCGAACCGGACAATCGGCATTCGTCGTAAACGGTGTAACGCGTGAGGAGGACACGATATGAAGCAGGACATCCGCGTCCAACGGCTGATCCGTAGCTGGCAACAGGGCTGGCTCTCGCGTCGCGAGCTCATCCGCCGGCTCACGCTTCTGGGGCTGAGCCTGCCGGCCATCGCCGCCCTGCTGGCCGCCTGCGCCCGCCAGGCCGAGACGCCGACGGCCGCGTCTGGCGGTACGACGCCAGCGACCGGCGAGACGCCGGCTGCGGGCGGTATCCCCGACTACATCGACCGCAGCAAGCTGGAGGGCGAACTGAACTTCTACAACTGGTCGGAGTACCACGATCCCGAGGTGATCGCCGAGTTCGAGCAGACTTACGGCGTCAAGGTGACCCAGGATACCTATGCCAGCAACGAGGACCTGCTGGCCAAGCTCCAGGGCGGCGCTACCGGTTACGACGTGATCGTGCCCTCGGACTACATGGTCAGCATCATGATCAACCTCGGCATGCTCGCGCCGCTCGACTACAACGTGATCAAGACCATCGAGCACATCGATCCCAACAACCTGAAACCGTACTACGACCCAGACAATACCTACAGTATCCCCTACATGTGGGGCACCTCCGGCTACAGTTACGACACCACCGTCCTGGGCGAGGATCTCGAGAGCTGGAAAGAGGTCTTCGAGCCGCGCCCGGAGGTGCGGGGCAAGATCGTCATGCTCGACGACCAGCGCGAGGTCATCGGCGCAGCCCTCATGTACCTCGGCTACTCGATCAACGAGACCAGCGACGAAGCACTCACCAAGGTCAAGGAGCTGCTCTTGGCCCAGAAGCCGTCTGTCCTGGCCTACACGAGCCAGAACAACGACGACCTGCTCGTGGCCGGGGAGGCAGTGATCTCCCACATCTGGACCGGAGACGCGCTCCTAGCGGAGCAGGAGCGCGAGGGCCTGCGCTATGTGATCCCGAAAGAGGGCTGCACCGTCTGGCAAGACAACCTCTGCGTGCCAAAGACCGCGCCGCACAAGTACACGTCGATGGCGTTCATCGACTTCATGAACCGGCCGGACGTCGCCGCCCGCAACGCGAACTTCATCTGGTACGGCTGCCCGAACAAGACGGCGCGCGAGCAGGGGCTCATCGACGAGGCGATGCTCAACAATCCCGGCGTCTACCCGCCCGACGAGGTATGGCAGCGCCTCCAGTGGATCAAGGACGTCGGCGAGGACACGCTCAAGTTCGACCGGCTCTGGACGGAGATCAAGACGGCATAGCACACCGGACAGTGCCACGCTTTCCCTTCCCGGCAAGAACACACTTCCCTTGATCTGATCTTTCCTGCGCAGCGCAGCCTGGCGGGGAAACGCCATTGCGTCGATGGCGGCCTGTCACCCGATCGCGACCGGCTCATTCGCCTCACCCTGCTAGCGTCAGCTCAGCGCTGCGCTTCCGCGCGAGCGCGCTACTCCGGGCAGCGCTGGCGCCCCAGCGCAGCACCCGGCCGGGCTGGGCGCCAGTATGTTGTCCCTCGGCCACCACCGGCACGCCGTTGACGATGACCCACTCGATCCCAACCGGATACCGGTGCGGCTCGGCCCAGGTCGCCGTCTCAGCCACGGTAGACGGGTCGAAGACGACGACATCGGCCTTGTACCCGGCTACCAGCCGGCCGCGGTCCTTGAGCCCCAGCCGGTATGCCGGCAGCTCAGTCATCTTGCGGACGGTTTCCGAAAGGCTCAGCACGCGCTCCTCGCGCACGTAGTGGCCGAGCACGCGTGGGTAGGTTCTGTAGGAGCGCGGGTGCGACTTCCCGTGCGCCAATGGCCCGTCGGCTGCGAGCGAGGAGCCATCGGATCCGACCATGACCAGTGGATGGCGCATGATCTCGCGCACGTCGTCCTCGCTCATCGCAAAGCGGATGATCGCGCCGGCGCCAGCCGCCGTCTCCAGCAGCCGCAGCACTGCCTCCTCCGGTTCGGCTTCCAGTTCCCCGGCAATCGCCGCGATCGACCGTCCTTCCCAGCTCGGGTTGGGGGCGAAGGAGGCGAGGACAAGATCGTCGAAGGTGCAGCCCCGCATCAGTGGATTCGGCCAGTCGGATGCGCCTTTGGTGATCTGGCGTCGGATCAGTGCCCGCTGCTCGGCGTCGGCGAGCCGGCCCGGCATCGCCTCGGTGCCACCGCTGAGCGCCCAGGGTGGCAGCACGGCGGTCAGCGTGGTGCTGCTGGCGACGGAGGGATACTGGTCGGCCATCACGTCCACGCCGTCGGCGCGGACGCGCTCGATCAGCGAGAGCAGCTCCGGCGCGCGCCCCCGGTTGTCTTCAGGTGGGAAACCTGTACCAGCACCCGGGCCCGCCGGCCGATCTCGATCGCCTCTGTGACCGCCTGGGCCACGGTGTCGCCCGCGCCGCGGAGTAGCTGGTGTACAGCCGCCCGTACTCGCGCAGTACCTGGGCCAGGGCCACGACCTCGTCGATGTCGGCGTACATGCTCGGCGCGTAGATCAGGCCCGTCGAGAGACCGAGCGCCCCCTGCTTGAGCTCCCGGCGGAGTAGCTCCTGCATCGCCGGCAGCTCATCCGGGCTCGGTAGCCGTTGCTCCGGTCCCATCACCGCCGTGCGCAGCGTGCCGTGCCCGACCAGGAAGGCGACGTTGAGCGCGACGCCGCGCTCCTCCAACTTCGCCATCACGTCGCCGGTCGACTGCCAGCGTCAGCGCTGCAGCTCGCCGTCGGGTGGCGTCAACCGGCGCAGCCGCCGCTCCACCGCTGCCGTCCACGGCCCCGGCGAGGTGCCACAGTTACCCACCACCTCGAGCGTGACGCCCTGCATCACCTTGCTCCTGGCGCGGCCATCGACGAGCAGCGGCAGCTCGAAGCGGGCGTGGATGTCAATGAGCCCCGGAGTGACGACCTTACCGGCGCGCCGGCGTGTCGCCGAGCTGCCCGATAGCCGCGATCCGGTCGCGCTCGATCGCCACATCGGCCTGGAATCCGGCCCGGCCACTGCCGTCGAGCACCTTGCCGCCCCGGATCAGTGCGTCGTACACGCGAGCACTATTCCCCTTCTTGCCTGGTTGGCTCGCGCACCGTTCTCCCCTGGCCTCGCCCCTGGCTTCCGCCGGAGCCACGGAAATGGCTTCTCCGCTGCGGCTGAACTCATCCGCGTCGCGCCTGCTTCACGGCGAGTAGACCAGAGAGGAGAAGCCAATGATCATCCACCGCTCGCGCTACCGCGATCCGTCGTTTAGGCCGAGTCGTGCACGAGCCAGCCCTGTGCTTCCAACCAGGGCAATACCTCGTGGAGCGAGGGCAGAATCGCATCCGCTCCTTCCAACCCGGGCAGCGATCGCGTGTGCTCGTTGGGAATGGCCAGGCAGCGCAGTCCGGCCGCTCGGGCCGCCCGCACCCCGAGCGGCGCGTCTTCCAGCGCCAGGCAGGCTTCCGGCCGCAAGCCCAGCCGAGCGGCCGCGAGCCGGTAGCAGTCCGGCGCCGGCTTGCCGTGCTCTACGTCCTCGGCCGTCACGTGCACAGCGAACGCACCAGTCAGGCCAATCTCAGCCAGCGCACGCTCGACGTACTGCCGGTGGCCAGAGGTTGCCAGCGCCAGCGGCACCTCGCGCTCGGCCAGCTCCGTAACCAGCTCCCTTGCGCCGGGCATCGGGCGCAGCCGCCCGGCGAGCGAGCCGAGATAGATCGCGTCGCGCCCGGCAAGCACCTGCTCGAGCGTGAGCGGCAGGCCTAGCCGCTCGATCACCAGCCGGGCCGAGTCGCGGAGCCGCAGCCCGAACAGCTCGTTGAGAAGATCGTGTTCGAGCCGCCTGCCGTAGCCAGCCAGAAACGCTTGCCAGGCAGCGATTTGCAGCGGCTCGCTATTGACCAGCAGGCCGTCGAGGTCGAAGACCACCGCGCGCACCGTGACTGCCGGCCCCATTAGCGCCTCCGCAGCCGGAGGTAGAGCCCGGCCCGGCGCTGGGCGACCTGGGAAAGTCCTGGTGCGGCGACCAGCAGGTACATCCGCCCTTCGAGGCCATCGACCAGCTCGGCCGGGATGGCCGGCGCGCCGAGGTACGCCCCTGCCAAGGCACCGGTCATCGCGGCGATCGAGTCGGTATCCCCGCCGGCGTTGACCGCGGTGAGCACCGCGGCGGTGAAGTCGTCTGGGTGAGTCGCAAAGCAGTAGAAGGCGGCGGCTACGGCTTCGGCGACGTACGAGGACGTGCCGATTTCTCGCAGGCTGGCGAGGTCGCGCTCCCGCTGGCCGCCGTACGCGACCAGCGAGGCCGCCAGACGCAGTCGCCGGGCGACCGCGTCCTCATCGATGAAGTGCAGCACGTCCTCAATCAGCATCTCCGGCGGGACTTCGGCCATCACCAGCAGGCGCACCGCGTAGGCGACCGCCAGGGCGCCGTTGATCGCCTCGGGGTCGCTGTGAGTAATGAGGCAGGCACGTAGGACATCACGGGTGAAGATCTCCGGGTTGAACCGACCGAGGGCATGCATCAGCCCGATTGGCACGACCCGCGCGGCCACGGAGCAGTTGGGCCGCTCTTCGCCGCCGATCCCCTGCTGGAAGTCGTCGGTCTCGGCGGCCCGCTCGAGAGCGCGTCGGGTAGTCGAGTCAAGGAAGCGGCCGCTTTCGCTCTGGAGGACACGCAGGAATCGGTAGCCGGCTGCCTCAGGGTCGACGTACCCGTGGGCGCCGATCAGGCTCTCGACGAGGCAGAGAGCGAGTTCGGTGTCGTCGGTGAACTCTCCGGCCGGCGTCTCCACCTGGCCATCAGCGCCGAGGCGCGGAAGGTAGCGATCGATCCAGCCGTATTCCTCACGGATGCGCTCCGCTGCCCAGCCCTCCACCGGCATACCCAGCGCATCGCCAATCGCCAGCCCCAGCAGGCAGCCAAGGAAGCGCCCGTGCAACTCGTGCTCGTCGCGATTCGGTTCCAACGCGCGACCCTCCAAAGACCCAAGAAGAGTGACTGCGTCAGCCAGGAGACGTGTGCTGTACCGATGCGCAGTAGACGACAGCGGAGAAATCTCACCCGTGCTGCCCAGAGCCGTTCGCGGTTCGCCTGCATCAGGCCCGCGCCCCTACAACGCCAGAGAAGTAAAACACGGTGGGCCGAACACAGCAATGCCGGATGAAGACGGGCTCCGCGAATGTACCATCAGAACCGGACATCTGATCGTACAACGACTACAATTGACGGTAATGCTTGGTTCCGACCCTTGCGGAGACACGCCGGGTACCGGATACTCCACGGCCGTAAGGCGCTCCTTGAGAGCGGCGAGAGGATGAGCGATGTATCTGATCGAAGCACTCGAACGAGTCCGCCAGCGTTTGATCGAAAACAACGCCCGGCCGGAGACGATCCGGCTGGTGGAGAGCGTGCTGCAGAGCGCCGAGCGCCAGGGCGGCGAGCAGGCACAGGTACGCTCTCAGCTCGAGCTGGTCCGTCGCCTGATGCGTACTCCCGCGGCGAACGCCAATATTGGCATCTATGATGACCTGGCCGTCCTGGAGGAGCAACTGACCGCCGCCGCAGCCGAGGCTGCTGCCGCGCGGGAGGCGGAGGAGAGTCGCCCGCTGCCCAAGCCGAAGAAGTATTACCGCCAGCTCAAGGAGAAGCAACAACGCAAGCCGTAAGTGAGAGAGGTCGAACCGGTTCACCGCGTGCAGGTGGAGCAAGGGAGGGAATGAAGTAGCATGAAGGTCTATCGCGTCGTCCAGTTCGGCCTGGGGCCGATCGGGCAGGAGCTGGCGCGGTTGGCGACGCAGCGAGCGTCGTACGAGCTGGTCGGCGCCATCGATATCGACCCGGCGAAGGTCGGTCGCGATGTCGGCGAGGTTATCGGGCTAGAACAACCGCTCGGAATCCGTGTGCGCAGCGATGCCGAGCAGCTGCTGGCCGAAACAAAGCCGGACTGTGTGCTGCACTGCACCGGCTCCTACTTGCGCCAGGTGTGGCCACAGCTCGAGCTGATCGTGCGCAGCGGCTGCAACATCGTCTCGACCTGTGAGGAGCTGTCCTTTCCCGCCGCGCAGCACCCGGATCTGGCACAGCAGCTCGACGGGCTGGCGCAGGAGCACGGGGTGACAGTGCTGGGGACGGGAGTGAACCCCGGCTACGTAATGGATAGCTTGCCCTTGTTCTTCAGCGGCATCGCACAGGCGGTTACTGCCGTTCGGGTGCAGCGCGTCCAGAACGCCTCGACGCGGCGCCGTCCATTGCAAGCCAAGATCGGATCGGGCAAAACCGTTCAGGAGTTCCGCGAGCTGGTGGCCACCGGCACGGTGCGGCACGTCGGGCTGCAGGAGTCGGTCTACCTGATCGCGGCTGGACTCGGCTGGGAGCTGGACGACTACCGCGAGTCGATCGAACCGGTGATCGCCGAGCGGCGGATCACGACCCAGTACTTCACAGTGGAGCCGGGGTACGTGTGCGGCGTCGAGCAACTCGGGCGGGGTTACGTAGGGGGTGAGGAGAAGATCACGCTCCACCTGCGCATGTACCTGGACGCCGACCCGGCCTACGACAAGGTTCTGCTCGAAGGGCCGACGCCGCTTGAGCTGATCATCCCAGGTGGCCTCCAGGGGGATCGTGCGACGACCGCGATCGCGCTCAATGCCGTGCCGCGCGTGGTCGAGCATGCACCTGGCCTGGTGACGATGAAGGATCTCCCCATCGTCACCGCACGCCTCTAAGCTCGCGCATCGGGGATGGATTGGGAGAACTCGGGATCGAATGTGGATACCTCGTAGCGACACGCAGGAAAGCCAGATGGCCTTATCTGGAGGAAGTCAGGGCAACACATGATTCAGCCGGAAAAGCTCGACCGCGTCGCCGTGTTCTTCGACATGTCGAACCTCTACTTCACGGCACGTGATCTCGGCGTGCGGATCGACTACACGAAGCTGCTCGAATTCCTGGTCGCGGGACGCCGTCTCTACTGCGCCTACGCGTACGTCGCGCTCTCCGGAGACGACAGCACCGCCGTGCCGTTCCTGACCTGGCTGCGGCGCAACGGCTTCCGAGTCGTGACCAAGTCGCTGAAGCGCCTGCCGGACGGTTCGCTCAAAGGCGACCTCGATCTGGAGCTGGCAGTCGACCTCCTGACCCAGGCGCCGCACTTCGACGTCGCCGTGCTGGTGAGCGGCGATGGGGA
Source organism: uncultured Thermomicrobiaceae bacterium (assembly GCA_938082375.1). Classification (GTDB taxonomy): domain Bacteria; phylum Chloroflexota; class Chloroflexia; order Thermomicrobiales; family Thermomicrobiaceae; genus Thermalbibacter. The sequence continues at coordinate 84,486 of CALKCJ010000038.1, forward strand.
CTTCACCTACCTCGTCGAGAGCGCGCAGCGCCTGGGCCTGCGCGTCGAGGTCGCCTCGACGCCGCGCAACACCTCGGTCGAGCTGATGGAAGCAGCCGACCGCTACATCGATCTCGAGGCGAACCTCCGCCACTTCAGCCAGCCGCGGCCTGCCGGCTATTCGGAGTGGTCGCGCAACACTGGCACCGGCCGGCTCGACCCCGAAGCCTGGCGCTACCGGCCGGCGACGCAGCGCTTCGACCTGCCTACGGAGGAAGAGGACGAGCTGCATGAACCTGATCAATGAGGTGGCGTGCCGGCGCAAGGCACTGCTCGAGAGCCTGCGAGAGATCGTCACACTCGAGTCGCCCAGCACTGACAAGGCTGCCGTCGACCGGCTGGCCAGGCTGCTCCAGGAACGCTGTCGCGAGCTGGGCGCCGAGGTGGCCGTCTATCCCCAGGCCGAGTATGGCGACCTTACGGTGGCATCGTGGCCGGCCCGCGGGCGAGAGGCCGAGCCGCTGCTAGTCATGACCCACATCGATACGGTCTGGCCACTCGGCACCATCGAGCGCCGGCCGTTCGTCGTGGAAGATGACGTTGCCCGTGGCCCCGGCGTCTTCGACATGAAGGCCAGCGTCGCGATGATGCTGGAGGCAATACGCTGGCTCGAAGAGCGCGGCCTGGAGCACCGCCCGATCCGCTGGCTGATCAACACAGAGGAGGAGATTGGCAGCCCGGTTTCCCGGCCGTTGATCGAGGAGCTGGCACGGCAGAGCGGCTACGTGCTCTGCCTGGAGCCGCCGGTTCCACCGATGGGCGCGCTCAAGACCTCGCGCAAAGGGGTCGGCATCTTCACCGTGCGCATCCGCGGCCGAGCGGCCCATGCGGGCGCTGATCCGGAGAAGGGGGTCAGCGCGATCCAGGAACTCGCCAACCAGGTGAACTACCTGCACAGCCTGACCGACTTCAGCCTGGGCACGACCGTCAACGTGGGCGTCGTCGGCGGTGGGACACGCCCGAACGTCGTCGCTGAGGAGGCATGGGCGCGAGTCGACCTGCGCGTGGCGACGATGTCAGAGGCCGAGCGGGTGGTCGCGGCGATCCGCGGCAGTCGCCCGTGGTTGCCCGGCGCCGAAGTGTCGATCGACGGCGGGCTCAACCGGCCGCCGATGGAGCGCACGCCAGTCATCCTCGCCGCCTTTGAGCGTGCCCGCGAGATCGGGCGAGCGATCGGCCTCGAGCTGGCCGAGGCCGCGACTGGCGGTGCGAGCGACGGCAACTTCACTGCCGCGCTCGGCATACCCACAATTGATGGGTTGGGTTGTCCCGGCGACGGCGGCCATGCCGAGCATGAGTACATTCGGATCAGTGGTCTGATCGAGCGCACGGCCCTACTGATCGCTCTCCTACACGAGCTGTAACGGCATGCGGCGTCAGCTCGGCCTGGTCAGGAAGGAGCATCGCGATGGCGGCACCGGAGTTAAACCCGCTCGAGATCATCCCCCGTGTCCTCACGCGGTACTCGCCGGTGGTGGTGGACCGCGCGGAGGGGCTGTACGTCTGGGACATCCATGGCCAGCGGTGGGCCGACTTCACCTCAGGGATCGCGGTCGTCAATACCGGGCACTGCCACCCCAAGGTCGTCGCCGCGATCCGCGAGCAGGCCGGCAAGATCATCCACGCCCAGGCCAACATTCTGGCGCACGAGCCGATGATGCGGCTATCTCAGGCCATCACCGCGACGATGCCACCAAAGCTGAACCAGGTCTTCTTCAGCAACTCCGGTGCCGAGGCGGTCGAGGGGGCCGTCAAGCTGGCCAAGGCCGCCACCGGCCGGCCGGCAATCATCGCCTTTCGGGGCGCGTTCCACGGGCGCACGCATCTGGCCATGGCGCTCACTAGCTCCCGGGTGAAGGTTCGTGGCCACTACGAGCCGCTGGTGCCCTCGATCTACTACGCCCCCTACCCCTACCCGTTCCGCAACCCCTACGGGGTGCCGCCGGATGAGGTCGACCTCGCCTGCTTGGCCGAGCTGGAGCGTCTCTTCGAGACGATGGTCATGCCCGACGACGTGGCCGCCATCATCGTGGAGCCGATGCTCGGCGAGGGCGGTTATATCCTGCCGCCCAAGCGCTTCCTCCAGAACCTCCGCCGGCTGTGCGACCAGTACGAGATCCTGCTGATCGTCGATGAGATCCAGACCGGAGTGGGGCGTACCGGCCGGATGTGGGCCTTCGAGCACTTCGAGATCGTGCCCGACATCGTGACGGTCGCGAAGGGGATCGCCTCCGGCCTGCCGCTTTCGGCGGTCGTCGCCAGCCGCGAGCTGATGGACAGGTGGGCGCCCGGCGCCCACGGCGGGACGTACGGTGGCAACGCCGTCGCCTGTGCCGCAGGCGTGGCGACCTTCGAGGTCATGCGCGAGGAGCGGCTGCCGGAGAACGCCGAGCGGATCGGCACCTTCCTGATGGCCCAGCTCCGGGAGCTGCAGGACGAGTTCCCGGTGATCGGCGAGGTGCGCGGGTTGGGGCTGATGATCGGCGTCGAGCTTGTCAAGCCCGATCGTTCACCTAACCCCGATGCGGTCAAGCAGGTGATCCAGCGCGCCCAGGAGCTGCGGACACTGCTGATCACTGCCGGTGAGCACGACCAGGTGATCCGCGTGATCCCGCCACTCATCATCAACCAGCGCCAGGCCGAAGAGTTCCTCGACCTGTTTGCAGAGGCAGTGAAGAGCGCGTCCTAGGCCGAAACGGCCTTCGGCTGCCGTCTGGGGCGAGCCGACGACGGCACACCTCGATGGGCGGTGTCGAGTTCGGGCGGCGTGGCCGCCAGTGGCCGGGCGCCGAACCAGCAGGAGGGGCACCTGGCCAGGCGTCCCTCCTTGCACGTCGCCTGTGTGAACGGAGGAGGCTCACGTCTGCCCACTCTGGGCGAAAGCGAGTGGAGAGGGGCGAAGGCAGTCGGCACTCACTGCGATAGGTCGGCGAAAGCCGTGTCTTCACCCCGAAAGTCGGCCCACAGATCCTGGATCTGCACCCAGCTTGTGCGTACAGCCCGACGGACACGCGCCCGCTGCTCGTCGTTCAGCAAGCCGAAGTAGACGAGTGCCCCGGTCGCGCCGGCCCAGAAACCGATCGCTGCGGTCTCTTGCAGCGTCCTCGCCACGCGTGTCACCAGCCGGCGTGGGATCTCACGCGCGGCCTGGGTACCGGCGCGGAGCCGTCCGCCACGGCGGCGGGTGCGGGCCGGAGCGAGCTGGCTCACCATGCCCAGGACGACGCCCGCGCGCTCGCGAGCACGCTCCGGCAACTCCGTGGACACGCGACCCGTCACCGCTTCAGCGCGCTGCCGGGCGACACCCAGGAGCTCCTCGGCCTCACGCAACGCTTCCTGGGCCAGCCGTTGCGTCGCCGGTGCCACCTCGCGCTCCAGCAGCTTGGTCAGGTGCTCACGCTCGGCTTCGAGTTGCTTCATGGCTCGCCGCGTGCGCTTTGGTAACTCGCGCCGGGTGGCGACTACCAGCGGCCTCAGCCGGTGCTCGACCACTTGCCGTACCACCCGGCCGTCTTCCGGTAGAGATTCGCGCACCTCCCCCATCGCTCCCCGCAGAGCTTCGAGCGCGGAGCGGACATCGATCTCCTCGGCCAGCCGCTGCCGGAGCGTCTTCGGGCGTCGCCGCGCGCGCAGCGCAGCCAGCGCCAGGCCGAGCGCGAGCGCTCCCCCAGCCATCAAGCCCACTGACCTCCAGTCCTGCCCTTCCTGTACCATGGAGACCCTCCCTTGTTACGGCAAATGGCTCAGCGCAGCCGTATCCCGAGCTCGTCAGCGCCGCTCGCTCTTATCATGCTCCGTTGCGACAGAATTTACCAGCTGGGTACGCCCTGCACACACGAAGAGCGCGCGTTGCCCGCACTGACGCGTCCTGGCTCGGCTATACTACCGGCCATGATCGACGGGCTGTGAACTATTGGACATTCTTCCAGGGCAGGATGTTCGGGGCGCTGGACGGTCTGGCCGCGGTAGTCGAGGGTGTGCGCTACAGCAGGTGATCACGCCGTCGACGTGAACACGGTGTTTGGAGACACTTTGTGCGCATCCTGATCGTCGCCGATATTCATGCCAACCTCGTCGCACTCGAAGCGGTTCTCGCCGCCGCCGGTTCAGTTGACGATGTCTGGTGCCTGGGCGACATCGTCGGGTATGGCCCGCGCCCACGAGAGTGCGTGGAACGTGTGCAGTCTATCGCCACGGAAGTGAGTGTCGTCGGTAACCATGACTGGGCTTGTCTCGGGCGAGCTGCCCTCGAAGGGTTCAACCCGATTGCTCAGTACGCGCTTCGCTGGACGATCGCCCAGCTCGGCCGAGAACACTTGGCGTACCTCGAAGGGCTGCCGAACCGGGTGATCTCCGGCGCATCGACCGTCGTCCATGGCAGTCCGAGAAACCCGGTGTGGGAGTATGTCTACAACGCGCACCTGGCAGCGGTGAACTTCAACTACTTCGATACAGCCATCTGCTTCTTCGGTCACACGCACGTGCCGTTCGTGATTCGGGAGCGGGAAGCGCTCCGTGGCCTGCCGCCCTATGCGCCGCGTCATGGTGACCGGATTCGACTGGGCGACGACCGGTACATGATCAACCCTGGAGCGGTCGGACAGCCGCGGGACGGCGATCCACGCGCTGCGTATGCGATCTATGACCCCGACGAGGGAGCCGTCAGCTTCCACCGCGTCCCCTACGCGATCGAGCAGGTGCAGGAGGAGATGCGCAGCGCGGGTCTGCCGGAGCCGCTCATCCGTCGGCTTGTGCTGGGGGTATGACGCTCTACCCTGTCGGCAGGTGAATACTTATGGCTGACGCCGTGTGGGCTGTGAGGACAAGTGAACAGCAATCGTGTGGGAGTAGAAGCACGTGTATCGGCGTATCATCGTACCGGTGAGTGGGCTGCCCGGTGACCGCCGGGCGATCGAGCTCGCTGCGGCAATCTGCGGCTCTGCTGAGACCTGGCTGACGCTGGTGTACGTCGTCGAGGTGCCGCAACGGTACGCGCTCGACAGCGAACTGCCCGATCAGATCGAGCAGGGCACAAGCATCCTCGAGACTGCCGCGAGCTACGCGCAGCGGGTGGCTCGTGGCCGCTGGAAGCGAGTGACGACGGAGCTCCTCCAAGCGCGGATGGCGGCGGCAGCAATCGTGGACGAGGCCATCGAGCGGGCAGCGGACGCGATCATCATGGCAACAATGAGTCGATGGCACCTTGGAGTGCTGACTCAAGGTGAGACGCTGCCCTACATCCTCGATAACGCCCCGTGCGATGTTATCGTCATCCGGGTCGCAAGCGAGAGCGAGACAAGCGTATGAGAATCGTCATCGTTGGCTGCGGTCGCGTCGGCAGTCGACTCGCGACCGAGTTCGCGGCCGAGGGGCACCGGGTCTCGCTGGTCGACCAGCGACAGGAGTCGTTCCGCCGCTTGCCGGAGCGGTTCCCAGGTCAGCTCGTCCTCGGTACCGGGATCGATGAGGACGTCCTCCGCTCGGCCGGGATTGAATCGGCCGATGTCTTCATCGCCGTCACCGAGGATGACAACACCAACATCATGGCGGCACAGATCGCCCAGGTGGTCTACCACGTGCCCAAGGTGATCCTCCGGATCTATGACCCCGAACGCGCGGAGGTCTATCGCCGGTTGGGCCTGACCGTGATCTGCCCGACCCGCACAGTAGCCGACATGATCGAGGAGCAAGTCCGTGAGGGTCATCCGACCCGCGTCTCCGACTGAGGCCAGAGCAGCGGAATGTAACCACGCGCTAGGAGCCCTGCTATGTACATCATCGTCGTCGGCGGCGGCAAAGTCGGCTACTACTTAACCAAGACGCTCGTCAATGAAGGGTACGAGGTCTTCCTGGTCGAGAAGAACCCGGCAAAGGTGCAGGTCTACCGCGATCGGTTTGGCGCCATCGTCATGCAGGGCGACGGCGCGGAGGTGGCAACGCTGGCCGCTGCTGGAGCCGGGCGGGCCGACGTGGTCATCGCCGTGACCGGCGATGACGAGGACAACCTCGTGATCTGCCAGATGGCCCGCGAGCGCTTCAGGGTTCGGCGGACGATCGCCCGCGTCAACAACCCCAAGAACGAGGAGCTCTTCCGTAAGCTGGGCATCGACGTGACGGTCAGCCAGACGAACGTCATTCTCAGCATCATCGAGCAACAGATCCCCGAGCGCCCCTTCGTTCACCTGATGGCACTGCGCCACGCCGATCTCGCCATCGTCGAAGCCAAGGTCGCCGAGGACTCGCCGGTGATCCACCAGCCGATCTGGCAGCTTGAACTTCCGCCCGAGGTGATCATCACCGCGATCTTGCGCCACGGTGAGCTGATCATCCCGACTGGTCAGACCGTCATCGAGCCAGGCGACGAGCTGTTTATCGTCACCAAACAGCAGCGCGAGGCTGAGCTGCGCGAGTTGCTCACCGGCCCCCCGGCATAACCGCGAATCGCTGTTCGGACGCTTCACGGCCGCCGAGCCCAGTGGACAGGCCGCGAAGTGTGAGGGGATATCCGCGCGTCCCTACCACTGGTAGGCCGGATCCCGCTCCCGGCATTCGCGCTCCACAGGCCAGGGCAAGGTGGATCGCTTAGGCTCGCCCAGTTTGCCCATCACCGACGAGCACAGCCACCGGCCAGCGCCCGAAGGCCCCTGCCAGCGGCAGCCGCGACGGCTCTCCCGTCGTCGCCTCGACAACCTGACCGGTCAACCGGCACCGCCAGCGACGAGGTGCGCCGTCCGGCAGCATAAGTGCTGTGTCTCCCCAGCCCGGCTGCCCGAGGGGGTAGCACCGCGCCGGCAGCCCACCCTCCCACTCGACCAGCCGGGCAGTGAAGCGCGGTACCGCGGTCAGGCTCCAGACCTCGCCCTGCCGGCGGATGAACGCGACCACGAACTCCGCGCGCGGCCCGTCGCCGGCCAGTGGCAGGTAGCTCCCAGTCGCGAACAGCTCGGGGTGCTCTCGTCGCAGGTGGAGTAGCCGGGTCGTAAGGTGGAGCTTGATCCGGCCGTCTTCCCAGGTCTCGAGCAGGTCTTCGGCCAGCGCCGGCAGGTCGCTGGCTACGTGCAAGGCTCGGAGTGCGGCTTCCCGGCGGGTGAAGTCGACCGGCCAGCGGTTGTCGGGGTCAACCAGTGAGAAGCACCACAGCTCGCAGCCCTGGTAGAGGTCGGGCACGCCCGGCGCCGTCAGCTTGATTGCGGTCTGTGCCAGGCTGGCGAGGGCGCCGTGGAAGGCGACAGCCTGCCACAGGCGGCGGAAGTCGTCGCGGAAAGGCTCCGCTCGCCGGTCGGTCAGCAACGCCTCGGCGAAGCGCACCAGCGCCTGCTCGTACACCTGGTTCGGGGCGAGCCAGCTGGTGCGCAGCTTGGCTTCCCGCGCCGCCTTGACGAGATAGCCCTGGAGTCGCGGCAGGAATCCGGCCTGCTCGGCCGGGTCGAGCGGCCAGGCAGCGAGGAGCGACTGGTAGCAGAGCAGCTCCATCGCCGGGTCGGGGGCCGGCTCACCATCGACGATTGTGCGGAAGGGCGCAGCGTACTCGCGCCAGCGGCCGACCGCCACCTGCCAGACGTCTGGCAGATCGGCTAGAACACAGAGCCGGGCGCGCGCATCCTCGCTGCGCTTGGTGTCGTGAGTCGAGGTCGCGTTCAGGGTGTACGGCCAGTGCTCTTGCCGCGCGCGGCACCAGTGATGGAAGTTCTCGGGCGCCAGCGGCCCGTCAGCCGGCTCGGCGCCGACCTCGTTGAGAGCCAGCAGGCGGACATCGCGGTAGTGCGCGGTGTCTTCTACCCCCTTCGCCATCGCCGCGCCGGTGAGCTGCTGCCAGCGGCGGACGAAGCCAAGCCAGTCCTCGCCGGGCCAGTCCGGGGCAAGCAGCACCAGCTCGAGGAAAGCGAGTGCCGCCTCGCCCTCCGGCCAGCGTTGCCTGGCCTCGGCCAGCGCCTGCTCGATGCATGCCTGCTCAGCCGGCCGCAGAGGCCGCTGGCTGCGGTAGGTGCGGTAGACCGGGAGCGTCGCGGTGACCTCGAACAGCGCCCGGCGCAGCTCGCCCACGGTCAAGTCTCGCCCTTCGGGGTGCAGCCGGGCCAGCCCCGCCAAACGGCTCGCCAGCACGTCGAGCTCGGCGCCGAAGAGCTCGTGCAGAACCTGCCTGCGCGCCTGGTCAGCGACTTCGGCAAAGGTCGGTATCTCGCTCGTCTGGTGTCCGGTGACCAGGCGCACGGTCACGCTGCCCGGTGGCTGCCCGGTCGAGATCACCGGTGCCTGTGCCCATCGCTCGGCCTCGGCCCACGCTATCCCGGCAACCGACAGGGCGGTGTTGGCCACATACAGCCGCGCGCTCCCTTCCGGATGGAGGAAAAGCCGCGTCACCTGCCGCGCGAACTCATACCCGGTCGTCCCGGCGACCGGCCACTCCTCTGGGAGCTTTTCGTCGCCGGTCAGGATCTTCTCCACCACGATGTAACACGGCATTTCTTGGCTCGCCGGCCGGTCGTCCAGCGCGTGCCACACGCGTCGATGGAGCATCTCCAGATAGCCGTCGGGGTCGGCTAGCCCATCGATATGATCAATTCGGAGGCCACTGACCTGGCCAGAGCGAAGGAGATCAACAATCAGGCGGTGGGTCGCGTCGAAGACGAGCGGGTCTTCCACGCGGACCCCAGTGAGGTCGGCGATGTCGAAGAAGCGGCGATAGTTGAGCTGGCTGATGGCGCTGCGCCAGAACGCTGGCCGGTAGTGCTGGGCCGCGATAAGCCGGTCGAGCCGCTGGATTGCCTCCGCCCCAGTGCGCGGATCGAAGCGGGCGAGCGTGGCGGCGATGGCCCGCTCCAGCCCGGGGAACGCTCGCAGCAGCGCGTGGAGCTGCTGGGCTGCCGCGTCAGGCGCCAGGACTCCCGCCTCCCCCTGCACGGCCAGCCGCTCGATGGCGCGGCGGAGTGTTGGGTCGGAATGCCGCGACAGCGTCTCGGCGACCGCTTCCAGCGCTATTCCCCAGCCGTACCGGTTCAGTGGGAGACAGCGGTCGCCGTAGTGGAGAGCGAAGCCGTCGTCGTCCCAGCCCAACTGCACCTCGCCGGCCCAGAGCGCCTCGGCGTAGCGCCGGCCGAGGACCGGCAACAGGAGCTGCCCCGCGAAGCCGGGCCACGGAGGATCCCAGTCGAGATCGAAGAAGCGGGCATCCGGCGAGGCCCGGCCGTGCTGGAGGACGGCCCGCCAGCGCGGGTTCTCCTCGTGGGCTGCCTGGTGGTTCGGCACAATATCGAGCACGAGCCCCAGGCTGTGCTCGCGGAGGGCCGCGCTCAGACGAGCGAATCCCTCAGGCCCGCCGAGAGTGGAGCTGATCCGGGTCGGATCGGTCACGTCGTAGCCGTGGGTGCTCCCGCTGCGGGCCTGGAAGATCGGCGAGAGGTAGAGATCGGAGACGCCGAGCGCAGCGAGATAGGGGACGATTGCACGTGCTTGGTCGAAGGTCATGGCCGGGCTGAGCTGAAGCCGGTATGTCGCCGTCGGCACGTGCATGGCTGGACTCACTCAGCAGCGATCCAGAGGGCGTCGCAGAGTTGCCGGAAGACGTGGATCCACTCCAGCGCCGCGTCGTCGCCCCGCTCGTAACGCCAGCTCATCTGCGGGTAGACCGTGTGCAGGACCTCGTAGACGATGTTCTGCACGTGCCAAGTGTTGACCGACTCCTTCAGGCCTGGTGCGACCGAGGACAGGCCGGTCAGTAGTCGCAGCAGATCGGGGTCTTCCGGGGTGACCCGCCAGCGCTCGGCAGCTCGCTCCAGCGCTCGCTGCAGGGCGTAGGCGAGCCCATGCTGATCCAGGTCTAGGTGCCAGGTCTCGGCCTCGCGGAAGAGCTGGTCGATCCGCTCGAAGTCGGGCTGTGGAGACTCAATCTCCCGGCGTAGATCGGCGTTAACGGTGAAGCGGGCCGCGGTCTGGAACGCTGGAGGGATCGGCACGCCGAGGTCGGTGAGGAAGCGCATGAGCGGCTGGCTATCCTCGTACAGGTGGCGATACAGCTCTTCGGCCTCTTGCAGTGTCGAGGCGAGGATCAGATCAAGGATCTTCCGCTGCTCATCGCGGAAGAGCGTCCGGAGCGAGTAGGTGGCCGGCCGAAAGTACGCGTCGAGCGCGCGGATCGTCTCCGGGATATCGGCCCGCGCGAAGCTCGCCGTGAGCGCGGCGACCAGCTTCCGGTACGCCTGCTCGTCGTGATCGCCGCGCACGCCAGCTATGACGTTGTGATCGCCGAGGTGAAGTGCAGCGACGTTGAACGTGTCAGACTCCTCAGTGACGAAGCTCTTCACCCGGATCTGGCACATCATCAAACGGGCTCGACCAGCTTGTTGCAGGTCGTGTGCCATCCGGTCGATCTGGTAACACGCGATGGTGGTCGATTCTGAGTAGCCCTCGAAGAGAGCGCTGACCGCGTAGTGCGCCGCGACTTTCGGGAGATCGACGCGCGCTGGGAGCACAAACCGCTCGTAGGCGACTCGTCCGTTGCCGATCTCGGGGATGTTGCTCGGCGCCTTTTCCAGGATCGCCAGGAACTGCTCCTCGAACCGGTCACCGAAGAGTTCCTCAGCGAGCTGGATCACACGCCCGGCATACTGGAGCACCTGCACCGTCTCGATGCCGGAGATCTCGTCGAAGAACCAGCCACAGCTCGTATACATCAGCAGCGACATGCGCTGCAGCTCCAGGAGCTTGAGCGCCGTCACTCGCTCGTCCGGCTCGAGCGTCCGGCGCTGCCAGCGTTCCAGGAAGCGGGTGATGTTGTCCTCGGCGCGGTCGAGGATGACGCTGATGTAGTCGTCCCTGGCCGCCCAGGGATCGGTGAAGAGCTCGCTGCCCATCCGCTCGTACAGGGGCGCCAGCGTGTCGCGTAGCCAGTCGAGCGCCTCGCGCAGCGGCGCGCGCCACGCCTGCGTCCATCCGGGATGCGCCCCGGTATTGCAGCCGCAATTGCTGCGCCAGCGCTCGACCCCATGGATGCAGCTCCAGGAGGTAAATTCCTGGATCTCGACCTCCCAGGTCGGAGGATGCTGCGCTAGGTAGGCCGCGTAGTTGGTTAGCGCGACATCGGAGCTGGACTCAATGCGCTCGAGCGCGAAGGCGAGCGCCATGTCTCCGAAGCGGTGATGGTGGCCGTAGGTCTCTCCATCGGTCGCTACGTGGACGAGCGGCTCGCCTTTCGCGTCCCAAGCCGCCGCGAGCAAGCGCTGGGCGAAGCGCTCGCCGCTGTTGAGCAGGTCGCCGAAGGCGATCTCCCGCGAGATCGGCCCATGGTAGAAGAAGACCGCAATCGATCGGCCAGAGGGCAGGCTCACGAGATACGGCCGGGTGGTCTCGACCTCGCCATCAGAGACGTCCTGCCACTCTCCGCCTTCGCGCGGCCTCACCCGCTTCGCCTGGTGCGGAGCGAGGATGGTGAAGGCGATGCCGTGCTCGGCTAGGATGTCGAGCGTCTCGAGGTCGACGGCAGTCTCGGGCAGCCACATGCCGGCCGGTGTGCGGCCAAAGCGTGCTTCGAAGTCACGGATGCCCCAAATCACCTGGGTGCGCTTGTCCCGCGAGTTGGCGAGGGGCATGATGATGTGGTTGTACGCCTGCGCCATCGCCGAGCCGTGGCCGTCAAAGCGCACCTGGCTCTCACGGTCGGCCGCCAGGATCGCCTGGTAGACCGCCGGCTCCTGCTCGGCCAGCCAGGCCAGCAGCGTCGGGCCGAAGTTGAAGCTGATGCGGGCGTAGTTGTCGACGATCTTGACGATTCGCCCCTCGCTGTTGAGGATGCGCGACCAGGCATTCGGCCCATAGCACTCGGCGGTGACCCGCGCATTCCAGTCGTGATAGGGATACGCTGAGTCCTGGAGCTCGACGACTTCCAGCCAAGGGTTCTCGCGTGGTGGCTGGTAGAAATGGCCGTGGATACAGATGTACCTCATCTCGATCCCGTTCGCGTGTGCTCCCAGAGCGGTTACCAACCAGGCGACCACGTGCCTGATGCCGTGGTTCGCCCGTGTGCTGGGCGTCTACATCCCGGCCGTCAGCCGCTCACCGCATGCACTAGCAGGACAGCCGACCAGGGCTGAACAGGCAAGTGTAGCACGCCACCAGCCCGAATTCGCTCGCCGAGCTGGCTTCCCAGCCCGTTCCAGCGCTCGGCTTCTGAGTCGAGCCGGACACTCCATGCCCCCGGTTCCAGGCTGAGCGGGATAGTCTGGGGCTGCTCGGCGAAGCACAGGAGCAGGCAAACGCGGCTCTCTCCGGCTTGCCGGCGCACGACGATCGACCGGTGTTCCTCGCGGACCTGCACGTCCAAGCCCTCACGGTCGAGCGTCGCCAGTGCTGGGATACTCCGCCGCAGACGCAGCAGCTCCCGGTAGAACTCCTGCAGTGCGGCATGGTGGGGCTGCTCACGCAGCGCGTGTTGCAGCCTCGAGCGCTCGAACGTGGCCGGATCTTGCGGGTCGGCAACCTCTTCGCCCCAGGCGAAGGCGGCGAACTCCCGCCGTCGCCCCTCCCGCACCGTGCGGGCCAGATCTGGGTCGCTGTGGCTGGTGAAGTACTGGAACGGCGCCGTCTCGCCATACTCCTCGCCCATGAACAGCAAGGGTAGGTACGGCGAGAGGATGACCGACGCCGCAGCCAGCTTGAGCTGGGCGAAGGAGACGAGCTGGCTTAAGCGCTCTCCGGCCGCCCGGTTGCCCACCTGGTCATGGTTCTGCGCGCAGACCACGAACTGCCGGGGCTGGGCCAGCGGGGCCGGTCGCCCGTGGCTCCGGTGCCGGTGGGGCGAATACTGGCCGGTATAGGTGAAGCCGGAGCGGAGTGCCCGGGCCAGGTGATCGAGCGAGCCGTAGTCCTGGTAGTAGCCCTGGCGCTCGCCGGTCAGGAGCGCGTGCAGGCTGTGGTGGAGGTCGTCGCTCCAGATGCCATCCAGCCCGTAGCCGCCAGCGGCCGGATGAGCGATCAGCCGGGGGTCGTTGGCATCGCTCTCGGCGATGACGTGGATCAGGCGACCCTGGCGCTCGGCCTCGCGGTGGATGACCTCGGCGAGCTCTTCGAGGATGTGGAGCGGCCGCTGGTCGAGGATAGCGTGCACGGCATCCAGCCGAAAGCCGTCGATGTGGTACTCACGCAGCCACATCACCGCGTTCTCGACGACGTACCGGCGCACCTCGTCGCTCGCCGGCCCGTCGAAGTTGATGGCCGGGCCCCAGGGTGTGCGGTAGCGCTCGGTGAAGTAGAACCCGTACTCCCCTAGGGGGTTGCCCTCCGGGCCGAGGTGGTTGTAGACCACGTCGAGGAAGACTGCGATCCCCTGCCGGTGACAGGCATCGACGAGCCGGCGCAGGCCATCAGGGCCGCCGTACGAGTGCTGGACGGCGAAGGGGTAGGCGGCGTCGTAGCCCCAGTTGCGCTCGCCGGGGAACTGGCTCACCGGCATCAGCTCGATCGCCGTGATCCCCAGCTCGGCCAGGTCAGGCAGGTAGGAGACGAGAGCATCGAACGTCCCTTCCGGGGTGAAGGTGCCGATGTGCAGCTCGTAGAAGACCAGGGCATCTTGCGGTAACCCACGCCAGTCGTGGTCGGTCCAGGCGAAGCTTCCCGGGTCGACCACTGCCGACGGGCCGTACACGCCGAGCGGCTGCCAGCGAGACGCGGGGTCGGGGAGATCGCGCTCGCCCTCCAGCCGGTACCAGTACCGTGTTCCGGGCTCGACGTCCGTCGCGATGACGCTCCAGTAGCCGCGCTCCCCGCGCTCCATCGGAGCCAGCCGCTCGCGTGGGGTCAGCAGGTGCAGCGCAAGCCGCTCGACCTTCGGTGCCCACACGGTGAAGCGAGCACGCCGCTCGCCGAGGTAGATGGCGCCGAGCGTGAGATCGGTCATCGTGATCGCTCCCTTCATCCCTCTGACGACGCCTGGCTGCGCCTGCTGGTAGCGAGCCCAGCGCAGCCGGGAGAAGGTTCAGTCTGCTCGCTTGAGCACGATGATGGCGAGCGGCGGCAGCGTCAGGTTCAGCGAGTAGGGCCGGCCGTGCCAGGCAACCGGCACCGCCTCGACGCCGCCGAGGTTCCCCCAGCCGGAGCCACCGTACTCCCTGGCGTCGCTGTTGAGGATCTCCCGCCAGAACCCTCCCCGCGGCGCGCCGACCCGGTAGTTCTGGCGCGGTACCGGTGTGAAGTTGCAGACAATCAGCAGCTCCTGCCCGGGCGTCTTCGCCAGCCGCAGGTAGCTCAGCACGCTGTTCTCGGCGTCGTTGCAGTCGATCCATTGGAAGCCGTCAGGGGCGAAATCGAGCTCATGCAGCGCCGGCTCTTCGCGCATCAGGCGGTTCAAGTCTTCGAGCCAGCACTGGATGCCCTGGTGTGGCTCGTAGGCGAGGAGATGCCAGTCGAGACTGCTCTCGTGATCCCACTCGCGCCACTGGCCGATCTCGGCGCCCATGAACAGGAGCTTCTTGCCTGGCTGGGTGTACTGGTAGCCGTAGAGCAAGCGCAAGTTCGCGAACTTCTGCCAGTCGTCACCCGGCATCTTGGCGAGCAGCGAGCCCTTGCCATGGACCACTTCGTCGTGCGAGAGCGGGAGCACGAAGTTCTCGTTGAACGCGTAGATCATCCGGAAGGTAAGCTGCCCGTGGTGGTACTTGCGATAGATCGGGTCACGGGACAGGTAGAAGAGCGTATCGTGCATCCAGCCCATATCCCACTTCATCCCGAACCCCAGACCGCCGACGTAGGTCGGGCGCGAGACCATCGGCCAGGCGGTCGACTCCTCGGCGATCGTCTGCACGTCGGGGTAGTGGCGGTAGACCTCCTCGTTGAGCCGCCGCAGGAGAGCGATGGCCTCGAGGTTCTCTCGCCCTCCGTACTCATTGGGGATCCACTCCCCTGGCCGGCGCGAGTAGTCGAGGTACAACATCGAGGCCACCGCGTCGACTCTGAGGCCATCGGCGTGGTAGCGGTCCAGCCAGAACAGGGCGCTCGAGAGCAGGAACGTACGCACCTCGTTGCGACCGTAGTTGAAGATGGCGCTGCGCCAGTCCGGGTGGAAGCCCTTGCGTGGGTCGGCGTGCTCGTAGAGGTGCGTGCCGTCGAAGTAGATCAGGCCGTGCTCGTCGTTCGGGAAGTGCGAGGGCACCCAGTCGAGGATCACGCCGATGCCGTGCTGGTGGAGGTAGTCGATCAGGTACATGAAGTCCTGAGGCATGCCGTAGCGGCTGGTCGGGGCGAAGTAGCCGGTGATCTGGTAGCCCCAGGAGCCGTAGAAGGGGTGCTCCATCACCGGGAGGAACTCGACGTGGGTGAAGCCGAGACGCTCGACATGCTCGGCGAGCCGCGGCGCAAGCTCCCGGTAGGTCAGCCAGCGGTTGCCCTCTTCGGGCACTCGCATCCACGAGCCCAGGTGCACTTCATAGATGCTGATCGGCGCCTCGAACCCATTGTGCGCGCGCCGGGATGCCATCCACTCCTGGTCTCCCCACTCGTAGTCGAGGCTCCAGACGATCGAGGCGGTGCGCGGCGGTGTCTCGTGCAGAAAGCCGTATGGATCGGCCTTCTGTACCTGGTAGTCGTGGTAGTGCGAATGGATGTGGTACTTGTAGAGCGTCCCCACCGCCAGCCCTGGAACGAAGCCCTCCCAGATGCCGGAGCTCCCGCGTGGCCGTAGCGGGTGATGGCCCGGCGTCCAGCTGTTGAAGTCGCCGATCACCGAGACGCTCTGGGCGTTCGGTGCCCATACCGCGAAGTAGACGCCGCGCACGTCGCCGCTCTGCACCACACGGGCCCCGAGCTTCTCGTAGGCGCGTAGCCACGACCCCTCGTTGAACAGGTAGAGGTCGTCGTCGGTGAGAAGCGAGACGTCGTAGCGGACACGCTCTACCGGCGTCGTCATGACTCACCCCCTTGTCGTCGCAGCCGGTTCACGCGCGCGAGCACCTCGCGTATGTCGGCCGATCCCTTGATGTCTTCGAGGGTGTAGCGCGCCTTGCGACGCCAGTTCGGCTGCTCCGGGCCGGTGCCGGGCCGGTTCTGTGGTTCGGTCTCCAGCCAGAGGTCTTCGAGGTTAATGACGACGGCCTGAGCGGGGCTAGCAGCGAGGAAGGTCAAAAAGCCCCGGAGCGCTGTGTGGACATCGCTATCTTCCGCTTCGGAGAGGCATCTCTGGTGTCGTAACCAGGAGAACAACCGCTGCCGCTCCTCAGCAGGCCAGGACTCCCAGAGGGCGGCGAACGGCGGCAGGTCGTGCGTATCCAGGCAGGCGAGCGAGTTCCGTGGTGGGGGAGTGGCCTGGCCGCCAGGTCTTAGCTCGAAGGGGAGGACGTACATCCGCAGAAGCCCGTGTCGTGCCATAGCCTGCCGTACCGAACTCGGGACGGTGCCGAGATCCTCCCCCACCACGACGCAGCGGCAGCGGTGCGACTCCAACGTGAGCACCGCATAGAGTTCTTCGGCAGGGTAGCGGACGTAGACACCATCCCGGCCGCTGCTGCCGGCCGGCACGAGGTAGAGCCGGTGCAGCCCCATGACGTGATCGATCCTGAGCATACCGGCATGACACAGGTGATGCCGGAAGCAGGCCCTGAGATACCTGTAGCCATCCTCGCGCTGTCGCTCCGGGTGCAGTGGAGGGATCCCCCACACCTGGCCCTCCGCGAAGAACGGGTCGGGAGGCGCGCCAGCGCTGACCGACTGGAGAAAGTGATCACGATAGCGCCAGGTGTCGAATCCCTCAGGATGCACGCCGAGCGGCAGGTCGAGGTAGAGCCCCAGCCCGCCCTCACTGCCATGTCGAACCAGTTGCCCGAGCTGCTGCTCGGTTACCCATTGCGCGTAGAGATGGTACTGGACAGCCGTCGGATCGGCCTCGCGCAGGTCGCCACTGCGCTGGGGCTCTGGCCAGGCTGACCAGCCCACCCGGTACCGCTCGACCGTCGCCCGGAAGCGCGCGTACCGATCCGCTTCCGGGTGGGCAGAGCGCCAGGCTTCGAGCTCGTCGCGCCGGGGGCCGGGTGTCTCCCAGCACGCGCGCGAGAGCAGTTCCAGCACGTGCCGGCGCAGGCGCATGCCAGCCTGGTAGTCGATGAGACGCTGGCTGCGGAGGCGACGGAGTTCTGCCTGGAAAGCGGGAGAGGCGACCAGTCCCCGAGCGGCCTCGCTCCTCTCGAATTCCGGTACTGCCGTCACGTCGACATAGAACTCATTCCAGAAGAGGCGACTCGTCGGCATATACGGGCTCACCTCGCAGGGCTCGTCGAGATAGGCTGCCAGAAGCGGCAGCGTGCCGGTGAAGTGTCCGCCCTGGCGTCTCGTCCATTCGGACAGACTCGCGAGGTCGCTGAAGTTGCCGGCACCCCAGCTCCGCTCGCTGGCCAGCGCGTACAGCGGCAAGAACGTGCCCCAGAAGCGGGCCTGCGGGCTTCGCGGCATCCAGGCACGTCGTGGCGCGGCGATGACTGTCGCGCTGACGATGTCGCCACCGGGCATCTCGAGCGTCAGCCGGTGATAGCCCCACGGCAGCCGATTGGGCAACCGAAGCCTACGGACAGTGTAGTGACGGCCTTCGACGTCTGCTTGGCCGACGAGCGGCAGGCGATCGAGGTCTCCGCGCAGCTCCCGGCTCGACCCATCCTCCAACTGGAGCTGAGCGGCGAACGAGCCGCTCGTCCGTTCGCCCGGCAGGCGCAGGTGCAGGAGTGCCGGCTCGTCGTCCCAGGCCACGATGACCGGCTCGCAGGGCCGGCGCCACTGCGCGACGTGACGAGCACGAAGCAGTTCAGGGGCCTGGTCTGGCCGCTGGATCGGGACCCCGAGCGCTCGCAGGACGGCCAGCAGTGCCTCCGGGCGAGCCACCCGTCGTTGGCCCCGGAGATCTCGGTAGGCGATCTGGACGCCGTGGGAGAAAGCGAGCTGACGAAGCTCGCGGAACCCTGTCGACCTCATACCTTTGCTACCTGCGCGTATTGGAGCAGTTCCAAGGCACCGCGAAGGGGGATCGCCAGCCAGTCCGGGCGATGGCCGAGTTCGTAGCCGATCTCGTAGACGGCCTTGTCCAGCAGGTACGCGTCGAGCAGCACGCGCAGGCTTTCCGGATCGGAAGGCAGGATTCCCGTCTGCCCGGTGATGCCGAGGTAGCCTTGGAGAAAACGCGACGCCACCCAGGCATACCAGTAGCGGAGCCACGGCTCGACCTGCTCGGGGTTCGCAATGAGCCCGCGTTGCACGTGCTCGAAGAGCGCAGCGTATGCTGCGTAGTGGAAGGAGCGCAGCATGCCAGCGATGTCCAGCAGCGCCGGCCGCTTCAGCCGGCGTTCGCTCAAGGGGCGCGCCGGTTCACCCTCGAAGTCGATGATCACGAAGTCTCGGCCGGTGTAGAGCACCTGACCCAGGTGATAGTCGCCGTGGCAACGGATCCGCTTGGCGCGGATGGGGCGACGCAAGAGCTCGCGGTAGGTCTCGTACAGAGCCGCTTCGCGGGCCAGAACTCGCTCAGCGTCTGCGCGTACTGGCTCGGGCAGGCGAACGAGCTGGTTGCGCAAGGCCTGAAGCGTCTGGACAGCGAACTTTCGCATCGACTCGTACACCGAGCGTTGATCCTGCGAGGAGAACGGTTCCGGCTTAAACGCTGGGGCTTCTTGCTCACCGGCTAGCGCGACGTGCAGCTCCGCGGTGCGCCGTCCCAAGAGGTGCGCCGCTTCGATGTAGGTATCAATCAACTCATACGCTTCCGGCGGCGGCTCCTGCCCCACCAAGGCCAGCAGCCGGGGCGTCGCGAGCGAGACCTCCGGCGGCTCCATCTGGCTGGCCAGTACTCGCTCGATGTAGCCACTGAGCGAGTCGAGCGTGTACTGCCAGGCGTCTCCCTCGTTCACGACGTAGCCTTGCAGGATCCCGAGCGTCATCGGCTCGCCCGTTCCCGCCTGGTACTCGAGACTTCCGGCGACCGGAGGGATATGCTCGAACGCGACCTTCTCGGTGAGGAAGCGACCGATTTCCAGGTCTGGGTTGAGTCCGGGTTCCACACGGCGAAAGAGCTTCAGGATCAACTGGTCGCCATAGACGAGCGAGTTGTTGCTCTGCTCGGCGCGGCTCAGCACCGGCTCCGGCACAGGCCTGCCGAGGTCGATCAGTCTCCGGAACGCCCGGGTGGGTTGCGCGAGCACGGTACCCGTCTCGCCAGCGAACCGCCGGCGACGGCCGATCGCCTCCACGAGCGCGAGCCCGAACGCGGGATCCGCCAGTGCATCGACGAGAACGCCTTCACCTCCCGCGCCATTTGCCCTCGCCAGCACGAAGTGAGGCAGGCGCTCGATAACCTGTGTGGCCAATTCGCCGTCGACCAAGGTGACTGGGAGGACATAGGTCTCGGGATCGCCCTCAGTGTATTCGACGGTGATAAAGAGGATGACGGCACTGCGCTGGCCGTAGGGAACCGGCACCTGCTCGGTGATCCGCGTCGCCTTGATCCGGCGGGCCTTGCCGGCAAACCACCGCCGGCCGCGCAAGTACGCCGGGAGGAGCGACTCCAGCGCCCGGCGCGCCGGAGCCACGTCGAGCTGGCCGTCGCGCCGGACACTCGGCACCAGGGCGAGATCTGCCAGTTCGATCGCAGCGGGCTCTTCGCCGACCCGCTGTGGCTCCAGCGAGAACCAGTAGAAGCTGTGTGGGCCGAGGGTCAGGAAGTATGGCTGCTCGGTAATGATGGGGAACTCGGTGCGGCCGAAGAGTTCCACCGGTACCAGCCCACGGTAGGCGCTCAAGTCGAGCTCGGCAGCCTGGACGAAGCGCGAGAGGTTGGCAACAACGAGGATGGTTTCATTCGCATACTTCCTTACATACGCAAGAACCTTCCGGTTCTCCGGTGTGATGAACTCCAGGCTGCCCCGCCCGAAGGCGCGGTACTGCTTGCGGAGCGCGATCAGGCGCTTCATCCACCAGAGCAATGAGTGTGGATTGTTCTGCTGCGCCTCGACGTTGACCGCCTCGTAGTGGTACTCGGCCTCGACGATGACCGGCAGGTAGAGACGCTGGCGGCTGGCGGTGGAAAAGCCAGCGTTGCGGTCGCTGCTCCACTGCATCGGAGTACGCACCCCGTTGCGGTCGCCCAGGTAGATGTTGTCGCCCATACCGATTTCGTCACCGTAGTAGATGACTGGCGTACCAGGGAGTGAGAAGAGGAGCCCATTCATCAGTTCAATGCGGCGCCGGTTGTTCCCGAGTAGGGGTGCCAGGCGCCGCCGGATGCCCAGGTTGATGCGGGCCACCGGGTCACGGGCGTAGACCCGGTACATGTAGTCGCGTTCCTCGTCGGTGACCATTTCGAGCGTCAACTCGTCGTGGTTGCGCAGGAACAGGGCCCATTGCGCGCTATCAGGGATCGGGGGCGTCTGGCTGAGGATGTCGATGATGGGGAACCGGTCTTCCATGCGGATGGCCATAAAAAGCCTGGGCATGAGCGGGAAGTGAAAGGCCATGTGGCACTCGTCACCCTCGCCGAAGTAGGCGACCGCGTCCTCCGGCCATTGGTTCGCCTCGGCCAGCAGCATGCGGTTGGGGAAGCGGGCATCGACGTGGCGACGCAGCTCCTTGAGGAACGCGTGCGTCTCCGGCAGATTTTCGCAGTTCGTCCCCTCACGCTCGTAGAGGTAAGGGACGGCGTCGAGCCGCATCCCATCGATACCCATCTCCAGCCAGAAGTCGACCACCCGAAAGATGGCCCGGCGCACGCGCGGGTTGTCGTAGTTCAGATCCGGCTGATGCGAGTAGAAGCGGTGCCAGTAGTACGCCTGGGCCACTGGATCCCAGGCCCAGTTGGAGGTCTCGAAGTCCTTGAAGATGATGCGGGCCTCCTGGTAGCGATCGGGGGTCTCGCTCCAAACGTAGTAGTTGCGGTGGACGCTTCCCGCGGCGGCGCGGCGCGCTCGTTGGAACCAGGGGTGCTGGTCGGAGGTGTGATTGAGCACCAGCTCATTGATGACCCGAATCCCCCGGCGGTGCGCCTCGCGGATAAAATGGCGGGCGTCGCGGACGGAGCCGTAGGCGGGATGGACGCTGGTGTAGTCGGCGATGTCGTACCCGTCGTCCCGGAGTGGCGAGGGGTAGAATGGCAGCAGCCAGACCGCAGTGATCCCCAAGTCTTCGAGGTAGTCGAGCTTGGCAGTGAGCCCAGGGAAGTCGCCGACTCCATCGCCGTTACTGTCGAAGAACGCGCGGACGTGGAGCTCGTAGATCACTGCGTCCTTGTACCAGAGCGGATCGTCCGGCAGTATGGGCGCTGCCTTGCGTGTCCTCTGAGCCACAGCCATCGGCACTCGCGCTCCTTCTTGCCTACAGGTAGTACTCGAAGTCCTGCTCGGCCCGCACCCGGCGGCGCAGGCGGAAGATGTGCGCCGGCAGGATCTGCGGGTTAAGTTCGACGTAATTCGTTGGCCCGTGCCAGAGGTACCGGCTGTCGCTGAGCAGGTCGTGCACCTGGTATGGGTGGAGCGGGTCGATCGCCAGCTCCTCCAGGGGGAGAGTTACCCAGCCGGACTGGGTATGGTGTGGGTCGAGATTGACGACCGTGAGGATCACGTTACTCCGGTCATCGGTAGCCTTGGAGTAAGCGATCATCTCCGGGTTATCGATCCGGTGAAAGCATAGGTTGCGGTCGCTCTGCAATGCCGGGTTCTCCCGCCGGATGCGGTTGACGCGCGCGATCAGCGGTGCGAGGCTGTGGGGCGCCTGGAGATCCCAAGAGCGGATCTCGTACTTCTCCGAGTTCAGGTACTCCTCGCTGCCCGGCGCCAGCGGCACGCGCTCGCACAGCTCGAAGGCCGGCCCGTAGATGCCATAGCTGGCACCCAACGTGGCAGCGAGCACCAGTCGAGCCATGAATGCGGGCCGCCCACCATGCTGGAGGTACTCGGTGAGGATATCGGGGGTGTTTGGCCAGAGGTTCGGGCGGAAGAACTCCCGCACGTCGGTCTGGGTCAGCTCGGTAAAGTACTGCTCCAGCTCTTCCTTCGTATTCCGCCAGGCGAAGTAGGTGTATGACTGGGTAAAGCCGAGCTTGGCCAGGTGATACATCACCTTCGGCCGCGTAAAGGCCTCAGCGAGGAAGATCGCCTCCGGGTAGTCGCGCTTGATGTCGGCGATCAGCCACTCCCAGAAGAGGAATGGCTTGGTGTGGGGGTTATCCACGCGGAAGATCCGCACCCCCTGTCCAATCCAGAAGAGCACGACGCGCTTGAGCTCGGCCCACAGCTCGCGCCAGTGCTCGGTCTCGAAGTCGAATGGGTAAATGTCCTGGTACTTCTTGGGCGGATTCTCGGCGTACTGGATCGTGCCGTCGGGACGCCAGCGGAACCACTCGGGATGCTGCCGGACGTACGGGTGATCCGGCGAGCACTGGAAGGCGAGGTCGAGCGCGACTTCGATGCCGAACTGCTGTGCTCGCTCGACCAAGCGGCGAAAGTCGTCCAGCGTGCCCAGAGCCGGATGGACGGCATCGTGCCCACCCGCTTCGGCGCCGATGGCCCAGGGGCTGCCCGGGTCATCGGGACCTGCAACGAGGCTGTTGTTCCGTCCCTTACGGTTGGTCTGGCCGATCGGGTGGATCGGCGGGAGATAGAGCACATCGAACCCCATCTCCGCGATGTAGGGCAACCGGCGTTCGCAGTCGCGGAAGGTACCGTGACGGCCAGGCTCCGGCGAGCAGGAGCGCGGGAACATCTCGTACCAGGTGCTGAAGCGGGCGCGCTCGCGGTCGACAGTCACCCGCAGCGTGCGCTGGTACTGGCTGGCGAAGGGCCGGTCGTCGTAGCGTGCCATCAGCTCAGCCAGTTCCGGTTCGAGGGCAACCTCGGCGTGCTCTTGCCCACCACGCAGCCGCGCGGCGTAGCGGCGCAGAAGCTCGCCGTCGGCTTCGCTGGCTCGCGCCGCGGCTGCTTCGACCAGCTCGGCACCGATCAGGAGGTCGCCCGTGACCTCCAGTTCGGCGTGCAGGCGCTTCCGCAGGTCGCGCGTCCAGGTCTGGAACCGGTCGACCCAGGCGAGCACTGTGTACTCGTACGTGCCCAGCTCCACGACGGTAAACAGCCCGCGCCAGCGGTCGTTCTCGATCAGCGCCATCGGCACTTCGTCCCAATCGGGCTGTCGCGCGTGGCGAAAGCGCAGCACGGCTGAGATGGCGTCGTGCCCATCGGCAAAGATGTCGGCTTCGACCACGACCGGATCACCGAGCACCCGTTTGACCGCAAACCGTCCACAGTCGATCTCCGGGGTCACGCGCTCGATGGCGACGCGTCGGCGACCTTCCGCCGGGAACTGCTCACGGCTGCTCGTGGAAGTCTCAGGTACCGCAGTCACGGATCACGCCTCTCTCGCTCCTGCGCATCAGGTTCTCGCGTGGGCTCGCCGGCGGGATTCATCAGACGAACAGATGCGCTCGCGTTTGGTATCGTCGGGAGTGCGAGGAGCTTGGGTTGTCCTGTCTTTGATGCTAGCAAACTCTGAGGGAGCAGGAGGGAGGCCGAGATGCGAGTCGCGGTGATCTCCGACACGCATGGCAACCTGGCGGCGCTCGACGCCGTACTCGCCGAGCTCGACGCCACCGGCCCGTACGATCTACTAGTGATGGGTGGTGACTTCGCCTTCGGCGGGCCACATCCGGCCGAGTGTATCGACCGGATCCGCGAGCGTGGCATCCCAGCAGTGCGGGGCAATACCGACGAGTTCATCGTGGAGCTCGCCACCGGCGGCCGGATACCGGCGAGGGTCGCGCACGAGTCGCAGCGCCACACGGCCTCGGAACCGCTGCTCCAGCGCTACCGCTGGACGGTCGAGCGCCTAGCAGCAGACCAGATCGCGTACCTTGCACATCTGCCGCTGGCCCGTGTGCTCCCGGCACCGGCGGGCCGGGCGCTGACGGTCGTGCACGCGACGCCGTGGAACGCCCACGATACCGTGCCAGAGAGCGCTACTGAAGAGCTGGCGGGCCGGATGCTGGACCAGGCCGGCGGCCAGGCGCTCGCATACGGCCATATCCACGTGCAGCACCGGCGGTGGATCGCTGGGCGGCTGCTGGCCGCAGTCGGCAGCGTCGGCCTCCCGTTCGACGGCGACACCCGTGCCGCCTACGCGGTCTTTACGCTCGAGGCGGATGGCTGGTCGACCGAGTTCCACCGCGTGGCGTACCCAGTGGAACGGGCCATCACGGACGTCCTTGCCTCTGGCATGCCGGGAGCCGAGGCGCAGGCGGCAATCCTGCGGACAGCGAGGCCGCCGCGCGCGTAGGCACGATGTCTCAGGAGCGCGAGGCAGAGCAACCGTGGCTGTCTCAGCGGTCCACACCTGGCCGTCTGGAAAGCACGCCGATCAGGACATCGGCACCTGCGGGATGATCTTCCCCTCGATCCGCTCGAAGATCTCGTCCATACTCCGGCCAGTGATCGTCACGCCGTGGTTCTTGAGGCCGATGACGGCCCGGGAGGGATCTGGCTCCTGCGCTAGAAGGTGGGAGACGGCCTGGGCCAGCTCGATCGTCCCACACGGGTAATTGATCTCAGTCGAGCGGATCCCCTCCATCCAGGCATGTACATGGACGATGGCCCCGATCTCGGGGTGCTGCTGATAGATCATCCAATGCTCGATGGCGTCGACCGAGACGCGCCGTGGCTGCACATGGGGCGGTACGCTCAGGATGATTGCCGGAATCGCGGGATCGAACCCGGACACGAGGAGGATGTCCTGGCCGATGACCTCCAGCTTCGCCTTGTTGACGCCGCTGGCGCTCATCCAGAACCGGTTGCGATCCTTGCGCGCGCTCAAGTTCCCGTAGCTCAGCCCCCCGAGGCCGTAGAGCCGCTTCACATGCCGCAGCTCGCGCTCAGTCAGGATCTCGTGTACTGGGAACGGCGCCGGCAACAGGTTCATCGCGTCCAGCCGCTTACCGGCGCGGGAGATCTGCTCCGTGATCTCGTCGCCGTTCCAGAGTTCCGGCTCCAGATCAGTGCGGAAGATGTTGTTGATCACCAGGCGCGATGACGCCAGCGGGTGGAGACGTGTGTAGATCTCGGCGAAGAAGGCCTCGTCCTGGCCAGGTCGATGGCCGATCGTATAGTGGCCGCGCTCCAGCGTGATGAAGTGCGCCTCGATCCCCTCGTCGCCGGGCAAGAGGAGGATAACCAGGTTGGCCAGCGCGCGCAGGAGGTACGGGTAACCGGTCAGCAGCACGTCGCCGGGCCGCTCCGGAAGCTCGGTGATCCCGACGACGAAGGTCGCTTGCGCCTTCCGGCGATACGGCTGCGGCCTGTCATGCGGAAAAACACTGAGTACGAGCCGGATGTCCGGCACCGCGCGCTCGAAGTACTCGTGCCCTCGGCGTTCCAGCTCTCGCTTTAAGCCAGCTGCGAACCACGCCAGGTTGGGGCTCGCCGGCACCCCCACTGTCGTAAAGGTTCCCCGCTCCGGTTCGCCCCGGTCGAGGTTCATCGTTGCGATCAGCGGTTCAGACTGCATACCCGCTGTGGTCTCACCGTTCACTTCTCGTGTGTCTCCTTATGATTCGTTCTGAGTCCTGAAGCAGCCACTCGCCCGCTGCGCACACGGGCAGCGCGCCTGATTGTCGCAGAAGCAGCTGTTCTGGTCAACCTCGGCCGGTGCCCTCGCACGTGCCGCGCGGTACTCGGATAGCGATGGCGCGCTGGCGCACGCTGGCCCGCACATCGGTCGTTCCCGGCTGCTCGCCGTCCATCTCGATACGGAGTGGCTCGGGCGCGCGGATCTCGGCGTGGTGTGCCGTCCAGTGCTCAACTGCCGAGTGGCCCAGGTGCCTGCCGCTGTAGACTGCCGGAAGCAATGAGGTCAGCACCTGCCAGCGCGAGACGTCGCGCAGGATGAACACTTCGAGCAGCCCGTCGGTCACCGAGGCCATCGGCGCGATTCGCATGCCACCCGCGTGGAAGCGGCCGTTCGCCAGCGCCACCATCAGTGCCGGTCCGCGATGCACCAGCTCGTCGTCCACCCAGAGCTCGAGCGGGCGACTGCGGTAGCGCAGGATAGTCCAAGCAGCACCAACCAGATAAGCGAGAAAGCCGCCGAACATCTTGTGCGACCCGCTGACCCAGGCAGCCGTCTCGGCCCCCAGGCCGACATCGGCCATATTGACGAAATAGCGCCGCTCCGACCGCCCGCAGGGACGGCGATACTCTACCACACCGGCATCGACCCAGCAGACTTCACCATCGCGCAGGAGGCTCACGACCTGCTCTGGCCGGCTGATCCCGAAGAGCCGGGGAAAGTCGCGACCTGTGCCGCAGGGAACAATTGTCAGCACCGCGTCCGAGGCGAAAGGTCGGCCGTCTTCGTCGAGGTAGCCGTTGACGACCTCGTTGAGCGTACCGTCTCCGCCGACAACAATCAGCTCGCGGGCACCCTGCTGCAGCAGCCCGCGGGCGATCAGCGTAGCATCGCCAGGCTTATCCGTCCTGTACTCCTCTACCCACAACCCGAGCGCTTCGAGCCGGCGCTTAAGTGGGGGCCAGGCCCGTACCGGACGGCCACTACCGGAAGCGGGGTTGACGATAGCATGGACTGTCTCGACGACCAGCCCGCCACTCGTCCAGACTGGGGTCGCCTGTTTGCGGATCTCTCGAGACATTGGCTCGGCCTCCTGCTGTTAGCAGGGTCGAACACGGACGCCTGCGCTCGGGCTTGGGGAATCCTACACCGTTGCGTGCCCGCGTGTCGCCGGCCGACGTCACCGAGCGCACGAGGCGAGCCACAGCAAACCGGTACCACCAGGTAGTATGACCGTCTCCCGGTGTTCTGTACAGTCATATTTGACGGGATTTCGTCTCCGTGTTATCCTGCCGGAAAAGTACGGATGGGGCAGTACCAGCGTGAGAAGGGGGACGAAACGCTCGGGGCCGGGGTTCGATCGTGCGGCATCCCCGTATGCGAAGGATGAATCCGGCCGAGCTGGGAAGGGAAGGGGCCAGGGCCGGTGAGCGGCTCGTGGGAGAAAGGGCACGAGTCGGCGACTCGGCGCGTATCCGCCCGGATCGCTCCGCTAGGTGATGGGCAGCCACAGTTCGGGTGGCGGCCCGATCCGGCTGAGCGCGTGAGCGGCTGGACGAACGGCCACGGAGCCCAGCCTCCAAGCAGTTCCCAGGACGGGAACCGCCCTACCCTACCAGCCAATGGCGCGACGGCGGGCGCGCGCCCGTATGCGCGACCCGTCGCGACCGGCTCGCGTCCTGTCGATCATCCCCCGCCTCTCGCAGTGATCCGGACGTCAGCGAGCGACGGGCGCCCACACGCGTCGGTCGCGCCCAACCCCCTGCACCCACCCGAACTCGATCTCGCTCCGGCGAGACCAGACGTTCTCGCAGCATCCCAGCCAGCGGCTGTCCCTCCCAGAAGATGGCCGAGCCCGGTCGTCCAGGGCTGGCGCAGCAGATGGCGGATGCTGGCCCACGGGCTCGTCCTCACCGTCGCACTCGTAACGGCGGTCAGCGGCGGCTTCTGGGTGCGTGAGTTACCGGTGCAGCGGCCGGGCGGCACTGACCAGATCGTCGCGGTCGGGCCTGCCGGCCCGGTCGCGCAGCAGGCCACGAGCTCGTTGCTCCTCGCGGTGGGTTCGATTTCGACAGACATGATGTCCGGTTATCTCTCGACCGGCGGGCTGGCAGTGACTCCTGACGTGTTGCAGATCAACACCTATGTCACTGCCAAGGGGGAGACCATTTACGATGTCGCGCAGGCGACTGGGCGCTCGCCCGAGACGCTTCTCTGGGCCAACAACCTGGTCGACCCGGGCAAACCGCTTCCAGAAGGCGTCCAGCTCCGCATTCCACCGGTCGATGGGATGTTGCACGTCGTCCGCGAGGGCGACACACTCGAGTCGATCGCGGCGCGCTACCAGGTGGACGTGAGCGCGATCACCGGGTATGCGCCCAATGGCGTGCAGTATTCCACCGATCTCGTTCCCTTCCGGCTGCTGATGGTTCCCGGCGGCAAGATGCCGAGCCGGGATCGCGTCATCATGTACACCGTCCAGGAGGGGGATACTCTCTGGCGGATCGCCGAGCGGTTCGGTCTGCAGACGAAGACGGTCACGCTGGCCAACAGCCTGCCTGACCCGGAACTGATCCACCCGGGGCAGCAACTGGCGATCCTGCCCACTGACGGGGTGATGGTGCAGGTCAGGGACGGGGATACTGTCGAGTCGCTCGCCGAGTACTGGGGGGTTGACCCCCAAGTCATCCGGGACTACCCGATGAACGGACTGGGTGAGAACGGCGTGCTCCGAGTAGGCCAGTACGTGATGATCCCGGGTGGTGAGCCGCCTCCGCCACCGCCGCCCCCGCCACCACCGCCACCACCGCCAGCGGCGCCAGCGAGGGCCTCGTCGCCAGCGCCACCGCCGGCCCCGCGGCAGACACCTAGCGGCTCGTTCATCTGGCCGACGACCGGGGTGATCACCCAGTACTTCCACGCCGCCCACAACGGCTGGGACATTGCCAACCGAATGTATACCGAGATCTGGGCGGCCGACAGCGGCACGGTGATCTTCTCCGGCTGGAACAATTACGGCTTGGGCTACGCAGTAGCGATCGACCACGGGAATGGCTACGTGACCTGGTACGGGCACATGGCGGAGCCGCCGCCAGTGCAGGTAGGGCAGTGGGTGAACCAAGGGCAGTACATCGGGCCGATGGGGAGCACCGGCTACTCCACCGGGCCCCACGTCCACTTCATCATCATGTATAACGGGGTCTACCAGGATCCGGCCTGGTACTTGAATTGATCGTACGAACGAGGCAGGTGACGCGGATGCAGGCCACGGCGAAGAGACGCGGCACACGCGCTACCGGGCGGTGCGCTGAGCTCTCCGGTACGACGGGCCGCCAGACGTGGGAGGCGCAAGGAGCATGATTCGCCCGCTGAGCGCGCTCTTCGGCTTGTTCAGCCGTGATCTGGGGATCGACCTGGGCACGGCCAATACCCTCGTCTACGTGCGCGGCAAGGGGATCGTCATCTCTGAGCCATCGGTCGTCGCGGTCGATAAGAAGACGCGCCGTGCCCTGGCGGTCGGTGTCGAGGCCAAGGCGATGGTCGGGAAGACCCCGGAGACGATCGTGGCGGTGCGGCCGCTCAAGGATGGCGTCATCGCCGACTTCGACACCGTGGAGATGATGCTGCACTACTTCATCCGCAAAGTACACGCCCAGCAACTGATCACGCCGCATCCGCGTGTCGTGATTGGGATACCGAGCGGTGTCACCGAGGTCGAAAAGCGCGCGGCCAAGGACGCGGCGCTGAGCGCTGGCGCGCGGGAGGCGTACACCATCGAAGAGCCGATGGCCGCCGCGATTGGTGCCGGCCTCCCCATCAACGAGCCGGTCGGGAGTATGATCGTCGACATCGGCGGTGGCACGACCGAGGTCGCGGTCATCTCGCTGGGCGGGATCGTCGTCAACTACAGTATCCGGGTGGCAGGCGACGAGATCGACGAGGCGATCATCCAATGGGCGCGTCGCGACCACAACCTGGTGATCGGTGAGCGCTCGGCAGAGAACGCCAAGATCGCGGCCGGCTCAGCCTACCCGCTCGAGGAGGAGCGGCGTGTGGTACTGCGCGGGCGAGACTTGCTGACCGGCTTGCCGAAGGCGGTCGAGGTCAGCAGTGTCGAGATCCGCGACGCGATCGCCGGGCCGGTGAACCAGATCGTCGAGTTGGTGAAAACCTGTGTAGAGGAGACTCCCCCCGAGCTGGTCGCCGATATCATGGAACGCGGGATCGTGCTGGCCGGCGGTGGCGCCCTGCTGATGGGACTGGACAAGCGCTTGA
Organism: uncultured Thermomicrobiaceae bacterium; assembly: GCA_938082375.1. Taxonomy (GTDB): domain Bacteria; phylum Chloroflexota; class Chloroflexia; order Thermomicrobiales; family Thermomicrobiaceae; genus Thermalbibacter. Next base: position 114,357 of record CALKCJ010000038.1, read on the forward strand.
TGGCGGAGCTGCGGATGCCCGTCTACTTGGCCGATGATCCGCTAACCTGTGTCGCCCGCGGCACCGGGCGCGTGGCGGAGGCGCTCCACCTCTACCAGCGGGCGCTGGCGGGAAACCAGCAGCGGCGCACGCCCGCGCGCTCCTGACGGCGCATAGCGAGAGCCTGCGGTGAGTGATGACACTCACAGTTCGGCAGGTCGCGATGCTGGTAGCCCTCTTCGTGGCCACCAGCACGACGCTGATCCTGCTCGATCACCAACAGCGCCTGGACGCGGTGAAGGGGCCAGTGAACCGCCTGGCCCGGGCGGTCGAGTGGTCCCTCTCCCAGGCACTCGATGAGGCACCCTGGGCCGGACGCGGCAACCAGAGCGAGCTCCAGGCTGAGCTGGAGGCGCTGCGCGCCGAGCGAGATCGGCTGCTCGCCGAGAATGCTCGCCTCAAGCAGCTCGAGCGGGAAGTCGCGCAGCTCCGCCAGCAGCTCGGCTTCAAGCAGCAGAACCCGAGCCTGACCCTCGTGCCCGCCAACGTGATCGCCTATGACCCTGGCGCGCTGCAGCAGGCGATCGTGATCGACCGCGGGGCTGACGACGGCATCGAGGTCGGCATGCCGGTGGTCAGTCCGGATTTCCTGGTCGGCTTGGTCACCGAGGTCGAGGCCGACCGCGCTCGGGTCACGCTGCTCATCGACTCGAGCATGCAGATCGGCGCACTCCTCCAAGACAGCCAAGCCGAGGGTATCCTCTACGGCCAGTGGCAGCGCGGCGGGCTGCTGGAACTGCGACATCTCGATCCGAAGACGCCGGTGCGCGAGGGCGCGCTAGTCGTCACCTCGGGCCGCACCGCGCGCGTCCCGGCTGGGCTGGTGATTGGAACGGTCTACGGGGGGCAGCGCGAGGTCGAGGCGAACGAGCTGCGGCTCGCGGTGCGGCCGCTGGTAAACTATAAGACGCTGCGTTCGGTCAGTGTGATCCTCGCCGGTAAAGACCAGTAGAGCATGGATCCTCGACTAAGCCTGGCAGTGGGGGTGAGCCGCCTGAGTGCGACGGCGATTCGCCGGCTGGGGTGGGGCGGTGGCACCGCCCTGCCGGGGCTCCTAGCCAGCCTGGTCGACCCCGCGGCGCTCAGCAAGCTGAGCCGCCAGCTCCCGGCTGGCTGCGTCGTCGTCGCCGGTACGAACGGCAAGACCACAACAGCGCGGATGCTGGCCACAATCCTGAAGCAGGCCGGGCACCGGGTGGTGCATAACCGCGCCGGCTCGAACCTCGTGCGCGGCATCACGGCCGCGATCGCCGAGCAGTCGTCGCTGCTCGGTCGGGTGCGAGGCGAGATCGCGGTGCTCGAAGCAGACGAGGCGGCTTTCCCCGCCGTGGTGCGTCAGACGAGCCCGCGCATCGTCCTACTGCTCAACTTATTCCGCGACCAGCTCGACCGGTACGGCGAGCTGGACACCGTGGCGCGGACTTGGGGCGAAGCCCTGACCGCACTACCGGCCGCCAGCATCGTCGTCAACGTCGACGATCCCGCGCTGGCGGCGCTGACCGACCAGCTGGCCAGCCGGCGTCTCACGTTCGGCCTGGCCGAGCAGCGCTGCGCGCTCGACCAGCTGCCGCACGCGGCCGATGCGGCGGTCTGCCGCCGCTGCGGTACGCCGCTCACCTACCGGGCTGCCTTTCTCTCTCACCTGGGCGACTACTGGTGCCCCGGCTGCGGCTTCGAGCGCCCCCCACTCGACGTCGCCGCCCGAGCGATCGCGCTCGAGGGGCTGGAGCGCCTCTCATTCGAAGTGGCAGCGCTTGGCCAGCAACCCTGGCGGGTGGACATCGCGCTCTCCGGGCTCTACAACGTGTACAACGCCTTGGCTGCCGTCGCTGCCGCCCAGGCGCTCGGGATCGCACCCGAGCTGATCCGAGCCGGTCTCGCGGCCACGCGGGCCGCCTTCGGGCGGCTGGAGCGGGTGTGCTACCGTGACCGCTCGCTCGTGATCGTGTTGATTAAGAACCCGACCGGGCTGAACGAGGTCGTGCGGATGCTGACCAGCGCACGGATCGAGGCGCCGCTGCTGATCCTCATCAACGACCTCGACGCCGACGGGCGGGATGTCTCCTGGCTCTGGGACGCCGACCTTGAGCCGCTGGCCCAGACCGGCAGTCCAGTCTTCACCGGTGGGATACGTGGGGCGGACATGGCGCTGCGGCTGAAGTACGCTGGTTTCCCCGTGGAGCGCCTGCGTGTGCTCGACGACCTGCCTGGCGCGCTCGATGCCTTCGTGAGCGAGCTGGCTCCCGGCCAGACCGGCTACATCCTGCCAACGTACACCGCCCTGCTCGCGCTGCGCCGGGCACTGGCCGAGCGCGGCGTGGCGCCGGCCTTCTGGCGGCAGTAGGAGGCGAGCGATGGAGCTGACGATCTGCTGGCTCTATGCTCGGACGATGAACATCTACGGTGACCGCGGCAACGTGCTGGCGCTGGCACAGCGCTGCCGCTGGCGCGGGATCGAGGCGCGGGTGATCGAACTCGGCGTGGGCGAGCCGCTGGAGCCGGGCCGCTACGACATCTTCTTCTGGGGTGGTGGGCAGGATCGCGAGCAGGTGGCCGCAGCGCACGACTTGCAAGGACCGAAGGGCGAGACCTTACGGTGTGAGATCGAGGAGGGAGCGCCGCTGCTGGCGATCTGTGGCGGCTACCAGCTCCTCGGCCGCTTCTACCGGCCACAGCGTGGCGAGCTCCTGCCCGGCCTCGGTATCTTCGACGCCTGGACGGAGGCCGGATCACGCCGGATGATCGGCAACGTCGTGGTGGAGAGCGAGGAGTTCGGCGAACTGGTGGGCTTCGAGAACCACAGCGGCCGCACCTTCCTGGGGCCGAGGGCCCGGCCCCTGGGCCGCGTGCGGATCGGCTGGGGGAACAACGGCGAGGACAAGACCGAAGGGTGCCGCTACCGCAACGCGATCGGCTGTTACTTGCACGGCCCCGTTCTGCCGAAGAACCCGCAGCTCGCCGACTTCCTGATCGAAGCCGCCCTCCGGCGCCGCTACGGCGAGATCGCCCTCCTCCCACTGGACGATACCCTGGAGCGGGTGGCCCAGAGCTCAGCCGTACGCCGCGCCCAGGCGACCCGATAGCCGTCACACCTGCTCGGCAACCTTGCGCGCCGCGATCAGGAGCGGATCCCAGACCGGCGAGAAGGGCGGCGCGTAGGCGAGATCCAGGTGTATGAACTCGTCGACCCGCATGCCGGCATGCAGCGCGGTGGCCACGACGTCGATCCGCTTGCCGGCTCCTGGGCCGCCGACGATCTGCGCACCGAGCAGCCGGCCGCTGCCCTTCTCAGCGAGCAACTTGACCACGACCCGCGCGGAATCGGGGTAGTAGCGCGCCCGCGTATGGTCTTCGATCCGGGCGACGCCGTACTCGAAGCCGAGTGCCTGTGCCTCGCGCTCGTTCAGGCCTGTCCTCGCAATCTCGCTCTGGCCGAACTTCGTGATGGCGGTGCCGACGACGCCGGGGAAGCGGGCATAGCCGCCGCCGATGTTGATCCCGCAGACTCGCCCCTGCTTGTTGGCAGTAGTGCCGAGCGGGATGTAGGCCGGTCGGCGGCTCACCAAGTGGAAGGTCTCGGCGCAGTCGCCGGCCGCCCACACGCCGGGGATGCCAGTGCGCATCCGGTCGTCGATCCGCACGGCGCCGCTCTCCCCAAGCGGGAGGCCAGCCTGGGCCGCCAGTTCGGTGCGCGGCTGCACCCCGACCCCAAGGACGACCAGGTCGGCCGGGAGCGTCCGCCGGTCGGTCTCCACGGCTCGCACCCGCCCACTGGTCGCATGGAAGCCGGTCACGCGCTCGCCGAGGTAGACCTCTACGCCTGCCTCGCGCAGCGCCGCCGAGACCAGCGCGCCCATGTCCGAGTCGAGCGTCCCCATCACCTGCGGGCCGAGCTCGACCAGCGAGACCGCGAACCCGCGGGCGACGAAGGCCTCGGCCATCTCGATGCCGATGTAGCCGCCGCCGACGATCGCCACCCGCTGCGGGCGCTCGCGCTCGACGACCTCACGCAGCCGGAGGCCGTCCGCGAGCGTCGCGACGCCGTAGATGCCCTGGGCGTCGGCGCCGGGCACCTCCAGCCGGCGGGGCGCAGCCCCGGTCGCGTAGACGAGCTGGTCGAAAGGTTCACGGTAGGTCGTGCCGTCGACCAGGCGGCGCACCATGACGACACGCGCCGCGAGGTCGATGGCGACGATCTCGTGGCCGAGGCGGACGTCGATGCCGCGGCGGCGGTGCTCCTCAGGCGAGCGGGCAATCAGCGCGTCCTCGTCGTCGACCAGACCGGCGACGTAGTACGGGATGCCTCAGGCGGAGTACGAGGTGTGCTGTCCACGCTCGAAAGCGATAATCTCCAGGTCGTCGCGCATCCGACGGGCCTGCGCGGCGGCACTCATCCCAGCCGCATCGCCGCCGACGATGACGAGTCGCTCTTTCGTCGCCATGTACCGGTTCCTCTCCAGGTACCCGAGCACGATCGTACCTTTGGTCGCCATCCTACCACGATCGCGAGCGATCGCCGCCCTCACCACCAGCCCCCTCTCCCACGCAGTGGGAGAGGGGTGGCGAAGCCGGGGTGAGGGAGGAAAGGGTGCGGTGTAAGGGCCGCGGCGGTGCCGAAGCTGGGGTGCGAGCTGGCGCGCCAAAGTTTCCGACAGACCAGACCCCTACCGCTCTCCTCTCCCGGGTAGCGAGACGACGAGCCCCCGGGCGCCACCCAGCGACGAGCGCTCCTGCCTCGCCTGCCACCCTCCCGTACAATTGCTGATGAGTGGTTCTGACCGGTGCCCTGTACGACCGCGCTCGCCCCAGCGGCGGCGTGCAGGCGAGCGAGGTAGCATGCTCCGAGAACTGGCGATCCGCGACCTCGCGATCATCCGCGAGCTGCGCCTGAGCTTCGAGCCGGGGCTCAACGCGCTCACCGGCGAGACCGGCGCTGGCAAGTCGATCATCATCGACGCGCTCGGTGCCGCGCTCGGCGCGCGCGCCTCGGCCGACCTCGTCCGCACGGGCGCGAGTAAAGCTTGGGTCGAAGCGGTGTTCGATGTGAGTCACCTTCTGGAGCGAGAGGACATCCGCGCCCTCCTCGACGAGGCTGGGGTCGAGCCCGAGGACGGACTCTTGATCCTGGCCCGCGATATCAGCGCCAGCGGACGGAGCACCGCGCGGGTGAGCGGGCGCACGGTGCCGCTCTCCATCCTAGCCGAGATCGGGCGCCGGCTGGTCGACATCCACGGTCAGAGCGAACACCTCTCGCTGCTGCGGGCAGAGGTCCAGCTCGACCTGCTCGACCGTTTCGCCGGTACCTGGCCGGAGCGGCAGCAACTGGCGGAGCTGGTGCGCGAGTACCGGCGAACCTGGCGCGCCTACACCCAACTTGTGACCGAGGAGCGCGAGCGGGCGCAACGAGTCGACCTGCTCCGCTTCCAGGTACAGGAGATCGCGGCAGCCCGGCTGCGACCGGGCGAGGAGGAAGCACTCGCCCGCGAGCGGGCGATCCTGGCGAACGCCGAGCGCCTGGCCACGCTCGCCCGGGAGGCGTACGACCTCCTGGCCGGCGGCGAGGGCGAAAGCCGGCTCGCTGCCCTCGATGCGCTGCGGCTCGTCGGCGCGCGGTTGGAAGAGCTTGGCCAGCTCGATCTCGAGCAACACCCGCTGGCCGGCCAGGTGCTGGAAGCGACCTACGCGCTGGAAGAGGTAGCACGAGAGCTGCGCCACTACGCTGAGTCGATCGAAGCCGATCCCCAGCGGCTGGCTGCGGTCGAGGATCGGCTAGCGCTGATCAAGCAGCTCAAGCGCAAGTACGGCGCGACGGTCGAGGAGGTGCTGGAGCACGCCCGGCGTGCGGCCGCGGAGCTGGAGCGACTCGACACCAGCGAGGAGGAAGCCGCGCGGTTGCGTGAGCAGATTGAGCAGCTGGCTCAGGAGATCCACCAACGTGCCGAGCGGCTCTCGCAGCAGCGGCGCCAGCGGGCTGCCGAGCTGGAACGGCAGGTCGAGGACGCGATGCGGGCGCTCAACATGGGTCGGGCCACGTTCGAGGTCGCCTTCAGGCGGACGAGCGAGAGTAGCTCCGACCGGCTCGGCGTGGACGAGAGCGGCGTCGACCGGATTGAGTTTCTCATCGCCCCGAACGCCGGCCAGGAGCCACGGCCGCTGGCGCGCATCGCCTCGGGCGGTGAAACCGCCCGGCTGATGCTGGCCATCAAGTCGATCCTCTCCGCAGTCGACGAGACCCCCACGCTGGTCTTCGACGAGGTGGACGTCGGGATCGGCGGCCGCAGCGGCCAGGTGGTCGGCGAGCGGCTCTGGTCGCTGACCGACCGGCACCAGGTGATCGTCATTAGCCACCTGCCGCAGATCGCCGCCTTCGCCGAGGCGCACTTCCGCATCGCCAAGGAAGAGGTGGGCGGCGTCGCCGAGACGCGGGTCGACCGTCTCTCCGAAGCGGAGCGGATCGACGAGCTGGCAGCGATGCTCGACGGCCTGCCGGTCACGCCGGAGTCGCGTGCCAACGCCGAGGCGATGCTCGAGCGTGTACGCCACCTGAAGGCACGGCGGGTACCGCTGGCCAGCGCGCGCGCCCGGCCTTGAAGCACTGGCGTGTTGCCTCAACCGGGGCCTGCCGGAGAGCCGGCCCGACCACCAGTGCTATACTGGCAGCCGTGGCGAGAGGGGAGCGCTGAAGGAGCGTGCGTGATGCAGCCCAACCTCAAATTGATCCAACAGATGCAGGCCCGCCTGGCGCAGCTCCAGGAGGAGCTCGCCGCAACGGTCATCGAGGGGACGGCCGGCGGTGGAGCGGTGCGGATCGAGGTCAACGGGCTGCGCGCCGTCCAGCGGGTGAAGATCGACCCCTCAGTGCTCGACCCTGATGACGTCGAGCTGCTGGAGGATATGATCGTCGCCGCCATCAACGAGGCCATGAAACGGGCGGAGGAACTGGCCCAGCAGAAACTGGGCGCGCTCACCGGTGGGCTGGGCCTGAAGCTCCCCGGCCTCATGTAAGCCTGGCTGCCATGCCCGGCTCGCGAGAACTCATCGGCGGGTTGAGATACGTAAAGACCGCGGCCGAGAGCCGGGCGATCGGCTCCGAGCGCCAGGCGGTCTCCGAGAGCACCACGATCACGTACGTCGCGCGGGGCGAGTAAACGATCCCCGCGTCGTGCGTGGCCGTGCTCCAGTTGCCCGTCTTATTAGCGACGACTCCCTCCGGCAGGCGATCGCGCACGCGCTGGCGTGCGAGCAGCCCGATCATCTCGCGGCTTGCTCGCTCGTCGACGGCTGCTCCGCAGGCGATCCGGTCCAGCAGGCGAGCCAGGTCGCTGGCAGTGACGGGCAGCCCCGGGTCGTTGACCCGCATCGAGCGCAGGCCGAGTTCGCGCAGCCCTTCGTCTATCGTGTGCCAGCCGACCAGATCTGTCAGCAGGACGGCCGACGCGTTGTCGCTGACGGTGACCATCGCCTCGACAGCCTGGGCAACAGTGATAACCGAGCCGGCTGACCAGCCGAGCAGGGCGAGAGTGCCGAGGTCGTACTCCGCATACTTTTCGGTCACTGTGAGCGTCTGGGCGAAGTCGAGCCGGCCCTGGCGCTCCTGGCGGTAGACCTCGCAGAGGACGGCGAGCTTGTAGAGGCTGGCGGCGTAGAAGACCTTCCCCGGCTGAATGGCTGCCTCGGTGCCGTCGGTCAGGTTACGCACCACCACCCCATAGCGCTCGACCTCGGCCCGAGGGTACCCACGATCAGCGCTTCGAGCTTGGGATCGGGGCGGAACTCGGACGGTTCCCAGCACCGGGCGAGGGGCAACGCCTCTGCGGATGCCGGTGACGGCGGCTGACCGGTGGTCACCGCGGGAGTAGCCGGCGGTGACGCGGCTGGGGAGAGGCCAGATGCCCGACCAGCGGCTGCTCGTGAGGGAGAAGACGAAGAGGGTCGATTGCGAGGAGCTGTCACACCCACTGTGCTGGCCGGTGCGGTAGCTCGGGCCAACTCGTTCCCCAATGCACGCCCAGGCTGGGGCAACGCCACCGGCGGCACAGGCGAGGCGCTCGGCGGCAGAGGCAATATCCCGGTGAGCGCTGGCGTGGCACTCGCGTCCCGCCCTTGCTGGCAAGCCAGCAGGGGCAGCCACAGCGCGGCCAGCCACATTCCGATGACGACGCTCTTGATCGGCCACTCGCGTCGAGCGCGCATCGTGTCCCAAACGGCGGGCGAACGCCCTGCGACCAGCGCTCGAGCGCCGCAGCGACACCAGCCGCAGGCTGGGCGACGTCGCTCCAACCCTCAGGCTACCCGAGAGGACGGATGCTGTCGAGCAGCACGAGGGCCGCAGCTAGGGGCGGCGAAGCTCGCCGCGTTGCTCGAGGAAGGCCTCCACCTCGGCCCTGGTGGGCACGGCCTCCGGCCCCAGCCCCTGGATGCGGAGTGCGGCCGCCGCCGAGGCCATGCGTGCGGCGAAAGACACCGGCTCGCGCTCGGCGCGGAGCAGGAAGAGCACGGCTGCGAAGACATCGCCAGCTCCCAGGTCGTTCCGAACCGGCACTGGGTAGGCCGGCACATCGAACACTCGGCCCCGGTCGATGATCTGCGCGCCGTCGGCTCCCCGGGTGATCGCAACCAGGCCGCGGGAGCCCACCGCCTCGATTTCGTCACGCGCCAGGGTATGCTCTGCGGAACTCAGCACCATCGCATCGATCCGGCTGAGGAGCTCGAGCGGGAGCCGCAACTCCGTGAGCCGCACACGCCCGTCATGGCCGCGCGGCCACTGACGCATCCAGCCCTGCGGGGTAACCCCGAGGTAGCCGGGGTTGAGCCGGCTGGCCTGGCGAGGCTCGATCTCCTGCGCAACCGGCGCCAGGTGGATGACCTTCGCCGAGCGCCAGTGCGGGGGCACGCCATTGAGGTCGATCGTCCCCGCCCATGCATGGATCGTCTGCTCCCGGCGACCGGCGACGGTGCGGTTGGTGAAGACGGTCGATGACTGGGCGTCCTGGACGATGAGGGCGATCTCGCGAGCGAAGCGGGCGAGACTTTCCACGATGCTTTCGCCGTACCGCTCGAAGTTCCCGCGGGTGAGCACGGCGGCATTCAAGCCGAAGCGCGCGGCGGCCAGGGCCGCGTACAGCGCCGTCCCCCCCAGCACTGGCTGGCCGTCCGGGTAGAGGTCGATCGTCACGTGTCCAATGGCGAGGTACTCAGGAGCCTGCTGGATCAACATTGGTGCATCCTGGTCTCTAGGCGCTGACATCTCACGATACCCCGCCTGGCAGCCGGGGACGACCGGGCATCCGCTGGTCGACAAGCAGCCGGAGAGTCTACTGACGAGGATACACGGTCACGCGGCGCTGCTCGCCCTCGCCGCTGCTCTGGGTGGTCACCTCGGGGTGATCGCGCAGCACGACATGGACGATACGGCGCTCGCTCGCCGGCATCGGCTCAAGCGTGATCGGCCGACGACTGCGCGCGACCTGGCGGGCCACGCGCTGCGCCAAATTGATGAGCGACTCCTCTCGGCGGCTCCGGTATCCTTCGACGTCGAGGATGACCCTCGTCCAGCTCGGCAACCGCCGGTTCACCAGCACGTTAACCATGTACTGGAGCTGGGCGAGGTGTTCACCGCGGCGGCCGATTAGCATTCCCGCCTGAGGCCCGAAGATATCGATGAACACGGTCGGCGGGTCGTTCGGGCCGAGTTCGATCACTGACGGGTTGTCGACGGCGACGACCTCGCAATTGGTAAATCCCATCGCGGTGAGCAGCTCGCGTACGACGTGTTTGGCGACGGCTTCCGTCTCCGGGTCAGCCCGCTGTGCGCCCCGCCGCCCCCCGGTCGGCGGCTCCGGCGCCGGCCGCACCGGCGTCACTCGCACGAGCGCCTCGCCACCGTACGCGACGTTATCGACCAGCACCTCGACTCGCACTTGCTCGAGGGGAAGGCCGAGCTGCTCGAGTGCCAGACGGACAGCTTCCTCGACTGATCGCGCTTGGATCTCGACACTCTGCTTGCCAGCCATACTCGCGCGCCTGCCTTCCTGGGCCGGCGGTCACTTCTCGGTTCTCTTAGGCCGACGGCTTGCGCTTGGACGACCGTGTGCGCCGCGGCACGAGCGCTTCAGGGTCAGGCAATGGTGGCGGCTCGGCCGGCCGCCTGTCCTTGCTGGCCTTGGCCGGCTCCCTGCGTGGCTCCGATGCGCCGTCTGGTCGCTGCGCGCCCCGTTGCTCCACCTGCTGGATCTGCCGCTCGATGTGCTTGTTCAGGCGGCCAAACAGCCCGCGCGAGGCGGCCTGGCGCTGCGCTTCGCGCTTGGCCGGATCGAGGTAGCCCAGGCGCCGATGCTCCGGCAGATCCGGCAAAAAGGGGAACCAATCGAGCATGGCGCCCCAACCGGTGATCAGCCACTGCTGTACAACGCTGTAGAGCGCCGAGACGACCCAGTAGAGCACCGGGCCCGAGGCGAAATTCCAGCCGAAGATGACGACCATGAGCGGCATGAAGAGCATCATGGTGTACATCATCTGCTGCTGGGGATCCTGGATCTTGCCCTGGCCCGCCGGCCGGGTCATCCGCGTCTGGATGAACTGAAACACGCCCGCCAGGATGGGCAGGATGTGCAGTGGGTCGGGTCGGGCAAGGTCGGGAATCCACAAAAAGCCGTTGCTCCAGCCTCCGCCGTCGTTGACCGAGAGGTTGCGAATAGCGAAGTAGAGGCCGAAGAAGATCGGGATCTGCAAGAGCACCGGCAAGCACCCCGACATCGGGTTGACGCCGTGCTCCTGGTAGAGCTTCATCGTCTCGGCGGAGAGCCGCTGGCGATCCTGCCCGTACTTCTTCTGCAGCTCGCGGATCTTCGGCTGCAGCTCCTGCATCGCGGCGGTGGAGCGCACCGACTTGATCGTGAGCGGAAGCAGGAGCGATTTGATGAAGATCGTAAAGAGGATAATAGCGATACCAGAACTGCCAGTGATGCCGGCCGTCCAGGCCAGACCCCACTCGATCAGGCTAACGAACTGATCCCAGATAACCAAGCGTGCGCCTCCTCGGGCCGTTTCGTCGGTACCCTTAGTGGTGATGGATCGGTTGCTCAGGGCAGGCGCGGTCAGTCGACCGGATCGTAACCCCCACGAGAGAACGGGTTACAGCGCAAAATCCTCCATGCCGCCTTCGCCCCGCCTTTGATGATACCGTACTTGGCAATGGCCTGATACCCGTACTCCGAGCAGGTGGGGTAGAAGCGACAGGCGGGCGGAAACAGCGGCGAGATAAAGATCTGGTACAGGCGAATAAGCTTGAGCGCGATCCAGGTGAGCATCAGCGATGGCCTCCAGGTTGTAAGCGTGATGACTTCTGCTCGGTGTGCTCGGCCGCCTCGAACAAGCCAGCCCGCTTCGCCAGTTCCTGCACGCAGGCCGCGAGCTGATGATACGTCACCGATGGGTCAGCCAACCGCCCCCGCGCGATGAGGACCAGGTCATAGCCCTGCCGAAGTTGCGGGTGGAGCCGCCGCACGGCCTCTCGCAGCCAGCGCTTGACCCGGTTCCGCCGCGTCGCCTTGCCGACCCGCCGGCCCACGGCGAAGCCGTAGCGGTTGCGCGAAAGCCCATTGGGACGGTAGGCCAGAACCACCAACCCGCCGCTCACCGAGCGGCCCCGCTTGCGGACGACCTCGAAATCGGCGCTGCGACGTAGCCGCAGCTCGCGGGCGAGCATGCCGGCGACCCGCCTACTTCTTGATCGTCGGCTTCTTCTCGTCGGAGACAGTCAGCTTCCAACGCCCCTTCCGCCGGCGCGCCGCCAGGACGCGCCGTCCGGCCTTGGTACTCATGCGCTTGAGGAAGCCGTGCTCCCGCTTGCGGGGGATGCGCTTGGGCTGGTATGTCCGCTTCGGCACGGTATCCGCCTCTCGTCCACACGCGTTGGTCAAAAAAATGCCCGCGCGACCTCGTCGTGGCCGCTACGGCAAGCGAAGTATACGGCCAGCCGGCTCGCCTGTCAAATCCCGCCGAACCCCACTCTATCGCACCCTGCTGCTCCGTACCGAGCGCAGTGCAGGCATGCCACGCGCTCGGCTAGCCCTTCCGACGGCTGGCGCGCTCGGCCAGCAAGCGATGGACGGTCTCCGGGCCCTGCCGCTGCAGCTCCGCCAGCGCGTCGATGAACGCCTCGATCTCTTCCTCCGTGTTGTAGTAGTGCACGGAGGCGCGCACCAGCTTCTCCAGTCCCCGTGCTTCCATATCGAAGCGGGTCGAGGCGACGCTGGAGGTTGTCACGTTGATCCGCTTGGTCGCCAGGAACGCCTTGACTATCTCCGGCGCGATTCTCTCCAGCGTGAAGGTCACGATGCCGCCACGCTCCCGGCCCAGGTCGTGCACCCGGGCGCCGGGCAACTCGCCGATGCGCTGGCGCAGCCGCTCGGCGAGCGCGCGCAGCCGAGTCGACCCGGCCTCGATCCCCACCGACAGCGCGTAGTCGACTGCCACCCCCAGCCCGATTCGCCCGGCGACGTACGATTCCCAGTTCTCGAAGCGCCGGGCATCGGGCCGAACCTCGTAGCGGTCGGGCGCGACCCAGCTCGCCGCGTGCAGGTCGAGCATCACTGGCTCGAGCTGCTGGATCAGCTCGCGGCGGACATAGAGAAACCCGACCCCACGCGGCCCGCGCAGGTACTTTCGGCTGGTAGCCGAGAGCAGATCACAGCCGATCCTGCGCACATCGACCGGGATCTGGCCTACTGATTGACAGGCGTCGAGTAGGTAGAGGATGCCAGCTTCCCGCGCGAGGCGGCCGATCTCCTCGGCCGGTTGGATCAGCCCACCGTTGGTGGGGATGTGGCTGACGGCGACCAGCTTGACCCGCTCGTCGAGCATCGCGCGCAGTGCCTCGACCGAGAGCTGGCCGTACTCGTCGTTGGGTACCACTTCGACGACAGCACCCGTCTTGCGCGCCACCTGGAGGAAGCTGATCACGTTGCTGGCGTACTCCGAGACCGAGGTCAAGATCCGGTCGCCAGGCCGGAAGGGGATGGAGTAGAAGGCCATGTCCCAGGCTCGCGTGGCGTTCTCGACCAGCGCGATCTCATCCGGCTCGGCACCGATCAGCCGGGCGACCGCCTGGTAGACGTGCTCGACCTGTTCGAGCGCCGCGTCGTGCGCCTCGTAGCCGCCGATCCGTGCCTCGAGCTCGAGATGGCTGACAACCGCCTCCAGCACTGGGCGGGGCATCAATGCCGCCCCGGCGTTGTTGAAATGAATCACCTCGGCACAGCCCGGCGTGTCCTGTCGCAACCGCTCGACGTCGAGCATAGCGCCCGCCTTCCCTTTCCTGCTACCGGCCCACCTGGGCGATCATACACAACTGGCCGCCCTCACCGAGGTGGGAAGCGCGAGGCAGGCATGCTAGCATGGCAGGTGTCTGCATGTGGGAGCAGAGGCGGGAGGGAGCGATGGAACTCGACCTCGATCTGCTGAAGCGGCTCTGCGAGACACCTGGGATTCCTGGACGCGAGGAGCGGGTCGCCGCGGTCGCCCGCGAGGCGCTGCAGCCGCTCGCGGATGACGTGCACGCCGACGCGTTGGGCAACCTCATCGCGCGCAAGAGAGGCCGCGGTGGCCCACGCGTGATGCTGGCCGCGCACCTCGACGAGATCGGCTTTATCGTACGACACATCGACGACAAGGGCTTCCTGCGCCTCCAGGCGGTCGGCGGCTTCGACACGCGCGTATTGCCAGCTCAGCGCGTCCGCGTCTGGACGCGCGACGGTCAGGGGCTGGTCGCTGCGCTCCAGTTGGCGACGAAGCCAATCCACCTGCTCAAACCGGAGGAGCTGAAGGCGCCGAAGCTCGAAGAGCTGTATGTCGATGTCGGACTCCCCCCGGACGAGGTGCGTGCCCGCGTCGAGATCGGCGACATGGTGACGTTCGACCGGCCGCTGGAGCTGACCGGCCCCCGGGTGATCAGCAAGGCGCTCGACGACCGGGTGGGCGTCTTCGTGATGATCGAAGCGCTCCGCGCGCTGGGCACACACCAGGCAGAGGTGGTGGCCGTGGCAACAACCCAGGAGGAAGTGGGGCTCCGCGGCGCGCAGACGTCGGCGTTCGGGGTCGAGCCCGATATCGGCATCGCTGTGGACATCACCATTGCTGGGGACGTGCCAGGCATCGACCCGCACGAGCAGGTCACCAGGCTCGGCGAGGGCGTCGCAATCAAAGTCTTCGACACGTCGCACATCCCGAACTATCGGCTGGTGCGCCACCTCCGCGAGGTAGCCGAGCAGCACGGGATTCGGTACCAGTTTGAGGTGCTGCCACGCGGCGGTACCGATGCCGGTGCGATGCAGCGCGTGCGGGCCGGCGTGCCAGCGGTCACGGTATCGATCCCCGCGCGCTACGCGCACACCGTCAACGAGATGGCGGATCTCTCCGATATCGAGGCGGCGGTGCAGTTGCTGGCCCGCTACCTCGAAGTGGCGCATACTGGAGACTACCGGCCGCAACACTGGTAAAGGGAGCGACATACGGGTACCGATGCGGCCGGTAGGCGAGCGGCTCGGTACGTCGTGGCTGCACGGTCGAGACTACGGATAGACAAGCTCGGAGCGATGGGGGCGACCGGCCTGGTCGTGTTCCTCTGCTCCGGCCTGCTGGCCGGCGCCACTCCGGCCGCGGCTGACGGCAAGGCCGGCTGGCGCTTCGTCGATGTCGCGGTCGAGCCAGCGGCGCCGCGCGCCGGCGATCTCCTCGCACTCGCGTTCACCGTGCTCGACGAAGCCGGACAGCCAGTCTCGGACCTCGCCGTGACCGGCATGTTGCGCGCACCGATCACAGCCTACGACCAGCGTCCCCCACCGCCGACTGCGGTCGTCCGCGGCCAGGCAAGCGGGCCACCCGGGAGATATCGGGTGCAGCTCCCGCTGAACGCGCCCGGGCGTTGGTGGGTGGACATCGAGCTGAGCGCCGCCGATGGCCGACGTGATCGCCTGAGCCGGTTCGTCGAGGCAGGGCCACGCTTTCGCGTCCCGGCGACCGAAAGCCACGACCTCGTCTTCCTTCGCGGCGAGCGCTGGCAGACCTACTACCGGCTCGACCCGGCGACCGGCCTGGTGGCGCTCTTGGGCGGCGAGGAGGTGTTGCGCGCCGGCCAGCGCTGGCTCGTCGCCGAGCGGCGACTCAGTTCCGTTGGGCGTGTCAGCCCGGTCTACGGCGGGCGCTGGAACCTCTCGCTCCTGCTGACCGATGCTCAGACGGGTGAGCGGGCCGGCGAGGTGCAACTCGGGCAGGTGCGCGCCGCCGTCCAGGGCGGGAGCGCCAGTACCCCCGCCCTCGTCAGTGCGCTGGTTCCCGACCCCAATGGCATCCGGCTTTATGTCTACTGGGCCTGGAAGCTGGGACAGGGCTGGAACGCCCAGATCGCGGCAGTGGAGCTCGCGGGGGGAAACGTGGTGGTGGCACGCGAGCTCCCCGGAGCGCTGCAAGGCGATCGTGTCGTGCCCCAGCTCGCGGTCACCGAGAACGGCGAGTACCTGGTGCTGGCCGAGCAGGTCGTGCGGGTCGCGCCTGGTTCCCAGTACCGGCTCTCAGTGCTCAGCACAGCGGAGCTCGAAATCGAGGCCAGCCACCGCTCCTCGGCGTCGGCCCGGGCTGGCTGTCCTATTACCTATCCTGGCCTCAGCGGGCTGGCCAGTGGGCCGGAACTCCGCTGGTTCACCCTGTGCGCGAGTGACGGCGCCGGGCCGGTGCTGCTGCTGTGGGATCCGCGCGCGGGCCATGTCGTGCAACAGGTCGATCTGGCGGAACTCAAGACCTCCCAGCCAGCGGTGGCGACCGACGGGCGAACGCTCTTCGCTGTGGCGCTCTGGACTCCACGGGTGGTCGCGATCGACCTTTCGACGGGTGAGGTGCGGCGAGCGCAGCCCGCCGCGCTCGACGGCGAGCGCGAGGATTCGCCTATCAGGCGCATCATCCGCTGGTTGATCGGCGCAGTGGCACCCGGCGCTCGTGCTGCCACTCAGCCCTCGCGTTGGGTCGTCGCCGACCCTGATGGGCAGCGGCTCTACGCCGTCGCTCCAGTGGGGGGCGCCCAAAGCTTCGGTGACGGCGTCTGGGTACTCGACACCAAGTCGCTCACAGTGGTCGACCGCTGGCTGGTCGGGCACCCGATCGTCGCCGTCACGGTGACGTCCAGGGGGAAAGTGGTCGCCATCGAACGCAGCGAGACGGCCGGTGAGCGCGCCTTGATCCTCGATGCCGGGGGCGAGATCGAGAAGGCAGTGGCGCTACCAGGGCCGATCAGCGACACTGTGATCGGTGGATGATCGGCCTGTAGTAGGCGAGGAGAAGCGATGGCGATCACTGCGGAGATGACCAAGACCGAGCGCGTGATGGCCGCGGTGCGCGGCGAGGCGGTCGACCGGATCCCGGTCTGCTTCTGGCACCACTTCCGACCGCTGGGCTCGGGGCGGCGCCTCGCGGAGGCGACACTGGACTTCTTCGTCAACGAGTTCGACCTCGACGTTCTTAAGATCATGCCAGATATCCCTTACCCCTTCCCGCGGCGGGCGATCGCTCGCCCGGAAGACTGGCTACTCATCGAGCCAATCGCGCGGGAGCGATCGCGTTTCTTCCGCGAGCGGGCCGCGACGATCGGGTTTCTGCGCGACGCGGTCGGCTTCGACGTGCCGATCATCATGACCGTCTTCAGTCCACTAGCTGAGGCGATCCACTTCGCGTCGTCTCCCGAGGTCGTGCTAGCGGACGCCGAGCGCCACCCCGCGCTCGTCCACGAGGCACTGGCGACGATCGCCGAGAACCTGCGCGAACACATCCGCGAGTGCATCGAGCAGGGAGCGGACGGCGTCTTTTTCGCGCTGCAGGGGTGCACGCGCGCGACAATGCCGCCGGAGCGCTACCGCGAGCTCGGCCGGCCATACGACTTGCTCGCGCTGCAGGGCGCGGTCGACGGCTGGCTCAATGTCCTCCATGTCCACGGTGAGCGTGACCTGCTCTTCGATGAGGTGCTCGACTACCCGGTCGCGGTGCTGAGCTGGAGCGACCGGCTGGCCGGCCCGAGCCTGGCCGAGGCCCGCCAGAAGACCGACAAGTGTCTCATGGGCGGCTGGCACGAGTTCGGCGCGCTGGCGCACGGGCCGGCCGAGGAGATCCGAGCGGAGGCGGAAGACGCGGTGCGACAGACGGGCGGGCGCAAGTTCATCCTCGCCAACGGCTGCTCCGTGCCAGACGACACCGATGCGCGCTGGCTCCACGCGGCGCGTCAGATCGCCGAGGAGCTGCGGTAAGTCCGCCCTTCGAGCTCGCTCCTCGAGCTGGCGCCCACAGCGGGCGTCGATCGGTGCTGGACAGGACTAGACCAGGCCTTACCGGCGCGTGCCAGTCGCTGGCACTGCCGGGCTAGCCGTGTAGCGCCTGGCGGATCCAGTCCAGCCGATCGAGCGGCATGAAGCCGTAGTGGTAAAAGTCGACCCACTCGGCGCGCGCATCTCGCACCACTGCGACCTTCGCGGCCAGGTTCGTCGGGGAATCGCAGTCTGGCAGCATCGGGCGCAGCGCGACAGAGATTGGTATCCCTTCTGGGAGGAGGTCATGATAGGCTTCGAGGTCGAAGCGTAGGCGCTGCGGATCACGGGCATAGCCGATCGCCGCCAGGCCACCGGCTGCCCGCGCTGCCGCGACCACGTCGACACCGTCCTGCCAGGCGATCGCTGGCGCTGGCTCACCCGCCGGCTCGCCGCTGGCGTAGCCCTTGGCCGCGCCGGACATGTCCATAAAGTAGACGGTGGTCTCAGGCCGCACCCCGCGTACCGCCCGCCCCACCGCGTCGGCCAGCGCGGTCACCGCCTGCATCCGCGCCCGGAGGTAACTGCCAAGCTGTCCGCCAGCCAGCCCGGCGACGTTCTCCCAGGTGACCTCAAGCTCGAGGAAGGTCGGTGGCGAGCCGGCCAGCGCTCCTTCCAGCGCCTGGCGGACCGCGCCGCGAACCTGCTCGCCGTCGACGCCAGCGCGCCCAGCCGCGTCCAGGCAGTGTTGGCAGAAGCAGAGGCCGAAGAGGAAGCGGGCCATGCCGCTCAGTGGTATGAAGCAGCGCTCGTGATGGTAGCCGTGGTCGAAGCCCAGGTAGCCCAGCGCCTCGCCCAGGATCGCGTCGACTCCGTAGCGAGCGATGTCGGCTGCCAGTGCCGCCGCGAACGCCCGCACTTCGGGGTTCGCCGGGCAGAGCTGGGTGATATAGGGGTCACCGAAGGCGTTCTGGATGGCGCAGTCGGGATGCTGTGAGCCCAACCGGGTATTGTGGAGAAACACCGTCCAGGCCCGCACGGCCATTCCGCGGCGGCTCGCAGCTTCGACCAGCGCGGCCAGCATGTCGACCTGCTGAGCGAGCTGGCTCACCTGCGGCCGGATGCGCAATCCGCGATAGCGCTCCGAGTCGGGCCGAAAGAAGACCGTGCCACCCTCCAGGTAGCGGACTTTGCGCACCGGATTGTGCGGGAAGACGTCACGCGCGTGGTGATACGCGCACGCCAGGCTCACCCCCTCCAGCCCGGCGCGACCCTGCAGACTGTCGAGCACGGCCTCCAGCCCCTCGTCAGCCAGGTCGGTAGCGAACAGGAACGCTGACCCCTTCATTCCGTCCCCCTATTACCGTTGCCGTACGATTCCCACTGGAGCCATTCTAGCCCGAGCTGACGCTTGCCGATGCGGCATCACGTGCGCTGGACCACAACCAGTGTCTCTGCTGCGAGCGGTACCTGCTTCCGCTGTGGCCTTCGGTCGGCTCGCAGGTCCACCGTCGCGCCGGCCAGGAGCACAGCGCGGAGCGCGACGGGCACTCCCTCTCGGATAGCGGCCCCTCGCTGGCTCGGAGGTCTGCCTTCTCTTGCTCCGGAGACGTTACGCTATCGTTAGCCTAGGCGAACGGCGAGAGGAGAGCACGATGCGACCCCGGATTGTTGACCTGACGCACCCGCTCGGCCCGGCGATCCCGATGTTCCCAGGCCTCCCCGGCCCAGAGATCGAGGAGTTCCTCAGCAGAGAGGCGGCTGCCGAGCGCTACGCTCCGGGGGTCAGCTTCGTCATCCACCGCTACCGGCTCATTGGCAACAGTGGCACCTATCTGGATGCCCCTCACCACCGCTACGAAGACGGCTCAGACCTGGCTACTCTGCCGCTCGAGCGGACCGCCGACCTTCCGGGAGTCGTGGTCGACGTCGCGGGTCAGGCGGAGGCCGGCCAGCTGGCTATCGGCCCTGAGCGGTTTGCGGAACTGGATCTAAGTGGATGTGCTGTGCTGGTGAGAACTGGCTGGGACGCTCGCTGGGGAACGCTCTCATATCTGGCCGCCAATCCCTACCTCACCGGCGAGGCTGCCGACGCGCTGATTCGGGCAGGAGCGGTACTGGTAGGAATCGACTCCTGGAACGTGGACGACGTGGCTGACCTCACGCGACCAGTTCACTCGCGACTCCTCGCCCACGGCATACCGATCGTCGAGAACCTCCGCGGGCTCGACCGGCTGCCTCGTCGCGGTTTCCGCTTCCACGCAGCCCCGCTGCCGATCGCAGCCGGCTCTTCGGTACCCGTGCGCGCCTATGCGATCGTGGTCGAGCGCTGAGGAAACGAAGACAGGGCGCGACCGGCATCGCCGGTGAGAATAACCGCTCGGGTCTTCGCTCCGCACGCTCGTGCGAGCGCTCAGTGCCGCTCTTCCGGTGGCTGGGGAGAAGCGAGCGACCCGTCCGGCGATTGGATGCCGACGAGCTGACGGAAACGCGCCCACAGCTCCGCCTCCGTCCGCGCTTCGGCCTCGGTCGCCGCGCGGCGGGCCTCGGCGAGGCGAGCACGGACACGCTCTTCGATCGCCTGGCGACGCTCGGGCGACAACACCGCCGCCGCTACAGCGCCTGCCGCGATCCCGAGCGCGCCGCCGGCAACGAACCTGACGATCCGTGTCATGCCTGCAGCCATGACCTCGCTACCTCCGATCGCCACGAGCACGCGCGAGTGCCCTCACCACGGTCACAACCAGGCCCAGCCCAGCGCCCAGAGCGGCAGCGGCCGGCAGCGTCAAGAGCGGCCGCACATCGCCTTCAGCCCGTCCAGCGAAGAGCACCACTCGCGCATCCTCCAGGTGAGCTCGCTCGGCCGAGAGCGCCAGCACCTGGCTCTTGACCAGCCGCAGTTCCCCTGCGACGAGGCGGGCGATCCGGCTCCGCTGCGCGACCGCTCGCTCGGCCTCCAACGCGCGCACGGCGCTCCGGTCGACCTGCGCGCTCTTGGCCTCGACTGTCCCCGCCGACGACTGCTCCAGGCTGACGCGGTCGCCGGTGACCAGCTCAGCCTCGCTCTGATGCAGGATCACGATACGCCCTTCGACTCGCTCGGCCTGGACAGCGACCGCCTCGGTCGCCTCTGTCGGGACGAACCCTCCCGGCTGCGTGTAGGTCGTCTGGCGCACACCAGGCTGTCTCGTCTGGGTCATCGGCGCTGCCTCTCTCCGCTCCCGCCTCAGCCTCCGGGCCAGACCGTCCTGCCGTTCTCGCGGTATCGGCCGGTCTGTCTGTGATGGTCGCCCGACGCTGATCCTACGGATGCCAGAGGAGCGTGTCAAACGCCGGGCGAAATCGCACAGCCCACTACCGCACCGATCATTCTGTACTCCATGCGCGCCGCGCTTCAGGCCGCCCGGGTCGTGACGCTCCGGACAATCTCGGCCAAATCCTCCATCAGGTAGCGAGTCCAGCGCTCGAACTGGGCGTCTCGCCAGGTGGCGATGTGCTGCTTGACCGCCTGCCGCGTCTCTTCCGGCATGCGCTCGAACGTGCGGTTACCGCCAGGCAACTCTGGATGAGCTGCCAGAAAGCGGTTCCGCTCCTCAATGATCTCAGCCGTCGCACGCTCCGGACGCTCGATGAGTGCACCGCGCTCCTGCATCTCGCTGTCGAGGACAATGAAGACGGGGATCGCCTGGTACCCGTCCTTGCGCCGGTAGTGGTCGGCGAGGTTGAGGTGCTGGTCGCGCCGGAGTATGCGTACCTCGACGGTCGGGATCTGCCGCGCGAGCGCGATGACCATCGGCACGAACTGCACCGAATCGCCGCACCAGTCCTCGGTGAGCACCAGGATGCGCAGCGGCTCGTGGCCAAACGCTGCCCAGTCACCGGGCATAATCCTCGTTCGTGCAATGTTGGCCTCGAAGGTCTCGCGGTTCTGCGTCATCTGACCCATGTACTCGTCCGGCGTCATCGCCTCGTCCCAGCGATCGGCTGCTCGCGTCACCGTCCGTACCCCTTTCTCAGCGACTGATTCGAACTGACCCTCGATCAGCAACGCGCGAGCGCTCGTGACCATTCCCATAAGCGGATCAGTAGAGACGGCCGGCAGGCTCCTGGGCCTGCAGCGGCGAAGCCCCACCTCACCCTATCTGGCGCAGCTCCGGAATGACATGGCGCGCGCAGCGCTCCAGTACTGGCCAGGCCTCCTCCGGCGGCATCGGAAAGACCAGGTCAGTGAACCCCGCATCGCGATAGGCGAGCACCAGCGCGTGGAAATGCTTCTCCGAAGTGAAGGGATGTCGCCAGGTGAAGACCGAGAACCGGATCGTCTCCGGATCACGCCCGGCCTCGATGGCGAACTGGCGCACCTGCTCGGCCAGCAGGGCCACCTCGTCCGGCTCGCCCCGGGTGTTCCAGATATCGGCATAGCGCGCGGCCAGCCGGAGCATCCGCGGTTTGAAGGCACCGATGACGATCGGGATGCGAGGCTGCTGCACCGGCTTCGGCTCGAAGGGCGCGTCCTCGAACCGATAGAAACGGCCGTGGAACGTGGTTCGGTGCTGAGTCATCAGGCTGTCGATCACCTGCACCGCCTCCTCGAGCATGGTGATCCGATCACTCACGCTCGGAAACGGGAACGAGTAGGCCCGGTGCTCACGCTCCCACCAACCAGCGCCGATGCCCAGTTCGAGTCGCCCGTTGCTGGCATGGTCGATGGTGACCGCCTCCTTGGCGAGCAGGCCAGGGTTGCGGTACGTGTTACCGCTCACCAGGACGCCGAAACGGAGACGCTGGGTCTGGACACCCAGCGCGGCGATCAGCGTCCAGGCCTCGAAATACGGGATATCCTCGTTGTCTCCTGCCAGGAAGTGATCGACCACCCAGGCAGTATCGAAACCCAGCTCCTCGATCCACTGCCACTGGCGAACCAGTTCCGGAAACGGCCGCCGGTTGCCCGTGCCGATGCCGAAGCGTAGCGCGAACCCCATCTGTTGCCCTCCTTGCCTTCGCTACTTAGCAGCCAGTGTACCAGGAGAGCTGGCGCACACCTCGCACTCACGCTAACGGCGATGCACGCGGTGGACTATCAAGAATCCGCCAGCGCCCAAACCAACCTTAGCGGAAGAGTCAGCGCTACGGCGAGCACCGGTATGAAGACGTGAGAACCGGCTCGGCCTGGATCGCCGAGCCGGTTCCGGACGGAGTTCTCTCTCTTTGCCAGGTGCCCGCTACTGCACAGTCAGCTTGCCGACCATGCCCAGCTCCTTGTGGCCGGGCACCGTGCACCAGAAGTCGTACTGGCCAGGTTGGCTAGGAGCGGTAAACGAGAAGTCGGTCGACTTCCCCGGGTCGACCAGCGGCGACGTCGCGTTGACGACATCGACATGCAGGTCGTGCTGCAGCGCCCCGACGTTCTTCAACGTCACCTGAACCGTGGCACCCGGTGCAGCGGTGAGTGTGTTGGGGCTGTACTTATATTCGCTCATCTCGATGGTGATCTTGCCACCAGCTCCGCCGCCAGCTTCACCGCCACCGCCGCGACAGGCGGCGAGCGCGGCACTGACCACCGGGACGCTCAATGCAAGGAGAGCGCTCCGGCGGAGCAACGCTCGACGGCTCAGGGAGACCGCCAGTCCCTCCTGGCCAAACCCTTTCTGTCGCGCTTCGGTCATACGTCCCTCCTGTTCAGCTCAACACCCGTCGCCATATCTGTATCCATGACGGGTAGGCTCCGACACCGCATTAACGATACACTGCTCCGGTCAGAACACCGGCCGGAACCGAATCACTCCGCGAGTATAGCAAGATGGTCGCCACTCAGGCAGCCGACTGAGCACAGTATCAAACATTTCCCGACAGTTCTCTCTCCTGCACTGTGCGTGACGACGCAGTGACCCGACCCCACGGCCGTCACTGCGCTCGGTGTCCGCCACAACGTTGCCAGCCGACTGCAGCCGCATCCCTGGCACCCGCTGAGCGTCAGCACCGCTGATTACGACCCTAACTGCAGGAGTTCGGTGACGGTGACGAAGCGGTATCCCCGCTCGCGGAGCGCAGCGATCACCCCTGGTAACGCTCGGGCATCTTCTGACTGCGCCCCGACATGCATCAGGATGATGCCGCCCGGTCCGGCACCTTCTAGGCACCGCTCGGTGATCTCCGCGGCCGTCAGCCCGTTCCAGCCGAGCGAGTCGACCGACCACATCACCACGACCGTATAGCCGGCTTGCGGCAGGTCGCGCAACACCGAGTCGTCGTAGTCTCCGTACGGTGGCCGGAAGTATGGCCGCATCGTGTCCAGGCTGCCCGTCACCTGGGCGACGATCTCCTCCAGCCGCCTGATCTCGGCCAGTCGCTCCTCGGTCGAAAGCGGCGGTTGGCCAGTCGAGCGCCCCGTGAAGGACGGGTGGCTGTAGGTGTGGTTGATGAGCTGGTGACCTTCTTCGACCATCCGCCGGACGAGATCCGGATTGTCTTCCGCCCAGCGCCCGGTCATCCCGAAGGTGGCCCTGATGCCCTCAGCCTTGAGGGTATCCAGGATCTGCTCGGCATAGCCGCGATCGGCGCCGGCGTCGAAGGTCAGCGCGATGACCGGCTCGTCGGTCTGAACCTGCGCGACGACGACCGCCTTCTGGCCAGGCGGCGGAGTCGGGGAGGGTTCTAGCGGCGGCAGTGTCGGGGCCGGTGGGGGGAGCGTGGCGGTGGGTGCGGGCACTGGGGTCGCTGTTGGTAGCGGAGCTGGCGTCGGCTGGCTGGTTGGGGTCGAGGCCGGGACGCCCGGCGTGCTCGGCGCCGGAGCGGTGGTCGGGGTCACTCGGGGTGACGATGGAGACGGGGACGGCGTGGGAGGAAAAGCTTGCGGCCCGGAGCAGCCAGCGAGCAGTACCACGAGCAACAGCCACACCAGCGGGACGCGCATGCCCCTCTCCGATCTCACCGGGCACCGAACGCGCGCACAGGAAAGGCCGCCCCAGCAGAGCGGGGCGGCTTCATCGCATCGCTCGGCGCATCGACCTTACCAAATACCGAGTTCTTCCTTCGCCTCGTCGCTCATCATATCAGGCGTCCAGGGCGGGCTCCAGACCAGGTTGACGTCGATCTCGCCCAGATTGGGCAGATCGCCGAGCGCGTAGTTGATCTCTTCGACGAGGATCGGCCCCAGCGGGCAGCCCATCGAGGTCAACGTCATCGTGATCAGGACATCGGTCTTGCTGTCCCGCTCTTCGAGGTCGATCCCGTAGATCAGCCCGAGGTCGACGACGTTGATCCCGATCTCTGGGTCATAGACTGCCCTCAGCCGCTCACGGACGTCGTCTTCTGTAAAGTGTGGCATCGCTCTCCCGCTCCTATTCCGGCCACTCGTTCAGCCCATAGGCTGCCGCCTTCAAGACCTTCAAGCTCAACAGCGCGCACTTGCGCCGGGCTGGGCTGATCGGGATGCCAAGCTCCTCCAGCAGATCATCAGCCGTGAGCTCTTTGACGAAGTCGAGGCTCTGCCCCTTGACCATCTCCGTCAAGATGGATGCTGATGCCTGGCTGATCGCGCAGCCGCGTCCAGTGAAGGTGATATCCTCGATCGCGTCGTCCTTCAGCCGCAGATCGATCCGGATCCGATCCCCGCACAGCGGATTACTGTCTTCGAAGCTCCGGTCGCGCGGCTCCAGTGTCCCATAGTTGCGCGGGTTGCGATAGTGATCGAGGATGTGCTCTCGGTACAGGTCAGACACCGCGTCTTCTCCACGCTCAGTCGCCGACGTTGAAGACCTGCCGGACGATCAGCAGGCCGTCCACCAGTCGGTCGATATCCTCCTCTGTATTGTAGAGATAGACGCTGGCGCGTGCAGTGGCGACCACACCGAGCCGGCGCATCAGCGGCTGCGCGCAGTGGTGGCCGGCACGGATGGCGATGCCCTCGCTATCGAGGATGCCGGCGATGTCGTGCGGATGGACATCCCCCAGCGTGAAGCTGACGACACCGCTCCGATCTTCGCCCACCGGCCCGTAGAGGGTGATGCCGGGGATCTCGTCCAGGCGGGCCAGCGCGTAGCGCAGCAGTTCCTGTTCGTGGTGGCGGATCGCTGGCATGCCCAGGCTCTGCAGGTAATCGACAGCGACGCCGAGCGCTACGGCATCCGCTACGCTCGGCGTGCCGGCCTCGAACTTGGCCGGCAGGTCGGCCCAGGTCGACTCCTCCAATGTCACTGTCCGAATCATGTCGCCGCCCCCCAGGAACGGCGGCATCGCCTCGAGCAACTCGCGCCGGCCGTACAGCACGCCGATGCCCATGGGCCCGAGCATCTTGTGGCCGGAGAATGCGTAGAAGTCCACCCCGAGCGCCTGCACATCCACCGGCAGGTGGGGCACGCTCTGCGCGCCGTCCACCAGCACCACCGCACCAGCGGCGTGGGCCCGCTCGGCGATCTCAGCCACCGGGTTGATCGTGCCGAGGGCGTTCGAGACGTGGGTGATGCTGACCAGTTTGACCCGGCCGGTTGCCAGGTAGTCATCGAGCTGCTCCAGCCGCAGCCGGCCGTCCTCGTCGATGTCGATGTAGCGCAGCTCGGCGCCCCGCTCGCGGGTGACGAGCTGCCAGGGGACGATATTGCTGTGGTGCTCGAGCAGGCTGAGCACGACGATGTCGCCAGGGGCGAGGTGAGCTCGGCCCCAGGACTGCGCCACCACGTTGATCGCCTCGGTGGTATTGCGCACGAAGATGCACTCTCGCGGATTCGGCGCGTTGATCAGCCTGGCGACTTTCGCCCGTGCCTGGTCATAGGCGAGCGTGGCGGCTTCGCTCAGCTCGTAGACGCCGCGGTGGATGTTCGCGTTCGTCGAGCGGTAGAAGTCCACCAGTGCCTCGATGACGACCACTGGTTTCTGTGAGGTGGCGGCGCTGTCCAGGTAGACCAGCGGCTTGCCGCCGCGGACGAGCCGCTGGAGGATCGGGAAGTCCTGGCGCAGCGCGCGGGCATCGAACTGGCGGGGTGGACGTCGCGTGCTCATAGCCCGATCTTTCGCGCGATCGCCGCGCGAACGGTCGCCTGCACCTCCTCGACCGGCACTCGCTCGATCACCTCGTCGAAGAAGCCGTCGACGATCAGCTTCACCGCTTCGGTGCGGCTGATGCCGCGGCTCATCAGGTAGAAGAGGTACTCCTCCTCCACCTGGCCCACGGTGGCGCCGTGCGTACACCGCACATCGTTCGCCCCGATCTCCAGGTTGGGAATCGTGTCGGCGCGGGCGGTCGGCGAGAGGATCAGGTTGCGGTTCGCCTGATAGGCATCCGTCCGCTGGGCGTGTGGGAACACCTTAATCAGACCGGAGAAGACGGTGCGAGCCCGGTCTTTCAGCGCCCCCTTGAACAGCAGGTCGCTCGTCGCATAGGGAGCGATGTGCCACTGCCGGGTCTGGTGATCCAGGTGCTGGGCATCGTCAGCGAAGTAGAGCCCGAGCATCTCAGCCGTCCCACCAGGGCCGACCAGGTGGCTGGCAATGAAGGCCTTGCTGAGCCGGGAGCCAAGCCCGACGTTCAGCGTATTGAGCACCGCATCCTGCTCGATCAGGCCGCGCTGGGTGGTGAAGTTCCAGACGTTGCGGCCCCAGTCCTGGAGCTGGATGTAACGGACCTGCGCCGCCTCGCCAGCGATGATCTCCACCACGTTGGAAGCGATCACCGGCTCTCCGGCTGTCGGGGAGGCCCAGGTGTCGATCAGCACGACGGAAGCCCCCTCGGCCGCGATGAGCAGCGTATGGGCGAAGATGGCCGCGCCTGGAGTCTCGGCCCAGACATGGCTGCGCAGCGGCAACGCCACCGGCGTGTTCGCTGGCACGTAGATGAAGACGCCACCGCTCCAGAAAGCACCGTGCAGGGCGGCGAACTTGTTGTCCGAAGGCTTGACCGCCTCGGTCATGAAGTAACGCTGGATCAGGTCAGGATACCGCTCGACCGCGCTGGCGAGGTCGGTCAGGATGACGCCTTTCTCAGCCAGCGCCGGATCCAGCGCGGTGTACACGGTGGCCGCGTCGACCTGGACGATGAGGCCGGAGCGCAACGCGGCCTCGCCCAGGCTTTCGACTAACGCTGGCGGGAGTTCATCGAGCGAGCCGGCGCGCCGGTCGAGCCCGGCAAAGGGGAGAACCTGATCGATCGGCAGGCGCCGGATGTCAGTGCGCCGCCACTCCTCGTCAGTGCGGCTTGGCATCGGCGTCGCCTCGTAGACCGACCAGGCCTCCAGCCGCCGGGCGCGCACCCATTCCGGCTCGCCGCGCCGCCAGGAGAGTTCTTCGACTGCCCGGCGGGAGAAGCCCCGCGCGGTCTCTTGAACCGTCGTGCTCATAGACCCCTTCCGTGCCTCACCTGTTCGCGGGCCGCGCTGCTCAATGGCCGGCCCGCGTCTCCTGCACTCGTTTCGTTGCCAGCGTCCTAGCCGACCGAACCCTCCATCTCGAGCTGGATGAGCCGGTTGAGCTCCACCGCGTATTCGAGCGGGAGCTCCTTGGTGATCGGCTCGATGAAGCCGTTGACGATCATGCTCATCGCCTCGGCCTCGGAGAGCCCTCGGCTCTGCAAGTAGAAGAGCTGCTCCTCGGCGACCTTGCTCACGGTCGCCTCGTGACCGATCGAGACCTGCTCCTCCTCGATCTCCATGTACGGGTAGGTATCGGTTCGGCTCTGCTCATCGAGCAGCAGCGCGTCGCAGACCACGTTGGAGCGGACGTGGTGCGCGCCGCGGTGCACCTTCACCAGGCCCCGGTAACTGGCACGGCCGGTGCCCTTGGAGATCGACTTGGAGATGATCTGCGACGAGGTGTAAGGTGCCACGTGCACCATCTTGCCCCCGGCATCCTGGTGCTGGCCGTCGGAGGCGAAGGCGACCGAGAGCACCTCGCCGCGGGCACCCGGCTCCATCAACCAGACGGCCGGGTACTTCATGGTGACCTTGGAGCCGAGGTTCCCGTCGACCCACTCCATGGTGGCGTCACGGTAGGCCGCAGCGCGCTTGGTGACCAGGTTGTAGACGTTCTTCGACCAGTTCTGGATGGTCGTGTAGCGGCAGCGCCCGCCTTCCTTGACGATGATCTCGACCACTGCGCTGTGGAGCGAGGCGGTACTGTAGATCGGCGCCGTGCAGCCCTCGACGTAGTGGACGTAGCCGCCCGGCTCGACGATGATCAGTGTCCGCTCGAATTGGCCCATGTTCTCGGCGTTGATCCGGAAGTAGGCCTGGAGCGGGATCTCGACGCGCACCCCCTCCGGCACATAGACGAACGAGCCACCCGACCAGACCGCCGAGTTGAGCGCGGCGAACTTGTTGTCGTTGGGCGGCACGATGGTGCCGAAGTACCGCTTCACCAGGTCGGGATACTCACGAACCGCCGTGTCCATATCGACGAAGATCACGCCCTGGCGCTCCAGATCCTCGCGCAGCGAGTGGTAGACGACCTCCGACTCGTACTGCGCGCCGACGCCGGCCAGGAACTTCCGCTCTGCCTCCGGGATGCCGAGCCGCTCGAAGGTCTGCTTGATATACTCGGGCACCTCCTCCCAGGAGCGGCCTTGCCGCTCGGTCGGCTTGACGTAGTAGTGGATCTCGTCGAAGTCCAGCTCGCTGAGATCCGCGCCCCAGGTCGGCAGCGGCCGCTTGAGGAAGTACTCTAACGCCTTCAGCCGGAACTGGCGCATCCAGTCCGGCTCGTTCTTCATCCAGGAGATCTGCTCCACGACCTCCCGGTCGAGCCCCTTGCGGCTCTTGAAGACGTACTGCTCCGGGTCACGGAACCCGTACTTGTACTCGGTTCCCAGTCTCTGGAGTTCCAGTTCTGCCTCGGTCGCCATCTTCTCGATCCTCTCCCGGTCGTTTACAGCGACGGCTCAACCCGGCTTCGCCTAGGATGCCGTTTCGGCGAACTCCGCCTTCAGCCAGTCATAGCCCTTGACCTCGAGCTCCTCGGCCAGCTCCGGCCCGCCTGACGCGACGATCTTGCCGTCGAGCATGACGTGGACGAAGTGCGGCTTGATATAGCTGAGTACCCGCTGGTAGTGGGTGATGATCAGCATGGCCATGTTCGGGTTGAAGAGGGCGTTGACGCCATCGGCCACAGTGCGCAGCGCGTCGATGTCGAGCCCGGAGTCGGTCTCGTCGAGGATAGCGAACTCCGGCTCCAGCAACGCCATCTGCAAGATCTCCGCGCGCTTCTTCTCGCCGCCCGAGAACCCCTCGTTGAGGTAGCGTGTCGCGAACGACTCGTCCATGCGCAGCATAGCGAGCTTCTCGCGCATCAGTCGCCGGAACTCTCGTGGGCTCAGCGCCTTGTCCTCACCGTACCGCGCCTTGCGCACCGAGTTGACTGCCAGTCGCAGGAAGTTGGCCATCGTCACCCCGGGGATAGCGGTCGGATACTGGAAGGCGAGGAACAACCCCAGCTTGGCGCGCTCGTCGGGCGTCATCTCCAGGATGTTCTCACCCTTGTAGAGGATGCGACCCTCGTACACCTCGTAGTTCGGGTGGCCAGCGATCACGTAGGCGAGCGTGCTCTTGCCGGAGCCGTTGGGCCCCATCAGCGCATGGATCTCGCCACGGTCGATGACCAGATCGAGCCCGCGCAGGATCTCCTTACCCTCGATCCCAGCGTGGAGGTTCTCGATCGTAAAGAGCGGCGCAGCCTCAAGCGTCATCGCGTTTGACTCCCTCCGTTTCTCATCCGCGTCGTCTCGACTCCGCTCGTGGTTCGCACCACGTTACTATACCCAAACGTTGCGAAATGGCGCAAGGAGACCTACCCGCAGCCGCGCTGGCGCACCTCCTCTCTCACCGGATCCGGTGCCCAGCTTCCTGGCAGCCGGGGCAAATCCCGGAGAAGACGGTCTGGTGGTCGTGGATCTCGTAGCCGGTCTGCTCTTCAGCCACCTGCCGGGCCAGAATCGCGATCGGCACATCGACATCGACGAGCTCGCCACAGACGACGCAGTGGACGTGGTCGTGCCGGTCGGTGCGCCGGTCGAACCGCGTGGCGTGGTCACCGAACGGGAACTCCTGGATCAGCCCGTGCTCGGCCAGCAGATGCAGTGTCCGATACACCGTGCCGTAGGCGATCGTCGGATACTTGCGCCGCACGCGCTCGAAGATCTCGCCAGCGGTGAGATGCCGCTCAGCATTCTGCACCTCGGCCAGCACTGCCAGCCGTTGCGGTGTCAGGCGAAACCCGGTCTGAAGCGTCACGTGCAACTTGCTCCCATGTGAGAATGATTCTCGATCTCGCCTGTGCTATACCTTACCCAATCGATCGGGATTCGTCAAGCCGAGTCGTTGTGAGGTGACGATGGATCGCCAGGAACAGATCGAACTCCTGCTGGATCGCTTTCGACATCCCCGGCACCGTCATGCCCTGCCTGAGGCTGACGTGACGATGCCCGGCGGCAACCCCGGCTGCGGGGACGTGATCACGATCTACCTCAAGGCCGACGGCGAGGGGCGAGCCGTCGCCGAGGTCGCGTTCGAGGGCGAGGGCTGTACCATCAGCCAGGCGGCGGCGGACATCCTGCTCGAGCTGGTCAATGACGAGCGCTGGTCGCTGGACGAGGTGCTCGCGGCCGATTACCACTTGATGGCAGAGTTAATCGGCGAGGAGGCGGTCCGCTTGCGCCCACGCTGTGCCACCCTGGCGCTCGGCACGCTCAAGGCTGCGGTGACCAAGTACAAGCGCGACCGGCTCCGGGAAGAGGCCGGACTCGACCACGTGGCGAGCGAGAACGAGCGGTTCGGGATCGTGACGGGGGACGCAGCACGGCAAGCAGGCGCCAGATCTCACAGCAATACGCTGCCCGAGACCTCGAGTTGAGCGGCGCCGAACGGCCGTCTGCGTCTGGCAGCGTCATGCACCGCGACGCCGGGAGCGGACGTGCTCGGCGAAGGCCCGCAGGTGCTCCTGGAGTTGTGGGCCAAAACCGCTGATCGTCACCAGCGTGACGCGGGCTTTGCCGACGTTCGGCTGAACCGAGATCTCGGCGGTCACCCGCGGCAGGATCCCCTCTCGCCCTCCCAGGACATACACCTGGTTCGGTCGGCCGGTGCGCCCGGCGCGATAGCCACGGGCACGGAAGAACTCGATCGCCTCCGTGAGCACCTCTTCCCCCGCCGCCCGAGTCACCACTTTGCGCTGGAACGCAGTACGGGCCATCTCGTCGCTCAGCGCCGCGCGCTCACTCTGTGTCGTGCCGTTACCAGTCGGAGTGTGCGGCGAGGACTCGCTCATTCCCAGGCTCCCAGGTCGACCCGTGAACCCGATGCTCCCGTGGTGCGCTCCTAATCCTACCCGATAGCCACGCTCAGAATGCGCGGCACCAAAGCCCGTCGGGTGGCAAGGCATGCCCTCCTGTACA
The DNA here is from genome assembly GCA_938082375.1 of uncultured Thermomicrobiaceae bacterium. Lineage (GTDB taxonomy): Bacteria > Chloroflexota > Chloroflexia > Thermomicrobiales > Thermomicrobiaceae > Thermalbibacter. Next base: position 146,055 of record CALKCJ010000038.1, read on the forward strand.
ATGGGGGTAACCTTGCCACCAGGTTTTGTGACGAAATTGGAAACAGCAATGGATGTCGGCCACGCTCTCGTTCGGAGAACAGGGGTTCTCCTGCTCTTGTTCGCCTTGTCCAGCCTGCCCATCGCACATCCACTCGTCGCGCAGGGCGAGGGCTGCGCCTTCAGCGCCTCAGCCACAGGCTATCAGGTCAACATCTGCCTCGCCGCGCCGCTCCCGGACGCCACGCTGGAAGGCGTGAGCGCCGTCACGGCGCGGATCACGACATCGGGTATCGACCCAGGGATCCGCAGGGTGACCTTCTACCTCGACGGCGAGTACCTGCTCACCGACTACGAGCCTCCCTACCAGTTCCTCTTACCCACCGACCGCTTCCCCGAGGGGCCACACCGGCTGGAAGCCGAAGCGCTGATGCGCGACGACTTCGTAACCGGCCGCGCCGGCATCACGGTGCGCTTCCAGAACCCGACGAGCAGCACCGGAAAGCACAGGCCGGCTCCCTTTACACCCACCACCGGCCGGCCGCCGGAGCCAGGGCAGCCACTTATCGTGGCTGCCGTCGGCGACGGCGCCAGTGGCGAGACTGCGGCACAGCAGGTGACCGATCTCATTGCCTCCTGGAATCCCAACCTCGTCCTCTATCTGGGCGATGTCTACGAAGAAGGCACGCCGGTCGAGTTCTTCAACTGGTACGGCGTGGAAGACCAGTTCTACGGGCGTTTCCGCGACATGACTAATCCGACCGCCGGCGATCACGAGCACGAGGGGGGTACTGCGCCAGGCTACTACGATTATTGGGGCGCCGTACCGGATAGCTATAGCTTCGAGGTCGCCGGCTGGCGGTTCATCAGCCTGAACTCCAACAAGCCGGTAACTCCCGGATCGCCGCAGTTCGCCTGGCTGGCGCAGGAGCTGCGCGATCACCCTGTGCCGTGCACGATCGTCTACCTCCACCACCCGATCTACAGCGTCGGAACGCAGGGAAGCACGCTGCGGGTGGAGGGGCTCTGGCCGCTCCTGGCGCAGGAGGGCGTCGACCTGGTGTTGAGCGGGCATGACCATAACTACCAGCGCTGGGTACCCCTCGATGCCGCCGGAAGGCCTTCGCCAACGGGAGTCACCCAGTTCGTCGTCGGCACAGGAGGGCACGGCATCCGGGCGTTCGCGGCCCACGACGACCGGCTGGCGAAGGGCATCGACCTCGTGCCGCTGGCGTTCGGCGCCTTGCGGCTGGAGCTGAATCCCGAGGGGGCCAGATACGAGTTCGCCAGCATCGCCGGCCATATCCTCGATTCGGGCTCGGTGTCGTGCCAGCCTGAGCACGCAGACATGGTCGCGCCAGCGATCCCTCAGGGGCTAATTGCCCACCGGGTGGGGCCGAACCGCGTTGACCTCTCCTGGAGCACGGCGACCGATAACGTCGGGGTGACGAGCTACGAGGTCTACCGGAACGGGGCGCTCCTCGCGACGACTGACACCGCGGCCGGCTACTCCGACACGTCCGTTGAGGAGGGGGCCGCCTACACCTACACCGTCCGGTCGCGCGATGCGGCCGGGAACCGCTCCGCTGAGAGCCAGCCGGCGATCGTGCTCGGGCGCATTGCAGTTACCTGGCGTTTTCTCGACCACACCGGCGCGCCGGTCTCCCTCCAGCGCATCAGCTCGCTCGCGCTGCGCAGTAGCCAGGGGGAGCGCCTCACGTTCACCGCGGGGCAGCTCGGTCGCCCCCAGGAGCTGGTATCGAGCCGTGTCATCGTCAGGGCTGGGACGGTATCCGAAGAGGACATCACCTACACCGTGGAAGCAGTCATCGTTGATGGGAAAAACGTCCTCGCCCCCGGCCAAACCAGCTTCACGCCGCGCCGGGAACGGGATTGGCAGATTCGGCTAGACCTCTACCCGGTTCGGTTCCGGGTATTAGACAGGCTGGTTGGCTCACCGCTGGCCGGAGTGCAGATGGCGATCGAGCACTCTGACGGCCAGCGCACCGCTATCACGACCGGGCTACGCGGGCAGACCGCGATCGAGCTCCCGCCTGGCGAGTACCGGGTCTCCATCGACAGGCTGCTCGCGACGTCTACGCGGACGATCACGGTTGATGGCCCGCTCACGGTGGACTTCCCCCTCTTCACCTTCCTCGACGTCCTGCTCCTCGCCGGTATCCCGGCAGTGGCACTCTTCGTGGCCGCGGCGCTGCTCGCCGGCCGATTTCTCCTGGCGCGGCGCTCGCTGGCTTCCCCCGCCCGGCAACGCTGAGAGGTTGGGGAGAGCTTCCCCAGGCGAACGTCGCAGGGCACGCAGGGGAAGCGAGAGGAGTACGAACCTGACCGGTAGCCGGTCGCTGATCGCTCAGCGATGGGTCGTCACCCCTACCTGCTGGCACATGTCGAGCACGACGCAGACTGAGCAGCGGGGCATCCGCCCGGTGCAGACGTGCTTGCCGAAGGGCACGAGCAGCCGGTTGATCTCGACCCAGTAACGCGGCGGGAGCTTTGCCTCCAGCGCGGTCATCGTCTGCTCGGGCGTGCGGGTACGGACATACCCCCAGCGGTTCGTGACCCGGTGGACGTGCACGTCCACCGCGATCCGTGGGATCCCGCAGGCGATCCCAAGCACCAGGTTGGCACACTTGGGGCCGACACCGGGAAACGAGCGCAACAGCCGCTCATCACACGGCAGCGCTCCACCATGCGCGAGCACGAGCCGGCGAGCGATCGTGTGGATCTGGCGCGCCTTGGGCTCGTGGAACGTCGCCGTGCGGATCAACTGGTTGATTTCCGCCGCAGTGAGCCGGCTCACGTCCCGGGCCGTCCGGGCCTGGCTGAAGAAGCGCCGGGCCGTCGGCACCGTGACCTCGTCCAGGGTGCGGATCGAGATGATGCAGGCGACGAGCACTTCAAAGGGGCTGTTGTAGCCCTCATCGGCAAGCTGGAAGAGCGCTGCCGGTGGAAACGGCTGTACCGCATCCCGGATGCGGCTCATCGCCTCGTCGATATCGAACGGCCGCTTACTCGCGGGCACGGAACGCCCCCGGCTTCCAGACGTAGCGGCTCCCAGCTTGGTCGTCGACCTGCACTTTACCGCTTGCAGAGCCAGTGCCCAGTATAGAGGATCGGGTTGTCCTGCCCCAGACCGACGGGGCGGACGGGAGCAACGGAGCCATCCCACGGGCCCGCTGCCTAGCAGTGGATGGAGAGCCTCGTCTGGCTGTAGGCTGTGGCGAGGAGTCGTCGTATGCTTCATCCAGTGGAGCGCACCGCCGCCGTCGAGAGGCTCGCAGCAGGGAGGAGAGGAACGTGGCCGACACCCGCCGCCAGCACCTCAAGCTCGCCAGCCGCGCCGTCCATGCCGGCGAGCGACCGGGCCCGCGCGACTTCGTCCCCGTCGTCACCCCGATCTATCCCGGATCGACTTTCATCTATGAAGACCTCGACCAGATGGACGCTGCACTCGGTGGAGCGGAAGGCGTCTTCGTCTACACCCGCTACGGGAACCCGACGACCCAGGCGCTGGAGACGGCAGTCGCCGCGCTGGAGGAGCAGGAAGCGGCCCTGGCCCTCGGCTCGGGGATGGCGGCGCTCAACGTCACGGTCCTGGCGAGCGTCGAGGCCGGCGACCGGATCGTCGCCTCGCGCGATCTGTACGGGCAGACGATCACGCTCCTCAATGCCATCTACACCAGCCTGGGCGTGGAGACGACCTTCGTCGACGCGCTGGATATCGATCAGGTGGAGCACGCGCTGGCCCGCGGTCGCGTCCGGCTGGTGCTGTGCGAGACGATCTCTAACCCGCTGCTCCGGGTCACGGACCTCCCGGCGCTGGCGGAGCTGGCACACCGCTACGGCGCCCGGCTGGCAGTGGACAACACCTTTGCCACTCCCTATCTTCTCCGCCCCGGCGCCCTGGGCGCAGACTACGTGATCCACAGCGCCACCAAGTACCTGGGTGGGCACGGCGACGTCACCGGGGGCGTGGTCGCTACCACTGCCGATCGCCGCTGGGAGCTCAACGAGGTCAACAAGGCGATCGGCAGCATCCTCGGCCCCTTCGAGTCCTGGCTGGTCTTGCGCGGGATCAAGACCTTGCCGCTCCGGATGCAGCGGCAGTGCGAGAACGCCGCCCGCGTCGCCCGCTGGCTGGCGGAGCACCCGGCAGTCGAGCGGGTCTACTACCCCGGGCTGGAGATCCACGAGAGCCACCGCACTGCGCGGGCGCTCTTCCCAGACGGCCTCTACGGCGCGATGGTTGCCTTCGATATCCGCGACGGCACCCGGGAGCGCGTTTTCCGCTTCCTCCGCGCGCTGCGGATGATCGTCCCGGCCACGACGCTGGGCGATGTCTACACTGAGGTGCTGTACCCGGTGATGGCTTCGCACCGCGGGCTGTCGCCCGAGCAGCGACAGGCGATGGGCATCGGTGAGGGGCTGGTCCGGATCTCGGTCGGTATCGAGGATCCGGACGACATCATCGCCGATCTCGAGCAGGCCCTGGCACAGGCCTGAATGCGCGAGCTCTGCTTGACGCGCCTGCGCCGCCGTGCTATCAGCAGGGCGCTGGTGCGGCATGCTGGCGTGAGGAGAGCGAAGCGATGGCGGAGACGGCGAGCAAGGTGCTGGCGATCCGGGAGGCGATGCCGGCGGTGACGCGGCACGTCTACCTCAATACCGGCACCTACGGCCCTCTACCCCTGGTGGCGGCCGAGGTGATGCGAGTGATCCTGGAGGAGGAGCTGGCCGACGGCCGGATCGTGCCCGAACGCTACCCGCTGGCCGCCGAGACAAAGCAGCGAGCCCGCGCGGAAGTCGCCCGCCTGCTCGCGTGCAGCCCCCGCAATATCGCCCTCACTCGCCACACGACCGACGGCTTGAACCTTGCAGTAATGGGCATCAACTGGCAGCCGGGCGACGAGATCGTCACGACCGACATGGAACACCCGGGCGGCCAGGGGCCGGTCTTCAACGTCGCCCGCCGTTACGGGGTAGTCGTCCGCACGGCGCGGCTGGGCGATGGCTCCGGGGACGTCGCCGGAGTGATCGAGCGCTTGCTCACCCGGCGCACCCGCATGATCGTTATCTCCCACCTGACCTGGAACACCGGCGCTGTGCTGCCTATCGACGAGGTCGTCGCGCTCGCGCACCGTCACGGGGCGCTGGTGGTCGTCGACGGCGCGCAGTCGGCGGGCTCGATCCCGGTAGACGTCGCCGCGCTCGGCGTCGACGTCTACGCGATTCCGGGCCAGAAGTGGCTCTGCGGGCCCGAAGGGACCGGGGCAGTCTACGTCTCCGACGAGGCGATGGACGTGCTCAACCTGACCGTCGTCGGCTACGCCTCGCTGGCGGCGGGTGGACTCGAGATCGCTGGGAGTTACCTGCTGCCCAAGCCGACCGCCGAGCGGTTCGAGGCCGGCGGCGTCAACCTGCCGGCGATCGCCGGCCAGGCGGCCAGCCTGGCCTGGATCCGCGAGTGCGTCGGCTACGAGTGGGCTTACCGCCGCATCGCCGAGCTCGGCCAGTACGCCTGGCACTCGCTCAGTCGGCTCCCCGGCGTCACCGTGCTCACCCCTCGCGATCGGATGGCCGGCCTGGTGAGCTTCACCGTCGAGGGGATCGACCCGCCCACGCTCGTCCAGAAGCTGTGGGAGCACAACATCGTCATCCGCTCGATCACTCACCCTCCCTGTGCGCGGCTCTCCGCCGGCTTCTACAATAACGAAGAGGACATCGACCGCTTGGTACAGGCCATCGCTGAGATCCGCCGGGATCTCTGAGTCTCGCGCGTTAGCGGGGTAAGCTCGACTGTCAGTCACGACGTCTCGGACGGCGAGGCATCCGACGCTCGTACGTCCCGGCTGAGCTGGATGGCGTGGGCACACTAAGTTCTTGACATCCCGGCTCGAGTTCAGAGCAGGCCAGGCCGGACACGGCGGCATGCTTGTTGTGCCCCGCTGCGGCCGGCACACACCGACTGGCGGCGCACTGCTGCGAGGTCGCCTTGCCCCGCCCGCCTCCAATCGTCGCGGAAGTCGTTAGGCTACTCCGGTCGCGGCTGGATGCGCCCCGTCGCTTCGGCGTACTCCCACACACCCAACTCTGGCGGCGTCACACCGATGGACGTTAGGATGGCGCATATCTGGCCGCGGTGCTCGTTGCCGTGGTGCAGTGCCTGGGCCAGCACCACGCCAGCGGGCACGTTGTAGTTGACACTGTCCGGCCACCGGATCACCAGGTTCCGCTCGGCGTCGAACGGCTCCGCGAGGAATCGCTCCCAGCGGGCGGCCAGCTCCTCGCTGCGCCTGGCAAGAGTGTCCAGGTCAGGCTGCTCGCCAGCCTGACTATCCCAGCTCGGTCCCTCGCCAGTGAGGCGGGCACAGTAACTCGCCTCGGACGAGACGATATGCCGGAGCGTGTCGATGAGACTGCCGTACATCCCGATGGTCGTCGCGGCCAACTGCTCCCCGGTCAGCCCTCGGCAGACCTCGAGCACCTCCTGCGTTGCCCAGGCGTTGTGCCGAAAGGCGTCGATCAAGCCATTGTTCACGTGCCCCCCTCTCGAGTGCCTGTGTCCGGCTACCCCAAGCCGATCCAGAGGGTGAGGAGTATACCCTGAACCGGTCACTCGCGCGCCTGTCCGTGGGCCTCGACTCGTCCCGGTACCACGCGGAAACGGCGTCCAAATGATGACGGTCTCCGCGCTCATGCGGCCACACCGCTGGCTGTCCGCCCGCGTCCTGGCGGTTACGCTGTCGCTCGGGCACGCCCTCTTCCAGTACGCTGTCCAGGCGCGAAAGGAGTGAGGGCCATGTGGTGGCACGATCTACTCTGGGGCTTCTGGAACGGGCTGACGGCCTGGATCGTGCTCATCGCCCACGTCTTCGGCACCTGGGTCGGGCAGCCGGGCTACGACGCTGCTCGCGCCGGGAACTGGTACGACTTCGGTTTCCTCGCTGGCGCTGGCTCCCCATTTCTGGGTGCCCTCGGGGCACGGGGTTGATCTGGCTCATGGCGCTATAGCGCCGGGGGAACGACCGAGGTCTGCTCGGCGGGTAGAATGGGCTCGCGCGGGCGGTGAGACGCAGCCTCCTGCGGTGATCAGGAGGCGGACGATACCGCGAGCCAGCGACGGGAACAGCATGATGAGCGAGCAGGGACAGCAACGCTCCGAGCCACCGGTCTGGCCGGCCGGCCACCGGGCCGCGCTGGTGGTCTCGATCGATGTCGACGGCGAGTACGGCGTCATCGCCCACCATGGCGCGGACGACTGGTACTGGCGCGCCCAGGCACGCTACGACCTGGAGGCCGGCGTCTGGCGCCTGCTGGAGATCCTGGCCGACTACGACGTCCAGGGCACCTTCTGCTGGGTAGGGCGCGCGGCTGAAGACCGGCCCGACGCAGTACTGGCCGCCCACCGGGCAGGCCACGAGATCGCGACGCACGGCTGGGATCACCGCACCTACGCATCGATGACGCCGGACGAGCAGCGGGAAGACCTGATCCGCACCCGCGACCTGCTGGCACGCCTTACCGGCGTGGTGCCGGTCGGGCACAAGTCGCCCTTCTGGCGCTTCGACGAGCACACGGTGCCGCTCTTGCAAGAGCTCGGCTTCCGCTGGAACATGGACATCGCGGCCGGCGACCTGCCGATCGCAATGCAGCCTCACCCCGAGCTCGCTCCGGTAATCCAGTTGCCGCCGTCCAGGCTGTGGGACGACTACAGCTTCTTCGTCGACTGGGTCATGCCCCCGCGCCATGCCTTCGAGCTGTGGCGCGACGACCTGGATGTCCTGCGCGCCGAGGGCAAGCTGATGTGCCTGACGCTCCACCCCTGGGTCGGCGGCCGCCCCGGCCCCTCGCGGGCGCTGACCCAGTTCCTGGACTACGCGATCAGCCTCGGCGACGTCTGGATCGCCCGTGCTGATCACGTTGCGCTCTGGTGGCAGGAGCGCGAGCGTGACCTGGCTGCCGGAAGTGCAAGCTGACGTAAGCCAGCCTCACCCCCAATTGCCACCCCATGGGTAGCCTGGCGTACACTTTGCCGTGTTTCCAGAGGTGGCGACCGCCTCAGGTGCACCCTCGACTGGCATACCTGGACAATCGACTTCGCTCAGTGGGGTTCCCGATGACCATGAGCACCCAAACGCGAGCGACGCTGTGCCGGGCTCCCGGCAGGTTAGTGCTGCTGCTCCTGATGCTGGCCTCGAGCGCCTGTAGCGGAAGCTCCGGTGCCGGCATCAACCCGGCGCCCAGCACGCCTGCTGCTGCGCCGGCCGTCGCCCAGGAGACACTCACTCCCACCCCTCGCCTTCGCCCGGTAGCGACGCCGACGGCTTGGCCCACGCCGACGCTCACGCCGGCAGCGACGCCGGAGCCGACCGAGGAGCCGACTCCAACTTCGACCCCCACGCCCGAGCCGCTGCCGCCGTCCGCCTACCTCGAGCCGATGACACACGCCTACCAGACCTGGAACAACTGCTCGGCCGTCTCGGCTTCGATGGTCCTCAGCTACTTCGGGATCACGCGCACACAGGAGCAACTCGGGCCAGTCTTCCGTCCCAACCCGGGAGACAAGCACGTCGAGCCACCCCAGTTCGTCGCCTTCTTTCCCGAATACGGATTGCGCACGCGGGTCATCGAGGGTGGCTCCAGCGAGGTTGTGAAGCGGCTCATCGCCGCCGGCTTCCCGGTGATCACGCCACAGTGGCTCGACCACAAGCCTGATGCGATCGGGCACTACCGGGTGGTGCGCGGCTACGACGACAGCCGCGGCGGCTTCATCGTCAACGACTCGATGTTCGGTCCCGATGTCCTGCTGCCATACGGCGAGTTCGAAGAGCTCTGGCGCGCCTTCAACTACCGCTACCTGCCGGTCTACCGACCGGAGGACGAGCCGCGCGTGCTGGCTATCCTCGGTGAGGACGCCGATCCCCAGCGCAACTACCAGCGCGCGCTCGCCCTGTTTCAGCGGCTGGCCGAGGAGCGACCCGACGACGCCTACGTCTGGTTCTCGATCGGCACCAACTACTTCCTGCTCGGCGATTATCAGGCCGCCGTCCAGGCCTACGAGCGCGCCGAGGCCATCGGCCTGCCACCCAAGATGCTCTGGTACCAGTTCTGGCCGGTAGCGGCCTACAACAACATCGGCCGGCCCCAGCGCGCGCTGGAGCTGGCGACGGCCCAGATCGCGACCGCCGGCACCTTCGGCGAGATGCGCTACGAGCGCGGCCGCGCCTTCGAGGCGATGGGCAACCTCGACGCGGCGATCGCCGAGTACCGGCGAGCTCTCCTGGACGACGCCAACCTGGAGGTAGTCCGGCAGGCGCTCGAGCGGCTAGGAGCGACACCGTAGCCAAGGGCGGTGATGAGCCGATGAGGCACCGACCCGAAAGCGCAGGTACCGCTGGCCGACCCAGATCAGGCTTGACGTGACCAGGCCGGCCGCTATGCTGGGCAGGGCATCTTCGGAGAGGAGGGATCGATGCCTGGCGACCTGATCCTGGTCAACGGCCACGTGATGACCGGGCAGCTCGGTGAAGCCCGGCCGCTCACCGGCCTCGCCGTGTGGCAGGGGCGCATCGCGGCGGTGGGCACCGATGCCGAGGTACTGCGCTGGCAGCGCCCGGGGATCGAGGTCATCGACCTGCGTGGGCGCACCGTTACCCCGGGCTTCAACGACGCCCATTGCCACCCGATCTCGGTCGGCCTGGGCCTGCAGGAGGTAGACGCGCGCACCCCGCCGAACGAGTCGATCGCCGACATCGTGCAGCGCATCGCCGAGCGCGCTCGCCGGCAACCTGCCGGTACCTGGATCGTCGCTCGGGGATACGACCAGGCCCGGCTCCGCGAGGGCCGTCACCCCACCCGCCACGACCTCGACCAGGCCACGCCCGAGCACAACGTCGTCCTCATCCGCGCGTGCGGCCACATTGGCGTGGCCAACAGCCGGGCACTCGCCCTGGCCGGCATCACCGCTGCCACCCCCGATCCGCCCGGCGGGACGATCGACCGCGACGAGCACGGCGAGCCGACCGGCGTTGTCCGCGAGACCGCGCTCCAGATGGTACGGCAGCGAATACCGCAGCCGCGCGAGGAGCAGCTCGCCGAGGCGCTGGTGCTCGCCGGCCGCCAGTTCCTGAGCGATGGCGTCACCAGCGTGGCCGAGGCCGGTATCCGTAGGCCCGAGGAACTCCAGGCTTACCAGCGGCTGGCGCGCGAGCGCAGGCTACCCGTCCGCACCACGCTGATGATGCTGATCGGCGAGACACTGGAGCCGCTGGTCGAGCTGGGCATCCAGACTGGTCTGGGCGACGAGTGGCTGCGCATCGGCCCAGCCAAGCTGTTCCTCGACGGCAGCATCGGTGGGCGTACCGCGCGCATGTCGCAACCCTACCTCGACCAGCCGGAGACCTGCGGCCTCTGGATGGAAGAGCCAGCGGTCATGAAGCAGAAGCTCTTCGCAGCGCATCAGGCGGGCTTCCAGTGCTGCGCCCACGCCATCGGCGACGCCGCCATCCAACTGCTGCTCGACATCTACGAGGAGGCGCTGCGCCGGCACCCGCGCCCCGATCACCGCCACCGCATCGAGCACTGTAGCATCCTGCGACCCGACCTGATCGAGCGCATCCAGCGGCTCGGCGTCGTCCCGATCCCGGGCACCACATTCCTCCACGACTTCCAAGAGGTGTATCTCTCCGGCCTGGGCCGGGAGCGGCTGCGCTACGCCTACGCTATGCGTACCTTTTTCGACCGCGGCATCGTCGCCGCGGCCAGCACCGACGCGCCGGTCTGCGCCACCAGCGCCATGCTGGGTCTCCAGACGATGGTGACGCGCCGCAACGCCGCCGGCCAGGTGCTCTGGCCCGAGGAGTGCGTCTCGCTGGAAGAAGCAGTGCGCGCCTATACCTACAACGGTGCCTATGCCACCTTCGAGGAGCGCATCAAGGGCACCATCGAGCCGGGCAAGCTAGCCGACCTAACCGTCCTGGAGACCGACCTGCGGGAGGTGGAGCCGGCTGCACTGGGCACGGTACGAATCGACCTCACCGTGATCGACGGGGAGATCGTCTACCAGCGCCCCGGAGCCACGTAGCGTTCGTCCCACACGGCTGCGGTAGGATACCGGCAGCGGCTTTTGAGCGAAGGGAGAAGGCGTTGGCTGCTGACGTCGTGCTCCTCAACGGCAGCGTGCTGACCATGGATCCTGCACGGCCGCGGGCACAGGCGATCGCCGTCTGGCGAGGCCGCATCCTCACGGTCGGGGATAACGACGCCGTCCGCGCCGAAGCCGGTCCGGCGACGCAGGTCATCGACCTCGGCGGCCGAACCGTCCTTCCTGGCCTGAACGACAACCACTGTCACCCGATAGGCTATGGCTTCGCGCTGGAATGGGTCGACGCCTCGCCCGCCGCGGCGCGCACCCTGGCCGAGATCCTGGAGCGGTTCCGCGAGGCTGCTCGGCGGGCGCCACCCGGCGGCTGGCTGCGTGGGCGTGGCTACGACGACACGCGGCTCGACGTGCGGCGTCACCCGACCCGTTGGGAACTCGACCAGGTCACCGGTGAGCACCCAGCCATCCTCACCCGCACCTGCGGCCACATGAGCGTCGTTAACAGCGTAGCGCTCCAGCTCGCCGGCATCACCCGCGACACGCCCGACCCCGAAGGCGGGCGGATCGTCCGCGATGAGCGCGGCGAACCGACTGGCCTGCTCCAGGAGCGCGCCCAGGAGCTCGTCCGCCGGCTCATCCCGGAGCCGACAGTGGAGGACATCAAGCGGGCATTGGGGGCTGCCGGCAAGCAGTTCCTGGCGATGGGCATCACCAGCGTGGCCGAGGCCGGCATTCGCAAGGCCGAGGAGCTGCGCGCCTACGAAGAGTTGCGCCGCGAGGGGGCCCTGCCGGTTCGCACCTACCTGATGCTGCTCATCGACGAGACGCTGGAGCCGCTAGAGAAGCTGGGCCTGCGCACCGGCCTGGGCGACGAGTGGTTGCGCATTGGCCCGCTGAAGCTGCTCCAGGACGGCAGCGGCGGGGGACGCACGGCGCTGATGAGCATCCCCTACCCTGGTGAGCCCGACAACTACGGCATTGCCGTCTATACCCAGGAGCAGCTCGACGAGGCCTTCCGGCGCGTGGCCAGGCTGGGCTGCCAGGGAGCAGCCCACGCGATCGGCGACCGCGCCATCGACATGGTGCTCACCGCCTTCGAGCGCGCGCTCGCCGCCTACCCGCAGCCCGACCCACGCTGGCGCATCGAGCACTGCGGGCTGCTCCGGCCTGACCTGCTCGACCGCATGCAGCGGCTCGCGGTGCTGGCCGTGCCGCAGCCGGCCTTCGTCTACTACCTCGGCGACTCCTACCTGCGCAACTTCACCGAGGAGCAGCTCGCGCTCTCTTACCCCTGCCGGGCCTGGCTCGACCGCGGCATCGTGGCCGTGGGTAGCTCCGATACCCCAGTCGTGCCGGCGCACCCCTGGGTCAACATCCGCGCGGCGGTGACCAGGCTGACCCAGGACGGGCAGCGCATGGGGCCGCAGCAAGCCGTGACGGTGGACGAGGCGCTGCGGATGTTCACGCGCAACGGGGCCTACGGCTCCTTCGAGGAGCGGATCAAGGGCTCGATCGCGCCGGGCAAGCTCGCCGACCTGATCGTCGTCGACCGCGACCCGCACGAGGTCGAGCCGGAAGAGCTCCATACGATCCGGAATGAGCTGACGATGATCGACGGCAAGGTGGTCTACGAAGCGTAAGGCGGCCAGTCAAGCGGAGGGAGGTGCAGCATGGCAGTCACGGTTCGCTATCTGGGGCATGCGGCCTTCGCCCTGGAGGCGGAGGGCAAGCAAGTGGTGGTCGATCCCTTCTTGACCGGCAACCCGCTGGCGGCGGCCAAGCCAGAAGACCTCGCACCGGTTGCCATCCTCCTCACGCACGCGCACGCCGACCACGTGGGCGACTCGGTGGCGATCTCCAAGCGCACCGGTGCGCCGGTCATCGCCACGTTCGAGCTTGGCACCTACCTGGCTCAGCAGGGGGCTGAGACGATCGCGGCGAATCACGGCGGGACTGTGAGGTTCGACGGCGGGAGCGTGAAGTTCGTTCCCGCTTGGCACACCTCGAGCTATGGCGAGCAGTTCCTCGCGCCCGGCGTGCCGGCCGGCCTGGTGGTGCGCTTCGGCGGCAAGACGATCTACTTCGCTGGGGATACCTGCCTCTTCGGCGATATGGCCCTGATCGGCGAGGAGGGGCTCGACCTGGCCGTGCTGCCGATCGGCGACCACTTCACCATGGGCCCGGCCGACGCCGTGAAGGCGGTCAAGCTGCTTAAGCCAAGCATCGTCATCCCCTGCCACTACAACACTTTCCCGCCGATCCAGCAGGATCCCCAGGCGTTCAAGCGCGAGGTCGAGGCGGCGACGAGCGCCCGCTGCGTCGTGCTCCAGCCCGGGGAGCAGTACACCCTGGAGTAGGGGGCCGACCCCGTCCCACACCTCATCGCCCGCGCCCGCTCACACGGCGGGGCAGCTCCTGCGGGAGTGACGCGCAGTCGCGCACGTGGGTACCATAGGTCAGTGGGCTGCCGGGGACAGGTGACCGGCAGCCCAGCGAGACCAAGACCGCGAAGGAGGGTGGGAGCATGCCGAGCCGTCATGAAGCCTGGGCGCTGGTCACCGAGTACACCACGCAGCCGCACCTGATCCGCCACATGCTGGCGGTCGAGGCGGCGATGGTCGCCTATGCCAGGCGGTTCGGTGAGGATCCGGAGCTCTGGGGCTTGGTCGGCTTGCTTCACGACTTCGACTACGAGCGCTATCCGAACATCAGCCTTGAAGGGCACCCGGTCGTCGGCTCCCGCATCCTGCGTGAGCGGGGTTACCCCGAGGCAGTGATCCGGGCCATCTTGAGCCACGCCCCGGAGGTCACCGGCATCCATCCTGAGAGCTTGATGGAGCGGGCGCTGGTAGCCGTCGACGAGCTGACCGGCTTCCTGGTAGCGGTGGCACTGGTGCGACCGACCAAGAGCATCCTTGATGTCGAGGTGCGCAGCGTCAAGAAGAAGTGGAAGCAGAAGGAGTTCGCCGCGGCCGTCAACCGGGCCGAGATCGAGGCCGCCGCGGCAGCGCTGGGCGTCCCGCTCGACGAGCACATCCAGATCGTGCTCGACGCCATGAAGGAGATCGCCAGCGAGCTCGGCCTCGAACGCCAGCCGGTGGAGGCCTGAGCGGCCCTGCCGCGCCGCGGCGGATGCCTTCCAGGCTCATCCGCAAACCATTCGCATCCCCGCCCCGAACCGCAACTGTGCCACCCGCGCAGTTTGTGAAGCCGTGCGCAAAGGTGTGGGAAGGTGTGATAAGATCAGCCCAAAAGAGCCGAGCGGCGCGCGCCCGGCGACGGTCGGTGGCTGCCGTGATCCGGTCGCTCGCTCGTGGACTGAGCGGGTGACCACTCGATAAGCCAGCGGATTCAGCCGGATTGTCTCGACGCTCCGAACCGGGGTACTGCATCGGGATGGCGGTATGAGCGAGACAGCGCGGGCGGCTGGGGAGAGGACCACGAGCGTATGGCTGTGAAGAGCCCAGCACGGCTGGTCACCGTCACCATCAACGGGCAGCAGTACACGGTTCCCGAGGGCATGACTATCCTCGAGGCCTGTCGGATGGTCGGCATCGAGGTACCAAACCTCTGCTACCAGCCACTGCTGCGCCCCTGGGGCTCCTGCCGGATCTGCACGGTCGAGATCCTCGGCCGCCGCGGCGGCCTGGTCGAATCCTGCGCCGCGCAGGTGCGCGACGGCATGGAGATCGCGACCAACTCTTCGGCCTGCGAAGAGGCGCGCACGTTCGTCTTGCAGATGTACCTGATCGACCACGCGCTCGACTGCCCCACCTGCGACAAATCCGGCGAGTGCTACCTGCAGGACAACACCTACTACCACAACGTCTACGCCAATCCCTACCGGCGGCCGAAGATCGCCCGGCCCTACAAGCACCTCAGCGACCTCATCGACTACAAGTGGGAGCGCTGCATCATCTGCTCCCGCTGCACCCGCGTCTGCGACGAGGTGATCGGCGTCACCGCCATCGAAGTGCTGAAGCGGGGGCTCGAGGCCGAGATCGGCCCGGCCTACGGTATGGATTTGCGCGACACTACCTGCACCTCCTGTGGCATGTGCATCGCGGTCTGCCCGGTCGGGGCGTTAACCGACCGCAAGTTCGCCCATCACCCCTGGGAACTGGACGCCACCGAGACCATCTGCGGCTTCTGCGACGTGGGCTGCACGCTGAACGTCGAGCACAACCGCGGCCTGGTGCGGCGCATCACCCACCTCTGGGAGCGCGGCGTCAACTACGGCTACACCTGCGTCCGCGGCAAGTGGGGCTACGAGCAGGTACAGCACCCCGACCGGCTGGAGACCGCCGCGGTGCGGCAGGGCGACGAGCTGGTCGCCGTCCCGCTGGACGAGGCGCTCGACCTGGTCGCCGAACGGCTGCGGCACTACCAGGGCGACCGGTTCGCGGCCCTCGCCTCGCCCGACAACACCAACGAGGAGAACTACCTGCTCCAGCTCTTCACCCGCGCCGTCATGGGCACCAACAACATCGACCGGCTGATGACCCGCTCGCAGGCACAGGTGGATCGGGCTCTGCTCGACTCCTTCGGGCTCCCGGTCAGCACCAACTCGGTGCAGGAGATGTTCACCGACGCGGCCTGCGCTCTGGTGGTGGGGCCGAGCATCGGCAATACGGCGCCGGTCGCCAGCTACTGGCTCTACTGGTCGCGCAACTACCGCGAGACGAAGACGGTCGTCATCAGCCGCGACGACTATCCCCTCTGCCACCGCGCCGAGGTCTGGATCCGGCCACCCGAGGGCGGCGAGGCGGCGGTGATCAACGCGATGGCACGGGTCATCCTCGATGAGGGGCTGGCGCAGCCCGCCGTGGATGGCCCCAGCTTCCAGGCCTGGGTCGCCTCATTGCGCGACGTCGAGCCGGAGCGGGTCGCGGCGGCGACCGGCGTGCCGCTCGAGAAGATCCGCCAAGCGGCGGTACTGTACGCCACCGGCGGGCGCGGCACGCAGGCCGAGTTGGGCGAGGGCGGCTACCCGCCGAGCGTGGTCTATCACACGCTCGCGCACCAGGGCGGGGACGTCTACGCGGCCGCGGTGGCGCTCAACAACCTGGCACTGCTGACCGGCAACGTCGGGCGACCGGGGGCTGGGGTCATCGCCTTCCGCGGCCCCACCAACGCCCAGGGTGCGCTAGACATGGGATGCCACCCGGCGTTCCTGCCCGGCTACCGGCCGGTGAGCGACCGCGAGGCTCGGCACCAGCTCGAGGCCGCCTGGCTACCCCGCTGGGACGTTGAGGCGGCAGGGAGCGGCTTCGCGCCACCTTGGGCACTGCCGGCCACGCCCGGCCTGAGCCTAGAGCGGATGATCGAGGCCATCGAGTCGGGGCAGGTTCAGGCCATGTACGTCGCCGGATCAAGTCACGAGTTCGCGTCGCCGGTCGAGCCGCGGCTGCTCGCGGCGCTGGAGAAGCTCGAGTTTCTGGTCGTGGAGGACTGCTTCCCCAGCGCCCTCACCGCGCGCGCACACGTGGTGCTACCGGCTGCGATGTTCCTGGAGAAAGACGGTACCTTCACCAGCGCCGACCGCACCGTGCAGCGAGTGCGACTGGCGATCGATCCCCCGGGCGATGCCCGGCCGAGCTGGTGGTTCATCCAGGAGATCGCACGCCGGCTGGGGTACCGGCTGAGTTTTAGCCACCCCTCGCTCGTCTTCCAGGAGGTCACCCACCTGACACCGCTCTACCGGGGCATCATCTTCCCGCGGCTAGAGCGCGGCCCGCTGACCTGGCCGGTACGTGGTCTGGCCGAGCCGGCCGAGGGAACCGTGCGGCTCGGTGCCAGTGTGCCCGGCGGCGGCTGGGCCATCTGGATGGAGCAGGCCTTCGGCGGGGTCGAGGGGGCGCTGCGGCTGGACGACGGGCTCTCGCGGGAACGTGTTCGCTTCGTGATCGCCGAGGGAGCAACCCGTACGGACGAGGAGCGCTGAGATGCTCGACGACATCAAGGGCTTTGTAGTCACGCTCCGCCATCTCTTCAAGCCGAAGGTCACCATCCAGTACCCGGAGCAGAAACGTGAGATGGCGCCGCGCTTCCGCGGCTTGCCGGCGCTGCGCTCCGATCCGGAAACCGGCGAGGCCCTGTGCGTCGCCTGCGGGCTGTGCGCCCGCATCTGCCCCACGAGCTGCCTCGAGATGCACGTCGTCCCCTCGGAGGAGGGCGACCGCGAGCTGGGCGAGTTCATCCTGCGTGCCGGTCGCTGTATGTTCTGCGGCCTCTGCGCCCAGGTCTGCCCGGTCGACGCCATAACGATGAGCGGCGAGTACGAGCAGTCGGTGATGGACCGCGAAGGACTGATCTTCGTCAAGACCGAGCTGGCAGCCATCGGCTCCCAGCGACCGACCTGGTGGGATGCCGCCTGACCGTCGCATGGGCGATTCGGAGATGGGGCGCGTCATCTGTACGGCGGCGCCTGGCTGGGAGACGAGAGGAGCGGGGCTGCTCTGCTTGCCAACGGCCCCGCAGTGGAGCAGGTCGCAAGGCCGGGGCTGAGCAGTAACTTAGGGGGAACAGCGATGCGCGTAGCAGATGTGCGGATCGAGCGGGATTCGCTGGGTGAGGTACCGGTACCGTCGGACGCGCTCTACGGCGCCCAGACAGCACGCGCCGTGGCTAACTTCCCGATCAGCGGCCTGCGGCCTCACGCTGATCTGATCGTCGCCACCGCCCAGGTCAAGCTGGCGGCGGCGCGGGTCAACTACCGGAACAAGCGGCTCACCGACGAGCAGGCCCGGGCCATCGCCCAGGCAGCCCAGGAGATCATCGACGGGCAGTGGCATGAGCACTTCGTGGTCGATCCGTATCAGGCCGGCGCTGGCACGTCGCACAACATGAACGCCAACGAGGTCATTGCCAACCGGGCCAACGAGATCCTCGGTGGCCAGCGGGGGGAGTACCGGCCGGTCCATCCCAACGACCACGTCAACCTCGGCCAGTCGAGCAACGACGTGATCCCGACGGCCGGCCGGCTGGCCTTGCTGCGAGCCACTCCGCGGCTGGTCGAGGCGCTCCGCCTAGTGGGCGAGGCGCTCTGCCGCAAGGCGCAGGAGTTCGGCAACCTGACCAAGACCGGCCGCACCCACCTCCAGGACGCCGTGCCGATCCGGCTGGGCGACGAGTTCTCCGGTTACGCCTCGGCCATGCGCCGGGCTTCCGAGCGCGTCGCCGAAGCCCGGCTGGCGCTGACCGAGCTGAACCTGGGAGCGACCGCGCTCGGCACCGGGATCAACGCCTTCCCAGGCTACCGGGCGCAGGTGGCCGCTGAGCTGTCTGCAATCACCGGTTTCGAGCTGCGCCCGGCGCACAACACGTTCGAGCTCACCCAGAGCCACGCCGACTTCGCCCACCTTTCCGGTACCATCCGCAACGCCGCCTTGGAGGTGATCCGCATCGCCAACGACATCCGGCTGCTCGGCTCCGGGCCGCGCGCTGGGCTGGGTGAGATCGTCCTCCCACCGGTGCAGCCTGGCTCCTCGATCATGCCGGGCAAGGTCAACCCCTCGATCGCCGAGATGGTCAACATGGTCGCCTTCCAGGTGGTCGGCTACGACTATGCCGTCTCGCTGGGCGTCCAGGCGGGACAGCTCGACCTCAACGTGATGACACCACTGATCGTCTACAACCTGCTCTGGGCGAACGACATCCTGGCCAACGCGCTCAACGTCTTCCGCACGCGCTGCATCGAGGGCATCCAGGCCAACGAGCGGCGCCTGAGCGAGCTCGCCCACGGCAGCATCGCACTGGCGACCATCCTCACACCCAAGATCGGCTACCTCCGGGCCGCCGAGATCGCCAAGAAGGCCTGGGAGACGGGTAAGACGGTGCGCGAGGTCGTCGTCGAGGAGGGGATCCTCAGCGAGGCCGAGGCCGCCGAGATCCTCGACCCGGTGCGGATGGCGCTACCGCAGGATCCCGACGCCAACCGCTGCTGAGAGTGATCGGGTATCATCAAGCCTGTGACACCTGGCGATCTGCGCCTGACGAACGGAGGGCCAGCAATGGCACGCGAGTACCCCTTCTACTGCGCCGGCGAGTGGCGTACCTCGCCCGACCGCCTGGAGATCCGCAACCCCTACAACGACGAGCTGGTCGGCGTAACCTACAACGCGACCGACCGGGATCTGGAGGACGCGATCGTCGCCGCGCAGCGCGCCTTCGAAGTGACGCGCAAGCTGCAAGCCTACGAGCGGGCCGAGATCCTCCAGCGCATGGCCGATGGCCTGCGCACGCGCCAGGAGGAGATCGCCCGGCTGATCGCGATGGAGGCGGGCAAGCCGATCCGCGATGCTCGGGTCGAGGCCGCCCGTGGCGTCTTCACGCTCCAGACGGCGGTCGAGGAGGCTAAGCGGATTGGCGGCGAGACGATTCCGCTCGACTTGCTACCGTACTCACAGGGCCGCTTCGGGATCACCCGTCGCTTCCCGATCGGCCCGATCGCCGGCATCTCGCCCTTCAACTTCCCGCTCAACCTGGCGCTGCACAAGATCGCCCCAGCCATCGCTTCCGGGAACACCATCGTTCTCAAGCCACCCAGCCGTGACCCGCTGACCATGCTCACCTTCGCCGAGATCGTGGAGGAGGCGGGCGTACCTAAGGGCGCGGTCAGCATTATGCCGATGGACCGCACAGTCGGCGACCGGCTGGTGACCGACGACCGCTTCAAGCTGCTATCGTTCACCGGCTCGCCGGACGTCGGCTGGGATTTGAAGGCGCGCGCTGGCAAGAAGAAGGTCGTGCTAGAGCTGGGCGGGAACGCTGGCGTGATCGTCGATCGGACGGCGAACCTCGACGTCGCGGTGTCGCGCATCCGGGTCGGTGCCTTCGCCTATGCCGGGCAGGTCTGCATCTCGGTGCAACGCGTCTACGTGCACCGCTCGCGCTGGGACGAGTTCGTCGAGCGGTTCCTGGCCGAGGTTCGGCAGATGAAGATGGGCGACCCGCTGGACGAGTCGACCGACCTCGGCCCGATGATCGACGACAAGGCGGCCCGGCGCACCCAGGACTGGGTGGAGTCGGCGGTGGCCGAGGGCGCGAAGGTGCTGATCGGCGGGAAGGCCGAGGGCCGCTTCTTCCAGCCGACAGTGCTGGTCGACGTGCCCAAGACGAGTTTCGTGTGCAGCCGCGAGGCGTTCGCGCCGCTGGTGAACCTGTGGCCCTTCGACGACTTCGAGCAGGCGCTGACCGAGGTGAACGACTCGCTCTACGGCCTGCAGGCCGGCGTGTTCACCTCGAGCCTGGAGCACGCGCTCCGCGCCTTCGAGGTGCTGGAGGTCGGCGGCGTGATCATCAACGACGTGCCGACCTTCCGGATCGACCATATGCCTTACGGCGGAGTGAAGGATTCCGGCCTGAGTCGCGAGGGCC
The DNA here is from genome assembly GCA_938082375.1 of uncultured Thermomicrobiaceae bacterium. Taxonomy (GTDB): domain Bacteria; phylum Chloroflexota; class Chloroflexia; order Thermomicrobiales; family Thermomicrobiaceae; genus Thermalbibacter. Next base: position 166,530 of record CALKCJ010000038.1, read on the forward strand.
TGCGCTACGCGATTGAGGACATGACCGAACCGAGACTGCTGGTCTTCAACCGGGTGCCCGATACCTTCGCCTAGTCTCGGCGACGCACCGCCCGGCCAGACGGTGTCTCTGCGTGCGGGGCAGACAACCCCCGGCGGGGGAAATACCCATGCCCTACCCGACGGCGAACGAGCGCGTGGCGGAGAGGAGACGCGGGTGACCGCTGAGGAAGAACTGCGGAACAGCGACGCGTACTACCATGTCGTGCTCGAACGGATCCCGCCTCAGGCCGAGCCCGCGTTCGAGTCGCTAGAGATGCAGGAACGGGTCTGGGGCCGGGCCTGGGGTGTCCACAACGACGTTGGCCAGCTCCGGGTCTGTGTCGTCCACCGGCCAGGCGACGAGATCCGGGTCATCGACCCAGCCAAGTACGACCCGACCATCGCCGCCTTGATCGACGACGAGGAGCAGTGGTACTGGCGCGACCGACGAGGGCCAGACCTGGCCCGGATGCAGCAAGAGCACGACACGCTCGTCGCCGCATTGCGAGCCGAAGGCGTCGACGTCCTCTCCGTGGACGGCCCGCCTGGAGACCCGAAGGCCGTCTTCACCCGCGACCAGGCGATCGCCGTGAAGGGCGGTGCCGTCATCTGCCGCATGGGGCCGGTCGGCACGCGGCCTGGCTACGGCCGGCGGGGCGAGGAAGCCTACATGACGAGATTGATCGCCAGCCTGGGTATGCCGATCCTGCGCACCATCCACGGTGCCGGTCTGCTGGAAGGCGGCTCGTTCTGCTTCCTCAACGAGACGACAGCCGCGGTTGGCATGTCGTACCGGCAGAACGAGGCCGGCGCCCGCCAGCTCGAGCAGGTGCTCGCCGAGCAGGGAGTACGGCTCCTCCGCGTCCCGCTCACCGGCTACTCCCTCCACCTCGACGGCTGTATCGTGATGGTCGACTACGACAAGGCGATCGTCAACGTCGCCCGCTTGCCCTACTGGTTCCTCGATACCCTCCGCGAGCTGGGCATCCAGCCAATCCATGTCTGGCCGACCGAACAGAAGGCCGTCAACTGCCTCGCCGTGCGGCCCGGCCGCGTCCTGATGGCTGCGGGTTGCCCGCGCACCGCCGAGCGCCTGAACCAGGCAGGCATCGAGGTCATCGAGATCTCGTACGACGAGATCCACAAGAACGGCGGGGGGATCCACTGTTCGACGCTGCCGCTCGTGCGCAACCCATAGGCGATGCAGCGCGACAGTACTCAGCGCCCCTCTTCCCGGCGACCTCCTCTCCAGTCAGGCCAGAAACCGCGCCGTCGATTCGCACGCACTTCCCCGGCGCTCGAGCTCGAGCAGTGCGCGCTTCCGCTCGATCCCCCAGCGGTAGCCGCCGAGCCCGCCGTCCTCGCGCACTACCCGGTGGCAGGGGACGACCAGCGCCACCGGGTTGGCCGCGCAGGCGCGCGCCACCGCCCGGGCCGCCCTCGGCTGGCCAATGGCCTCAGCGACCTCCCGATAGGAACGAGTGAAACCACGGGGGATTGCCCGCAGCGCCTCCCAGACCCGGCGCTGAAAAGCCGTGGCTCGGACATCGAGCGGCAGATCGAGGGGCGGCCGGTTGCCTTCCAGGGAATCGAGCAGCTCCTGCACCCAGCAGCCCAGCGTGGCCTGGTCGCGCTCGAGCCGTGCGGCCGGAAACTCTCGCCGCAGCCCGTCCTCCAGCTCCGACTCGCTGTCGCCTAGCCTGACTGCACAGATCCCCCGCTCGGTCGCCGCCACTAGCAGGTAGCCGAGCGGGCAGGGCACCACCGAGTAGGCGATCGTCGCGCCGCTGCCGCCTCGCCGGTATGTGCCGGACGTCATACCGAGAGCCATGCCCACCTCCTCAGAGAGGCTGCTGCTCGTGCCGTCGCCAGAGTCACAGGCGCTGTCGGAAGGCTGCGCGTCAACCCCCTCCTCTACAAGGAGGCTAACCCGAAACCAGGCTGCGCAGGATCCGCAGGTTCTCCACGTCTTCGTGCAGATCGGGGCTCTTCTCGGTCTCAAGCAGGCCGGGGTGCTCACGGAAGCGGGGATCGTTCACCAGGTGGCGGAAGCCGTCGAGGCCGATCATCCCCTTGCCGATGTGCTCGTGCCGGTCGATACGCGAGCCAAGGTCGCGCTTGGAGTCGTTGAGATGGAAGACGAGCAACCGGTTGAGGCCCAGGATCCGGTCGAACTCTTCCATCGTGGCCGCGTAGCCCTCCGGCGTCCGCAGCTCGTAGCCAGCGGCGAAGGCGTGGCAGGTGTCGAAGCAGTAGGCCACCCGCTCCGGTATCCGGACCCGCTCGGTGATGGCCGCGAGCTGCTCAAAGCGGTAGCCGAGCGTCGTGCCCTGCCCGGCCGTGATCTCGAGCAGTGTCTTCACCTGGTAGCCCGGCAGGTCATCATGGAGCCGGTTCAGCGCCTCAGCGACCCTGCGGATGCCGACCTCTTCGCCAGCCTCGCCGCAGGCACCTGGATGGGTCACGAGATAGGGGATGCCAAGCAGCTCGCAACGCTCCAGTTCCTCACGGAAGGCAGCGATCGACTTCTCCCACAGGGCGTCGTCCGGGCTGGCCAGGTTGATCAGGTAGGAGTCGTGCGCCACGACCGATCGGATCCCGGCTTCACGGAGCCTGGCCCGGAAGCGCTCCACTTCGTCAGGCGCGATTGGCCGCGCCTTCCACTGGTTGCTGCTCTTGGTGAAGATCTGGAACGCATCGCAGCCGACCTGCACTGCCCGGTCGACCGCCTTGTCGAACCCGCCGGCAATCGACATGTGCGCGCCGAAGAGCACGTTTCGACTCCTTCAGCAGATCCAAACCCTCTTCCGCCCGTGCCTGTGCGAGCTTTGCCCCACAGGGCCCTTGCCGGTTCCCCAGCCGCGCCGGTCGATAACTGACACCGTCTCACTGCTCGCTGCCCTCACCGGCGAGGGCCGCAGCCAATCGCTTCCGATCCGAGCCGACTACGGCCTGGTCGTCGATGACGACGATCGGACGGCGCAGGAGCGTCGGCTCCTCGACCATCAGGTCGATCAGCTCGTCGTCGCTGAGCTCGCGCTCGGCGAGCCCAAGCGCCCGGTAGGCCCGGCTACGCGGAGAGAGCAGGTCGCGCGGCGAGAGACCCGTGCGCCGGAGCAGCGCGACCAGCTCCTCGCGCGTGAAGCGCCGGGTGAAATAGTCCCGGCGCTGGTAGGCGATGCCCCGCTCCCTGAGGAACTCCTCAGCCCGACGGCACCCGGTTCAGGTGGGGTACACGTAGATCTCGACTGCCGCAAGCTGATTCTGCTCCCTCTGGGCCATCCCCTGCTCCCCTTCGCTGTCGCCCATCGCACTTTCCAGCTCGACCTCTGGCCGCGGATGTCCACCGCATCGGAGTGTAGCCCCTGCTAGGCTTACCGTCATCCCTGAGGACACGGCGCGTCTGCCTTCGCTCCCTGCCCCGCGAGCGCTACACCGCTAGCAGTCGAGAAACTAAACAGTGGTAGCCCGCTCGTGCTTCGCCTGCGAGCGATTCGTCCTTCGAGGAAACCGAAGCGTCTGCCTCGTAGACTGGAGAGGGTAGGCTTGCTTGCCGCGGCGGCCTGCATCCGTTATGAATCACGGGCGGACGCCAGCAAATCTACTAGATGGTGGGAGGAAGTGCGAGCAAACGATGCATGTGCTGATCACCGGGGGAAGCGGACAACTGGGGCGAGCGCTCACCCGCTTGGCGCCAGCGGGCATTCAGGCCACCGCGCTCGGGCCAGGCGAGTGCGACGTCACGGACCCGGCAGCGGTACGTGTGGCGGTCGAGACGCACCGGCCAGAGCTGGTCATCCACTGCGCGGCCATGACCGACGTCGACGGCTGCGAGCACGACCCGCAACGCGCCTGGCGGGTCAACGCGCTCGGTACCCAGCACGTGGCCGCGGCGGCAGGAGAGGCCGGCGCCCGGCTGGTCTACATCTCGACCAACTACGTCTTCGACGGCGAAGCTGAGGAACCGTACCACGAGTTCGCCCGGCCAAACCCGATCAGCATCTACGGCGAGACCAAGCTCGCCGGCGAGGAGATCGTGCGGGCGCTGTGCCCCCGGCACTACATCGTCCGCACGGCGATGCTCTACGACGAGGCCGGCCGCAACTTCGTCAACACCATGCTCCGGCTGGCGCGCGAGCGCCCGGTGCTCCAAGTCGTTGCCGACCAGTTCGGCAACCCGACCTATGCGGCCGACCTCGCTGAGGCGCTCTGGCGTCTCGTCCAGCATCCGGCCTACGGCACTTATCACCTGGTCAACGCCGGTTACGCCTCCTGGTTCGACTGGGCCCGCGAGACGCTCAGGCTAGCCGGGCTGTCGACGCCGGTCGAGCCGATCCCAGCCAGCGCCTATACCCGCCTGGCTCGTCCGCCGCGCAACGGCGTCCTGACCAGCTTAGCCGCACCCGCGCTCAGCATCACGCTGCCGCCGTGGCAGGATGCCCTGCGCCGTAACCTCGAGCGGCGAGCGACGTTGCTGGAGGCATCCGGCTCGGCCTGAGCGCCTGTCTCAGCCGTCCCTCGATCGCGGGACTGGAGGCGATCGGAGCGATCCGCCGCTCTCGAGGACGGTTCGCGCGCCCCATTCGTCGCCTACTGCGGCACGCTGGCCCCCTGGGAAGCGTCCAGGATGAGCATCGATTGACCAGGACTTGGCCAGGGAATGAGCTTCCTCTCGCCAGCTGAAACCCTCATACTGAAGCGATGGCACTTCCTGACGTACAGCCCCTGACGAAGGAGGCAGCGATGTTCGCGCGCGTCACGAGCTACCAGGGCAGGCCTGGGCAGGCCGAGCAGGCCGCTCAGCGACTCGACGAGGCCCGCGATCGTCTCGAAGAGATCGACGGCTTCCAGGGCGCGTATTTTCTCTTCGACCAGAAGACCGGAAAGGCGATCACAATCACGTTCTGGGAGTCGGAGAACGCCTTGCAGGCCAGCGCGAAACAGATCGCGCCCCTCCGCGACACCGTCGTCCAGGCGCTGGGCGCGACCCAGCCGCCGGTCATCGAGACCTACGAGGTGACGGGCCAGTTCTAGCCGAGAGAGGTGGACAGATGCTGGGCGAAATGATTGGTGAAGAGCGAGGTCAGATCACTGGGATGCGCGTGCTCCCTTTCGAGGCCGGCATGCCCAAGGTCGAAGTTTCGTTCCAAGCGACCGGCAAGCTGCTGGGTGTCGAGATGACCGATCATGGGACCTACTGGTCGGTAGCGCGGCCGGACGGGACATTCTTCGGCTCTGGCCACGGGCTCTCCATGACCAGAGACGGCAAACTGCTGAGCTGGACGGGCCACGGCGTCGGGCGGCCGACCGGGCAGGGTACGGCTGTCAGCTGGCGAGGCGCGATCTACTACCAGACCACTGCACCCGAGTTCGTACGGCTCAACGGCATGGCCGTCGTCTTCGAGCACGAGACGGACGCGGAGGGGCGAATGCATTCTAAGGTGTGGGAATGGAAGTAGCCCGGCAGGGGTAGGAACCGCTCACGCCGGCCACGAGTTCGAACGGTATCCCACGCCGTTTGAGGCTGAAAAGCGAGCTGGAGGCAGGTAACCTGCCTCCAGCTCGCTATCGCGCTGACTCGCCTGCTGACGGGTCGGCGAGGCTCACTGCTGGCGCCGCCAGTCAGCGATATCCCAGACGTTCGACGACCACGTCGAGGGATTGTAGCCGGTCAGCTTCTTCGAGGCCGCCGCGACGCCCGTCCGGTGGATGATCGGGATCTCGACAACATCGGTGACGCTGATCCAGTTGATCTGGCGGAAGCCCTTGACCTGCTTCTCGGGATCGAGTTCCGTCCGCAGCGAGTCGATAACGGCGTCCATCTCCGGGTTGCTGTACCGGGTGATGTTGACACCAGCCCAGTTGTTCTCTCGCTTGGCGATCCGCCCGGAATGGTAGCGCAACGCCCAGTTGAGCGGGAACGGGTTCGAGGGGCCATTCGTGTACATCTCGATGTCGGCGTAGAAGTGCGCGTAGGTGTCGGGGTTGCCCGCGTCGGACGAGAAGAAGACCGCAGCGTCGATGCTCTTTAGCTCGACCTTGAACCCGATCTGCTCGAGCGCGTTCTTGACGATCTCCTGCGTCTTCTGACGCACCGGGTTGATCGAGGTCTGGTAGAGCATATTGAGCGGCACGCCGTTGTACTCGCGCACCCCGTCGCCGTTGCTGTCGACGGCACCGGCCTCGTCGAGGAGCTTCGCAGCCTTCTCGAGGTTGAACTCCCAGGTGAGATCCGGGTGCTTGAACTTGGCTGGCGCGTTCAGGTTGTTGGCCGTCGCTTCGCCGCCTGGCCCGTAGAGCTGCTGCGCGATCACGTCGCGCTGGATCGCAAGCGCGATCGCCTGCCGGATGTTCTTGTTCGTGAGGAACGGGTGCGGGACGTCTGGTTCAGCGCGTGCACCGTTTTTCTCGGTACGGTGGTCGGCAAAGTTCACCATGATCCGCTCGGCACTCGTACCGGGCGTGATCACCAGGTTCCCCATGCCGGCCTGCTCCATCTGGAGCAAGATTTGGGCCTCGACTTGGAGGTTCCAGGCCCAGTCGGCTTCGCCGGTCTGGAGCACCGCACGGGCCGCGCTGGTGGCGTCGCCGCCGCCCTTCATCTCGACCCGGTCGAAGTACGGTTTGCCGGGCTGCCAGTAGTCCTGGTTGATCTCGTAGACTACGACATCACCAGGGCGGAAGTCGATCACCTTGTAGGGACCAGTGCCGATCGGCTTCAAGTTGAAGGGCGCGTTGCGCGCCTCCGCGCCCACGTAGTCGCGGAGCACGTGCTCCGGCAAGATCAGCCCCTGCCCGCCGACGAACGGCTCGAACCAGGCCGGAGTCGGCGCCTTGAAGTTCACCTTGACCGTGTACTCGTCGATGACTTCGACGCTCTCGACCGACTGGTAGGTTCCGATAGTGGTGGCAGTCGTCGCCTCATTGGACACGAACTCGTAGGTGAACTTGACGTCGTCGGCCGTGAACGGTTCACCGTCGTGCCACTTCACGTCCTTGCGAAGCTTCCAGATCACAAACCGACCATCCGGATCGAGCCCGCCATTCTCGAAGGTCGGAATCTCCTCGGCGAGGCGCGGTACCAGGTTGTCGTTGATATCGAAGTAGGCCAACGCCTCCAGCACGATGTTGGACGCATCGAAGTCCTTGGTACCCTGGGCCAGGTGCGGGTTGATGATGGTCGGCGCCTGCCACCAGAGCAGGCGGAGCAAGCCGTGGCCGCCACGCTTGGCCACCTCTTCGGTGGGCGTCGCTGCCGCCGCTGCTGTCGGAGTCGGCGCTGGCGCCCCAGGGGTCGCCGCTGGAGC
>CALKCJ010000039.1 GCA_938082375.1 uncultured Thermomicrobiaceae bacterium
ACACGCGCGACGAGATCCGGCTCACCACGCTGGCAAGCTGCGCCGGTTGAGCGGGCAAGCTGGGTCCGGCGGCCCTGGCGCAGGTTCTGCGCCCGCTCGAACAGCGCACTGACCCCAACCTGCTCGTTGGTCTCCAGACCAGCGACGACGCTGCCGTCTACCGTCTGAGCGAGGAGCTAGCGCTCGTCCAGACAGTCGACTTCTTCCCGCCGGTTGTGGACGATCCGTACACCTACGGCGCCATCGCGGCGGCCAACGCGCTGAGCGACATCTACGCCATGGGCGGGCAGCCGATGCTGGCTCTCAACATCGCCGCCTGGCCGGAGGCTCAGCCGCTCGAGTACCTGACCCGCGTCTTCGAGGGCGGCGCCGACAAGGCGGCCGAGGCCGGTATCGTGGTGGCCGGTGGCCACACTGTGACCGACGTCGAGCCAAAATATGGCATGGTAGTTACTGGCCGCATCCACCCCGCGCACATCCTGACCAAGGCTGGCGCTCAACCGGGCGACCTGATCTACCTGACCAAGCCGGTCGGCACTGGGGTGATCACCACCGCACACAAGGCGCAGAAGGTCGACCCGGCTCACCTGGAGGCCGCCGTAGCCTGGATGCTCCGTCTGAACCGACGAGCCTCCGAGCTCGTGCTTGAGCACGGCGCCCACGCCTGCACCGATGTGACCGGCTACGGCCTGATCGGCCACGCCACCGAGGTGGTGGTCAAGAGCCGGGTCAAGCTGATCATCGGCGCTGCCCAGGTTCCGCTCCTCGAGGGAGCCGAGCGCTACGCCCGCGAGGGCCAGCTGCCGGGTGGCGCCCGGCGCAACCGCGCCTACTACGGCAAAGGGCCGGCGAGCGTGCTGAGCTGGTCGCCGGAGATCCCTGAGGTGTTATGGGATCTCTTCTTCGATCCGGTCACCTCGGGCGGGTTGCTTTTCACTCTCCCTGCGGAGCGGGCGCCTTCTCTCGAAGCTGCGTTCCGGCGGGCCGGCGAGCCGCTTTGGCGCATCGGCACAGCCGAAGAGGGACTGGGGCTGGTGATTCTCCCCAGCCTCAGTGGCTGATCCCGCCTGCCGGGATACTGCCGGGTGCTCGCGGCTGAGGATGCTGCCGCGCACATCCCCATCCCTTCGTGGAACATCGAGGACTGGCACAGTGGACATCGCCCCGATCCGCGAGCAGCTCCGTGAGCTCGACATCCGGCCCAGCAAGGCGCTCGGCCAGCACTTCCTGCACGATTCGAAGGTTGTGCGCCGGATCGCCGACCTAGCCGGCTTGACACGAGACGACCTGGTAGTCGAGATCGGGCCTGGCCTCGGCGTGTTGACCCGCGAGTTGGCGCTGCGTGCCGGCAAGGTCATCGCCATCGAGCTGGACGCCCGGCTGGCCGAATACCTGCGCCGCCAGCTCGCCGGCACCAACGTCGAGGTTGTCCACGGCGACGCGCTCGCGGTCGACTACGCCGGCCTGACCGGAGGACACCCTTACCAGGTCGTCGCCAACCTCCCCTACTCGGTGGCGACGGCCATCATCGAGCGACTGCTGAGCGATCCACACCCACCCGAGCGACTCGTCGTCATGGTCCAGCGCGAGGTGGCCGAGCGCCTGGCGGCTCGGCCGCCCGACATGGCCCTGCTCTCAGTCGCGGCGCAGTTCTATGCCACGCCGCGCATCGCCTTCCGGATCGGCGCCGGCGCCTTCGTCCCGCCACCCAAAGTGGAGTCTGCAGTCATCGTCCTTGAGCGCCGCACGGAGACGCCGCTCCCGCGCGAGGAGCACCCTGGCTTCTTCCGGGTGGTACGGGCAGGCTTCGCCCAAAGGCGCAAGCGGCTGGCTAACGCGCTGGCGGCCGGGCTAGGGTTACCCAAGGAAGACGTCGCAGCAGCCCTCGTCGCGGCCGGGATCGACCCCAGCCGCCGGGCCGAGACCCTGGCGCTCGAGGAGTGGCTGGCGGTATACCAGGCGCTGCGGGAGCGGGTGCGCGATGCGGATTGAACTGACCTGGGAGCTGACGTTGCTCGCCCCGGCCAAGCTGAACCTCGGCCTCGAAGTGATCCGGAAGCGCCCCGACGGCTACCACGAGGTGGTGACGATCCTCCAAACGGTCAGCCTGTTCGACCGCCTCAAGCTGTCTCCGGCCGAAACGCTGGACTACGAGCCACCGCCCGGCATCACCGATGATCTGGTCGCGCGAGCCCTAGACGAGCTCTCACGCCGGGGCATCGAGGTCGCGGCGCGCATCCGGCTGGAAAAGCAGATCCCGGTCGCGGCCGGCCTGGGCGGCGGCAGCAGCGACGCCGGCACGCTGCTCGGCGCGCTGGCCCTGGCGAGGGTTCCACACGCGCTCGTCGACGAAGTTGCCGCCGGGCTCGGTTCGGACGTGCCCTTCTTCGTGCGCGGTGGGGGAACCGCGGTGGCCACTGGCCGGGGCATCGAGCTGGAGCCGCTCCCGACGCCCGCCGGCTGGTTCGTGATCGTGGTACCGCGGCTACACCTGCCTGAGAAAACGCGCCGGCTCTACCAGGCACTCGACCCGGACGACTTCAGCGACGGCTCGGCGACGCGAGCGCAGGCGGAGCGGCTGCGCCAGGGGCTGCCGCTTGACCCGGAGCTGATCCGAAACCCCTTCATGCGCGTACTCGAGTCCTTCCCCGAAGTACGCAAAGCAGCCGAGGCGCTGCGCGAAGCCGGTGCGCACTGGGTCTGGCCCACTGGCACCGGCCCGGCGCTGTTCAGCTTCTTCCTCAGTGTAGAACACGCAGCCGCTGTGGCAGAAACCTTGCGTCACGGGGCACGTGATGTCTGGCTAGTCCATAGCGTGGCTAAGCAGAGGAACGGAGCTGATCTCAGCAGCCGACCCTTTGGCTAGCTACTGATTAGGAGAGCCAGCTCCTTTGTGACTAATTAATTATTGATATACGATATTACCAACGAAGATATCAAATTACTAATGTGATCGTATGCACAGAAATGACAACCGTTACCGCTCGGCAGCCGATACTCTCACCATAATGCTAGTACAGTATCGAGATATTCGAAAACTGGTCCACGCTGCAGCTTATCGTGTACGAACTGGTTCCCATATGTGCGAAGACACCCGTAACAACTGGCCAACCAGCCGCAGCCACAGCCCCCACGCACACGGTCTCGCGCCACTTTGAGCACGTCGAGGAGAATGTCTGGATCTTCCAGGCGCGCAACGACCCCGCCACCACCCGGAACATCGTCGTACAGCACGATCAATGGTACTGCCGCGGCACCGAACCCCACCACGCCCGCAACCTCGGTACGAGGTACCTGCAATACCAGGCTGAGCGCGCTCGTGAGAGCAGCGACGAGCGAATGCCCTAACGATTCTCGGTCATATTCTCCAGGTGGCTGTAACAGGAATTGGAGCTGTACGACATCGGTAATGAAGTCATGCCCCAACGCTGTGTTGATCGGTCGCTGCTTACAGGGCTGACCTGACCGCGTCTTGTGCAGGACTTTCAGTGGCTCGGACGACGCCGCGCCGCAGACGGTGCACACCCAAAAGCCCTGGCCTCTTCTCCCCGGTGAGAGTACCACCATGCGGCCAGGTGAAGCTGCAGACACTCTGAGGATGGGTGTACTACCGCGTGGTAATTCAAATATCTCCGACGGAGGGCCTACAGTTTCCGCAAAGACCGGGCGCGTAGTGAACAACTTTTGCACTCGTCGCGGCCGACGTCCTCCACTGTTGGTTGGGGGAGAGAAGAAACCAAAGAGGGGCACGAGGTACTTGCCCCACTGTCCGTCACAACCGCACGGAAGCGTCAGTTCACGCTCCTCGTTGTACTCGCGTTGGGCAAACGTCATGTGCGGTTGACACCACCGATAGACGCGAAGCGGCAACTGCCGGTCGCGCACGATCTTGATGCCAGCTGAGATCCACTCACGCTTGTTGGCGATGACGCGAGCCGACGGTGCGAACTCAGCGATCGCTATACGTAGATCCCGCTCGAGTTCTACCCCGGTCTCTACTCGGTCATTTGGTAAGCTCAGCTCGACCACGTCGACCGGGAAGCCATACTTCGGAATGACGACCTTTCGTGACAGGAAGGACAGCACATCTTCACCCGCGATTGTTCGCGCCCGGCGGTTCGCCCAGTCAGCATCGGAATATTGCTTTCTCTCGCTGGAAAGTGACTCGAATTCGCGTACCTGCAGATAATCTGTGCAGACTTCGGCAACAGCGCTGGCCAGACGCTCATCCGGTTGGAGCACGCGCTCGAGCCACTCCCAGCTTGACCGCTGGCTCTGTACATCCTTAGGGAGGATGCGCTCCAGCGATTGTAAAAGAAACGTGCGATCCTCCTGTACAAGCTTACTAATATCGTCTAGCAACGTCGGACGCTCCCAGTCACGAATCAGAGCCTCGACTGAGCTGAAGCGCTGGGGATATTTCCGGAAGCAGTGTGCCAAGACGACCGCCGCCACATGGCGCGTTACGACCTTCTCACTCCACTTCCGTACGAGCGGAGCCCGCACAACGCCCTCTAACAGGCCCTCGGGCTCTTGGTAGTAATACAGATCATGCGGACGTCGGCGGCAGTATGTAATCACCAATCCAGGCCGGTCACGTCGTCCCACCCGACCGGCACGCTGGATGTAGTTAAACGGCTCTGGCGGCACGTTCCGCAGCAAAACGACGTCCACATCTCCCAGATCGACACCTAGTTCGAACGTTGTCGAGCAGCTCAGGACATGCAGCTCGCCCGAGCTGAACGCTCGCTGGAATTCCCTCGCACGCTCCTGCGTCAACTGAGCAGTGTGTTCCTCGACCCGCAGCTTCCCGGCCGCTCGTTCGCGGTACAGGATCCAGTAAAGGTTGCTTGCCAGCGATGCGACGGGGACTCGCTCTATCTGTCCGCTGCATCCGTAGCGCGGGCATACTCCTGCCGCCCCAGTCGCAGTTACCCGTCTACACCGGCGACAGCGGTAAACATGCCCGTCCTCACTGACCAGACGGAGTCGCCACCACCTCGGATTCAGCCGCCGTCCCTGATCGGCCCCCTGCACCCACAGTCGATTCGCCGGTGCCGCCGCGTCGTCCTTTCTCTGGAACCATTCCCAGATCACTCGCAGCAGTTCCTGCGCCGCCTGGCGTGCGCGGTCATGAGAGGTTTGATCGCATCGCAATCTCAGGACCTTCTCGAGATATGCCACACGCCGGTTCGGGCGGCTACCATCCTCAGCCCCATCCCAGCTCACTGCACCTGCTTCACCACGCAGTCTTCCGAGTCTCATCGTTCTCTGGACGCGGCGCAGTCCGAGGTCGTCCCACGCCGGCAGTGCTCGACCGAGACTATCTATAGTGACAGCCGCGTCGTCGATAGCGCTCGCGATCAACACCGCCAGCACCTCACGCGCTTCCTCGACCGACAGCGACCACGGTGGCAGCAAAAGGTCATTGGGTACGTCAGGACACTCGTCCAGCCAGGCACAGCGCCACCGGGCTAGCCCGACTCCTTCGAGCGATGTAGAGCGATCCTCGGCCAGATACTCGCGGAGTACTATTTTCCAGCTCTCGTGTTCGGCCGCAAAGGCACTTGTGCTCTTCGGTAACAACTCACGTTGCTTGAGGCGCTTTCGGATTTCTCCCGAGAGATCCAATAGGCTCAGTCCCTCCTCAGCAAAATCGCGGTTGTCGGCCAGCACTTCATAAAGGAGCTGGCGCGCGAAGATCGAGGTGCACCAGTCATCGAGGTAGACGGCAAACGAGGCAGCGTCCTGACGGCCATCCGCAAATGCGAGGATCTTACGGCGTTGATCAGGAAGCATTTCGAACAGAGTTGAAGAAATAACAGCTTGAGGACCCTCCGCGCCGTAGATGACCTCTCTCACCGGATCAAATCCGCCATAATCACAAACCAGACAACGCTTCAGCTCACCGATCTCGGAATCGTGTGCCTCTGCTGAAAAGTACACCGGTACCACCGTACTGTGGTGACAGGAGATCGCTTCCGCATTCTGAACGATCGTGCCGCACTCGGCACAGAGCTTATGCGTCGGCTCAATGTCTTCTAGTGGGGTATCCAGGGGCAGGAGATACTTCACATCGAACTGGTCGCTGCTGTAATCGCGAATCGCCTGCTGGAAACGCGAACCTACGATGCGACCGACAAGATAGTGCTGGCCGCACTCCCGGCACAGCGCAAGCTCGAATGCCAATACCCCAGGCGCCGACTGGTTAGTGAGAAAGACACGGCGATAGGGCACGTACTGAATGAAGGCACCTTCGAGTCCACGGACGAACACATGTAGACGCAGCGAGGATGCTGGTAAACCGGGATGGCGGCGCTGCGGATCAGCCAACTCTTCTAGCAGTTTGAGAATCTTCGCCTCGCGCTCCTTTTTAGCGATATTCGGCAAGAGCTGCTTCGCCACATCTGAAAGCAGCGCCGGCCGCCCGGCGCGCGCGGACCAGACTTTGGTCTGCAAGATACCTGAGGGATCGTGGTCAAACCCGACACGAACCTGGAAGTCCACGTCGCTCGCCGACGAATCGTCCACTCCACCGGATACGGTCATTGGCTTTCGAATCTCTTCCCGCTGCCCCTCAATGACATCTTCTTTAGTGAACGGCTCTCCAAAGAGACGACTCGCGAAGTCGGCCGCATCGGGTTTGGCCGTCTCACCAGTGAATAGCGTGGCACTAGTGGCGATACAGCAGAATGGCCCCTGTCGCCCTCCGTTGCTCAAGCGTTGCTTCAGCCTCCTGAAGAGCAGCGCAAGCTCTTGACCACGAGTCCCCGTGTAGACGTGGGCCTCATCGATCACGAGATACTTCCAGTGCGTCGCGCGCCCATTATCGAAGAGTGGGCTGTCGAGAGGCCGGATTAGTAGATACTCGAGCATCGAGTAGTTGGTGATAAGAATGTGCGGCGGCTCAGTCCGTATTTCCTTACGAAAGACCGTTTCCCCGTGAAGAACGCGACTGTCTTGCACTAGAGTATGCGGCTCGCGAAGGCGTGCCCACTCGTCCGCATGCCGATCATCGTCCTGAGCATCCTCTGGGGTGCTGCCAGTGTATTGCCCGAAGGTGAAGCGAAACGACGCGTCCTGCTCACGGAGGATGCGGCAAATCTCGGCGAGGCGTTCGCGCTGGTCGAAAGCGAGTGCGTTCATCGGATAGAGTATCAGCGCCCGCACGCCGGGACCGAGCTGGCCGCAGACGTGTTCACGATAGAGGTCAAGCAGAATCGGCAGAAGAAACGCCTCGGTCTTGCCACTCCCGGTACCCGTGGCCACAACGACATTGCGTCCGCTCCAAATGCGGCGCAAGGCTTGCTCCTGGTGCGCATAAAGTACCCGATCACCCTGCAACGCCTTGACGAACGCCGGTTCCGGCTCAATTCCCAGTAACTCGGCGAAGATCTGCGATCCTCGCACCGTCTGGCGGTAGCGTGGCGTGAGCTCGATAAATGGCCCTTTGACCAGTTCGTACCCTCCAAGCGCCTCAGTGAATGAACACCGCAGCTCTTCGTCGCGGAACGTAAAGGTCGTTTCGAGATACTGCCTATATCGATCCACTACCGTGTTGAGCAGGGTCGATAGTTCCTCACCCATATACTCTCCTAACGTAGCTCAGTCCACTCACTGATGTGCGCATACATGTGCTGCTTGATAGCCAGCTGGTCAGCGTTGATGAACTCCCTGTCACAGGCACGGCAAACATATACGGATGGGAGGCCGGGAACCAACTTGCGTATCACATCCTGGTCATAAATTATTTCAAATCGTTCCTGTATAGGTCTGTGCTTTGAAGCTTCCACACACTCATTGACTTGATGATAAGAAATTGCACTATTTGGGTTACGGGGATCATCTCCTCGAACGAGGAAGCCACAGTAACTGCAGCGATAAACTGCGAGCGGCCAGTGGGGCTCTCCGAAACGTTTTCTCAATACCTCGTACTCAAGCTTCTCAAGCACCTTATCCTGATGCCGTTCAAGGAAATGCGATACCCAATCATGCGAGGATCCAACCTGTCTACCACAGAACCGGCATTCCCTCCGAATTTCCACCTCTGCCAGCGTCAAAGACCTACCAAAGTAGCTAACTATAATTGGATATACGCCCTCCTGGTCGAGCGGCAATCGATCTCCCAGATCCCGAAGTTTTATGTGCACGGGGCTTCGACGAACTTCTTGACTTCCGAGCGACACTCGGCTTTGCTGTCCCGCTCGCAGTACGAGGCAATCTTGCTCACGCACGTTACCGGGTAGCCACAGGCAGAGCGTCTGTGAGGAAGTGGGTAGGAGTGCCGTGCGGTTTAGTCGTACGGTGGATGATGTCCAATCTCGTGAGGCTGGAGGAGACCCATCAGTGACAGCCCAACGGAGCCTTCCGAGGTCGGTTGTGATTCTAATGCTTCGCCCGTTTGGTGCTTTGATCTCCCATTCCAGGAGGTCGCCAAACTCCGAGAGGTTGTATACGTGGTTAGGTACCGAATATACTGTCAAATCTTCTCTACACTCTCTCGCTCCTTGGTCAATTACTTGGTCGCAAGGCTCAATTTCGTATCCCTTCTCATGATGGAACATTATGATAGCGTCACTGTAGCCATCGACAGGACTCCACCCAGGAGCCTCAACAGTGATACCTTTAATGCCGGCAAGAAAGCGGAACGCCAAGCTATCCACCAGGTTCGTCTCGCGATCGTAGAACCGGAGAAAATACCAGCCACACCCGTGACTGTGAAGCACCTCACCAATCTCACGGGGAAATACTTCTCGCTCCTCGCCGCTGGGTTCGAACTCCCCCCTCCAACTCCCCAATCGAGACAACCGCGCCCTCTTCGCCAATCACGACCGACTTTATACGCTCGCGCCCAGTCTCAGAAAAGTAGAGTACCGGAGGTTCGAGGATAAAGCACTCATACACCTCTGGTACCGGCTCGAGGCGCCTTCCCTCAAGCCTCACAACCGCTTCCTGGCGGCCCACGCGAACGTGGTCTCCAGTTCTCGAATCGACAAGCAATGGGGCAGACTCATGTATGTCGATCAGGTAAGCTAGCAAGCCCTCAATCCCGATCGACTGTTCGGCGATAATGAGATTTTCGTTCAATCTGCCTCCCCGGGCGACCGGAATCAGCACCAAGTAGATTCCTCGATTGACTGAGCTAGCTGGCACCTCAGGGCACAAATCCACACTGTATCGAAAGAAGCGTAGACTTGCTCCCAGATTGATAATTGTCTCACACTCCTTTGGTTTGCTTCCTTCATGAATGACTTTAATTGGATCCAAAGAGTGTAGCTCACAGACGAGGTCGACAGCAGATCGAGGTTCCAGACGACGCTCATTCTGGTAAAAGGAAATACCGGTACTACTCGCAAGGATCCCGACGTGCCATACTCCTCTAGCTTTCCAGCAGAGTATCTCAAAATCTTTTCTTCGCTGCAGGTCCTTGGATCTGTCTTCCTTCTCGGATGTGGATCGCCTGTCTTCGTCAGCGTGGGTAGTATCAACGTCCCGACGAGGGCGGCCACCTCGCTTGTGTGGCGGCCGTCGCTGTCTTGGCCGTTCGGCTGCTCCCTCGTCTCGTTGCTGTGTAGAATCCTCAGGTTGTTGTGTCTCGTAGTCCTTATCTAACATTCGTTTCAAGGCCTGGGAGTCCTCGATGATTACTTCAGAGGCTTTACTCTCCCCGTCAGGCTCAGTCAGGGAACTGCTACTACCATTGACCGGCGCGATGGTTCTCTCCTTGGGCGGCTGAATGTTGTCAGGGGCAACCTGGGTAAGGCTGTCCGCCACCTTGGCTCGTTCGTTCGCTGCAGCGGACGCATTCTGCTCAGGCAAGGTACTTGTCAATCTATCAAGATGAAGGTATGGAACCCTCATCTCAGCATCATCTGCGTCGGCTGCCGAGACTGAAAACCCCTCATCTCCAGCAGTCAGTGTTTCAGCCACAATAGAAGAGCCAGCCGGCTGCAACTCGGTTGGGCTGACATCTTCTGCATTCCTTGGCTGAGACACACTGACGTCAGCTTCGGCTGTGAGTTCGGGGCATTGTGTTATGGTCGCGTGGCTTGGAGCAAGGGACTGAGGTGCACCCGAGCCTGGCCGCTCGAGCATATCGCGCTCAGGAGTCGCTTGAGGGCGAATATGCTTCCGCTTCAGGATCGCCCGCAAGACGATCGATGCGAGAACGACGGCAAAAATGAGAAGTGCGACACGCATAAGCTCAACGACCGGAGCCATGGGTCCCCGAGCGGGAATACCCCTGAATGCTTTGCCGGGCGCGACTTCTCCGGGTCACAGGTGATCGAGTTACCTAAGTATACCGCTAACTGCGACTGAAGCAAAGGCCCTTGGCGACCGAACGGCTTCCGGCGTGGATAACAGCGACGAATATCTCGGCACTATGTTGGACTGACCCGCTGTCTGCAAAGCGTGGTCAGTGCTCTCGGTACCGCTCCTCCCAGGCACGCTGCTGATCCTCGCGGACGCGGACGAAGGTGCCGCTGGCCTCGGCCAGGACGGTGCCATCGCCGTCCACCAGCTCGCCCCGGGCTTCGACGATCCGCCCGCGCTCCTCGATGACGCGCCCGCGAACCCGCACCGGCGTGCCTCCCTCGACCGGCCGGCGGAAGCGGAGCGACATCTGGGCGGTCACCGCCAGCCGGCCGCTCGCGATCACCGCCCAGCTCATGGCCTCGTCGAGTAGCGCGCTGATGATGCCGCCGTGCACGAGGCCGGCATACCCCTCGTGCTCGGGGCGCGGCGTGAACTCCGCCTCCACTGCCTCGCCATCACGGAAGAAGGCTAGCTTGAGCCCGATCGGGTTGCGCTCGCCGCAGCCGAAGCAGCCGTGATCGGTGACCGTGTTCACGCGCGCCCGCTCGCTCATCGTCCCTCCCGTAAAACCTCCACTCGACCGAACTCCAGGGGGCAGCCCCACGGGCCCCGATTCTAGCCGGCCGCGTCGCCTTCGGTGCCTCGGGGCGCACGACCGATCGGCCGTCCCGCTCGGCGCTCCGCCCCTTTACCGCCGGCCGCCTTCGCCCCACTCCCTGTAGGGGATTGCCTCTCGATCTCCTCTTCGGGCGATGGCGATCAAAGCCGAGCTGGTCGTCTCGGTCAACCGGTACCACCAACGGAATACCCGCTCGGCTTGCACGTTCAGGTACAATAGTGCAGATAACACGCTCGCGCGGTGCGATCGCGCCTACCCGGAGGGTGACGATGGCGAAGCTCTACGACAGGCTCTTCCAGCAGATCAAGCGCTCGATCCGCGAGGTCGACGTCACCACGCTGTACCAGGAGCTCCGCTCCGGTCGCCGGCCGGTGATCGTCGATGTACGCGAGCGCGAGGAGTGGGAACAGGGACACGTCCCCGGCGCGCTCTTCATCCCGCGTGGTTACCTGGAGATGCGCATCGAGGAAGATCTGCCGGATAAGGACACGCCGGTCTATGTCTACTGTGCCGGCGGGGTGCGCTCGGCCTTCGCGGCCAAGACGCTGGAGGAGATGGGCTATCGCAACGTCTACTCGGTCGCCGGTGGCTTCAGCGCCTGGAAGCACGCCGGCTACCCGTTCGTCACGCCGCGCCAGTGGACGCGTGAGCAGCTCCAGCGCTACAGCCGCCACTTCCTGATCCCAGAAGTGGGTGAGGAGGGTCAAGGTAAACTCCTCGACTCGAAGGTACTGCTCATCGGCGCTGGCGGCCTCGGCTCTCCGGCCGGCCTCTACCTGGCCGCAGCCGGCGTCGGCACCATCGGTGTCGTCGACTCGGACGTCGTCGACCTGAGCAACCTGCAGCGACAGATCCTGCACAGCACCGAGCGCGTCGGCACACCTAAGACCGAGTCGGCACGCCAGACGCTTACCGCCCTCAATCCCGAGGTCAACGTCGTCACCCACGATGTCTGGCTCACGAGCCAGAACATCCTGGAGGTCATCGCGGACTACGACGTGATCGTCAACGGCGCCGACAATTTCCCCACTCGCTATCTCGTCAACGACGCCGCTGTGCTGCTCGGCAAGCCGGTCGTCGATGGCAGCATCTTCCGTTTCGACGGCCAGGTGACGGTCTACAAGCCGGGCGAAGGCCCGTGCTACCGCTGCCTCTACCCTGAGCCGCCCCCGGCCGAGCTGGCCCCCAGCTGCGACCAGGCCGGCGTGCTGGGCGTGCTCCCCGGTGTTATCGGCGTGCTCCAGGCGGCGGAGACGATCAAGGTGCTCCTGGGCATCGGTGAGCCGCTGGTCGGTCGGGTACTCATGTACGACGCGCTGAGCGCGACGTTCCGCGAGCTGCGCGTGCAGCGCGATCCCGAGTGCGCGGCCTGCAGCCCCAGCTCGACGCTGACCCCGGAGAAGATCGGCGAAATCGACTACCAGCAGTCGTGCTTGCTGCCGACGCGGAGTGTCGCTGACTGAGCCTTGCACTTGGGACCGGCTGTACAGGAGAGAGCAATCCCACTCGCCAGACGCGAGGAGCACGGCCGGGCTGCAGCAGCTAGTCCAGGAAGTCGCGGAGCTTGCGGCTGCGGTTGGGATGACGGAGCTTGCGCAGAGCCTTGGCTTCGATCTGACGGATCCGCTCGCGGGTGACCCCGAACGCCTTCCCCACTTCCTCGAGGGTGTGGATGCGGCCGTCGTCGAGCCCGAAGCGGAGCTCGATCACCCGCCGCTCGCGCTCGTTCAGCGTCCAGAGCACTTCCTGCACCTGCTCACGCAGCAGTCGAGCGGCTGCCGCATCGACGGGCGCCAGCGCCCGTTCGTCCTCGATGAACTCGCCGAGTGTACTGTCCTCCTCCTGGCCGACTGGCATCTCGAGCGAGACCGGCTCTTGCGAGATCCGCAGGATTTCGCGCACGCGCTCAGCCGGCATCCCGGCGACCGCCGCGATCTCGGCAGTGGTGGGATCGCGCCCGAGTTCCTGCGCCAACCGACGCGAGACACGCGCCAGCCGGTTGATGGTATCGACGAGGTGCACTGGAATTCGGATTGTCCGAGCCTGGTCGGCAATCGCTCGGGTGATCGCCTGGCGGATCCACCAGGTGGCATAGGTCGAGAACTTGTATCCCTTGTGCGACTGGAACTTCTCGACTGCCCGGATAAGGCCCAGGTTGCCCTCCTGGATCAGGTCGAGCAGGCTCATGCCCCGGCCGAGGTAGCGCTTGGCGATGCTGACGACGAGCCGCAAGTTCGCTTCGGCTAGTCGCTGGCGAGCGAGTTCTCCTTGCATCATAATCACGCGCCAGCGTTGCTCGAGCTGCTCGTGATCCAGGCCGATGGAGTCGAGCGACGGAGGAGACATCGGCAGCGCCTCCAGCGGATTGACGAGGCGCTGTAGCTCCGGCGGCAGCAACTCGAACTCGAGCCGGCTGCGGCGCAGCTCCTCCTCCAGATCCTCGAGGGTCAAGCCTCGCTCACTCGCAAAGCGCGGCGGTGCATCCGGAGGCAGTTGCGTCAATGGCAGCACGGCGGCGAGCACTGCCCGTGTGTTCACCGGAAGCTGGCTCGGGTAGAGCGCCTGGTAAAAGGCTAACGTGAGCGGCCAACTGGCGAGGAAGCGACGCCAGAGCTCGTGCAGAATGGCCACCGCCGAGTCCTTCCCGGCGTCATAGCAGGCGCGCTGCACCTCGACCAGATAGTCCTTGAGCTCTACGGCCTGAGCCAACGAGACTTCCTGCTCGGCACTCAGCAGCGGTACCCGCCCGATCTCGGCAAGATACAGCCGCACCGGGTCATCGACGACCAGATCAGGCAGCCCGTCTGGTTCCCACGAAGCGGCCACCTCACCCAGCTCGGCCAGCTCGAGGTCAAGCTCGGTTACGCCAGCCGACTCCTGCACCCGGTCGTCGAGCTCCAGCACCACGCCGTCCGATACCAGCCGCGCCAGGATCGCGTCCAGTTCCTGCGGGCCGAGCACAGCGCTGAGCTGGGCGAGCTGCTCCTCGCTCAGCACGCCCCGCCGCCGGGCTTCAGCCTCAATAGCCTCGGCCACCTGCTCCGGCGATCCTGCTCGGCCATTACTGGCCTCGGCTGCCGGTTCACGGCTTTGGCTGGCGTCTCGTCGTCTCGATTTCGTCACCCCTCGACCCCCTATTGGTCGCGTGGGGGTACATCCTCTCAACACGCTCGGCGGCATGCCAGTGATACTACGCTGGCGCCGGGAATTCAATCGCAGCCGCTCCCGCCGATGATCGCTCGAGCTCGGCCTCCCGCCGGAGCAGATCCTCGATTCGCTCACGCCGCTGAATGAGTCGCGCCTGTCCCTCACGCACGAGCACGACGGCCGGCCGCATGGCCAGGTTGTAGTTGCTCGCCATCGGCAGGCAGTATGCCCCAACCGCAGGGATCGCCACGAGGTCACCAGGGCGAGGTTCCGGCAGCCTTGTATCGTACACCAAGATGTCGCCGGACTCGCAGTACTTCCCAGCTATTGTCACGACAGCCTCCGCCGGCCCGTCGCGATTGGCCAGCGCAGCCTCATAGCGAGCGCCATAGAGGGCGGGTCGGATATTGTCCGCCATACCACCGTCCACACTCACATAGCGGCGGATACCTGGGATCTCCTTGATCGCGCCCACCCGGTAGACCGCAACGCCAGCGGGCCCGACAATCGAGCGACCCGGCTCCAGCCCGAGCCTCGGCAAGGGGAAGCCAGCTGAATCCGCAGCGCGTCGAACCCTCTCGGCCACGACCCGCACCAAGGACTCAATGTCAGGCTCGGGATCTTCGGACACGTATGGGATCGCCAGCCCTCCACCAGGGCTGATCTCTTCCGGCACCACGCCGAACCGCGCCGCCATCTCGCGCGCGAAGGCGAACAGTCGTTCGACTACCAGGACGTATGGCTCCAGCTCGAACACCTGTGACCCGATATGCGCGTGATACCCTCGTAGCTTCAATGCTGGCATGGTAAGAATCCGGCTGACCGCCCGCTCGGCATCACCGTGCTCGATCAAAAAGCCGAACTTGGAGTCGACCTGACCCGTCCGCCGGTAGGCGTGGGTGTGCGCGTTGACATCGGGGTTGACGCGCACGAGCACATCCAGTCCGCGCTGCGCCTCTGCTGTCACGCGCTCGAGCACGTCGAGCTCGTAGTGGTTGTCCACCACCACCGCGCCGATACCCACCGCCAGCGCCAGTCGAAGCTCTTCCTCGCTCTTGTTATTCCCGTGGAACACGATCCGGGCTGGGGGGAAGCCAGCAGCCACAGCGAACTGGAGTTCCCCACCCGAGACGACATCCAGCCACAGCGCTTCTTCATCCAGGAGCCGTAGCAGAGCGACGCTGAGATATGCCTTGCCAGCGTAGACGATCCGTGACCGCCCAGGGTAATGGCGAACGAGTGCCTCTCGGTATGCCGTACACTGGGCACGGATGGTCGCTTCGTCAAAGATGTAGAGCGGCGTCCCGTATTCCGCCGCCAGTCGCGGCACGGGAACTCCGCCGATCACGAGCTGCCCGGCAGCGTCACGGGCAGTTGTCTTTGGCCAGACCATGGGCAATCCCGCTCGTCGCTACGCAGTGCTCGGCTCTTCGGCATCCCCTCCTCGCCAAGTGCCCGGATTATATACCGGTTTTCCATGACCAGCACTCAGTCAGTGTACGGTCAGCGCCGCCTTGGTCGACCACAAAAGAGCGGGTAAGCTATCACCCAGCGTGTTCGACACGCTACGGCACATCCTCCCCAGTGGGAGGATGTCGGTTGTCGGGCACCGAGAGCGTTCGCGAGCGCGGCGGGCGCCGGCATCTGGGCTAGTCGATACTGGAGCGTCATCTCCGCATGGCGACGACGATCCTTTCTGTTGAGAAGCTGGCGAAACAGTTCGGCGCCGAGGAGGTCTTCTCCGAGGTGTCGTTCCAGATCCAGGAACGAGACCGGATCGGCCTGGTCGGCGCGAATGGTGCCGGCAAGAGCACGCTCCTGCGAATCCTCGCCGGTTTTGATCGGCCAGACGATGGGGCGCTGATCGTCCAGCGGGGGTTACGTGTCGGTTATCTGGCGCAGGAGACGGCGGTCGATCCTGACCGCACGGTGCTCGACGCCGCGTTGGAGGCGATGGACGACGTTCGGCGGCTCGGTCAGGAGCTGGAGTCCCTCGCCGAGGCCATCGCGTGCGCGCAAGGCGACGCGCTGGAGCGGCTGCTCCGGGCCTACGAGCAGAAGACTCTTCGTTACGAAGCGGCCGGAGGCTATGATCTGGAGCGGCGAGCAGCGGAAGTCCTCACCGGCCTCGGCTTCACAGAGGACGATCTCCCGCGACTAGCGGGGCAACTTAGTGGGGGCCAGCGCACCCGGCTGGCACTGGCTCGCGTGCTCCTGGCCGATCCGGATCTCCTGCTCCTCGACGAGCCGACGAACCACCTCGACCTGCAGGCCCTCATGTGGCTGGAAGGGTTTCTCCGCGCCTGGCGCGGAGCTTTCGTGGTCGTCTCGCACGACCGCTACTTCCTCGACCAGGTGACCGAGCGCACACTGGAGCTTAGCTTCGGTCACCTGGAGGACTACCCAGGCAACTACTCGCGCTACCTCGAGCTGCGGGCCGAGCGGTTGGCCCGGCGCTGGGCCGAGTACGAGGCCCAGCAGGTGTTCATCCGCAAGGAAGAGGAGTTCATCCGGCGCTACCGGGCCGGCCAGCGTGCCCGCGAGGCGCGCGGCCGGGCTACTCGGCTGGCCCGGCTCGAGCGGATCGAGCGCCCCCGCGAGCACGAAGCGCTCCGCCTCCAGTTCACTCCCGGCCTGCGCAGTGGGCGCCTCGTGCTCACCACCAGCGAGCTGGTCATCGGCTACCCGGCGAGCGACGGGTCAGAGCCGGTCGTGCTCTGCCGCACGCCGGAGCTCGTGCTCGAGCGCGGCGAGCGGGTCGCGATCATCGGCCCCAATGGCGTCGGCAAGACGACTCTTATCCGCACCTTGCTAGGCGAGCACCCGCCGCTGTCCGGCCAGATCCGCTATGGCACCGCAGTTCGCCCGGCCTACTACGCGCAGGGTCACGAGCAGCTCGACCCGAAACTGACGGTGCTGACCACCATCATGCGGCAGCACTCGATGAGCGAGGAAGCGGCGCGCACCCTCGCCGGCCGCTTCCTCTTCAGCGGCGACGACGTCCTCAAAGCGGTCGGCACGCTCAGCGGCGGCGAGCGCAGCCGGCTGGCGCTGGCGCTCTTGACCCTCGAGCGCGGCAATCTCCTGATCCTGGACGAGCCGACCAACCACCTCGACATCGCCAGCCGCGAGGCGCTGGAGTCGGTACTGGAGGACTTCGAGGGCACCATCCTGTTCGTCTCCCACGACCGCTACCTGATCGACCGGCTCGCCACTCGTGTCTGGTCGATCGAGGACAGCACCCTCTGGATCACGCCTGGCAACTACACCGACTACCAGCGCCAGCGAGCCGCCACGCTGGACGCAGCGACCCCAGCGCGCCCAGCGTCCGGCTCCCCGGACGGGCCGCTGCGCCTGGTCGAGGAGGTGCCGAGGACAGCCAGGCGCTCGCCGCGCCAGGTCGAGCGCGAGCTGCGGGCCACCGAGCAGCGGATCGGCGAGCTGGAGGAGCGGCTCAGCGCGCTGGCAGATGACCTGGCCGAGGCGACGGCCCGGCAGGACGTCGAGGCGATCGCCGAGCTGGGCACGGCCTATGAGGCGACGCAGGAGGAACTGGACGCGGCCTACCGGCGATGGGAGGCGCTCCAGGAGGAGCTGGATGCCATGAGCGAAGGCGTCGAACGGTGAGCGGGGCACGGCCGTACGTCATCGGGCTGACTGGGAACATCGCCTGCGGGAAGTCACTGGTGCTGCGCACGCTGGCCGAGCTCGGAGCCGAAACCATCGACGCCGACCAGGTGGCGCGGGAGGTGATGAGCCGGCAGAGCGCGGTGCTGGCGGAAGTGGCGCGCGCGTTTGGGCCGGAGATCCTCAACCCCGATGGCAGCCTCGACCGCCGCGCGCTCGCCCGGATCGTGTTCAGCGACCCCCAGCAGCTCGCGCGGCTGGAGGCGATCGTCCATCCGCCGGTCGTCGAGCTGATCCGCCAGCGCGTGGCCGAGAGCCGGAGCCCGGTCGTCGTGATCGACGCGATCAAGCTGTTCGAGGCAAGCCTCGCCAGCGACTGCGACGAAGTGTGGGTTGTCACCTGCACGCCGGAGCAGCAGCTCGCCCGGCTGATGGCGCGCGACCGGGTCAGCGTGGAAGAGGCGCTGCTCCGCATCCGAGCCCAGCCGCCGCAGGAAGAGAAGGTGCGCCGCGCCGATCGCGTCATCGACAACAGCGGCACGATCGAGGAGACGCTCGCCCAGGTGCGAGCTGCCTGGCACGCTCTGCCGATTCACCGAGGCGACGCCGGGGAATAGCGTTGCACCCGCGAAGCGTTACAGCATACCGAGGCCGGATGCGGCCGGGATGGGTTTCCCATCAGGGGAATCGGAAAGGGGGAAGAGATGAACGAGCCTATTCGCGTCGAGATCTGGTACGACTACGCTTGACCGTACGTCCACACTGCAGCGGTCTTGCTGCACTGGGTTAAGGATCGGACGGACGGTCAACTCGATCTCCATTGGCGCTACTTCTCCCTCGAGCAGGTGAACCAGAAGCACGGGCCTGACTGGAAGGTCTGGGAGCAACCGGAGACGTACCCCAGCCGCGGGCGGCTGGCTTGGAAGGGCGCGGAGGCGGCGCGGCAGCAGGGTCAGGAAGCGTTCGAGCGCTTCCACCTCGCCCTGCTCCGGCTGCGGCACGAGGAGAACTGGGAGCTGACGAAGCCAGACACGATTCTCGAGGCAGCCCGTAGAGCTGAGCTCGATCTCGACCGCTTCCAGCGCGATTTCGAGCGGGCCACGCTCGAAGGCCTTGCCCGCGACCACGAAGAGGGCGTGCAGCAGTACGGCATCTTCGGCACGCCGACGCTGGTCTTCGAGAACGGCCGGGCAGCCTACCTTAAGCTGCGCCCGCTCCCGCCAGAGTCCGAGTATTTCGCCGTCTGGGAGCGCTTAAAGGACATCATCGCTGACCGCCCGTACATCGAGGAGATCAAGCGACCGGCTCCGCCAACGCGCTGATTCCGCTGGTGACACCCTGGCCGAACCCGGCACGCACAGCACCTGTGCTGGGTTGACGGGTGGTTATAATTGACCGTACCGGGTCCATTACTGGCCGCTCCCGAGGAGGGCAGCCCGCCCGGTGACGGAGAGGATGTGACCGGTGGACGCGTCGGTTCGCCTCGGAAAGATCCGCGGGATCGAGATCGGTATCCACTACACCTGGCTGGTCGTCTTCGGCCTGCTCACCTACTCACTCGCGGTTGGGGTCTTCCCCGACTGGTACCCTGGTTGGACACCCGGGACGTACTGGGCAGTCGGTGCGCTTGCTAGCCTGCTGCTCTTCGCCTCTGTGCTCGCACACGAGTTGGGGCATTCTGTGGTCGCGCAGTCACGCGGCATCCCGGTCCGGAGCATCGTCTTGTTCATCTTCGGTGGCGTTGCGCAGATCGTTGAAGAGGCACGACGGGCGATCGATGAGTTCCTGATCGCCGTTGCTGGCCCGCTGGTGAGCGTCGTCATCGGAGTGGGCTCGCTGGTGCTCTGGCCCTTGGCCGAGCAGGTAAACGAGCCGCTCGGAGCTATCCTCCGCTATCTAGGTTTCGCCAACCTGATCCTCGTGGCCTTCAACCTGATCCCTGCATATCCGCTCGACGGTGGGCGCGTGCTGCGCGCCTTCCTCTGGGGGGCGCTCGATAGTGTCTATCGGGCCACGCGCATCGCTTCGACGGTGGGCGTCTTCATTGGCTTTCTGTTCATGGCCGGAGGTATCTTCCTGGTCTTCCGCGCGCCGCTGTCCGGCATCTGGCTGGTCGCTATCGGCTGGTTCCTCCAGAGCGCCGCTCAGCAGTCGTACCAGCAATTGATGGTGAGGCGCCTCTTCGAAGGCGTCCGGGTCGGGCAGCTCATGGATCGGGAACCGGTGACGATCTCGCCCGAGGTACCGGTCGATCAGCTCGTCGATGCGCTGCTCAACTATAACGTGCGTAGCTTCCCAGTAATCGAGGACGGACGTCTCGTGGGAATCGTCACGCTGACCGATGTCCGCAGCACGCCGCGAAGCGAGTGGGGGTCGCGTCGTGTGCGCGATCTGATGACCCCGTTCGACCGCCTCGTCACCGCCACGCCCGATTCCGACATCGAGAGCGTCCTTCGAGCGATGGCACTGCACGATATCCACCAGGTACCAATCGTCCGCGACCGCACGCTGCTCGGGCTCCTGACTCGCAACGCCCTGCTCCGCTTCCTCCAGCTCCGCCAGGAACTGATGCGGAGCCCGGAGGAAATCGCCCAGATGGTCGAGAAGCGCAGCCGGCCATCCGACCTTCCCGGAGACTGACCCTGCTGCCAACGCGCCACTCTTCCAGGAACGGCATTCGCTCCCCAGGTATCGGGCCGGGCGCGTCGACACCGAGCCCGCGGCGCCACGAGGGCGCCCAAGTCAACGCCGGGCGCGGCTTGACAATGCCGTACCCGCTGGGTAGGCTTGCCATCAATAGAACATTTGTGCCTGAGCTGTCGATCGCCCCGGAGGTCGTGATGGCGAGTAAGGCAGCTAAGCCCGACGTGGCCGAGCGGCAGCCTCGCGCCATCCAACCACCGCTGTTCGAACTGGGGGCCGATGGCCGGCTCCGCGGCCATGTCGGCCTGCTACCGGATCTCACGCCCGACTCCAGCCTCGACGTCGCCCGCTACTGGTACCGGCGCTATCTCGAACAGTCGGGGCATCCCCCAAACACGGTCAAATCGTATAGTTACGACCTCGCCGTCTTCGAGTCGCTCGTTGGCCCCAAGCCGATCCGCGCCATTACCCGGCGAGACATCGCTACCTTCCTCAACGAGAGCCGGGGTCGCTCTACCCGCAAGCGTCGGCTGACCACCGTCTCCGGCTTCTTTAAGTACCTGATCAATCGGGCTAAAGTCCTCGATAACGATCCCACGGCGGCGTTCTACCCTGAGCACATCCCCCTCAAGACGCCTCAGCCGCTGTTCACGGAAGAGCAGCAGCGGCTGCTGGCGGCTGCGGCGGATGACGGCCCGCGCGCGCACCTGGCCATCTGGCTGATGCTCAGCCTTGGGCTCACCC
This sequence comes from uncultured Thermomicrobiaceae bacterium, assembly GCA_938082375.1. Classification (GTDB taxonomy): domain Bacteria; phylum Chloroflexota; class Chloroflexia; order Thermomicrobiales; family Thermomicrobiaceae; genus Thermalbibacter. Next base: position 21,098 of record CALKCJ010000039.1, read on the forward strand.
GCTCGGAGGTATTGGGGTTGCGGGCCTCACATATTGACTGGTCCGACCCCGAGCGGCCGGTGGTCTACATCTTCTACGAGGCACCCAAGCGCCGGCTGCGCGAGCGCAAGCTGGCGGCGAGCGCTGAGCTGACTGAGATCTACCGGCGGTTGATCGCGGCCAGCGAAGAGCCGGTTGACTACCTGGTGCCGATCCTCCCGCAGTCGCTGAACAAGCTGGTGGAACGGGTCGCGCAGGCGGCGGGGATCCACAAGCCGGTCACGCCGCAGACACTTCGCCACACCTTCGCCGTGGAGCAGGCCCGGCGCGGAGCCAGCGAGGACGAGTTGCTGGAGCTGCTGGGCCTAGCCGACGATGCCCGCAACCGGATGAGCGTCCGGCGCTACCTCAAGCTCGCCGCACCGCCGCTGCCCGCCCGAGCGGAGACTGGCACGGGCTGACGCTGCCGGTCAGATGCGCCGGCGCAGAGACAGCCGGCAGAGCACGTCCTGCAGCACCTGAGCCGAGGGCCGGTCGGTCTCGACGACGAGGTGCGGGAGACCGGCCACTTCAGCGAAGGTCTCGCCATAGCGGGAGCGCTGCTCCTGGTAGATTGCCCAGGTGGCCTCGCTGACCTGGCCGGGCTCTTGTGCCCGGTACAGGAGCCGGTGATAGACGACATCGGGCGGGCAACGGCATTCGATTAAGAGGATCTCCGCGTCGTGGGATTGGGCCAGGTCGCGCGCCCGTTCCCGCCAGTGGGGATCCAGGAAGGTCGCATCGAGCACAATCGAGCGCCCCTGGCCGAGCGCCTCATCGGCGCGCGCCAGCAGCGTCTCGTAGGTCGCAGTCGTCAGCTCCGGCCCATAGATCCCCTCGCCGAACGGAACCGGGTGGCGGAGTTCGAGCGGCCGGCCGGCAAGCTCCTTGCGGATCACATCAGAGGAGGCGAGCCGCGCACCCAGCGCGCGAGCCAGCCGCCGCGACAGCACGCTCTTGCCCGTACCAGCAAGCCCGCCCAGCAGAAACAGCGTCGGGCGCGCCGGCTCGACGATGTAGGATGTCGCCAGGTCGATGTAGCGCTCGGCCTGCGTGCGCACAGCCAAGTATTCGGGCAACTCCGGAGCCAGCTCATCGGTGCGGAAGCAGTTGACTTTGGCCCGAACATGCGCCCGGTAAATCGAGAAGAAGTGGACGAGCCGAGCCAGATCATCATCCCCCAGCCGCGAGGACAAGAGCGCGACGAAGCGTGCGGCCAGATCGGAGCGGCCGTGGTGGTCGAGATCCATCGAGAGGAATGCGACATCGACAGCCACGTCGCCGCACCGCAGCCGCGGGTTGAACTCGATGCAGTCCACGATCTGCAAGCCATCCGGCTCCGGCCGCTCGACGAACACGTGCGCCAGGTGTAGGTCGCCGTGTCCCTCCCGGATCCAGCCATCGGCCACCCGTCGGGCGAAGAGCTCAGCCTGGCTCCTGAGGAAGCTCGACGAAGCGTCCTCAATCCAGCGGAGCTGAATGGGCGCGATGATCTCGCCGACATACGGCGCCGTCTGCTCCAGGTTCTCGCGGATGTTGTACCAGACCGCCTCCGGCGTCCCCCATTCATCGACACCAGGGCCGCTCGCCGCCTCTTGACGGTAGAACCGCGCCAACCGCTCGGCCAGCGCGGTCAGCACGGTCTCGTCGACCTCCCCGCGACCGAGCATCCGTAGCAGCATCCGCTCATCTGGCAACCGGCGCATTTTGACCGCGTACTCGACGACGGGTCCCTCGCCGTAGAGCTGGAACCGCCCGCCGACCTCGACCACCGGTACCACGCCTAGGTAGACATCCCGCGTGAGTCGGCGGTTGAGCCGCACCTCCTCCTGGCAGAAATGATGCCGCAGCTCCAGCGTGGTGAAGTCGAGAAAGCCGAAATCGACCGGTTTCTTGACCTTGAAGACCAGCTCGCCAGCCAGAAAGACGATCGAAATATGGGTCTCCTCGATGTCGATAGCCTCCACCGGGAAGGGATAGGCCTCCGGCCTGCTCAGGTCGGCCAGCAATCGGGCCACGTGCTGCCGCACCACGTCGTCGTGATCGATCGCCATGCTCGCGCTCCACCTCGTTGCTGGTACCCGGTCGGAGGGTCTCGAAGTCATCAGAACCCTACCGCGATCCTCTCCTCGGATGCAAGCGCACTTGGCTGAAGCGTCCTTCACCCCTTGCCCCCTCTCCCGAACCTTCGGGAGGGGGGTCGCCTGAAGGGCGAGGAGGTCGAGGATGATCGACCCTCAGGATCGCTTCGAGGCTGGTGTGCCACCGGTGAGCATCCCCGTTCGCTCGCTTCCACCGCCCGCAGCCATGGTGCGAGCGTGGTATCGTGAGTGTGACCGAGAGCAGAAAGCTGGGTCGACCCTGACAAGGACGACGTTCGCCGAGAGGAGTGCAGGCATGCCAAGCAGTACCTGGATCGCCCGCGCGGTCGCCGCTCTCCTGCTCGCACTAGCTGCCCTGGCGCCGCCGGCTTCAGCTCGGGCTGCGACCTTCTTCGCCAATGACCAGGTGCTCGTACCACGGGGACAGACGATCGACGACGATGTCTACGTCCTCAGCGGTACCGTCACGATCGACGGACGGGTCAGGCGGAGTGTCGTCATCGCTGGTGGCACCATCACGCTCAATGGCCAGGTCGATGGCGACGTGACGGTGGCCGGCGGGACGGTGACGATCAACGGCCCGGTTGGAGGCAGCGTTCGCGTCGCGGGCGGGACGGTGACGATCAACGCCCCGGTCGGGTGGGACGCGCTGGTCGCTGGCGGAGACATCACGCTTGGCTCTGGGAGCAGGATCACCAACGATGTCGTCCTCGGCGCAGGGTCGGCCGTGGTCTCTGGTCGTATCGGCGGTGACCTGCGCGGGAGCGCCGCGGAGATACGTCTCCTCGGCGAGGTGCGCGGTGACGTCGTGCTCAACGTTGGCGAGCGTCTCTCGCTGGGACCGCAGGCCGTGGTCGGCGGTGACCTGATCTACCAGGCTCCGCAGGAGGCCAGCATCGATCCTACAGCGCGCATCCGGGGTCAGACACGTTTCACCCAGACAAGAGCGGCAGCCGGCGGCGAGCCGAGGCTCACCGAGCGGGTGCTCGCCTGGCTCGGCAGTCTGCTCTTGCGGCTCACTTGGGCACTGGTCGCCGGTACACTGCTGGTGCTGCTGCTGCCGCGCCGTAGCGCTACTATCGCCGACACGTTGCGTGAAGCCCCACTGGCTAGTTTGCTGTGGGGCATCGCCCTGCTGATCGCCGTCCCGATCCTCGCGATCGTCCTGCTGGTCACGGTGGTCGGCGTCCCGGCCGGGCTTCTCTTGCTCGGCTCTTACCTGGCTGCGCTCTACCTGAGCCAGGTCTTCCTCGGCCTCTCACTGGTGCGAGGTGCGGTGCCTGGCTCGTGGCGCACCGACCGGCGCCTGCAGCTCTGGCTGACGATGCTGGTCGGTACGAGCCTGGTCGTGCTGGTGCGGCTCCTGCCGCTTCCGTTCGGTATCGCCGCCTGGTGGACGGCGATCCTGAGCATCCTGATCGCCGCCCTGGCGCTTGGAGCGATTTGGACGGACGTGACCGGCTGGGGGAAGCCGGTGCCAGCGCTGGCACCGGCTGCAGCGCCCGCGCCGCCGTCTGTGGAGCCCGAACCGCCGCCGGTTGGCGGCATGGCCCCAACGTCGCGGGCAGCGCCGACTCAACCCGCAGCGACAGAAGAGGAGGAGCCGATTACCGAGCCGAGCATTACGCCGCGCCGCCCAACGGCTGGCCAAGCTACCACCAGCGGCACGGAACCCGTGCCGGAGCGCGCTGAACCAGCCAGGACCGAGCCCCTGCCAGAGGAGCGGTCACACCCGACCGAGGAGCGACCTGCTCCGTCATCACCTCCCGGGATGGCTGAAGCCGACGAAGAGCGGAAGGAGCAGTAGGCTCAGATGGTAGCCCCGGATACGATCGTGCTGCGAGGGATGGTCTTCTACGGCCACCACGGAGTCCACCCAGAAGAGCAACGCCTGGGCCAGCGCTTCGTCGTCGATGTCGAGGCGTGCGGTGACCTCCGTCCTGCTGGCCAGAGCGATGACCCCGCAAGGACGGTCAGCTACAGCGACCTCTACCGTCTGGCCCGGGAGATCGTTGAGGGGCCATCACGTCGGCTCATCGAGACGCTGGCCGAGGAGATCGCGACCAGCGTGTTGGCGCGCTTTCCATTGATCGGATCGGTCACCGTCACCGTCTGGAAGCCCAGCGCGCCGATCGCCGGGAGCGTCCTCGAACGGGTTGGCGTCCGGATTACCCGAGAGCGCGGCCAGACATGAGGCAAATCGATCGCGCTCGCCTGGAGGCAGCCGTCTGCTTGATCCTCGAGGCGATCGGGGAAGACCTGGATCGGACTGAGCTGCGGCAGACACCACGCCGAGCGGCCGAAATGCTCGGCGAGCTGCTCGGCGGGCTGGAACTCGACCCGGCGAGCTTCCTGGCCGAGCCGCTCGCTGAGCAGCACGAGGGGCTGGTCGTCATCCGCGACATCCCCGTACGCTCGGTCTGTGAGCACCACTTGGTGCCGATGGTCGGCCGGGCGCACGTCGCCTATCTCCCTGCCGGGCAGATCGTCGGATCCGACCGCATCGTCAAGCTGGTGGACGCGCTAGCCCGCCGCCCCCAGCTCCAGGAGCGGCTGACGCGCCAGATCGCCGAGGTGATCGAGCGGGCGCTGCACCCGCAAGGAGTGGCCGTCCAACTCGAGCTGGAGCAGATGTGCATGACGATTCGCGGTGTGCAGGCGCGTGAGAGTCGGGTCGTGACCGCCTTCTATCACGGCGCCTTCGAGGACGACCCAGCCCTCCGCACCCTGCTCGCCTCCTGGTGAGAGCACCGTGCGGTAGACTCCTTCTGTCAATGGCGGAGGGGAACGATGGCGGCGACATCGGCACAGGCGGCGACCATGCTCGAGATGTGGGAGTGGGGCAAGCGAACCTACGTGATGGGCGTGGTCAACGTCACACCCGACTCGTTCAGCGGTGACGGCTTGGCGGGGCAGCTCGACGCCGTCGTCGAGCGGGCACGGGCTATGGTGGCTGCCGGGGCCGATCTGATCGACGTCGGCGGTGAATCGACGCGGCCAGGGCACATCCCCGTGACGGCCGAAGAGGAGCTGCGGCGGGTGATCCCTGCCATCGAGGCGTTGGCGAAAACGATCTCGGTGCCGATTTCGATCGACACCGCGAAAGCAGTCGTGGCCGAGGCCGCCCTCGCAGCTGGAGCCTCGCTCATCAACGACGTACGCGGGCTCCAGAGCGATCCGGACATGGCCCCCCTCGCCGCGCGAGCTGGCGTGCCGGTGGTCATCATGCACGACCGGAAGATCGAGTCAGCCGAGCGGTTGATCCCAGAAATCGTGCGCGAGCTCGCGCGGCGAATCGAGCACGCGCTGGCGGCGGGCGTAGCGTGGGAGAAGATCATTATCGACCCTGGTTTCGGTTTCGGGAAGACTCCCGACCTCAACCTGCTGCTGCTCCGGCGGCTCCGCGAGCTCACGGTGCTCGGGCGGCCTCTCCTGGTCGGCACCTCGCGCAAGAGCATGATCGGCCACGTGCTCGGCACGGCACCTGGTGATCGTCTGGAGGGAACAGCCGCGACGGTGACGCTCGCGATCGCCAACGGTGCAGACATCGTGCGCGTGCACGACGTGCCCCAGATGGTTCGGGTCGTGCGGATGACCGACGCGGTCGTGCGCGGGCGATGGTGAGGACCTACATCGCGCTCGGCAGCAACCTGGGAGACCGCCTCGGCTATCTGCGCGGCGCTGTCCGTGAGATGGCCGCAGTGGGCAAGATCGTTGCCATCTCTTCGCTGTACGAGACCACGCCGGTTGGCTACCTGGATCAGCCGTGGTTCCTGAACGCGGTGGTCGCGCTCGACACCGAGGCATCGCCGAAAGGCCTGCATCGGCATCTGCAAGGGCTCGAGGAAGCCGCTGGGCGGCAACGGCCGTTCCCGAACGCGCCGCGCACGCTCGACCTCGACATTGTGTTCTACGGTGACCTGGTACTCGATCGGCGCGAGCTGACGATTCCCCACCCTCGGCTGCACGAGCGAGCCTTCGTCCTGGTGCCGCTTGTGGAGCTGGCGCCTGACCTCCGGCACCCGACCCTCCACCTGACTGTCCGGGAGCTGCTGGCCGCACTCGGTGACGTGAGGGGCCAGTTGCTCCAAATCGCCGGGCCCGACTGGGCGACAGGCGAGGGCTGAGCCTTCGTCCTACTGAGGAGAAAGTGCGGGGTACGACAGGCATCCCCGGGCACGGGCCTTGTCGTGACAAAACGGCTCACGATCCTCTCCGGAATCGCGCGGCAGACGCGATCGAGCCGGACCATAGTTCGAACCTTTCGCGAGTTCGAACCTTTCGCGCGGAGGGAGACGCTTGAGCGGCGAGGCACAACCAGAGCGAAGCGGTCTCGTCCTGGCACTCGATGTCGGCACCTCGTCGGCGCGAGCCGCACTCTTCGACTTGCTGGGCACCCGAGTGCCCGGCACGCTCGTGCGCATCTCGTATCGCCTGCGCACGACTGAAGACGGCGGCGCCGAACTCGACCCGGAGGAGCTGGCACAAGGAGTAGAAGCGCTGATCGACCAGGCAGTCGCGTTGGCTGGGGCACGGCCGGTCGCTGCCATCGGCATGGCGACCTTCTGGCATAGCGTGCTCGGTCTCGACACGCGGGGAAGGCCGACGACGGCTGTCCTGACCTGGGCCGACACGCGAGCGAGCCGTGCCGTCCCAGCACTACGCGAACAGCTCGACCCGGCATCGCACCACCGGCGCACCGGAGCCTACCTGCATCCGAGTTATCCAGTGGCCCGGCTCGCTTGGCTGCGCGCCGAGCACTGTGAGATCTGGGAGCGAACCACACGCTGGCTCTCCTTCGCCGAATATCTCTTCCTCCGCTGGTTCGGTCAGGCAACGTGCTCCGTCTCGATGGCGTCCGGCACCGGGCTCTTCAACCACCTGACGCTGGACTGGGATCCACGGACACTCGAAGCACTCGACCTAAAGCCCAACCATCTGTCGCCGATCGGCGACGAGCCGGCGAGCGGGCTGCGCCCAGACTACGCCCGGCGCTGGCCAGCCCTGCGTGAGGCCACCTGGTTCCCGGCCTGGGGCGACGGCGCATGCAGCAACGTCGGCAGCGGGGCGGTGGGGCTCGACCGACTCGCGCTGATGGTCGGGACCTCCGGCGCCATGCGCCTCCTCTGGGAGGGGGCTGCGCCCGAACCGCCATTCGGCCTGTGGCTCTATCGGCTGGATCAACATCGGCCCGTGCTCGGCGGCGCGCTCAGTGAAGGCGGCAACTTCATCGACTGGGTGTGCCGCGCGTTTCGCCTGCCGCCGCTGGAGTCGTTACAGGACGAGCTGGCCGCGCTTCCGCCAGGCGCCCACGGGTTGACGTGGTTACCGTTCATCGCTGGCGAGCGCAGCCCGGGCTGGGCTGGACATGCCCGGGCCACGCTCTCTGGCTTGCACCTGGACACCACTGCACTGGAAGTGCTGCGTGCAGCGCTCGAGGCGGTCGCCTGCCGCTTCGCTCTCGTCTACCGTCTGATCCAAGAGGTCGCTCCTGGTCAGCGTCTGCTTATCGGTAGTGGCAACGCGCTGCTCAAGAACCCGGTGTGGATCCAGATCCTGGCCGACGCGCTCGGGCAGCCGCTCGCCCTCTCGCCTGAGCCGGAGGCCTCACTGCGTGGGGCAGCCCTGGTCGCCCTCGAGCGCCTGGGGCGGGGGAGCCTGGAGGCGCTGGCACGCTCAATCACGGTGGACGGTGAGCCGGTCACGCCGAACCCCGGGAATACGCGCGCCTACCAGGCGATGATCGCCAGCCAGCAAGCACTGTACCGCCGCCTGATCGAAGAGCAGTAACTGCCGCGCTGCCGACGCCCGGCATCGTTCTGCCGGTTCCAGCCTCTTGGCTCAGGGCCGATGCCGGAGTGCCCCCTAGACGTTCTGTTCGCTTGAAGCGGCACGGAGGCGTCGCTCTTGACAAGGGGCGGCGCCTCCCATTAGAGTGTCCTTGATTGGCTCTCATTCCTTGCGCGCATTCGTCGATCTACGGATGGATACGGCACGATAGTTGGATATCTGCTGCCGATAACGTCAGAAGGGCCATGCCGGCTCAGGGCGAGCCGGCAAGGTGCTGAGAGAGGTGAACGATGGTCATTCAGTTGATCATTAGGCGATTTGCCTTCCTCGTCTTCGTCTTGCTCGGCCTCTCACTGATCACGTTCACCCTCTCGCACGTCGTGCCCAGTGATCCCGCGCGGATGATCGCCGGTCCCCGCGCCAGCCCGGAGGCAGTCGAGAAAATCCGTAAGGACTACGGACTGGATCGCCCACTCCATGAGCAGTACATCCGC
>CALKCJ010000040.1 GCA_938082375.1 uncultured Thermomicrobiaceae bacterium
CCGTTGGTCGCCGGTGTGAAGTCGAGGCCGCTGCAGCCAGGCGTTGAGATGAGCGCGCGCAGCCGCCGCAGCTCTTCGAGCGCACTCGCCGGATCGCGTCCCGGCCAGGCGACGAGCGTGCTGATCAGCCACCAGCCGTTACCCTCGCCGAGGAGCAGGAGCCGCGGCAGGGAAAGCCGGGCAAGCGGGAAGCGCTGCCAGGCCGGCTCGGCCGGTCGGAGCGGGTCGAAGGCGAAGCCGCCGAGCAGCAGGGGCCCAGCCACAGCCGGACTATCGGAGGGGGCGTCGACCAGCGCCTCAGTGGCCAGCCGGCGCCAATCCTCCGCGATCTCTTTGGGTAAGGCATCCCTGCGGTGCCCCTGGTGGACGCCTTCCGCGCCGGGAGCTGGGCCGAAGGCCAGCGCCTCGCCCAGGCCGACCAGCACCAGGCCGTCCGAACCGCGCCAGAGGGCACGGGCCAGGCCCGCCGGTGCTCGGGCGAACAGGGCGATAGGGTCGAGCGGCGGGGCCGGCTCGACGAGGCTGGCCATGACCGGGCGAGCGCTGGAGGCAGCCCGGCGCTGCGCCTCGCGGGCCAGCGCCTGCAGCCGGGCATCCAGCCCGAGATCAAGCGTGCGCGCTTGGATCGTCATGGGCCCTCCGGTGGCTCAGGCAGGCCGACGCTCCGCCGCAGGAAGGCACGGAGCTGGGGATAGGCATCCTCCAGCCGCTCCGGCTCGCTGGCCAGCACCCAGTTGGTCACGACCTCGTTGATCGCCCCGAACCAGGCCATGCCGCCGAGCCGGGTATCGAGCGGCGGGATCGCCCCGGCCGCGATCGCCTCCTCCAGGTGGCGGGCGATCAGGTCGGCGAAGCGCCGGTGGATCTCCATCAGCTTCAGGTGTGCCTCCGGCCCGGCACCGAGCGCGTCGACCAGGAAGAGCCGGGCCAGCGCGCGGTGCGACGCGAACGTGCGCAGCACGACCGCGAGCGCGGCATCGATCTGCCGGGCCGGGTCACGCTCGGCGGCGACGGCCTGCTCGGCCCGGCTCATCAGGAGGTCGGCCATCCGGTCGAGCAGGGTGAAGAAGAGCGCCTGCTTGTTGGGGAAGTGGAAGTAGAGCCCGCCCTTGGAGGTCTCGGCCTCGGTGGCGATCTCGTCCATGGCGGCGTCGCGGTAGCCGCGCCGGGTGAAGACGGCAAGCGCCGCCTCCAGGATGCGCTCGCGGCGGGCGATCGCGCGGAGCTGCTCGCGGACCATCGGGCCGGCTCTCCTCCGGTCAAAATCCGACCGACGCGTCGGTCGGATTACGAGGATAGCACGCCCTGACCCGCCGAGCCAGCAGCGGGTCGACTTAGCCTGGCTAGCTCGCGCTCCTCCACGAGCTCCGCGCTCGGTGGCGCAGCCTGTCCAGCGCGAGCGCCTCGATGGCGCGGTCGGGGTAGTCGGTGATGATCCCGTCCACGCCCAGCGCCGCCAGCTCGGCCATCCGCTCCGGGCTGTTCACCGTCCAGACGTTGACCGCGATCCCCAGCCGATGGGCTTGCTCGATGAGGCTCGCCGCATCGGTGCCGAGCGCGGCGTCCGCAGGGTGCAGCGCCGTCAAGCCGGCCTCTCGCACGCGCTCGAGCTGGCGCAACAGGGGATCGAACGGCAGCGTGCACAGCCCGGTTCGCAGCTCCGGGACCATCTGGCGCAGCTCGCGCAGCACCGCCATGTCGAACGATGAGACGAGCAGCCGCTCGACGAGTGCCGGCTCTCGGCGACAGCGCGCGGCGAGACACGCTGCTATCCGGTGTCCCTCTGCCGTTCGTCCATCGCCGGGAGGCAACTTCACCTCGAGGTTGAGCTCGATATGGGGCGGCAGGCTGGCCAGCACTTCGTCCAGTGTGGGGATGCGTAACCCGAGACCGCGAAAGAGGTACTGCCGGCCATCGAGCGTGTACCGGTACCCGGCATCGAGGCGACGCAACTCGTCGAGGTCGAGCTCGTGCACCTGGCCGGAACCGTTGGTTGTGCGAGCGACATCGGGATCGTGACACACCACGAGGTGGCCGTCCCGAGAGCAGCGCACATCCAGCTCGATCATGTCGGCGCCCATTTCCACCGCGAGCTGGAAGGCGAGCAGCGTGTTCTCCGGCGCGACGCCCGAGGCCCCACGGTGAGCGATGACCAGTGGACGCCTTCTCTGGCCCGATCCCCGTTCCGACTCGCCGTTCATACTCCGCCGCTCTTCCTTGCTGAGAGAGCTCGCTGGCTTCCAGGTCGAGTCTCGCACTCATGCCCCACTGTTCGTGGACATCCGATGAACTTCTCTTCAGTGGGCCCTGAGTTTCAATCTTCGCAAAAGATCGACCACCCTCTCTCAGTAGAGTGCGCGCCGGGAAGTGATCGGATAGCGCAGAGCCAACGCGAAACGGTGAGCGGGTGGGCACTGGCCACCTCCGCCGGGCGACGACTAGCACTGCGCCGGCCTGTGCTGGGCGATTGGGGCCTCTTCCTCCTGGTCGTCTCGATGATCAGCTCATTCCAGGCGTTCGACATCATCAAAGTCATGACCGATGGCGGCCCGGTGAACGCGACCACGATGCTCCTCTTCTACATCTACGAGCAGGGGTTCGTCGCGTTCAACGCCGGCCGGGCCGCCGCCGCCTCGGTCTTCCTCTTCCTCGCGATGCTGGTGGTCACGGTGATCCAGCTCCGGCTGGGAGAGCGGAGGGTGCACTATGGCTGAGCGGCTGCGCCAGCGGCTGGCTCAGGTGCCACTGCACCTGCTGCTTGCGCTCGCCGTCGTCGTGATGGGCGTTCCTTTCTATTGGGTCGTCACCGGCGCGCTCAAGACGAACCAGGAGATCTACAGGTTCCCACCGGGCTGGATTCCACGGGAGCCGCATTGGGAGAACTTCGTTGAGGCCTGGGATACTGCACCGTTCGGTCGCTTCTATCTCAACAGCATCGTGACCACGCTCGCTGGCTCCGGCCTGGAACTGCTGTTCGCTCTCACCTCCGCCTATGCGCTCGTCTTCCTGCGCGTGCGAGTCGCTGGAGCCGCCTTCCTTCTCATCCTGGCGGCGCTGCTCAGCTCTTGTAGCTCGGGGGGTGAGCTACCTGGCAACCAGGGGCCAGCGAGCAGCCCGAGTTCTTCGCCAACTCTCCCGACAACCACCGGCACGCCAGCGGTCGTCTCCTCGACCGGCTCCCGGGTCAGGATGGTCTACTGGGGCTCGTTCGGCGGCGACCTCGGCAAGGCTGAGCAGGCCGTGGTCCAGCGGTTCAACGAATCGCAGGATGACGTCGAGCTCGTATACCAGTACCAGGGTAGCTACGAGGAAACGGCTCAGACGCTGGCACAAGCCGTCGCCGCTCGCCAGACGTCGTGCTGGTCTCCGATGTCTGGTGGTTCAAGTTCTACCTCAATGGCGTCATTGCGCCTGCTCGACGACTTCTTCCAGGCCAGGCAGATCGACCCCGTGCAGACTATGTCGACCCGCTGATCAACGAGGGGATCCGTAAGGGGTCTGTCTACGGGGTACCGTTCGCTCGCTCGACGCCGTTGTTTGACTACAGCAAGGAAGCCTGGAGCGAGGCCGGCCTCCCCGACCGCGGCCCGCGGACGTGGGACGAGTTCCGGCAGTGGGTGCCGGAACTCGTTCGGAGTGATGGCGGCACCACGAGCCGTTACGCCTTTGCACACCCGAATGCCGCCTCCTATTGTCGCCTGGCTGTTCCAGGGCGTCATCTGGCAGTTCGGAGGCCGCTACTCCGATCCCGACTTCACGATTCGGCTCGCCGAGCCGGCCGGCGTGCAAGCGGGCCGGTTCTACCAGAGCACGGTCGCCGAGGGCTGGGCTGTCGCCTCTCAGGATCTCAACGCCGACTTTGTGAACGGACTCACGGCCGCGATGATGGCCTCCACCGCCTCGCTTGGCGGCTTGAGTAGATCCGCACGTTCGAGCTCGGGACGGCTTTCCTGCCCGAAGGCCCGGCAGGATTCGGCTGCTGTACCGGTGGTTCCGGACTAGCAATCCTCGCCGACAAGCCGCGTGAGATCCAGGAGGCAGCGTTCGACTATCTCGCCTTCGCGACCTCGACTGAGACAACTATCTTTTGGTCGCAGAGCACCGGATACATGCCGGTCCGGAAGTCGGCCGTGGAGAGCGAGGAGATGAAGCGGTTCTACGAGGAGAACCCCAACTTCCGCACCGCAGTCGAGCAATTGCCCAAGACCCGGCCACAGGATGCGGCTCGAGTGTTTATCCCGAACGGCGACCAGATCATCGGCAAGGGTTTGGAGTGCGTCACGATCAACCAGGAAGAGCCGCAGGTCGTCTTCACGGAGGTCGCTCAGACGCTGGAAGATGAAGCCAAGCCGGTACTGGCCCAGCTCGCACAGCGCGAGCGGTAACCGGGCCGAGAAGGCACCGGCTGCCGCGCCGTGGTAGCACAGCCTAGCAGCCGGTTCAGGCCCAGACAATCGATTCGATCAAGCCCTCAAGAGAGTAGCGGAGGGCGCCGAGCTTGACCGGCTCGCGCCCTTCTGGATCGCGGTGGGCGTCCTCGAGCAGCAGCGGCAGCACGAGCCGGGCATTGTCCACGAGATCGAGCCGCTCCAGCTCGTCAGGGCCAACCCAGAAGAGTTCCCCCTCCGGCGACACCTGCCGGAGATTCTCGGGCACTTCGGCACCGGCCAGCTCGCCGGTGAAGTAGAGCAGGAGGGTGAGCGGCCCGCCTGGCCGGGCGTGGAGCAGCGCCCGGCGCAACACTAGGTTGCGCACCTGTTCCGGGCGGAGAGCCGCCTCCTCCACGAGCTCACGCAGCGCCGCCGCCCGCAGGTGCTCCAGCTCGTCCGGCTCGACGCGCCCGCCGAGCCCCGTCCACCGGCCGGGGAAGCGGGCCCGCTGCTCGGCCCGGCGCAGGAGCAGGCAGTGTCCTCCCCGCACGAGGAGAACGAGCGTGTAGGCGACCAGGCTATCCGGGCGCTCGGCTTCGCTCATCACACGCGAGATTCAGGCATGAGGAGCAAGCACGATATCAGGATCCCCAAAGGGATTCCAGCTCAGCGCCTCATCGATACTCTCGAACCAGTTGATCTCCGAGCGGTTCAGCACCGCGATCACCGTCGGGGGCCGGAAAAAGTAGCGCAGGTAACCCGGCTCTATCGAGCAGACACCAGGCACCTCACGCAGCAGCTCGATCAGGCTCGGCTGCTCCGGCGTCGCGACCAACGTCTCGTCGAAGGGCGAGTCAACGAACCGGTTGGTGGCGAGGTAGCTGAGCCCGTGGATCGGTGGCAGTGAGGCCCCCTGGTGGCGGACGATCCAGTAGAGGGGTGGCTCAACCATCCAACGCAAGTCATCACCGGACAGCTCTTCCGGCTCGCCGGCACTCTCCCAGAACGACTTCGCGTCCCCGACCGCCACACCCGCCCTCTCACTCTGCGAGCCCACTGCCGGATCTCGTGCGCCCGGCAGGGCCGGAGCATAGCACGCCGGCAAGCCGAGCGGCAACGGGCCAGTCTCCTGAGGGTTGACTGATCGGGCGTCCCTGCGGCACCTCAGGTACCAGGCTCGCCTCTCGCTCCGCTTCAGCCCTCGCTTTTTGGGTACACTGCCGGGCACGTCCTGGCCTCGTGAGGCCGCAGCGTTCGTGGTCAGAGGATCGAGCACGCGGAAATGAGCACGGCACGGATCCAGCGCATCTGCGTCTTCACTGGCTCCCAGATCGGGGGCCGCCCGGTCTATGCCGAGCAGGCCCGGCGGTTAGGCCGGCTGCTGGCCGAACACGGCATCGGGCTCGTCTACGGCGGTGGCAGCGTTGGTCTGATGGGGATTATCGCCGATGCCGCGCTGGAAGCTGGAGCGGAGGTGATCGGCGTTATCCCTGAGGTGCTGATGATTCGAGAGGTCACCCACCCCGGGTTGACCGAGTTGCGGGTCGTCGGCACGATGCACGAGCGCAAGGCGCTGATGAACGAACTCTCCGACGCCTTCATTGCCATGCCCGGCGGTTTCGGCACGCTCGATGAGCTCTTCGAAGCAATCACCTGGGCCCAGCTCGGCCTCCACCGCAAGCCGATCGGGCTACTCAACGTCGCGGGCTACTACGACGCGCTGCTGGCCTTCATCGCGCATGCGATCGCAGAGGAGTTCATTCTCCCTGAGTATGCCCAACTCTTGACTGTTGCCCCCGACGCCGAACGCCTTCTCCAGCAGGTGCTCGAGTTCCAGCCTCCGCTGATCGTCCCCCGTTGGATCACGAAGGAGCAGATCTGAGGCAAAACCGGCACACCTCACCAGGCGGCCGGTACCAGGACGAAGTGTGCACCGTCGATCTCCAGGTGGCGCGGCTCGGCCAGGCCCTCGGCCAGCAAGGTCACCTGGAACGGTCCCTCGCCGCGCAGCCGGATCCGGCGCGCCGCCGGGCTCTCAGGGCCGGTAGGCTGCGCGAGGACGATCCGATGGGGCCCGAGCGCGAAGGTCGCTGTCGTGGCCTGGCGTTCCAGATCCTCGCCGCGCTCAAGTTCCCGCGCGCCGAGGAGCGCCCGGTACTCTGCCACCGCCGTCTCCAGAGCGCTGACGGCGACTGTAACTGCCGCGAGCCCGACCACCCCGAGCGGGTGCCGCGCCTCGGTTCCGCCGGGCACGCGCAGCTCGCGCGGTGTCACGTCCTGGATCAGGAAGGGGAGCGCGCCTGTCCGCTCGTCAGCTGGCGTCGCGCCGTGCCACTCGACGAGCTGCCCGTCCAGCCGGCGGCGGCTGCCTTGGCTCGGGCCTTGATACGACAGGCCGTGGCGCTGCAACCGCTCAACGTCACCGGCCAGGTCGTCGCTGGCCAGGCAGAAGTCGATAATGCCAGAACCAGCGGCCAGGAAGCGGTACCAGCGGTGGCTGTGCGGGCGCTCTGGCTCGCGAAACGCGAGCAGCTCCAGGTACGCGCCGTCGGAGAAGCCGATCAGCGCGTTGTGCGTCCCACCGGGGTGCTCGCCACCGACGACGACGTGGAACCCCCGCTCCTGGTACGACGTGATTGCCTCGTCGAGGCGAGGCACCAGCACGACGACGTGGTCAACCTGCGTCAGCATTGCCCGCTGCCCTTCCGGCTCCACACCGATAGCGCCGGCCCAATCATGCGGCCGACCGGCTAGCCAGGCAAGGCCGGTGTCCGCCAGTGCGGTCGAGCGTCCTGGACAGGGGGCACAGGAGTTACCGGCTCGTGGTAGACTGCCGCAACCGTGCCCGATGCACCTTGGTGCGATCGCCTGAGCGCTCCGGCGGAGCGGCACCGGAACCGGCGAGAGACTATCCTGACATGGCCACCACGGCGACGCGCGGAGGGAGCTGCATGAGCGATGAGCGGACGGCGATTGTGATCGGTGCCGGCATCGGTGGGCTGACCGCCGCGCTGGCGCTGCGGCGGATCGGGATGACCGTGTGCGTCTACGAGCGCGCGCCCGACCTCCGCCGTGCCGGAGCCGGGCTATCGCTAGCGCCCAACGCGATCCAGGCGCTGCGCGCCCTCGACCTGGACATGGAGGTGCGAAGGCTGGGGACCGAGGTCGAGTTCGCCGAGATCCGCTCCTGGCGCGGTGCCTGCTTGCAGCGCCTGCCGGTCGGCGAGCTGGGCCGGCGTTACGGCGGGCCGATGCTCTGCGTCGCCCGCCCGGAGCTGCTGGGACTCCTGGCGAACACGCTCGGCCAGGAGCACATCCGGTTCGACTACGAGTGCACCGGCTTCACGCAGGACGACTCCGGCGTGACGGCGCGCTTTGCCGGCAGCGCGGTCGAGCGAGCCGATCTCTTGATCGGCGCCGACGGTATCCACTCGGTGATCCGATGCCACCTCCTCGATGATGGCCGCCCTCGCTACGCCGGCTATACCGCCTGGCGCGGCATGGCCGAGGTGGGGCCGGAACTCGCTCCACCTGGGCTCGCGTTCGAGGCGTGGGGGCACGGCGCTCGCTTCGGTCTCTGGCGGATCGACTCAGCGCGCGTCTACTGGTGGGCCACCAGCAACGCGCCGGAGGGGGCGCTCGGCGAACCGGGAGACCATCTCCAGCGGCTCCGGGAGCTCTTCCACGACTGGTCTGCCCCGATCCCGGCCGTTGTCGAGGCCACGCCGTCGGCCGCGATCCTGCAGAACGACATCTACGACCGCGAGCCGGCCAGTCGCTGGGGCGAGGGACGGGTCACGCTGCTCGGCGATGCCGCCCACCCGATGACACCCGACCTCGGCCAGGGCGCCTGCCAGGCGATCGAGGATGCTGTAATCCTGGCCGCCAGCCTGGCACGCTCCACTGATCTCCCGGCAGCACTGCGGGCCTACGAGACCGCACGGCGAGCCCGTACCGACCGAATTGTCAAGCGTGCTCGGCATTTCGGTCGCATCGCCCAGTGGGAGAACCCGCTCGCCTGTGTGATCCGCGGACTGACAGTGCGAATGACGCCCCGGCGCGTCGCCGAGCGGCAGTTCGCCTGGCTGGCCCGCTTCGAGGTGCCCGTAGCGGAGAACTGGTTGGCGTGCCGTGAGCTGTGACCGGTGAGAGGAGGCAGGTCAGATGAACAGCACCCCGCTGCACAAGGGTATCCACCCCGTCCTGGAGCAGGATCACCCATACATTTTCATCGATGCCTGCATGCAGGCCTGGCCAGATGCCGACTACGCCCGCGCCCACCGGCATGGGGTGACCGCCTACACGGTCACCGCCTTCCACCCCTGGGCAAGGCTGGACGAGGCGCTTGAAGGCTTGATGTTCTGGCACCTGGTTGCTCGACAGTATCCCAACCTCGGCATTGCCTGGTCGGCTGACGACATCGTGCAGGCCAAGCGAGAGGGCCGGGCCGTCTTCGTCCTCGCCTCGCAGGGTGGCGACTTCATCGGCAACGCGCTGCACCGCATCGAGGCGTTCTACCGGCTCGGCCTGCGCATACTGATCCCAGCCTATAGCCGGACGAACGCCATCTGCGGCGGCTGCCTTGACCGGGCCGACGGCGGGCTAACCAGCTTCGGGGAACTCGTGGTCGAAGAGTGCAACCGCGTCGGGCTCCTG
This sequence comes from uncultured Thermomicrobiaceae bacterium, assembly GCA_938082375.1. Taxonomy (GTDB): domain Bacteria; phylum Chloroflexota; class Chloroflexia; order Thermomicrobiales; family Thermomicrobiaceae; genus Thermalbibacter. Next base: position 9,027 of record CALKCJ010000040.1, read on the forward strand.
CTCGACTGCTCACACGTCGGCAAGCGCTCGAGCCTGGAGATCATCGAGCGGAGCGCGGTGCCGGTCGTCTTCAGCCACTCGAACCCCAAGCGGCTCGTCGACAACCCGCGTAACATCGACGACGAGCAGATCCTCGCCTGCACTGCCCGCGGCGGTGTCATCGGCCTCGCTCCCTGGGGGCCGCTGGTGATGAAGCCGGGCAGCCGAACCCGACCGACGCTCGACGATTTCGTCCAGCACATCGACTACGTGGCCCAGCTCACCGGCTCGGTCGACCACATCGGGATCGGCACGGATATGAGCCTGGGTACCTACCCCGACCACGAGCACGACCCGTGGGGCGAGCCGGTCTACGCGGCAGTGACACGCGAATACGACCAGTACGTCACCGCCGACGTGCGCTCGCCGCTGCGGGCTGTCGACGGCTTTAGCAGCTATCCCGAGGTGCTGAACCTGGTCGAGCGCCTCCGCCAGCGCGGCTACCGTGAAGAGGACGTGCGCAAGATCCTGGGCGAGAACCTGTTGCGGGTCTTCAGGCAGGTCTGGAGATAAGCGCGAGGTAGTCTCCCAGAGACCTCGCACATGGCGGTCAAGTCACCCCTTCTTCGCTTTCTCGGCCTGGCGCTTGCGCCGCTCGGCGCGGCTACGCAGCATCGGCAACAGGTCTTCCTGCCGAGCCGGAAGCCTGCCGCGCTTCGTCTGGCGAAAGCGATACGGGTAGGTACGCGGCGTGGGGTGATCCTTGATGCGGTTCGCACGGCGCTGGGCGCGCCGGTGAGCACGGCTGCGCAGCTTGGCGATGACGGACGCGATCGACACCTCGACCTCCCCTTTGCTCGCTCGCCGATCCGTAGCCTGTGCCGGCCGGGCACAGGCGAGCTCCCGCTCTGTTGTAGCCAGAGGAAGTCTCGCTGGCAAGCGACTCGCTGGCGCGTTCAACCGGCCTCACGGCAGCCCTACCCTAGGGCTGGTGCTTGGAGGGTCAGCCCGGTACCCAGTCGGGCACTTCATCGGTTCCGGCCACCACATCCACTGGTTCGAGCTCCAGCAGCTCGGCGACGCGCCGGCTCAGTTCGGCCATCGCCGGCTTCTGAAACCCAACTGCCTGCCAGAGTACGGTGCCATCCCGGTCGATCAGGACGATCGTCGGGGTCGCAGGGATATCGAAGGCGCGCGAGACCGCGTAGTCGTCCTGGTCGATCAGCACAGGAAACGTGACGCCCGAACGGCGGATGAACGACCTGGTCACGTTCGCCGAGTCCTGGGCCACGCCCCAGACGGTGAGCCGTGCTCGTGGATACGCCTGGAAGAGGCGCTCCAGAAACGGCATCGCCGTCTTACTCGCCTGGCAGGAGGACTTGTAGATCGCGAGCACCACCGGCCCGCGCTGGAGCGCCTCCTCCAGGCTATGGCGCTCGCCCTCGACTGCATCGAGGAGGGCGAACGGTGGCGTCTTCATCCCGACCTCGAGCGGCATCGATCTCGCTCCTCACTTCCCGTTCGACGAAACAGTCACTACCCAGAACCGAGCAGAGCGTTCCCGCCCCGCTCCATTACCGGAAAACGGGGGAGGGGTTCGCTCTATTCCACAGGCTGCATGTCAGTCTGAACTACGCCTGCCACAAAGGAGAGCCAGCAGGTTGAGGGTGAGCCGGCGAGCAGCTCAGTCGAGCGGCGGCAGACCCAGCCCACACCGCTCGCGCACCACCGCCATCTTGGCAGAGGCGAGCGCTCGCGCCCTGGCGGCTCCCGCCTGCAGCGTCCGGATAACGATGCCAGGGTTGGCCGCCAGCTCGTCGAGCCGCTGCTGGATCGGCTGCAGGCCAGTGATGATCACTTCGGCCAGATCTCGCTTGAACTCGCTGTATCCCTTGCCGGCATAGCGCCGCTCCAGCTCCGGGATCGAGACGTCTGCAAAGAGCGAGTAGATCGTCAGCAGGTTGGAGATGGCCGGCTTGCGCTCCTCGTCGAAGCGCACCTCCGCCCCGGAGTCGGTCACGGCGCGGCGAACCTTGCGCCGGATCTCGTCGGGCGGGTCGCGCAGCTCGATCCGACTGTCGGGATCGGGGTCACTCTTGCTCATCTTCTTCGTCGGGTCGGCCAGCGACATGATACGCGCGCCAGCCGGCTTGATGTCCGGTTCTGGCACGACGAAGGTCTCGCCGAAGGTGTTGTTGAACCGGAGGGCCAGGTCGCGGGTCAGCTCGATGTGCTGCTTCTGATCCTCGCCGACTGGCACGACCGCGGCATCGTAGAGGATGATGTCGGCAGCCTGGAGCACCGGGTAGAAGAACAGTCCAGCGCCCACCCGCTCGCTGCCCTTCGACTTCTCTTTGAACTGGGTCATCCGCCGCAGCTCGCCGAAGGTCGCCAGCGTTCCCAGGATCCAGCACAGCTCGGTGTGCTCACGTACGTCCGATTGGACGAAGAGGATTGAGCGCTGGGGGTCGATCCCAGCGGCGAGCAGCGCGCTCGCGACCTCGATCGTGCGCGAGCGGAGTTCGCTCGCGTCGTACGGGAGCGTCATCGCGTGCAGGTCGACGATGCTGAAGATGTTGTCGTACTGATCCTGCTGCAGCACCCAGTTGCGGATCGCGCCAAGGTAGTTGCCGATATGGATACCGCCGGTCGGCTGGATACCCGAGAACGCTCGTGGTTTACCAGTCATCGCGCACGCCTCCTACCCGCCATCTCGGTGGGAGAGGATACCACGAGCGCTTTCACCGGAGCCGCCCTGGCAGCTCAGGACGGCGGCGGGGTGCCGTTCCTGAGGATGTAGTCGCGGATCGCCAGCACGTTGGCGACGAACTGCCGGGTCTCCGGCAGCACCCCATCGCGCGCGACGCTACCCGGGCCCTGGTTGTAGCCGGCAAGCGCCAGCTCAAGGCTGCCGCTCCGCTTGATCAGCCAGTCGAGAAACGCGACGCCAGCCAGGATGTTATCGGAGACGCTGCCGCGGATATCGAGCGGCCGGCCGACTAGGTAGTCGGCAACCCAAGAGCCGGTCGCGGGTGTCACCTGCATCACACCCACCGCGCCGGCCAGGCTGACGACCGACGGCTGCCACCCACTCTCCTGCCAGGCCAGTGCCTGCACGAGCGCGGGTTCGAGCCCATAGGTGATCGCGTGCTCCTCGAGCAACTCAGCGACACCGGTCGAACCCATCTCCCGTGCCGGGAGACGGATCTGCTGGCCGACAACGAGCTGATTCGGGTCGACGATCACATTCGCCGCCACGAGTGCATCCAGGCTCACGCCGAAGCGCTGCGCGATGCCCCACAGCGTGTCTCCAGGCTGCACCGTGTAAACAGCAGGCCTTGACCCCGCCCTCGCGGGCACCCCCTCTCCGGTTGGCGGGAGGAAAAGTTGCTCGCCAGTGTAGATGAGGTCGGGATCGGCGATTCCGTTGTACCGGGCGAGTAGTTCGGCCGGGATCCCATATCGCTCGGCGATCCCACTCAGCGTCTCGCCCGGCTGTACCTGATGCGCATCCTCGGCAGCGGCCGGCACCGCGCAGAGGAGGGCAGCGGCCAGTGCCGCGCAGCAGCCTCTCGCCACTCGACGCCACTGCTCGCAGCCAGCCATCGGCTTCCCTTCCTCTCCACGCTGCCGGGCTCAACCCCGTCTCTGCACGTACACAGTGTACAGACAGCTTGTGGGACAATCAAACATTGCCTCGTTGTCATAGCGCGGGGTATCCGCCCGCGTCGGAGGCTGGACACCGCGGGCGCGGCCGTGCCGCGCGTCCACAATACTGGGGGCCAGGATCGAGACGACGCCGGCAGTACACCTGCCACTGTCCGGATAATCCCGCGTCACCGGGCCAAGTGAACCCCAGCGTACTTACCTACAGAGGAGGAGCGCGGCCAGCTACGACCACAGGCGCCAGCGTCTCCTTAGCTCCAGCCAGGATCGGAGCGCACCGAGACACGGACACTATGACGTCATTATTCGGACTGGTGTGGCCCTACCGCTTCCCTGTCAGTGCTCGGGCCGGCCGGATCGGCCGCCACAGCTCCGGCCGGCGCCGCCTGGCGCAGCATGGGGCCACCAGCCCGCTCGACGCCTCGGATCATGCCGATCGCCACCGTCGTCAGGACGAGGAGAGCAGTGCCGGCAGCGAGAAACGGGACCGGTCTCCCCGCCTCGTAGAGCACCGAGCTGAACAGCGCGCCGGTGGCAGCACCGGCCATGCCTGCTGTCGTGTAGGCGCCCTGTACGCGCCCCTGCACGCGCGGGTCGGAGACCGCAGCGAGATAGGCATCGACCGAGGGAGAGAGCAGCGCGATGACTATCCCCTCCAGCGCGCCGAGTACCAAGATGGCAGCCACTGAGGGAATCGCATAGCAGACCACGACCGCCCCGAGTGCCAGGCTGAGGACGAGCAGCCGCCGCCAGCGCGGCGTCCGGTCGGCCAGCCGACCGCCGAGCGGCAGGAAGAGCAGGTTCGCGAGCGAGAAGGCCGTGAAGGAGATCCCCAGCTCGAACTCGCTGGCGCCCAGGTCAGCCAGATAGACACTCCAGATGCCGGTGAAGATGCCGACCGGCACCTCGAAGCCGATGGCGAGGATGAAGGCAGCCACCAGCGGCGCGGCCAACAGCGCCCGGTAGGGTACTCGCTCGCCTGCCGGGTGTGGTCGTGGACGAGCAACCTTGAGCCGGCCGAGCGTGAGCACCACCCCTGTACCGAGCGCGACCTCGCCGAGCCCGCCGATCACGAAGAGCGGCGCTTTCCCGATCAACCCGGCCAGCAAGCCACCAAGGGCCGGCCCCAGTAACCACCCGCCGTTGAGGGCAGCCCACCAGGCAGCAAACGCCTGCCCCCGCCGCTCCGGAGGAGTGAGGTCGACGATCAGCGCTCTGGCCGAAGGATAGATCAGCGCCAGCCCAATCCCCTGCGCCAGCCGGAGCAGCACGAAGAATTCAGGCGTGGTCGTGAACGCGAAAGCGGCCGTCGCCAGGCCCTCGACCACCAGGCCAGCCGCGATCGGAAGGGCGCGACCGATGCGGTCGGAGAGAGCACCGGCCGGGAACTGGAGCACGGCCTGGGAGATGAGGAAACCAGAGGCCATCAAGCCGATCAGCGCGTAGGACGCGCCGCGGTCACGCGCGATCAACGAGACGAAGGGCACCACCAGGCCGGAGATCAGCCCGGCGAGAGCCGAGAGGGAGAGGACGACGCGGAGTGACGGGTCACGCAGTACCCAGGGGAGACGCACGGCCGGCAACTCCTTTTGGCGATCGAGGCTTGCTAGTCATCGAGCCGAGCGCCCGGCCGCTCTCGAGCGAGCACGCCTCTTGGGCGCCGCGAAGAGGGAGACCGCACACGCAGGATCGGGAACCGGAGCGCGGTCAGACCCACAGCGGCCAGGGCGAGCAGAGTCAGGATCGTCACTGCGACGGGGGCGCCCCAGGCATCAGCGATCGCCCCAGCCGGCAACGTACCGAGTGGCAGCAGGCCCCACGTCAGCAGGTAGACGCTCAGTACCCGGCCGCGCACTTCATCGTCGACGTGGAGCTGGAGCAGCGTGTTATTGGCCGACATGTACACCGAGCTGACGAACCCGGCCAGGAAGAGGAAGAGCGCGGCCAGCCAGGTGGCCGGAGCGTGTGCGAACGCCAGCACGGCCAGCCCAAACCCGAGCAGGCTGACGAGCAGCATCCGCGGCGACTCGGCCAGCAACCTCCAACTTGCCACGGCCAGCGCCCCGCACAGTCCACCGAGCCCGCCGAGCGCCATCAGCATTCCCAGTCCGCCAGAACCCATCCCCAGCTCATGGCGCGCGAAGACGGGGAGAAGGTTGACGTACGGCATAATCAGCATCGTCGGCAGCGCAGCCAAGGTCAGCAACGCCAGCAGGTAGTCGCTCCGCCAGATCACCGTAAGCCCCTCGGTGAACGAGCCCAGCAATGACCGTGAGTGCCGTGGCGCTGGCCGCGACGGCAGGCGCCAGGAGATGGCCACCGAGACGAGCTGCAACAGTACACAGAGCGCCAGTGTCGCGGTCACGCCGATGCCGCCGACCAGCGGGCCCGCCAGCGCTGGACCGATGACGCGCGGCGCGTTCTGTCCTGCCGAGTTCAACGCGACCGCGTTCGCCAGGTCACTCCGCTCCACGAGGTCGGCGACCATCGCGTTACGGGTGGGGAAGACAAACGACATTGCCGTGCCAGTCAGGAAGACCGCGATCAGCAGGTGCCAGTCGGCGAGCCAGCCTCGCCAGAGCATGAGCGTCACCAGCGCCCCCACCAGAGTGACGCAGAGCTGCGCCAGGATCAAGACGAGCCGACGGTCGACCCGGTCGATGACCACCCCCGCCGGCAAGCTGGCCAGCAGCATCGGGATACCGCCGAGGAAGCCGACCAGACCGACGAAGAAGGCCGAGTCGGTCAGCAGCAGCGCGAGCCAGCCGGTCACGAGCTGCCACATCCAGAAGGAAGCGTTCGTCGCCACGGTCGTGGAGAAGAGGATACGGAACCCTGCATAGACTCGCAGCGAGTGGAGCATACCTCGGGATTTCTCACTCGCCATAGGGCGCTGGGTGGTCATACCGGACGCCGATCCTGACCGTGCCTGTACTCCCTCTGGCCCGGCATCGTAACACAGGCCGCCAGGCCGGTAGCCTCTACACCCGAGGATCAGGGTTGGAGATGCCCAATCCTGTCGTACAATGCCCCTGGCTAGCACTCTCGATCGTCCACGAGTGGTGGGCATGGTTTGGCGAGTCGCACGGAGGGAACGCGCGGGCAATGGACACGATCCGCAAGTACCAGGAGTACGTCTGTACCAGCTTCGTCGCCGCGATCGAGCCGGTTGTCGTCGAGCGTGCCCGCGGCGCTACAGTCGTCGATGCCAGCGGCCGCGAGTACATCGACTGCTTTGCCGGTATCGCGGTGACCAACGCCGGCCATTGTCACCCGAAGGTGGCAGCCGCGGCCAAAGCCCAGATCGACAAGCTGATCCACGCCGCCAGCTATGTCTACCATGTGCCGCCAGTGGCCGACCTGGCTGAGCGGCTCGCCCAGGTGACACCCGGCGCGCTGAAGAAGACCTTCTTCGGCAACAGCGGCGCCGAAGGGATCGAGACCGCCCTACGCATGGCCAAGGCATATACTGGGCGCTCGGAGTTCATCGCCCTCACCCACTCCTTCCACGGCCGTACCGTGGGCACGCTCTCCGTCACCGGCAACATGCAGCGCAAGAAGCGCGGCGGGCCGTACCTGCCCGGGGTCGCCTTCGCCCCGGCGCCCTACGTTTACCGCAACCCGTTCGGGAGCGACGACCCGGAAGTGGTCGCCGAGCGGTGCGCCGAGATGGTCGAGTGGGCCATCAAGTACCAGACCTCGGGCAACGTGGCCGCCTTCATCGCCGAACCGGTTCTAGGCGAGGGGGGCATCATCGTGCCGCCGGCCAGCTACTTCCGCCGGGTCAAGGAGGTGCTCGACCGCTACGGCATCCTCTTCATCGTCGACGAGGTGCAGAGCGGCTTCGGACGCACCGGCAAGCTGTTCGCCATCGAGCACTATGGCGTGGAGCCGGACATCATGGTGATGGCTAAAGGAATCGCCGATGGCTTCCCGCTCTCGGCCTGCACTGCCCGTGCCGAGATTGCCGATGCCTTCCAGCCCGGTGAGCACCTTTCCACCTTCGGCGGCAACCCGGTCTCCTGTGCTGCCGCGTTGGCCAACCTGGACGTGCTGCTGGAGGAAGACTTGCCCGGCCAGGCAGCAGCCAAGGGGGCGCAGGTGCTGGCTCAACTGCGCGAGATGGCGCAGGAGCACGAGCTAATCGGCGACGTCCGCGGGCTGGGGCTGATGATCGGCGTCGAACTGGTCACCGACCGGAAGACGAAGCAGCCCGCGGCCAAGCAGGCCGCGGCGATCCGGGCCTACGCCCGCGAGCATGGCCTGCTGATCGGCGTCGGCGGGCAGGAAGGAAACGTGCTCCGGCTGCAGCCGCCGCTCACGATCACCGAGGGCGAGCTCGAGCGCGCGCTCGAGGTGATCGGCAAGGGGCTGGAGGTGACCCGCTCGGTCGGTTCGTGACCGCCCGGGTACCAGTCGTCCGGCAGGCATGGCAGAGGGGCTGGAGCGGGTGTCCCCGGTCGGGGCGTGGATCGCCCTCTCGCTGCTACCAGTCCCGAGATCATCACCGGCGCCCTGTAGGCCTCAACCAGCGGGTTCTGACCGGAATGGAACTCTCCAGGTGTTGACATCGAGGCATGGGGTTGGTATGATGACAGTGGATCCCGACGGTTCGCGGGAGAGAAATCGAAAGCCGAAAGGCGAGTAGAAAGTACCAACCAAGGATCGTCGGGGTCTGTCTTCTTCCGGCCTACCTCTCCGGCACATCGTGAGGAGACGACAACACCCGCTTGCTCCCTGCTGACGCGATCCCTAGGGCCACCCACCGAGACGAGCGGGCCAGGTTGGCCCGCCAGGAAGATCCCCGCCGATCCAGAACTCATCGCTGAATCCGGCGAGCAGCAGCGCCGGGAGCGGCCGCCCCGACGAGCTGGTCACGAGCGGTGGCATGCTTCTAGGAGTGCCGCCACACTCGGTGCCCCGGGGAGCCGCTCGGCCTCCGCTAGCACCGGCTCGGCCGCGCCGGGGCCGAGCCGCGGTTCGACCAGCGCCCGCAGCTTGGCCAGCAGCTCCTCCCGGCTGAGCGCGTTGTCCGGATGACCAGGCGGCTGGCGGATGGTCGCTTCGAGTCGACGCCCGTCGAGCAACTCGACCACGACCCGGCAACCGAGCACCCCTTGCTGGTGGAACGCGCGCTCGAACTCGGGGTCGATCACCAGGTCAATTCGGCGCATCAGGTCGAGCAGCGCCGGGTCGCGCCAGGGCTCGCCCTGGTAGCTGGAAGGTGTAAGGTCACCGTCGCGCAGCGCCACCGCCACCACGAAGGGCGTGCTGTGGTCGGCCGCTGCCCGTGTCTGGGGCATGTAGGCGCCAGGCGAGCCCTGTACCCCAGCCGTCACCCCGCGGTGGCCGTAGACCGTTACGACGGCGATGTCGTCGACCGATCCGATCTGGCGGTGAAGGGAAGCGGCGGCCGCGACCGCCGCCTGGGTATAGATCTGTGCCGGGTAGCGCTTGAGGATCGTGCGGAGTACCGCCCACTGCGCACCGCCATCCAGCCGATCGAAGGCAGCGGGGTCGAAGTCCGACGGCAGCCGTTCGAAGAGTGTCTCCAGCGCGTCAGGCGGCGCGGTGAGCCCGCGGGCCGCGAGCTGGACTGCCTCCAGCGCTCGCTGGCAGGCAAAACCGGGAGCTGCGCCCTTGAGGAGCGGGAGTTCCGGCCCCGGCTTGAGCCAGGACTGGAGCACCAGTCCGCCGGTCGTCCCCGCCAGGCCGATCGCCGAGACGATCTGCTCTCGGCTCAGCCCCAGCAGTCGGCCAGCCGCGGCCGGAACCGCCCAGGCGACCTGGCTGACCGAGTGCAGCCCGCGCCGCGTCCAGTGGTAGGCCTCGTCGAGCGCCGCCTGCAGTTCGTAGACTGCCACTACCGCTGTCAGAAACTCTCGCCCGCTCGTCCCCACCAGCTCTGCGGCGGCCAGTAGTGCCGGGATCGCGTCGGAGAAGTGCGCGGTATCTTTTCCAGGCGGGGCCGCATAGATGTCGTTGGCGTCGAGGTCGCGCACCAGCGCCGCGTTGACCAGAGCGGCCAGTGGCACATCGACGCGCTCGTCGCCTCCAAGCAACGTGGCTTCCGGCCTGCTGGCGTGCTCCAGCGCATACTGGCGCAGGAGCGCCGGGCCCGGTTCCTCCAGTGCTGCGACGCCGCAGGCCAGCGTATCGGCGATGATCCAGGTCGTCGCTTCCACTACTGACGTCGGCAGCTCGCTGAAGTCGAGCCCAAGCGCGAACTCGGCCATCCGCTCCGCAAGGTACACGGCACCCCTCTCGCGTCGAGAATCAGGCTGCAACCGCAGCGCCACAGTAATACCTCATTGGACGGGTCGCTTGGCGCTGGGATGGCACAGACTGACGTCAGGGCGGCGGTATGCGACCAGGCCTGGTTCCGGGTATGCTTCCGCCGATGAACCGTTCTGAGAAGTTCTTCGAAGGCCTGACTGTTCCGGGGCGTGAAGCGCTCGGTAAGCGCACGGAGCACCGGCGGAGAGGGATATGGACGCCACTGTCGTTGCCGACGAGGTCAGCCGCACTTTCGGACCGGTCCGCGCGATCGATCGGCTTACACTGGAGATCCCACAGGGCGTGATCTACGGCTTACTCGGCCCGAGCGGCTCCGGCAAGACCACCTTCCTCCGAATGGTCGTCGGTGCGCTCCGCCCGTCCGAGGGCCAGCTCCTAGTGTTGGGCCGGACGATGCCCGACCGCGCGGTGGCGGCGCGGATCGGCTACATGCCCCAGACGGCCGCCCTCTACCCCGACTTGACGCTGCGTGAGAACCTCGCGTTCTTCGGCCGGATCTACGGCCTGCGCGGCCGGAGAAAGCTTGAGGAGCGAGTCGAACAGCTCGCGAGCGATCTCGGGCTGCTTGGATGGGTCGACCAGCAGCTCTACCGTTTCAGCGTGGGCATGCTCCAGCGCGCCTCGCTCGCTTGCGCCCTGTTGCACCAGCCTGAACTTCTTGTCCTCGACGAGCCGACTGTAGGCCTTGACCCGGTGCTGCGCCGGTCACTCTGGGCACACTTCCGCCAGCTTGCCGAGCAAGGCAAGACGCTGCTGATTTCCACCCACACCATGGACGAGGCCGGCCGCTGCGACTTGCTCGGCTTTCTGCGCGGCGGCCGCCTGCTGGCGAGCGACACCCCGGCAGCACTCCGGCGGCAGACCGGCCAGGCGGATCTGGAAGACGCCTTCCTCGCGCTAGCCGGGCAACCTGGCATACCGGTCGGAGAGCTGTGATGAGCTGGCAGCGGGTGCTGGCGCTCATGCTCCGCATCGTCCGGCAGTTCCGGCGTGACCGGCGCACGTTGGCGCTAATCCTGGTGGTGCCGGTGCTCGTCCTCTCGCTCATCGGCTACATCTACCGCGGTTCCGGCGAGTCGACCCGCCTTGCGGTCGTCGAGGGTAACAGCCCGCTCGCCCGGCAGGTCATTGCGCTCCTGGAGCAAACCTCGTCGCTCCACGTCACCGTGATGGAGCGGGAACAGGCGCTTCAGGCGGTGGGCCGCCGGGAAGTCGATGGCGTGCTGGTGCTCCCCACTCTGCCGGTTCAGCCAGGGACACCGCTCAAAGTCGAGCTGATCCTCGAGGGCTCCCAGCCGAGCGCTGCCGGAGCCATCATCAGCGCCGTCAGTCGTGCGTTGCCCCTGGCCATCATCCAGACGGTCAGCCCGGACGGGCAGGCACTTCAGATCGAGCCGCGGTTCCTGCACGGGGGGCCGCAGTTCGACCAGCTCGACTACTTCGCGCCGACCTTCATCGGTTTCTTCGCCTTCTTCTTCGTCTTCCTGCTCACCTCGGTCTCGTTCCTGCGCGAGCGGCTGCAGGGAAGTATCGAGCGGCTGATCGTCTCACCGCTCGACCGGAAAGAGATCGTGCTCGGTTACATGTTGGGCTTCACCCTCTTCGCCACCGTCCAGTCTATCGTAATGGTGATCTTCACCGTCGCGGTGCTACGCATCCACTACGTGGGCGAGCTCTGGCTCGTGGCCTTCTTGACCTTCCTGTTGACCGTCGGGGCGGTCAACCTCGGGATCTTCCTCTCGGCCTTCGCTCGCACCGAGCTGCAAGTGGTGCAGTTCATCCCGATCGTCATCACCCCACAGGGCCTGCTCTCCGGCATCATCTGGCCGGTCGACTCGCTGCCTCGCCCGCTCCAGTGGCTGGCCCAGGCCCTACCGCTCACCTGGGCCAACGAGGCGCTGCGCGCGGTGATGATCCGCGGCGAGGGGCTGGATGCGCTCGGCCTGCACCTCGCCGTCCTCGTCGGCTTTGCGGTTGCGATGGCCGCCCTCGCGATGGTGACGCTGCGGCGAGAGGTCGCCTGACGTATGGGCACGCCAGTGCGGCTCGCGCTCGGGTCGACGAGCCCGGCCAAGCGAGCGGCGGTCGAGCGAGTCGCGGCCGGGCTCTTCACAGAGTGGCGACTGGAGACGCTGGAGGTGCCCAGTGGGGTAGCACCCCAGCCCTGGGGCGACGAGGAGACGGCCCGCGGCGCCTGGGAGCGGGCCAGGCGTGCTCGGGAACGCACGGGGGCCGACTACGGCGTGGGGATCGAGTCGGGGGTGGTTGAAGGGCCCTTCGGCCGTGTCTACGCAGTGAGCTGGGCGGTGGTCGTCGACCGCGAGGGGCGACGAGGCATTGGTGGCGCGGAGCGTTTTCCTCTTCCGGATGCGATCGTCGAGCGGCTGCGAGGCGGAGAAGAACTGGGAAGCCTCACCGAGTCGCTCGCCGGTGGCGAGGACGCCTGGCCCGAGTTAGGGGCAGTGGGAGTCGTCACCTGCCGGCGTCGAAACCGGGTCGACCTCCTGGCAGTCGCTGTGCTCCACGCCTTCGCTGATCTCTTGGGGCCAGGGTAAGAGCGCTGGCTACGGCAGTGGGCACCAGGCCCAGCCGTTGTCCCCCAGGGTGACGATCTCCCGGTAGCCGAGCTCGCGCAGCAGCGCTGCTGCCTCCTCGAACCCGGCGAGCAGGTCTTCCGGCCGGTGCGCGTCGGACGAGATCGTGAGTGGAATACCCAATGCCTTGCACCGGTGCAGTGCACGCGACCCGGGGTACGGCTCACCGACGCCCCGGCGCAGCCCGGCGGTGTTCACCTCCACCACCAGCCCCGCCGCCCTGATCGCGCGCAGTGCTTCCTCGAGCGCCGCGAGGTACCAGGGGGCATCCTCCGCGAAGTAGCGCCCTCCCGCGTTCCACATCTTGATCTTGTCGATGTGCCCGGCGATGACTGGCACGCCCCACGTTGGTGCAGCGCTCGCCATCTCGACGACCAGCTGGTAGTACTCCTCCACCAGCCGGCGCACATCGCCGCGATAGACCTCGTCAAGCTGACGAGCGAACGACTCGGCCGACTCGTCCATCGTCCAGGGGAGGCCGTTGGGATCCCGTCCGACGAAATGCACGCTCATGACCAGGTACTCAGGCCGGCAGAAGCGGATCTGCTGGCGCTGGAACGTGGCTCCTTCAAGGATCAGCGCCGGGGAGAGGTAGTCCAGCTCCAGTCCCAGCCACAGGCGCAGCCGATCCCGGTAGGCTGCCTGTGCCACCCGCACATCGGCACAGTAGGACGGCAGGCGCTGTGGTGGCATCGTCCAGGAGCAGGCGAACGGCACCGGAGCGTGCGACGAGAGCCCGAGGCTCTGCAGGCCAGCCGCCAGGGCCGCTTCCGCGTACGCTTCGATCGAGCCTGAGCCGTCGCAATAGCCAGGATGGTTATGGAAGCTGCCGACCGCTATCGCGTTCACGCCCGCTCCCCTCAGCCGGTACCCTGTGCCGCTCCGTCTGCACGGACGCACTGCCAGATCTTACCGCTCGTGTGGGTTTCGAGCACGCTCCCTTTCGGCCGGCGTCTGCCCAGCAGCGCCCTTGCCCGCTGCATCACGACGCCACGCGTGCCGAGCGCGGCGGGGCGAGGAAAGCCGAAAGCGACCATCCCAGTAGAGGATCACCCGGCTCGTACCACCAGGGGTCACGGAGCGACGCGGTACTGAGCAGCGTTTGGATACCTGATGAACAAGAGGTGGCCACAGATTGGCTACCTCTGTGACTGGTCGTCATCCCAGCGGCCTCTTACATTATGTTGCAAACATGTGAACGGCACCGAGGGAACCAGGAAGCAAGCGGCCTACTCACGCGAGAGGCCTGTGGTCTGGCTCTGAGCACGCGTCGTGGGGGAACAGTGATCTTCTCCCGTTGGCACTCACCGCTGAACGGCAGTCCCCGCGTCATAACCGTCGTCGGGAGGTGGCACAGCACCAGGGCTTTGAGCCGGTAGATGCGAGGTGATGTCGAGCGAACGCATGGCGAGAAGCTCCAATACAGGCAACTGACGATCATATACCTGATGTTTCGGCAGCGAAGAGACGCGGGTCGTGAGATGGGCGCCTGGCCCGCGCGGAGCGAGTGGCGCAACCGGCCGATCGAGAGAACCTGTGATCGGCCGGTTCCCTTTTCGAGACGGCCGTCTCACCAGTCCAGTACAGGGTATGGAGGGGAGAGCCTCATGGACCTTCGTCCTGCATTCGAGCACCCGGGCACTCGCAGCCCGATCGATCCGCCAGAGGATTCGGTCTCCGGGAATGGTCACAACGCGGAGCCGGCAGGCCTCGCCCCCCTCTCGGTCATCGCGCCGACGCGCAACGAGGCGGAGAATATTGCGCCGCTCGTCGCCAGGCTGGAGCGTGTGCTTCCCGACGGTGCCGAGATCGTCTTCGTCGACGACAGCGACGACGAGACACCGGCGATGATCAAGGCGGTGGCCTTGCGCTCGCGCTGTCCGATCCGGTTGATCCATCGCCCTCCTGGCCAGCGGGCTGGCGGCCTGGGTGGGGCAGTCGTCGCCGGGCTGCGCGCCGCCCGTTCGACCTGGGCCTGCGTCATGGACGCGGACTTGCAGCACCCGCCGGAGTTGATCCCGCGCCTGCTGGCTCAAGCCAGGTTGACGCAAGCTGACTTGGTGATCGCCAGCCGGTACTGCGACGAGGGGAAGGCCGAAGGGCTCGACCGGTTCCGCACGGCGATTTCCCGTACCTCCACCACGGCTGCACGGCTGGCCTTCCGGCGCCGCCTGCGGCGGGTAAGCGACCCGATGAGCGGGTTCTTCCTCCTGCGGAAAGACCTTGTCGATTTGGATACCCTTCGGCCGCGTGGCTTCAAGATCTTGCTTGAGATCCTGGTGCGGAACCCACGCCTCAAGGTGAGCGAGGTCGGTTTCGCGTTCGGCAAGCGGCATGCTGGAGAGAGCAAGGCCTCACTGCGCGAGGGGTTCCGCTACCTGGCCCACCTCGGCACCTTGCGGCTCGGAGAGGACGCGCTGCGCTTCGCCGCCTTCGCCGCGATCGGCCTCTCGGGCCTAGTGGTGAACACGCTCGCCCTGCTCGCCGGAACCGAGGTGTTCGGTTTCCATTACCTGCTCTCCGTCGTTTTTGCCACCTGGGCGTCGACGCTCTGGAACTTCAGCCTGACTGATACCTGGGTGTTCGGCGACCGCCGGCAGGCCAACCGCTGGGGTGAGCGGCTCACGATGTTCGCGTTCGTCAATACACTGGCCCTGCTGGTGCGCGGCCCGATGATCTATGTCCTGACCTCGCTGGTGGGCGTCTACTATGTCCTCTCGAACATCATCTCACTCGTGGCTCTCTCGCTCCT
This sequence comes from uncultured Thermomicrobiaceae bacterium, assembly GCA_938082375.1. Lineage (GTDB taxonomy): Bacteria > Chloroflexota > Chloroflexia > Thermomicrobiales > Thermomicrobiaceae > Thermalbibacter. The sequence goes on from CALKCJ010000040.1 coordinate 24,315, forward strand.
CCGCTACGGGATGTCGGACGCCTGGATTTGGAAGGCCACGCGTCGCCCGCGTGCGAAGGGCCCGTACGGCTACGACATCCACGGGATCGTTACCGTGTGGTCGGAGGCCTGGCTACCCGAGCTCGAGTACTTCCTCACGACCGAAACGATCGACCGGCCAACGATCCGGGTGCGGATCGGCGGGCTGCGCTCGCCGGGCCCGCTCGGCCGAGCGGGAAGTGTCACCGCCACCCCGGACGGCCAGCGGTTCTCCTATGACGACGGCCTCGGCCCACTGGGGTTCTGGATCGACGTCACCGTGGGCGAGACGGTCGGAGTGATTGCCTCGCCCTTCCTGCGCCGGTCGCCGCACGTGCTGTACACCAACGTGGTGGAGCCGATCCTGCGCTGGACGTTCGTGCGCCAGGGGTATGCCCTCGTCCACGGTGCCTGCATCGCCTTCGGCCAGCAGGCCTACCTGGTAACCGCGCGCACCGACACTGGCAAGACGACGACGATCCTGCGCGTGCTCGACCGCCAGCGCCGGGCTACCGACACTGGCGCCTTCCTCTCCGACGACCTGACGCTGCTCAGCCCCGACGGCCGGGTGTTGTGTTATCCGAAGCCGATGACGATCAGCCGGCACACGGTGGCCGCCGTCAACACCCCGGTTCTCTCGCGCCGGCAACGGCTCGGACTCTGGGTACAGAGCCGGCTCCATTCGCGCGAAGGGCGGCGGTTCGCCCTCCTGCTCGCCCGCACACGCTTGCCGGTTGCCACCATCAATGCTGTGGTGCAGTGGATCGTGCCGCCCCCCAAGTACCACATCCAGCAGCTGGTACCCCGCGCCAAGTGGGCGCGTGAGGCGAGATTGGCCGGCATGTTCGTCATTGAGCGTGGCGGCGAGGGGGAGATTCCGCTCGATGATCGCGCGGCGCTGGATACCCTGCTGAGCAACAGTGACGACGCGTACGGGTTCCCGCCCTACCCCGCCATCCGCCACCACCTGTACCGGCTTCACGGGCACGATCTGCGCCCGATCGAGGAGCAGATCGTCGCCCAGGCGCTCAGCGGCGTGCCGGCTCGCTTACTCCAGAGCAGCGCCATGGATTGGTGGCAGCGCATCCCGACTCTGGTCAATCGGTGCGACGCACGGCCCGCGGTCGAGCAGCCGGCATCTCCGGTCGTCCCGACCGGCGCGAGCGCGACCTAGCGTGGGGACGGCTGGCGCCGGAGTCGAGGCCAGCCGCTAGGCAGTGCATCCGGTGCATCGGGTTACAAGCGGGAGCAAAAGTGGCAACGAAGCTGGATACCGATAAGCGACAACGCGCAACGAGCAGCAGATCACTCAGCACCTCGCTTCCCTGGATCGCAGTTCACCCCTGGCCCCGACGTGCACTTGTGGCAGCCGGCAGTGCAGCCGCGGTTGACCGACTGGTGCTGGCGGTGGCGCTGGTGGCAGGCACGGCGCTTCGGCTCTGGCAGATCAACCGCTTCGGCCTCAACAGTGACGAGGCAGTCTACCTGGGGCAGGCAGCGGCCATCGCTGGAGACCCGATCCTCAGCCAGTTCTTCCCGATCTTCCGCGCCCATCCGCTTCTCTTCCAGTTCATCCTGGCCCTCGCGTATCCGATCGGCGGCACGGACGGATCCGATCTCGTCGGACGGCTTGTCTCTGTCGTCGTCGGACTGGCGACGGTATACCTGGTCTACCGTGCCGGCGCGCGGCTCTACGGGCGACGTGCTGGAGCCATCGCCGCGCTGTTCCTGGCGCTCATGCCGTACCACGTCGTCGTGACACGCCAGATCCTGCTCGATGGCCCGATGACGCTCGGCGCCACGCTCAGCCTCTACATGGTGGCCCGCTTCGCGGCGACCGAGCGCCCGGTGTGGCTCTACGCCGCTGGGGCCGGCATGGGGCTGACCTTCCTGGCCAAGGAGACGGGGATCATCCTCTTGGGCAGCATCTACACCTTCCTCGCCCTGGCACCGGACATCCGGTTTCGTCTGCGTGACCTCGCGCTCTCCACCGCCATCATGGCGCTGGTCATCGCCCCCTTCCCCCTCTCGATCATGCTGGCCGGCGGCGGCGGCTCGCAGCGCGCTCACCAGTACCTCGTCTGGCAACTATTCCGTCGTCCCAACCACGAGTGGACGTTCTATCCCTCGACCGTGCCGCTCGCCATCGGCCCGCTCCTTATCCTGACCGCGGTCCTCGGATTCTGGCTGGCTCGTCGCCAGTGGAGCTGGCGCGAGAAGCTGCTCGTCGCCTGGATCGCAGTACCAGTGCTCTTCTTCCAGTCCTGGCCGACGAAAGGGTTCCAGTATCTCCTCCCGATCGCGCCACCGCTCGCGATCCTCGCCGCGCAGGCGGTGATCCAATTGGGACACCGAGCTGCCGCCAGCAAGATTCGGCGCGCCGGGTGGTTTGTACCGCTCGCAGCCGGCGCGATCGCGCTGACGCTGCTGATCCCGAGCTGGGAACGAATCCAGACCTCGGCATCCGAGCGGTTTCTCGCCGGCTCGGGCGGCGTTCCGGGCGGGCGCGAAGCGGGCGAGTGGATCCGCGAGAACACCCCGGAGGGAGCGCGCTTCATGACCGTCGGGCCGTCGATGGCCAACATCATCCAGTTCTACGGCCACCGCGAGGGAAGGGGGCTCTCAGTCAGCCCCAACCCGCTGCACCGTAACCCAACGTATGAACCGATTCTCAACCCCGATCTCCAGCTCCGCAGCGGCGAGCTCCAGTACGTCGTCTGGGACTCGTTCTCGGCAGGCCGTTCGGCGTTCTTCTCCGAGAAGCTGCTCAACTACGCCCGGCGGTACCACGGTCGGGTCGTGCACACCGAGGCGATCACGGTGGTTGCGCCCGAGGGTTCGGTCGTGCAGAAGCCCGTCATCGTCATCTACGAGGTACGCCCATGATCCGCTGGCAAGTCTTTCTCACCAGTTTGACGCTCCTGGCCTGCCTAGCCCTGTTCACCGGGCTCCTGCCACAGCGCTCGGCGCGGGCTGCCGAGCCGCAGCCGAAAACACCGATCAAGCACTTCATCGTGCTCATGCAGGAAAACCATACCTTCGACAACTACTTCGGCACCTACCCCGGCGCCGACGGGATCCCGGAGGGAGTCTGCATGCCAATCGATCCCGCCGACCCGGCTGGCGAATGCGTCGAGCCGTTCCATATCGGCAACCGGCCCATCGAAGATCTCGACCACAGCACCGCGACCGCCCTGAACCAGTACAACGGCGGGAAGATGAACGGCTTCGTCTGGGCCTTGCGACTGCGCAACCAGGAGGGCTCGCTCGCCATGGGCTACTACGACGGCCGGGAGCTGCCCTACCACTGGAACCTCGTCGACCAGTACGTGCTGTTCGATCGCTTCTTCAGCTCGGCGATGGGCGGCAGCGTCTGGAACCACATGTACTGGGTCGCGGCCCAGCCCGGGAGCGAGAAGAACCAGATCCCTCCTGAGGGATACGGCGACGACGTGATCACCATCTTCGACCGGCTGGAGGAGCGCGGGATCTCCTGGAAGTTCTACATCCAGAACTACGACCCCACCATTACCTTCCGCACCATGGATCAGGGAGGCCAGCGCGCCGCTCAGGTAGTGTGGTGTCCGCTGCTCAACTTCCCGCGCTTCATTGATAACCCCGAGCTGTTCAACCACATCGTGCCGCTGGACGAGTACTTCACGGACCTCCAGAACGGCACGCTGCCCTCGGTGGCCTACATCGTGCCTTCGGGCGCCAGCGAGCACCCGCCCGGGAGCATCCGGGCAGGGCAGCGGTTCGTGAAGTCGCTGCTCCAGGCCCTAATGCGCAGCGACGCCTGGTACAGCTCGGCCTTCATGGTCACGTACGACGACTGGGGAGGCTGGTATGACCACGTTCCCCCGCCGAAGGTCGACGACTACGGCTATGGCTTCCGCGTCCCCGCCTTCCTGGTCAGCCCGTACGCCAAGCAGGGCTATATCGATCACACCGAGCTCGACTTCACCTCGATCCTCAAGTTCATCGAGGAGAACTGGGGGCTGGAGCCACTCGCCGAGCGCGACGCCCGGGCCAACAGCATCAGCAACGCCTTCGACTTCTCCCAGCCGCCCCGTCCGCCGAGCTTCATCCCAGAGGAGCGAGCCAGCGACGAGGAGCGCCCCAGCCCGCGGCGGGGCGTGATCTACACCGCCTACGGGTTGGGGCTCTTTCTGGCTGGGTCGGTCATCGGCTGGGCAGCGCTCGATTCCCGCCGCAGACGAAGCGCCGACCCCGTTTATCCCCTGAGGAAACTTACCCGGCGCCGGAGACGCATGATGCCGAAGAGATCGAGGGGAGCACCAGGCTCATGAGATCATCAAGAGGTTATCTCGCGAGTATGATCCTCGCCCTGGCGCTCATCTCCCTCAGCACGCTGCCTGAGGCGCCGGCCCGAGCCGCCGAAGAGTCGCCGCTTCCGACCGCGCTAACGATCCGGCCGCTCGATCCGGTGACGGTGGGCGAGAGCTTTACCATCGTCGCCCAGCTCACCAGCGCCACCGGCGATATCCCCGGCGCCGTCAACAACGAGGCGCTCGAGCTGTTCATCAATGGCGTGCGCGAGCGGCGAACCCGAACCAACTTCGCTGGCGCCGCTTCGTTCCCGATCCGGCGTTTCCTCCCGGTGGGGCAGTACACCGTCACGGCGGTCTACGCGGGCAGCCGCTCGTTGCAGCCGGCGAGCACCACGGCAACGCTAGCCATCGTGCCGGCGGTGCTCGAGATCAAGACGGTCCCGGCCCTCGCCGGGGTCACCTTCTCGTTCGATGGGCAGATGCTCCGCTCCGGCGAGGACGGGAGAGCGCGCATCGAGATCGCCACCCCTGGCATCTACCCGCTCGCGGTGCTTCCCGTCGAGCGTGACGACATCCACGCCGAGTTCAGCCGCTGGGGCGACGAGATCTTCACTACCACGCGAGAGGTCGTGATGCCAGAGATGAAGACGATCGAAGTCGGATTCGACGTCAGCTACCAGGCGAGCTTCTCGTTCGTCGACCTCGCTGGCCTACCGGTCGATCCGAGGCGGATCACCTCGATCACGCTCAAGAGCAGCCTGGGCGAGACGCGCACGCTCACAAGCTCCGGGCCGGAGTGGTTCAAGGCCGGGCGGGTCGTCCGCCGCTTTCAGGGACTGGAGGAGACGCCTGTCCAGTGGTCGGTCGAGAGCGTCATCATGGGCGGCACGAACGTCGTCAACCAGTTCCAACAGCGGTTCTACCTCGAACCCGGCTCGCACCTCCAGATCGAACTGTTACTCTATGCGGCCCGGTTCACGGCACGGGACGCGCTGTTCGGCTTCCCTATCGGCAAAGGCATCACGCTCCAATACCCGGACGGATCGGTCGAGGTGATCCCCTTCGGGGCTGACCACCAGGCATTTGTCACCTCGCTGCCGCGTGGGGAATACCTCGTCAGCGTCGCTGGCGCTCCCGGCCTCTCGCCTGCCTCGCCCATCGCTCTCTCCAAGAATCAAGAAGCGGAACTGCTGGTCATGAGCTACCTCGACCTAGCCGTGGCCGGCGCACTCGTCGCGCTGCTGGCGACTGGGCTCTTACTCGTGGGCCGGCCACACCTGCTGACCTGGCTCAAGCTCCCTGCCCCGTCTCATGGCTACCGCACGGCAGCACTCGCGGTCACCGGCGCGACACTGGTGCTCGGATTGACCGTCTTCACGCTCGGATCCGGCCGGGAGCCGTCAGAGTCGACCGCTACACCGCTCTCCGGTCAGAGCCAGCCGAGCCCACCAGCAAAGAGCACGACCGAGACCGGAACTCGCAACGAGGTCGAGGCCGTAGTACTACAATCGACCGCTTCCACCCCTGTCGTCCTGCCAGACGAGGCGATCGCCAGTGTGTTCCGAGCATTCTGGGAACGCAACGGGGCCCTGGCCACGTTCGGTCACCCGATTCGCGCGGCAGAAGAGCGGCGAGACCCGCAGACCGGCCAGGTGCTGATCATGCAGGAGTTCGAGCGTGCACGGCTCGAGCACCACCCGGAACTCAGCGGCACGCCGTACGAGATCCAGCTCGGGCTCCTCGGATACGAGGATGCAGTCCAGCGGGGCATCCGCGACACCGAGCCCTTCCAACCGCAAGAGCCTGCGCCGGAGGAGCGCCAGGATTGCACCTATTTCTGGCAAACCGGGCACTGGGTCTGCTCGTACTTCCGGGCCTACTGGCGCAGCCGTGGGCTGGAGTTCGGCGATCCAGGCGTGTCGCTGCGCGAGTCGCTGGCGCTCTTCGGTTATCCGATCAGCGAGGAGTTCGGCGACCCACAGACAGGCATGAGGGTGCAGTACTTCGAGCGCGCGCGGCTCGAGTACCACCCGGAGCACGCCGGGACACCGCACGAGGTACTCCCCAGCCACCTGGAGAGGGAGGAACCGTGAAATCGAGATCGTACCGTACCGCGACCGTCATCGCCAGGGGCGGGATCAGGACGTGGTCATTCACCATTGTCCTCCTCCTGGCAGCGCTCACCGCGCTCGCGTCCCCCGTCTCGGCCCTGGCAGCCACCGAGTCGATCAAGACCGACCCGATCCTGGTGCTCGCGTACTACTACATCTGGTTCGACCCGACCTCCTGGGACCGGGCCAAGACCGACTACCCGCTGCTCGGTCGCTACTCGAGTGACGACCGGGCTGTCATGCAGCAGCACATCCGCTGGGCCAAGCAGGCGGGGATCGACGGGTTCATCGTGAGCTGGAAGAGCACGCCAACGCTGAACCGTCGGCTGGAGCAGCTCGTCGAGTTGGCTGAGACCGAGCACTTCAAGCTCCTGATCATCTACCAGGGGCTAGACTTCGAGCGAAAGCCGGTCCCGGTCGAGAAGGTCGCCAGCGACCTGAACTACTTCGTCTACCGGTGGGCGAACCACCCGGCCTTCGACCTCTTCGGCCGCCCGGTGGTGATCTGGTCGGGAACCTGGAAGTTCTCGACCGAGGAGATCGCAAGCGTCAGCGAGCGCTTCCGCGATCGCCTCTACATTCTCGCGTCTGAGCGCAATCTCGAGGGCTACCAGCGGGTAAGCCACCTGGTCGACGGCAACGCCTACTACTGGTCCTCGGTCGATCCCGAGACCTATCCTGGCTACGAGGAGAAGCTGCAAGAGATGGGGGATGCGGTCCATGCGGACGGCGGCCTCTGGATTGCTCCGGCAGCGCCGGGCTTCGACGCTCGCCTGATCGGCGGCACGAGAGTCGTCGAGCGCAAGGACGGCGAGACGTTGAAACGCGAGCTCGCCGCGGCGTTGAGCTCCTCTCCCGACGCGATCGGCCTCATCAGTTGGAACGAGTTCAGCGAGAACAGCCACATCGAGCCGAGCGAGAGGTACGGCGCGCGCTACCTGGAGGTGCTGGCGCAGATCCGTGGGCTACCCGTCCCGAAAATCGGCATCTTCGACTCGGATGCCCCCGCGGCCACCGGCGCTGGCTATGGGCTCCCGATGATCGGGGCGATGGTTCTCCTCGTGATCGCGAGCCTCGCCGCCATCGTCTGGAGGGAGGCATCCCGGCGCAAGCAGCCGGCTGACCCAGGGAAGCGAGACGCGACGGACGAGACCGCCGCGGACATGCTCTAGAGCGAAGAGGAGAGTAGCACCGATGAGACAACCAGCTCGCCAAGGCTATCTCGTCATTCTCGCCGTCGCGCTTCTGGCGTTCAACGGCTTCGTCGCCTACACCGCCGCTGGCCCGCGACTGGCGCCTGCTAGTGACGATTCGGTCGCCCGGCTTCAAGCCGAGCGGCGGTTTGTCGTCCCCCAAGAGATCGCCGACCGGGTACGCCGGGCAGCGGCGAGCAGAGCGCAACCCTACAGGAGCTATGTGACGCTCGGCCACGACTCCGACAAGATTACCGTGGAGGTGCCGGCAGCCTGGAACGAGATCGACTACCAGTCCTGGGTCTACCAAGGGCAAGAAGTTGGCCTCGCGCTGCTAGCCTCGACCGACCTCGTCGCCTTCAATCAGCGGTCAGCCCCTGGCGTCTTCGTCGGCGTGTCCCATTTCCTCGCCGAGAGCTCAGACCCACAGACCGTCCTCCAGACCGAGGAGCAAGGCTTTTCCAGTGGCTGTGCCCGGAGCCGGCGCCTCGACTACGACGATGCCATCTACAAGGGATGGTTCGACCATTTCACCTGTGACGGAGCGAGCAGTGTGATTATGGCCGTTACGACGACGCCGGACGGCGGTTTCATCGTGCTCATCCGTGTGGTGCTTCGCACTCCGGCCGACCTCGAGGCTGCGAAGCGGATTTTCGATACCTTCCAAGTCGTGGGCGATCCCGAGCAGGACGAGCACCACGATCATTAGGAGGAGGATCATGAACGTGCACCACCACCCGAGGACACCGCGCACCCCACACTGTCACCTCGCCTTGCTCGGCACCCGCGCTCTCGGTCGATTGGCACGCCGCTGCCCGGCAGGTACGCGTGCAGCCTTGCTGGCGCTCGCTGTCGCTCTTCTGCTCGCGCCAGCCTCGGATCTGTTGCCCAGACAGACGCAGGCCCAGACTGGCTGGCAGTGGTACATGGTCGACACCCACGTTCACTCCACGGTGAGTTCAGACGCGTTCACCGATGTCGGTATTCACGCGGCCGCAGCGAAGGCTTTGGGCTACAATGCTCTCTTCCTCACCGATCATAACGGCGGCAGCAGCTTTCACATCAACAACCTGACCGCCAACCACATGGTCTTCGAGGACAGCTATGTCCGCTGGGAGAAAGGAGCGTTCGGCACCGTCAGTAGCAGCCGCAACGAGCTGGCGAGCTCGCCGGTCAACACCGGAACCAGATCGCTGTATCTCCGGGCCAGCTCGAGCGGCTACGGCGAGACCTATGTCTGGACCAAGCGGGGGCCGAACTTCCGCTCCGGTGACATCATCTTGAAGGTCTCGATCTACCCGACGCGGATCGATACCGGATCCGGCATCTACGTGTCGGCCTCAATTGGCGGCGACCCGACCGTGGTCAAGGATCCGTATGGCTACACGACCCAGGGTGGCAACCCCTCGCCCGGCAAATCGACCGTCCTCGTCTGGCAGCTTGGCTCGGCGCGCGCCCCGTCCTCAGACCCAAACCAGCGCGTGCTGGTCTACTCGCTCGGTACTCCGACGCTCAACGCCTGGAATCACTACACCATCAACGTCACCCAGGCGCTGAACGATATCCCGGCCGCGGATCGCCCGCTCGACTACAACGGCCTGACCTTCCTGAAAATGGCTGTGGCGGGCAACGGTGGGACAGCCGAAGCTTACTTCGATACCTACTCAATCGACGCCTCGAACCCGGTGGCCCCAGCAGACGAGTTCGTCTCACGTACCCCCTGGGTCGACGACTTCGACACCGCTACCTTCAACGTCTTCGCCTCGTACGAGATGGGGCAACAAAAGCACTCCAACCGGTTCAACTTCGCCATCACCGATCCGACGCAGTACGTCTCCTACCTCTATGGTTCCGACGGCATCAGGGAGACACAGCAGACCGGCTACCCGGCTCAGCTCAACCACCCTGGGACAACGATCACCGTCCAGGAAGCCATCGACACCCAGGGGAAGGGAGCGGACTTTCTCGAGGTCCGTGAGCCGGAATGGGTGACAGCCTGGGACGCGATCCTCACGCAAGGGGTGCAGATCATCGGGACCTGGTCGAGCGACACCCACACCGGTGAGACTGCCGGCAAGGCAGCCACATTCATCTACGCTCCCGCGCTCGAGTTCAATGAGCTGATCCACTCCTACTTCGAGGGGCGCGTCTATAACGCGCGCAACGACTTCGGCGGCCAGGTCATCTTCAACCTCGACGCCGCGTCGCAGGAGCCGTACCCCGCTCGCTATCCGGTCTACGTCTCCAGCTCCCAGGCGACCGCCAATGTCCACCTGGCAGTCACGGACGGCCTGCGCAGCAGCTATACCGTCCGCTGGATCCGCAACGGCCAGGTGTTCGCGAGCGAGAACCCATCGGGCTCCTCCTACGAGGCAACGAAGGCGATCCCGCTTGATGGGCCGTTCACCTACGTCCGAGCGGAGATCCTCAGCTCGAGCGGCTCGCTCCGTGCTATGACCCAGCCTATCTTCTTCATCGATGTCTCGGGGCTCCCAACCGACAAGGGCCTCCACATCGAGCGGACGACCACCGCCGACGACATCTGGTACAACACGCTCTACACAAAGGGCATCACCGCGACGAGCTGGTCCGGAGACATCCAGGCGCTGTCGTTCACGCTCAGCAATCCAGCCGAGGCCGTCGTCCGCCTGCGGATGCAGACCGACGTGGCGCCGAACCGGGTCAAGGTTGACGGCACACTGGTTTCGGCAGCCGGATCCCTGCCGGACTTCGAAGCCGCGACCGGCTCGAGCTGGTACTACGATAGCGGAGCCAAGTTGCTCCACCTTCAGGTCCGGCATGCCAGCAGGACCGCCGATGTCCTGGTCGCCTTCTCAGCCCAGACCGACACAGCACCTCCGACTGCACCAGTGAATCTAAGCGCGAACGCGATCAACAGCAATCGGGTTGACCTGCGCTGGGATCCCTCGACCGACAACGTCGGCGTCTCCGGCTACGATCTCTACCGCGACGGCGCTCTCCTGGCCTCGATCGGGACCGAGACCAGCTACTCGGACACCACGGTCGTCGCCGAGACCACGTACTCGTACGAAGTGAAGGCGCGCGACGCGGCCGGCAACGTGTCTGGCCCCAGCAACACCGTGACCGCGACGACGCCGGCCGCCGCGCTCTTCAGCGATGGTTTCGAGACCGGCGATCTCTCACAGTGGACCAGTTCGACCGGGCTCGTCGTCCAGCAGCAGGAGGTCTTCAGCGGCAGCTATGCCGCCCGCGGCACCTCCACCGGCAGCGCCACCTATGCCACCAAGCAGCTCTCCAGCAGCCAGACCGACCTCTACTATCGCCTGCGCTTCAAGCAGATCAGCCAGGGCTCTAACACGGTCTACCTGCTCCGCTTCCGCACCGGCACCGGCGGCTCGCTGCTCGGGCTCTACGTGAGCAGCACCGGCAAGCTTGGCTTCCGCAACGACGTAGCCGGCCAGAGCACGACTAGCTCGATCACCGTGACCACCGGCGAGTGGCACGAGGTCCAGGTCCACCTCGTCATCAACGGCTCCTCCAGCCTGGTGGAGGTCTGGTACGACGGCACCAAGGTCGACGCCCTGAGCAAGACCCAGTCGCTCGGCACTAGCGCCATCGGCCGCATCCAGCTCGGCGAGAACTCGACCGGCCGCACCTACGACATCATCTTTGATGACGTGGCGGTCAATACCAGCTTCATCCAGTGAGCGAGGAGGTGGGCTACGCATATCGGCGGGCGCTAGCCGCCGGCGACGGCGGCCGGCTGACGGGAGGGGGAAGGACGACGCGTGGAGCGCCGAGCATGCCGAGCACGTCGTGGACTGTGGTTCGCAGCCCTCGGGATCTGCCTGGCGCTGCCACTCATGGCTTGCAGCAGCGCGGTACAGCGGCCGTTCTTCGTGGCCGAGGCGGGAACCATCACCAAGAATCTCTGCTTCGGCCCCGAGAGCCTGCCCGGCGGGTTCGAGGTGATCGGCAAGGAGATCTACGACCACGCGGCCGCCGCCAGAGGCACGCCTGATCCGAGGCAACGGGAGCGCGACTACGTGGCCTGGGGACGGGTGACCGGGTCATTCTTGCAGTGGGCATTCGAGCCGCCGAGCGTCCCGGCGGAGGACGCCGACGGCACCATGTCGGAAGCGGAGATCGAGGCCGCTCTCGAGCAAGCGCGCCAGGAGACGCTCGCTGCCCCCTTCACCGGAGCGACCTGCCGCGTCGATCTCTACGAGACGATCGAAGGGGCGAGCCAGGCATTCGTGGCCGAGGCTGGAGACCTCTTGGCGCAGCCGTCTACGGCGGAGATCGAGCGAGACCTGCTGGGAGATGAGAGCTTGCTCCTGGTCCGTCGCTACGATGCTCCGCCGATCAGCCGGTTCATCCTCATCGTCCGCCTGCAGAACGTGATCGGGCAGGTCACGGTGAGCGCTCCCTGCGACACGCCTGGAGGACAGCCCTGTGCCGTTGCCGAGGACCGGACCCGCTCGCTCGGCACGCTGCTCATCCGCCGCCTGGCCGCGAGCGCCCCCCTATCTACTCCGGTTCAGCAGAGCGAACGCGCGGAGACAGGAGCGACGGTACGCCAGGAGGCCGAGCGGCTCTGCCCCGAGCGCGACTACACCGGCTGCGTCACCGCCTACCTCGAGCACGCCCAGCAGCCCGAGCCGGCCGCGCTGTGCCAGACCGAGTACGGCGAGTGGTTCTTCGAGCCGCCGGCCGGCCGTGTGGACGAGCTCTGCGCCGACGGCGAGGCGAGTATCATCGCAATCGTGGGCGGCCAGTGAGCGTAGTGCAGGCGCAGAGGCTTTCCCCCTGCGCCTGCACACCCCCTTCCCGCGCTCGGAGCGCGGGCAGCCAGGATTGCTCGCTAACCCTGGCTTGCCCGCGTACACCTAGTACTGTACTTGGTACGACCCGCTGTCGAGTACCACCCCGCTGTCGCTCACGAAGGCCCACTCGTAGTGGTCGGGATACAACTTGAGCACCAGCACGCCGAAGTGCGTCTCGTCGGCGTACTCCCAGTTGTTCGCCGACTTGTTGGCGTCGACGTCCTGGACGTTCTTGCCACCGGCGCCGTTCACGAAGTGCCGGATCCCGTTCGGGTCCTTCGTCCCGTCCCAGCGCTGTGGCGCGTGTCGCTGGTAATTGTGGTCATGGCCGGCTAGTGAGAGCTCCACATCGTACTGGGTGAACAGCTTGTAGAGGTCGGTCAGGTTGCTGTCGCAGCAGTTGTGGTACTTGCCGGTCGACCAGTACGGGTGGTGCATGAAGACGATGACGTTCTTGCTGGCGTTGGCCTCCAGCACGCTCTTGACGAAGTTGTACTGCGGCGAGCCCGCGGTGCAGCCACCCACCTGGGAGCAGTTGGAGTTCACTGCGATCGCCATCCAGCCGTTGCCCAGATCGACCGCGTAGTACCCCTTGGAGCGGTCACCGGCCAACGCGCCGAAGTAGTCGTAGTAGCCGGCCGCGCCGCTGGTCAGGTACTCGTGGTTGCCGGGCACCGGCCTGGTGACGCTCTTGAGCTGGCCCCAGGTGGGGTCGTAGCTCTGCTGGTACTTGGAGAGGGTCCCGTCCTCGTACTGGGTGTCGCCGAGGACGAAGACGTAGTGGGGGCCCTGGGCCGCGGCCACCTGGGCGGTGTACTTGTGGCGGCAGGCCGAGCTGGTGCCGTTGTTGTTGTTCCAGCTACTCGAGGCCGGGTCGCAGGCGATGTCGCCGGCCGCGACGACGACCACCGGGTTGCCGCTTGTGGGCGGCGGGGTCGGTGTGGGGGTTGGCGTGGGGGTGACACCCGGCGTCGGAGTTGGAGTCGGTGTCGGGGTGGGCGTCGGGCTGGTGCCGCCGGACGCCTGGCCGTCGGAATGCAGGGCGTCCAGGTAGGCGCCGTAGCCGGAGCTGGTGGCCCACTCCTGGGCAGATTCGACTGCGGTTCCCTCACCCCACTCGTTGAAGGTGGTGATCAATTGCCAGGGTTCGCCAGAGGCCACCATGTCGCGGATGTTCTGCTGCCAGCGCGCGAGGTCGCGCGGAAGGCGCGGCTGGCTCTCCTCAACGTGCCAGAAGCCTGGGGAGATGGCGTAGGAGTAGCCCTTCTGATGGTCAGCGGCGACGGCCGGGCTGTACTGGTGCCAGGAGTCAGGCTGATTGGCACAGGTCCGGTAGCCGGAGAAGACCTTGAGCACCAGGTAAGCACCGAGCTCACGCGCCACCGGTACCCAGCGATCCGCCACCTCGCAGGAGCTATCGTCGGCGTTGTAGACGAAGACGACGAACTTGCCGTTGACCCGCAGGTAATCCGGGTCGCTGGCGTACTTGTCGCGGATGTAGGTGAGGTCGGAGCGGATCTCGCTGGTTGAGAGGTCGCGCTGCCCCTCCTGCTCGTGGTAGATCGCCCACTTGAAGCCGGTGCCGTCGGTCGCCTGCATGATGGCGGCGAAGTCGTTGTCGGTGTGATGCCCCTGCCCCCACCAGGAGGCGATGCCAGCCTGGATCTTCCCGTGCTGCATGGCGGCGATGTGCTGCTTGATCACCGTCGGATCGGCCGTGTCGTAGTAGCCGAGAGACGGGTGGTAGCGGGTATACGGGAAGATGCCGGACTGCTTCCAGGCCTCGGGGAACCATGGGTAGTAGAAGACAGCCCGGATCGGAAAACTCAGGCTGCCGCCGGTCCCTGGCTGCGGCGTCGGCGTGGGGGTCGGCGTTGGGCTCGGGGTGGGCGTCGGCGTCGAGCCTGATCCTGGCGCCGCTGTCGAGGTGGGAGTAGCCGTAGGTGTGGAGCCGGAAGTGGAGCCGTCCGTCTCCACCACGAGCTGGGGCGGGTTCGTGCCTTTCTCGCGGCTGGTCAGCTTCATCTGCGTGGAGCTGGTTGTGGTCAGCGCTAGGCTGACCACTCCGTTGCCTTTGACCAGCGGTGTGACATCGACGACTGTCCACTGGCCCGTTGCGAACCCACCCGAGCGAGCGATCACGCTGGAGCCGACTGGCGGAGCTGTGTTGTAGGTGATCTTGAGCTCGTCCCAGGTGGTATCCGCCACCGGGCGCACCTCGTATCCAACGCTATGGGAACTCTCGGCGTAGACCCAGAGCGTCGCCTTAGTCACCGAGCCGCTCAGCCCCTGCACGTTGAAGCGCAGGTAACTCCGCATCACCGGCGAGCCGTCGGCTCGGAGCGCGGTCGAGCGCCCGTAGTTTTGGTCGGGCTTGTTCTCATAGACATAGGCGTCAGCTTGAGCCACGAAGCCGAGCCGCTGGGTCGCGCCCGAGCTCTCGCCGCTCCAGGCGACCGAGAGCGCAGCCACGAGGATGCCCAGCACGCTGGCAAAGGCCAGCCAGCGCAGCAGTGTGTGCCGTGTCATGTCCAACCGTCCTCCTTCACGCTCGCACCCCTTCCCGGCAAGCCGCCCGCCCAGGCCCTTCGGTCACGAGGCTTGACTGTGGGCGGAGCTGGCGCAACGCCCCATTGCGCCAGGGCCTGCCTGGCCCTTCCTGGCGGAGTGAAATGGGTACGAATTTCTTAGGGAATGGAATATTCGGCAGGGTATGCCCCAGAGTGCTGGCTGCCGGGGCACGAAATGAGGGACCCGATAGAGCGTGCTTTGACCACTCGGCAAAACCACCTGTTACCGTGACAGCGGCCGGCTACGTCCCTTCCCCGTACGCAGCGCGGGCACGCGTGTCCGTGCCTCAGGGATCTGCTCAGTTGGTCGGTGAGTCGTCGGGCTGGCGGACCGCGAGCCCCGCGGGCGACCGCCACGTCTGCCCGCCGCCGGAGAGCACAGCCGGCCGCGCCTGGTCTTGCGGGGCCTGGCAGGAGGCCGGTAGCGAGGGCGGCCAGCCCACTCAGCCAGCGCCGCACCTGTTGTCTCCGAGCCGCCATCGCCCCCTCACCACGGGGCCAGAGAGCGGCAGTGGAGCCGAGAGGAGACCACAGCGAAGACCGGAACCGATTCCTCCCATGCTTCCCTTCCCAGATCGTCACTTCCCTGACCGCCTCGGCCACCCTGGCCGTACAATCGCGGCCGAACCCAGTCTGGACGGGAAGAGGAATGTCAAGTTGTGAACTCCCTCACAGACTGCCGTGCCTAGACTAGCAGCCGCCGGCGAATGTGTCAAGATGTCACAATGGTTGGTCACCAAATGCATGTCTTTGCATTTTTCTCTCGCTAAATGGACTATTCTCAGACAGTTGCAACAGCCCTAGTACTAGAGTACTATAAACGTAACGTTTCACCCAACGGTTCACGACTGGGAGAGGGAGGGGGAATGTGACCCGCCGTCTCGTTGACCAACTCGACGACCTGCACCACCAGCTCTTCGTCGGCCGAACTGCAGAAATCGAACTGTTGCGCACCGCACTCGTCGCCGGTCATCGGCCGTTCTGCATCCTCTACGTCTACGGCCCGAGTGGCGTGGGCAAGACAGCGCTGCTCCACGAGTTCGCCCGGCTCTGTCGCCAGCTCGCTATCTCCACTCGCTGGTTGGATGCGCGCGCGATCGAGCCAACCCCGGCGGCCTTCACCCGGGCCCTGCGCCAGGCAGCCGGCTTGCCGCCGGACGGGCCCCTCGACGACGCGCTGGCTACCTCGGAGGCGCGCGTGGTGCTGTTGCTCGACACCTACGAGCTGTTGCAGCCGTTGGAGCCCTGGCTGCGCAGCCAGTTCCTCGGCCACGCTCCTGAACATCTGCTCCTCGTCGTCGCAAGCCGCCAGCCACCGGCGCCCCATTGGCACATCGCCCCCGACTGGCATGCCTCCATGCGCGTGCTTCCGCTGCGCAACCTGGCACCTGAGGAGGCGCGGGAATACCTCGCCCGCCGCGGTGTCCCCGGCGATGAGCACCCGGCCGTGGTCTCCTTTACCCATGGACACCCACTGGCACTCTCGCTGGTGGCCGACCTCTTCGACCAGCGCCCAGGGTTCCACTTCGAACCCGACAGCGCATTCGATGTGATCCGCGTGCTGCTGCAGCAGTTCCTCCATCAGGTACCGGGGCCAGCCCACCGAGCTGCCCTGGAAGCGTGCGGACTCGTCCGATCCCTCAACGAGGCGCTGCTCGGCGCGATGCTCCATCTGTCCGACGTCGACGAGCTCTTCACCTGGCTCCGAGACCTCTCGTTCATGGAGTCGGCACCAGGCGGTCTCTGTCTGCACGAGCTGGCCCGCGAGATACTGGTCGCCGACCTGCGCTGGCGCAACCCCGACTGGTACGCCGAGCTGCACCGGCGGGCTCGCGAGTACTACATCGCCCGCCTGCGGCAGAGCAGCGGGCCAGCACAGCAGCAGCTCCTGTTGGATTACGTCTACTTGCACCGCTACAGCCCGGCTGTGCGCCCCTTCTTCGAGTGGCGAACCGGCAGCCTGCGGGCCAACAGCATGCACCCGAGCGATAGGCCGGCGCTCATCGCCATGGTCGAAGCGCACGAAGGGCCCGAGTCGGCCAGGCTGGCCGAGTACTGGCTGGCCCACCAGCCGCACGGCGTGGTGGTGCTGCGCGACGCCTCAGGCGAGCCGGTTGGCTTCCTGTCAAAGGTCGCCCTGCACGAGCTGGCTTCGGACGAGGCCGAGCACGACCCGGCCGTCGCGGCAGCCTGGCGCTACCTGAAGGCACATGCCCCACTGCGTGCCGGCGAGGCGGCGACGCTCTTCCGCTTCTGGCTCGCGCGTGACACCTACCAGTCCGTCTCGGCGGCCCAGAGCCTGCTCTTCATCAACATGGTGTGCCACTACCTGCTGACTCCGCATCTGGCGTTTACCTTCCTCCCCTGCGCCGAGCCCGACTTCTGGGCACCAATGCTCGGCTACATCGCCTTCCACCGCCTGCCCGAGGCCGACTTCACGGTCGGTGAGCGTCCCTACGGCGTCTACGGGCACGACTGGCGGGTGATGCCGCCGGTGGCGTGGCTGGCGGTACTCGACGAGCGCGAGATCAGCGGCGACCCGTACGCGCTACCCCCACAGCCCCCCACGCCGGTGCTGGTGCTGAGCCAGCAGGACTTCTGCGAGGCCGTCCACCACGCGCTGCGCGACTACACGAACTCGATCAGGCTGCGCAGCAACCCGCTGGTGCAGTCGCGCCTGGTGCTCCAGCGCGCTGGACTCCGATCCGAGGTCCACGAGCGCGTCGCCGCGCTCCGCTGCTTGATCGAGGAGGCAGCCGCTAAGCTCGGCCAGACACCCCGGCTGCAGCGATGGCAGCAGGTGCTGGAGACGGCATACCTGCACCCAACCGAGCCACAGGAGCAGGCAGCGGAGCGGCTGGGACTCCCCTTCAGTACCTACCGGCGCTACCTGAAAGCGGGCATGACCTGGACCGCGGAGAACCTCTGGTCGCAGGAACTCGGTGAGACGGTGAGCTGAGCAGAGAATGACCACTTTTTGACCACCAGGCGAGCTAGTAACAAAGCGGCCGCTCCGCTAGAGTAGACCCGAGCGTCGCTCGGGTGAGCGCTACCAGCGGTCGTGCTGGGCAAAGCGGAGCAGCCATGAGCAAGGGGATACCTGAGGTGGTCAGCGATCTCATCGAAGCCTGGAACGCCCACGACCCGGACAGAGTAGCGGGATTCCACGCGCCGGAGTACGAGGGGCGAGATATCGCGCAGGTGCGCGCCGAGATCGGCCCGGACGGCGCGCGCCAGGCCTTCTGTCGCTTTCTCCGGGCATTCCCCGACCTCGAGCTGATCCCAGACGAGCTGCTCACTGAGGGAGACCGTGCAGCGCTACGGTGGCGCATCCGTGGCACGCATCAGGGCCCGCTCCTCCGGATCCCTCCGAGTGGCCAGCGGCTCGAGTTCACTGGCGTCTCGATGGTCGAGATACGCGGCGATCGCGTGGTGCGACGCTTCACGCTTTGGGATCTCGCCGGGGTTCTGCGCGAGATCGGGCTGCTTCCCACCCTGCCGGAGGAGTAGCCTCCCGCTGGATCGAGCGTTCGACTCACTGATGATAATTATGTCAAATTCTCCGTGATCAGCCGCTCGACGATGACCACGTCGAGCCACCGGCCATCGAGCTTAGCGTGCTTCTCGTAGACCCCGACTTCCCGGAAGCCGAGCGCGGCGCAGAGGCGTCGGCTGGCGGTATTGAAGGGGAAGACGCGCGAGAGCAGCTTCCAGTAGCCCAGGCGTCGCGCCTCGTCGATCAGCGCGTCGAGCAAGACTTTGCCAATCCCCTGCCCTCTCGCGTCGCGGTGCAGGTAGATCGAGAACTCGCCCACCCCGGCGTAGCAGGCCCGTGGCCGGTACGGACTGATCGACGCCCAGCCCAGCACCTGGCCATCCCGCTCGGCCACCAGCACCGGGTGACGCTCATCGTGCTCGGCCAGCCAGGCCAGCATCGTCTCCGGCGTGCGCGGCTCCGACTCGAAGGTCGCGATCCGCTCGAGGATGCCCTGGGTATAGATCTCGGCGATCACCGCCGCGTCCTCCGGGCGAGCCCGCCGGACGACGAGTTGATCCGGTGCGACCTGCATTCTCCCTCGCTCTCGAACGCCCCGGGGCGAGCTGCACTCCCCGACGGCCCGACGGTCTCACCGACCAGCGTCGATCTGGCAAGAAGCGTACAGGAGCCTCGTCCACAGCGCATCCCTTGGCGGGCCACCTACGCCGGAGTATGCTTGGCGACCGGTCGAAGCGGCATCGGGCCGCTGGATCGGACGGAGTCGATGCGCCTCATCCCGAGCACCCGGCGTAGCCCGGCGACCCCAGTCTGGCTGCCGCCGCTCGCCAGCGTTGTGGTGCTGTTCGTCTTCTTCGTGGTCGCCACGCTGGTACGCCGGAGCAGCCTGGCCGAGGCCGGGCGTCCGGTGATGATCGTGCTCTCGGCAGCGGCCGCCGTGATCATCACGCTGCACGGCGCCCGGATGATGGCCGCGGCGCGTGCTCGCGGCTGGCCCAGCGCGCTGGCCGGAGCGGTGATGGTCGTGCTCGGCCTCTACACGCTGCTGCATGTCCTGCGCTGAATCCCGACGACTGCCCGGTATTGCACTGCCACGCTGGCACAGGATGGGCAAGACCGGATCAGGGTCGGTGGAAGATGAACAAAAATAAAGGCATACTGAGGCGCCACCGGTTGAACTCGTGCGGTGACCGGGGAAGTGGCGTTCTGCCGAGCACAAGGAGCGGGGGGCATGCAGCCAGTTGCGGCCAAACAATCTCAGACCGAACTGACCGCTGAGCCGATCATCCGGGTACGAGGGCTGGTCAAACGCTACGGCGCGGTCGCGGCGGTCGATGGCGTGGATCTAGCGGTCGATCCCGGAGAGGTCTTCGGGATCCTCGGCCCCAACGGCGCCGGCAAGACGACTACGATCGAGATGATCGAGGGGCTTCGGCCGCCCGATGCTGGGAGCATCGAGGTCGCCGGCGTCGACGTCGTGCGTCATCCGGAGCGGATCAAGCGCCGGATCGGGGTGCAGCTTCAGAAGACAGCCCTCTTCGAGGAGTTGACGGTGTGCGAGCTACTCGGTCTGTTCGCCACGCTCTACCTAACCGACGCCAGCCGCTCGCGTATCGACAGCCTGCTCGAGCGTGTCTCGCTCACCGAGAAGGCGACGGCGAGGGTGTCCACGCTCTCGGGCGGACAGCAACAGCGGCTCTCGCTCGCCATCGCGCTCGTCAATGACCCCGAGATCGTTTTCCTGGACGAGCCGACAACCGGCCTCGATCCGGCCGCTCGCCGCAACCTGTGGGATATCATCAGCTCTCTCAAAGCCGAGAAGCGTACCGTTGTGCTCACGACGCATTACATGGAAGAGGCGGAGGCGCTCTGCGACCGGGTGGCGATCATGGACTACGGGCGGGTACTCGCCTGCGACACTCCCCGCCGGCTGATTGCCCAGCTCGGCCCGGCCGTGACCATTCGAGCGACGCTGGACGGGCATGCGCCCGACGTGAACGCTCTTCGCTCGCTCCCCGGCGTGACCGGCGCCCAGTTCGTCGATGGCGAGGTGGAGCTACAGACCGAAGACCCGGAGACGGCGCTGACGGCGCTGCTCCAGCACGCGCGCCAGGCCGGTAGCCAGGTGGAGCGGCTGACGGTGACCTCGGCGACGCTGGAGGATGTGTTCCTGCACTACACCGGCCGGAGGTTGCGCGAATGAGCGGGCTCGGCAGTATGACACTCGGGTTCATCCGGATGACGCTGCGGAATCGCATGGCGCTCTTCTGGCTCCTCGCGTTCCCTGCTCTCTTCATTGTTCTGTTCGGTTTCATTATCGGCAACGACGAGGGACCTGACTTCGAGGTCGGTGTGGTCGGCGCGGTGCAGTCGCCGGTGGCCCAGGAGATCCTGGAGCAGATGCGGCAAACCGCCAGCTTCACGATCACGCTGGGGACGGAAACAGACGAGCGGCATGCGCTGGAGAAAGGGGATCGCGATGCCGTGCTTATCTTCCGGCAGGCGGATAACCGCCGGCTGAGCGCGCAGATCCTCTACGACCAGACAGATTTCCAGCGCTCCCAGGTAGCGATGCTCGCCATCCAGCAGTTCCTCGAGCGAGCCAACGCCGAGATGACGGCCGCGCAGCCGGCGATCGAGATCGCCGTGGAGGGCGTCCAGAGCAACGCGCTCCGCTTCATCGACTTCCTCACTCCTGGTATCCTCGGCATGGCCATCATGCAGAACGGGCTGATCGGGATGTCGTCAGGGCTGGTGGGCTACCGCGAGCGAGGGATCCTGCGCCGCATCAAGGCCACGCCCTTCCCGCTCTGGAAGTTCCTGGTCGCCCATGTGCTCAGCCAGCTCGGGATCGCCGTGTTGCAGGCCATCATCTTCATCGCGCTCGCCGTGATCCTGTTCGATCTCCGGGTCGCCGGCGACGTGCTCTCGATGCTGGTGATGGTCATCTCCGGGTGCCTGGCCTTCATCTCGCTCGGCTTCATCGTGAGCGGGATGACCCGCAATGTGGAGACCGCGGCGGCCGTCGCCAACATTGTCACCTTCCCGATGATGATCCTGAGCGGCGTCTTCTTCCCAGTGGACAGCACGCCACCCTGGATGCAGCCGCTCACAAAGATCATGCCCCTCACCTACCTGGTCGAGGCGCTGAGGGAGATCATGATCCGCGGCCAGAGCATCCTGACTACCTGGCCGAACCTGCTGGTGATGGTGGCAACCGCGGCTGTCGGACTGGCGATCGGCCTCCGCTTCTTCCGCTGGGAGCCGCGAGCGGTGTGACGCCGGCGTCCCAGCCTAGAACACCAGTACGTTGGTCGCCTCAGCGCAGCGCTGGGCGAACTCCGGCGGCGTGGTGAAGCGGGCGTTCTTCCCCTGGAGATCAGCGCCGCTGACTCCACGGGCCTGCGCGCAGCCGCCTCAGACGTAGATCGGCACGCCGCGCTCCACCGCGAGCTGCATCTGCTCCTTCAGCGGCGGAAAGCCGATCGGCACCACCACCTCGATCACGTGGTCGAGGATCAGGAGCGGAGCAGCGAAGCACTAGCAGGCCGGAGACTCCAGCCGCGGGCTCCTCGGTTCAGCAATTTCGGCCGGAGCCTGCAGCCAGGCGACTCAGCCGGGGAGCGCGCCCCAGCTCACCACCCGCTCCGGCATCAGCGCGATCACCGGCAGGCGCTCCAGCCCCATCGTTTGGTACTGGGGATAACGCTCGCGCAGCAGCGCGAGTGCCCAGGAGTGGTCAGGATGAGCGGGCTCCAGGATCTCGGCCCGGCCGCGCACCATGACCCAGGCCAGGCGCGACCAGTCCTCGTCGTAGCGGTCGATCACTAGCGCCGCCCGGCCGGTTTCCTGCACGTTGCGCACGCGCTTGAGCGGGCGATCTCCCCGCTTGGGCTTCTCGTCGATCGGGCTGTAGAAGCGCGCGCCGTCGTAGGCATAGCAGACCGGCACGACGTGCGGCTCGCCGCGGGCGTCGACGGTCGCCAGGTGCCCCACACGCTGCGCGTCGACAAAGGCGCGCTCCGCCGGGCTGAGTGTCACAGCCATCGCCAGCGCCTCCTCGCTTGCTGCCCGGTCACCGGCCTGCATCCACCCTAGCGTAGCCGGCGCCGGCAGCTTCGTCACCAGCTGCAGAAGGTTGACGGGCTGGCCGGATGCCGCTTGATCGAGGGCTGGAGCGAGCAGATGATTAGGTGAATACCGACGAAGCCGTGAGGCGTGCTGAGGAGGTAGCTGAGCAGGCTCGACCGGCCTGGTTCGGCAACCACGAAGGCGGGTACGAGGCGGAGCGAGAGGAGCGAGCGATGGACGAGCGAGTAGTGGTCTACCCCGAGGAGGTGCTCGAGGGTGCGCCGATGCAGCGACCGGACCGGGCGGTGCGCGACTTGAAGCTGATCTATCCGGAGACCGGCTTCGAGGCGATGACCCTGTGCCTGGGCGTGGTCGAGATCGAGCCTGGCCATCATAGCCCGCTCCACCGGCACAACTGCGAGGAGGTCTACTACGTCGTCCAGGGCAGCGGCGAGCTGGAGTCGGGCGATCGGCGCTACCCGATCCGGGCAGGCTGCGCCGTCCTCAACCGGCCGAAGGTGCCTCACCGGGTACACAACACCGGAGACGAGACGCTGCGGCTCATCGTCGTCGCGGGGATCATGCTGGTGCCGCTGCTGCCCCGGTGGCCCACTCCCTCACCCTACGAGATCTTGGAGGGGAGCAGCGCCGACACCGGCTCGGCGGCGAGCTGAGGCAGCGAGAGCGCGGCGGAGCCGCGCGCGCATCGCCCTACCCCGGCGAGCGGGATCGCCCACACAGCGTGAGGCGCGGAGCGCCGGAGCACGGTGAGACGAAGGGGACGGCCACCAGACTGTCCCCCGATACCGTCGGGTGGTCGGCTACATCAGCTTGCCCATCTGCGCCGAGACGTCGTTGGAGCTGTTGTACGTCGTCTCGGGCAAGCGGTCGACGGTGTGCAGCACGTTCTCGTCGAGCAGCCACCTGCACAGTTCTGTCATGTTAGGTCACGGATCCGGTGAGGGGCGTGTCACCCAGAGCGCGTGGACGCCGCATAGTCTCCGATCCCCTTGATCCGGCGCAGACCCCGCCGGATCTCCGTCTCCTCCTCGCCGACCAGCGCTCCTCCCGCAGTCTCGACCACGACGCGCACGGATGAGCCGCCCCGTGAGCCCTCGCGCATCCGTAGACGCGCGACTTGGCCGCTGGCCAGCCGGTGAACCCACCGGAGCTCGCCGGCAGCCTCGTCCCACTCGAACGGCTTCAGGTAGGCCCAGCCGTGCTCGCTCGCTGTCGAGACGAAGTCGAACAGCTGTGGCGCCCGCGCCTCCAGGTACGCCGACACGACCTGCGCACCCATGCGCTTCCCCCCTGCCCCGGCGCGTCGCGCACCACCAGGTCTCGGCCGCTCTTTCCGGTCACCACGCAGGGGATCGATCAGTGCTCCGCAACCGGTCGAGCAACACGGCCGATCCGCGCGTGAGAGCCAAAGCCTCGCAGCGCCGAGACGATCAGGATGACGCCGAGCAGGACTTTGAGGAGAGCGCCTGGGGCGACCGCCGCGATCAGCCCTCCGAGCACCGCGCCGAGCACCGAACCGAAGGCCATCGGGGCGATCGTCGCCGGGAGCTCCGCGAGTACACCGACCTTGCCGGTGCGCAGCCAGCGGACGATTCCGAGCAGCACCATCGGCAGGCTGATCAAGACCGAGGCGGTTCCGGCCGTCTTGATCGATACTCCGTAGACGAAGGTGAGCGTCGGGATAATCAGCTCGCCTCCGGCGACGCCGAGCAGGCTACTCACCAGCCCGATGCCGACCCCGAAAATGAGGGCGCTCACGACGTGCGCCGCCGCGCTGTGGACGAGGCCGCCGTCGCGCGCCGGCAGGAACGCCTCGACGATCAGCAGCAGCCCGATCGCCAGCAGGAGGGCCAGGATCACGCGGGCGAAGTGGATCGCATGTAAGCGCCGGGCCAGTGTCGGTCCGGCGTAAGCACCCACCAGCGCCCCGCTGAGCAGGCCGACGACGATCCAGACGTAGGGGACGACCGGCGCCAGCGAGAGCGTCCGCGCGCGGATGGCGAGGGCGGCGGCGAGCGTGAACGCACTGACGACGAGGTTCAGGGGCACGGCACGGTGAGGCGCGTATCCCAGCGCCACGAGCACCGGTAGCCGGAACTCGGCCCCACCAAGCCCGATCAGCCCCCCGAGGACACCGATGGCCCCACCCGCGCCGAACGAGACACCAACATGGCGACGGAGCGCCCGCGGCTCATCAGGTGCCATACCCCCTACCCTTCACCTCGACCCACTCACGGATCGCGGCCAGCACACCCTCGGCGATCCGGGCCGGTCGCTCACCGATGCCGTACACCTGCCCGGCTTCGCCGCGCGGGTCGATCTCGATCACCTTAGTGCCAGCGCTCACCGGCACCCCGCTCCGTGTCAGCCCCCGCACAGCGCCGCTGAGCGGAGCACGCAGCACGACCTCACCGATGTGGGCCAGCGGCTCGCCGGCCTCGACCAGCTCGCCGATCCGCCGCGCCGTCTCGAACACACCGGCGATAGGAGCGTAGACGTAGCGGTCGCGCGTGTGCCCGGCGATCTCCCGCGGCTCCCCCTCGAGCTGCCGAGTCGCGCCGCGCGCGATCACCCGGCCGAGATCCTCGCCCCAGGCCGTCTCAACGGCCAGGTCCACCTGCTCGCCAGCGACGAAGCCCGGCCCCAGGCCGATGGTGAGTGGTGCCAGCCCGCGCAGGACCTCCGGCTGCGCCCGCTTGCGCATCCGGGCATCGACCAAGATGTCCGGCCGCAGAGCTCCCGCGAGGTTGCGCGGGCGCCAGCCGACGAGCACCGGGATGGCGGCCCGGCTGGCGAGCAGCGCTCTCACCTCGGCCACTGACTCCACCCGTCGCGCCCGCAGCCCGGCCAGCTCCGCCTGGCCGTCGAAGACGGCGTCGGCAAAGGCCATGCCGCGCCGCGTGACCGCCGGCGCTGGCCCCTCCGCCAGCACCACGGCGTGGCCGGCGGTGAAGAGGCGGTGGGCGACCGCCGAGGCGACGTCGTTGGCGCCGAACACCACCACGACGAGCGCGCGGCCAGGAAGATGCGCACCGGTGGGGCGCCCTTCGCTCATCCGTGCTCCCTGCTCCCCATCACCGTGTGACCGCTTGAACAGTCGCTCACTCCCCAACCGTACGCACCGCGCCACTACTCAGCCACTCGCTCACCAGGAGCACGAGCACGCTTAGCCCGAGGAGCAGCGCTGCCATCGTCACCGCTTCGTACAGATTGATTTCCATCGCCGTCCAGATCGCGAGGGAGAGGGTCTGGGTACGCCCTTGGAAGTTACCAGCGAACAGGAGCGTCGCGCCGAATTCGGAGACCGCCTTGGCCCAGCAGAGCATCGAACCGGTAACGATGCTCGGCAGCGCCAAGCGAAGCGTCACGTGTTGGAACGTCTGCCAGGGCGAGCAGCCGTCGACCCGCGCCGCCTCCTCGATCTCCCGCGCCACGTTGGAAAACCCCAGGAACACGCTCCGGATATAGAAGGGCGACGAGGTAAAGAGCTGCGCGAGCACGACAGCGAGCGTGGTGAAGGGGATCTGAATCCCGAAGGCATCGAGGTAGTGACCGAGCAACCCCGCTCGGCCGAAGAGCATGAGGAGCGCCACGCCGCCGATGATCGGCGGAAGCACGACCGGCAGGAGTACGACCAGCTCGACCAAACGGCGCCCTGGAAATCGCCGCCGGGCAAGGAGATAGGCAAGCGGCGTACCCAACAGAATCGCCGTCGTGACGGTAACGAAGCTGGTGACCATGGTCAACCGCAGCGCGTCGAGGAAGAACCGATCGCCAGCGTACGACAACGCGTTCGGGATCCCCAGCGCTCGCCAGGCCAGCGCCACCGGTGGAAGCAGGAGGAACAGGAAGCAGAGGACACTGGGCACCAGCAGGAAAACCCACGACCGTCCACGTCGCCTGGCTGCACGAGCCGACCGCACGACGGCTGAACCTGCGACAGCGCTCCCAGTCATTCGCATGCCTCCAACGACACCGCCTCCTGGCCAAGGGGGCGGAACCCATACCGCTCCAAGACCGCTTGCCCCTCAGGCGAGCGCACTTGGTCGATGAACGCACGCGCCAGCGCCTGATCCGGAGCACCGACCACGACCGCGATCGGGTAACACGTGACCACGTTGACCTGTTCTGGCAGCTCGATTACCGTGACCTGCTGGCGCACCGCTGGCGTGACATCCGTGGCGTAGACGAGCGCGGCGTCAGCCTCCCCGAGCTGGATCTTGGCCACCACCTGCTTGACGTTGACCTCCTCTGAGACCAGGTTGGCGAGCACCCGCTGCGCGAAGTCCGATCCATAGGCAGGATCCTGTGAGGCTCGCTCGAGCACCTGGCGCGCGTAGTGGCCAATCGGCACGTTGTCGTGAGCCAGCACCACCTTGACATCAGGGCGCGCCAGGTCGGCCAGCGTGTGGATACCAGCCGGGTTGCTCGCCGGGACGATCAACACCAGCCGGTTGCGAGCGAAGATGATCGGCTCCCCAGCAATGAGGCCTTGCTGCTGGGCCTGCCGCATATTGCGTGTATCGGCCAAGGCAGCGACCGACGCACTCGCCCCCTGGCTAAGCTGGGCCACGAGCTGCGCGGAGCCAGCGAAGTTGAACCGCACCTTGGTTCCCGGGTGCTGCTGCTCGAACTGCGCCCCGATCTCCTGGAAGACCTCGAGGAGCGATGAGGCCGCGAAAACGACCAGCTCCGCTTGCCCGCGCGGGGCCGGCGAGCTAGGCTCGACTGGCCCGCCACCCGCCGTAGGCGATCTCCCCGAACTGCCTCCACACCCCGCCGCGAGCAGCAACGCGAGCACAGCAGTGAGCACCGGTACGCTACCAGCGCGGGCCGAACAGTAGGCCTTCGGAGGACACGCTCCTTCCGGCATCTCCTTCCCCTCCCTGCACGCTCGCCCGCTCACTCTTGATCGAGCGAGCCTACCAAGACTCGATCCGTGCCACGACCGTCCCCGCGCTCGCCACGTCGTAGCCGCCCGCCTCCAGCTCCCGTCGGAACGGCAGCGAGGTAGCCAGCTCCAGTAGGTCGCGCACTGCCGGCAGGTCGAGCAGCTCGACCGGAATGACCAGGTCGTAGCGCTCCTCCATCAGCGGCAGAAAGTCGAGCCCATAGCTACGGGCGACCGGCCAGACGCCCGGCCCGGCGTCGGCCAGGCCGCTGGCGATGACCTCGGCCAGCGCGCGGTGCCCGCGCACCTCGCGGTCGTAGCCACGCAGCGCGGCCGGCTCCACCCCGGCGCGGCGCAGCAGCTCGTCGAAGACCAGCCGGCTGCCGGAGCCGGCCTCCCGGTTGACGATGCGTATATCTGGCCGGGCCAGATCGCCGAGCTCGCGGATCCCCTTCGGGTTGCCCGGGACGAGCAACAGCCCCTCGGCCCAGCGGGAGAGCGTGACGACGGCGACGGGCCGCCCGGTCAGCTCGCGGCGCACGGCTGGCAGGTTGTACTCCGAGGTGGCTGGATCCCAGAGATGCGTGCCGGCGATGTGGACTTCGCCACGGGCCAACGCTCGGAGCGCCTGGAGGCTGCTCTGCGGCAGCCAGACGGTTCGGACGGCCCGGCTGGCGCGACGGAGATGCGAGCCGAGCACGGCGAGCGCCGGGTCGCAGCCGGCGATCACCAGCGAGCGCTCGGGCTCGACGAGGTCGCTCACCAGCTCGACGGCGAGGCGACGCTCACCCCGGCGCTCGCGCGCGATGCCGTCGGCCTGCTCGTCGCTGACCGCGCCGGCCAGTGGCCAGGCGAGCAGGCGCGGCCCAACGCGCGCCAACCAGACGCGGAAGGGGGGATCGAGCGAACCTGGCGCCCCACTGCCCAGCTCGGCCTCGACCGTGGGGTGGACATCGGGCAGCACGAAGAGGTCGTCGACGCGGCAGCGCAGCACCCGGGCGAGGCGGAGCGCAACCGCGACGCTGGGGACGAGCCGACCGGCCTCGATGGCAATGAGCGCCTGGCGGCTCAGCCCGGCGCGCCCGGCCAGCTCCTGCTGGCTGAGGCCAAGGGCGAGCCGGCGCTCGCGCACGCGCACCCGGAGCGGTGAAGGATCAGCCTGGCGGCCCATCGCTCCTCCGATCGAGCGATCGCTTTCCTCTGGATAGCATCGTAATCGATCGACGACTCAATGTCAACGATATGCGACATCTCGCCACCGGTTCCGGAGCGCTCACGCTCGGCAGCCCGGCTGGCCGGAGTGACCAGCCGCAATCTCGCGCTGGCAGGCTGGTCGCGGTAGGATGGCAGCGGGCGCCGATGCACCGATGAGTGGCCACCTATGCAGCGGTCGTGGCGAGGGCCCAGTGCAACACTGGGGCCGCCTGACCGACAGCGCGTGCGGGCTGCTATAGGCCGGCGGTGAACACCGGATGTGGTGATCTTGGCTGTGAGGGAGCGGAGGGTCATATGCCTGGGCGAGTCGAGCCGCTCGAGCGATACGCCGTCGCTGCTGTCCAGTTCGAGCCGGTGCTCGGTGAAAAGGAGGCGAACCTACGACGCCTGCTGGCGCTGGTCGAGGAGGCAGCCCGCCACGGCGCCCGGCTGATCGTGACGCCGGAGATGGCGACCACCGGCTACTGCTGGTACGACCGCGAGGAGATCCGGCCGCACGTCGAGCCGATCCCTGGCCCGACGACCGAGCGCTTCGCGCAGATAGCCCGCGAGCGCGGCTGCTACGTCGTGGTCGGCATGCCGGAGGTAGCGCCGGAGACCGGCATCTTCTACAACAGTGCGGCGCTGGTTGGCCCTGAGGGGTTGGTCGGCGTCTACCGCAAGACGCACAGCTACATCAGCGAGCCGAAGTGGGCCAAGGACGGCGACCTCGGCCTGCCGGTCTGGGACACCCCGCTCGGCCGGCTCGGGATCCTGATCTGCATGGACGCCGACTACTTCGAGCCGGCCCGGCTGCTGGCGCTCCAGGGAGCCGACGTACTCTGCTTCCCCACAAACTGGCTCGAGGAGAAGAGCCCTTCGGCCGCCTGGATCGCGCGCGCCTTCGAGAACGGCTGTTACCTGGTCGCCGCCAACCGCTACGGCTGCGAGCGCGGCGTCCAGTTCTCCGGCGGCTCGGCGGTGCTCGATCCCGACGGCGCGATCCAGGCCATGCTCGACACCGGCGACGGCGTCGTCCTGGGCGAGGTCTCGCTAGCCCGGGCGCGCGAGAAGGCGTTCTCGCCCGGCGGCCCGCCGGAGAAGCTGCGCGCCCGCCGCCCTGATCTCTACGACACCCTGACGCTCAACGCCTACCTGTGGAATCCGCTCCAGTTCCACGGCCTCTACGGCCACCGCCCGCTGCCGCCGGGCCGCCGCTCGACGGTCGCGGCCGTCCAGCTCGCGCCGGTGCTCGGCGACCCGAGCGCTAACCTGCGAGCCATCGCCGGAGCCATCGAGGAGCTGCCGGCGGAGGTAGAGCTGGTCGTCTTCCCGGAGTACGCACTGACGGGCCTCCCGCGCGGGCGCGAGGAAGCCCGGCGCTGGGCGCTGCTCGGCTCCGCCGGGCCGGTCGCCGAGCTGGCTAGCCTGGCGGCTCGACGAGGGATCTACCTCGTCGCCGGGCTGCTGGAGCGAGTGGGCGACGAGATCTATTCCTCGGCTGTGCTGCTCGGCCCCGAGGGGGAGCTGACCCGCTCCCGCAAGGCGCACCCGATCGGGCCGGAGCGCGAGTGGTGCGCTGCTGGTCGGAGCCGGCCGCCGGTGGTCGACCTGTCGCTCGGGCGCGTCGGGCTGCTGCTCGGGAGCGACCTCTGCTTCCCGGAGATCGCCCGCGCGCTGGCACTTGAGGGCTGCGACCTGCTGACCGTGCCGGCCGGCCCTAACCTGCCGCCGGTACTCGGGCTGGGCCCCACTGCCGTGCCGCTGGAGCCGCCGGCGGTGACCGGCGAGGATCCGGTTCATTTCCACCTGGCACGCGTGCGGGCGATCGAGAACAACTGCTATCTGGCCTTTGCCAGCCTGCCGGCGCCTGCAGGTATCGGGCACAGCGCGGTCTTCGGCCCCACCGCGGCCTTCCGGACCGGCGAGATGGTGCTCGGTGCGGACGACAGCGGCGTAGCTGTGCGAGAGATCGACACGACCAACCTGGGGAGCGAGTACCCGACCTGCGCGGTTCGCGCCAAGGACTACCTGCGGATGCGCCAGCCCCACCTCTACGACCTGTTGCAGGCGGCCGAGCCGCCCGCGGTCTGACCCGGCCGCCTGGCCGTTGCCACATCCGCTGCTGGAGTCACCGGGACGCGGCAGGGGTCACTCCGCCTCGCTCACTGTGCGCACGTCGAGCACGTCGCGCAGGCCGTCGCCGAACAGGTTGAGGCTGAGGACGGTCAGCATGATGGCGAGACCGGGGAA
>CALKCJ010000041.1 GCA_938082375.1 uncultured Thermomicrobiaceae bacterium
GGCCACCCCGACGGAGACGGCCACCCCGACGGAGACGGCCACCCCGACCGAGACGACCACCCCGACGGTGACGACGACGCCGGAAGGCACGCCGGAGCCGACGCCGACGGTGACCCCGACGCCACGGCCGCGGCGGACACCGACGCCGACCCCGACCCCGACTCCAACCCCGACGCCACGGCCGACACGGACGCCGACTGCCACCCCGACGCCGACGCCGGTGAGCGAGGCCTCGCCAGCCACAGCCACGCCGACGCCCACCGCGCCACAGCCGAGCCCGACGACGCCGGTCAGCGAGGCCGCTCCGGCGACCGCGACCCCGACCCGGGTGAGCGAGGCGTCGCCGGTCGTGGGCACGCCGCCACCGCAGGTGCTGCCGAAGACCGGCCGCGGTGACAGCGGCTCGGGGATGCTCTGGTTGCTGACGGGGCTGGGGAGCCTCCTGATGGCTGCCGGCGCTGGCCTCGAGCTGCACCGGCGCTGGCGCCGCGGTACCCGGGCCTAGCCGGACGCGATTAGCCGAGGTAAGCCCGACCAGGGGCGACCGCTTCGGTCGCCCCTGGTTCCTGTCCTCGCCGGGAAGCGCGCGACCCTACACTCAGCGCTGGCTCAGTGTACCGGGATCGCTCGCGGGCGAATGGGATAACGCGCTTCCCCAATCGGAGAAGGGGCGCGGTACCCTGTAAGCGCGCCTGGGGAATTGCCGGCTGGCGGTCTTTCTCCTAATATGTTCTAGGGGTGAGGAACCATCCGGCCCTCCGAACCTTTCGGTTTCGCTGCCCCGGGTCGCTGGGGTCACCGATGGGCGAATGGAATGGAAGATCGCCTGGCCGGCTGCCTCTACACCCTGTTCGTCCATCAACCGGGTTCAGCCGGCCGGGAGGGCCGGCTGGGCCAGCAGCGGCAGCAGCAGCGCTTCCCAGCGCGCCGCCATCGCCTCCCGCAGCCGTTCGGTGGTGACGATCCGCACCAGTCGCCGGTGCTCCTCGTAGCGCTTGAAGTCCTCGTCCGAGAGCCCGATTACCTCCGTCCAGGGCATCAGCTCCCGGAAGCCGACCGGCGGCCGCTCGAAGAGGACCCAGACGTCAGTACTCCAGCGCTCCGGCTTGGGTAGGTCGATCAGGATCTCCCAGTCGGCCACCTCGTCACCCAGCAGCGCGCTCAGCCGCCGGGCCATCTCGACCTCGAGCGCGCGGCGCTGGGTCGGCGCGTAGAAGAGCCCGCTCAGGTAGCGGTAGAGCTCCGGTGCGCGGGCGCTCACCTCCACCGCCCGCTTGTGCAGCTGCCGCTCGCGCAGCCGCTCGACCAGCGCGCGGGTGCTCGCCGGCATCCCGGGGCCGCCCAGCCGCTCCAGCAGCGAGGCGTCGTCGTGGCGCGGCAGTTCGGCAGGGTCGATGGCGCCGGCCAGCAGCGCGTCCTGCACCGCGCGCAACAGCATGGCCATGCAGGCCCGGTTGGTGTGGTGCCAGTAGACGTTGTCGAACATCTCCTGCCGGGCGTTGATCAGCGAGTGCAGCGGGCTGACTCCCTTGGCGGTGACCACGATGCGCTGCTGGCCCTGGACGACCGCCGGGCGGAGAGCGTCGAGCAGCCGAGGGGTGTCCACCCCGCCGTAGGGGACGTTGCAGTGGCGAGCGTCACGCGGCAGGTAGTCGAGCTTGTCGACGTCGAGCGGACCGCTCAGCAGGCCGCGCAGCAGCCGGTCGGCGGGGGAGAGCTCGCCGCGGGGGGCCACCAGGTCGGCTACCCGGCCGGGATCGACCCGCCACGCGCGCTCCAGCACCTCGGCGACCTCGCCGCTCTCGATCAACCGGCGGCCGACCTCCTCGTGCGGGAGTACCGGCGGGCCGAGCTCTTCAATCGCGTGGCTGAACGGGTAGTGCCCGATGTCGTGGAGCAGCGCGGCGGCGACGGCAGCCCGGGCCGCCGCGTCGTCGATCAGCCCCTCGCGATCGTAGCGGCGGACAGAGGCGACCGCTTGGCGCATCAGGTGCATGACGCCGAGCGAGTGTTCGAAGCGGGTGTGCTTGGCGCCCGGCCAGACCTTGCTGACGAAGCCGAGCTGCTGGATCCGGTCGAGCCGCAGGAAGGCCGAGGTGCCGATCAGCGCCGCCTCGGCGGCGGTCAACGGGATCCGGTCGTAGAGGCTGTCGCGGATCGTGGTGACCCAGGCGTGGTCGGGCAGCGTTGTCATGGCGTCTTCCACTCGCTCTGGTTGATTCTAGCACGTCCTCGAACGGGTGTTCGCGATCCCCCCTCACCCCCAGCTTCTCTCCCACCAAGTGGGAGAGGGGCGGCGAAGCCGGGGTGAGGGAGGTTCGATCTGCAGGCTCAGAGGCCGACCGACTCTCAGCCGATCCCGCAAGTGCGGCGGTACAATCCCTTGCCGGAGACGTGCGCGTGCGTTCGTGCGAGGAGGAAGCGCTATGCCCGTGCTCCGGACGGCGATGCTCTGGCTGGCCCGCCAGCCGCAGGTGGCCGAGCTGGTCAGGAGCGCGCCGGTCACCCAGCCGCTGGTTCGTCGCTTTGTGGCGGGCGAGACGCTGGAGGAAGCCGTCGAGGCTGTCCGCGAGCTGAACCGGCGCGGCATGTCAGCCACGCTCGATGTCCTGGGCGAGAACGTCACCGACGAGCACGAGGCGCGGGTTGCGACTGAGACCTACCGCATCGTGCTCGATCGGATCGCCAACAGCGGCATCGACAGCACGATCTCGGTGAAGCTGACAATGCTGGGGCTCGATATCAGCGACGAGCTCTGCCGGGAGAACCTGGAGTCGATCGTCGCCCACGCCCGGAAGCTGGGGAACTCCGTGGCGGTGGACATGGAGGGCTCGGCCTACACCCAGCGGACGCTCGATCTCTTCTACAGCCTCCACCCGGTCTACGGCGACCATATCGAGCTGGTGCTCCAGGCCTACCTCTACCGCACCGAGCGCGACGTGCGCCAGGCGATCGAGCGCCAAGTATGGGTGCGGCTGGTCAAGGGCGCGTACGCCGAGCCGCCGACGGTGGCCTATCCCTCGAAGCGAGCGGTGGACGCTGCCTATCGCCGACAGATGGAGCTGCTCCTGGAGTTTGGCCGGTTCGTCGCCATCGCCACGCACGACGAGGCGATCATCCGCGTGGCCAAGGGCTTCGCTCGGCGCCTCGGCATCGGTCGCGAGAAGTTCGAGTTCCAGATGCTCTACGGGGTGCGGCGCGACTTGCAGGAGCAGCTCGTGCGCGAGGGGTACGCCATGCGCGTCTATGTCCCCTTCGGCCGGCACTGGTACCCCTACTTCATGCGACGGTTGGCCGAGCGCCCGGCCAACCTGCTCTTCCTCCTGCGTGAGCTCGCCCGGAGCTGAGCCGGCCGCCGCTAGCATCAGGCTTCCGGCTCTGCCTTGGGCACCATGTAGATGCGGACGCCGTGCTTGATCAGCCGGTTGATCATCCGCACCCGCGTCTCCTGGCCGATCCGGCCCATCGGGGCGATCATCGGCACCCCGTGCAGCTCCCCCTTGGCCACGATCCACTGGCGGAACTGCCGGTCGCTCATCCGCGCGACCGTGACGTTCTCGGTGCCCGTCCCGTCGTCGCGCGGGACGACGACGTAGATCCGGTGGAGGTCTTCGGCCGTGACCTCCGGCTGCGGCGCTCGGTCGTGGCGCCCATAGGGGAACCATCTGTGGTACATGCTTCGGCTCACTCCTCAGATGGAGCCCAAGGACTCGCGCAGGCGACGGGAGCTACCGCTTAGTTCCTGCCGTCCCACTCGATGGTACCGTCCAGCGCGATGACCGGTCGCTGGTCTACCGGCAAGCGTGCCAGTGTCTGAGCAGCGTCCGGCGTTAGCCAGCGGCCGGCGACCACTGGCCGGGCGGGGAAGCCGGCCTTGCGCAGTATCTCGGCGCGCTCGATTGCTCGCGCGATGTCAGTCGTGCCCACGCCCCAGGAAATCTCAACGACCAGGTAGAGCTGTTGGTCCTCAGGCGTGCGACCCCGGGCGACGAGGTCTGCCTGCAAGATCGACGTGCGCTCGTCCCAGGTGATACGGCCTTCGTCGAGCGCGGGCTCGAGCAGGTCGTCGAGGTCGGTGCGTGAGAGTACCCGAATCCGCCGGAACCGCGGGCCACCGAAGATCGCTGGTGCTCTTTCCCGGTACGACGCCTCGAGGTGAAACTGCTTGAGCTCAGCCATGTCGACGGTCAACGTGTCGACGCGGGCGGTGAGCGCGCTGACCTGCTCAGCCAGCTGGTCGACGCGAGCGGTGAGCGCGCTGACCTGCTCAGCCAGCTGGTCGACGCGAGCGGTGAGCGCGCTGAGGCGTGCCTCAGTCTCGGCCTGGCGGGCAGCGAGCTGGTCGACGCGAGCGGTGAGCGCGCTGACCTGCTCAGCCAGGTGGTCGACGCGAGCGGTGAGCGCGCTGAGGCGTGCCTCAGTCTCGGCCTGGCGGGCAGCCAGTTCGGCCAGCGCCGCTTCGGTACGCTCCTGGCGCTCCGTAAGCCGCTCGATGGCGCTGGCGAGCTCAGCGAAGCGGCGCTCGGTCAGGGCCGGGAGCTGGAGCAGCTCCTCGGTCAGCAGCGTCGCCCGCAGAGTATCCCGCCACTCCGGGTGCTCTCTGAGCAGGCGCAGCAGTTCTGGT
>CALKCJ010000042.1 GCA_938082375.1 uncultured Thermomicrobiaceae bacterium
GTCAGGCGCGATCCGGTCGAAGGGCGGCACGGATGGCGCGCCCCAACCGGACGATGCCCTCGTCTAACTGGGCCAGGGAGAGCGTGGTAAAGCCCAGCCGGAAGCTGGATCGAGGCGCGCGGTCGTGGTAGAAGGCCGAGCCGGGGATATAGGCCACGCCCTGCCGCGCGCACTCCACCAGCAGCGCGTCGGTATCGACGCCTTCCGGTAAGGTAACCCAGATGAAGAAGCCGCCGGCCGGCTGGTTCCAGGTCGCCAGGGCCTCCAGCTCGCGCTGCAGGCCGCGCAGCACGAGCGCACAGCGCTCTCGGTAGTGTGCACGCGCCGCCGCCAGATGCTGGTCGAACCACTCGTCCGCGAGCACGCGAGCGAGGGCACGCTGGAGGAGCCGGTCAGCCTGGATGTCGGCACCCTCTTTGGCGTCGACCAGGAGCTTCATCAGGCGACGCGGCGCGGCCAGCCAGCCGATCCGCAGTCCCGGCGCCAGGGTCTTGGAGAAGGTACCCAGGTAGAGCACGTCGGCGTGCAAGGCGCGGAGCGGCGGTGGTGGCGGCCGGTCAAACCACAGCTCGCCGTACGGATCGTCCTCGACGATCGGCACGCCGTGGCGCTCGGCGAGCGCGACGAGCGCCGCACGTCGCTCCGGGTCGAGCGTTACCCCGGACGGGTTCTGGAAGGTCGGGATCGTGTAGATCAGCTTCGGGCGAGGGCGCGCGAGCAGTTCTCGCTCGAGCGCTTCCACGATGACCCCTCGGTCGTCCACCGGAACGGAAGAGATCTGGACAGCGAACGGCTCGAAGACCTGCAGGGCGCCGAAATAGGTGGGCGCCTCCACCACCACACGGTCGCCTGCCTCCAAAAGCAAGCGGGCCACCAGGTCGATGCCTTGCTGGGAACCGTTGGTGACGATCAGGTCGTCAGGGTCGATAGCCACGCCACGGTGCCGCATGCGCTCGGCGATGGCGGCCCGGAGCGGCTCGTACCCCTGGGGTTCGCCGTAGCCGAGCGCGCCAGGCTCGGCGTGCCAGGCGTCGAAGAGCGCCCGCGCGATCTTGTCGACCGGCAAGCATTCCGAGGGAGGAGCGCCGCCGGAGAAGAGGATCAGCTCATCGCTCGCTGGCAGGCGGGCGAAGTCGATCAGGAGCGAGGGGCGGATCCGGGTCGCTCGCTCGGCGAGCAGTCGATCCCAGGGGAGGCTCACGCACCTGCTCCCTGTCCCGGCGCGCTGGGATCGACGAGAGCGATCTCGAGCCGCTTGTTGATCCGTCCTTTGGAGCGGGTACCGATCACTTTGATGCCGCCGACTTCTCGCGTATTGCGCACGTGCGTGCCGCCGTCCGCCTGGAGATCGAGACCGACGATCTCCACCACGCGCACCTCGGTGATGGTCGGGGGGAGCAGGTTGACCTTGGTGCGGATCAAGTCGGGGATCTGCTCCGCCTCGCTCCGCGGGAGTGTGCGCCAGCGTACCTCGAGTCCCTGGGCGAGGGCTTGGTTGACCAGTGCCTCGATCCGGGCGACGCGCTCGGGGTTGAGATCTTCGAGTTCGAAGTCCATGCGCGCCTTGTCCACGTCCATATTGCCGCCGGTGACCAGGGCACCGTACTCGCGGAAGACCACACCGCAGAGGACGTGGAGCGCTGTGTGGGTGCGCATCAGCCGGTAGCGGCGCTCCCAGTCGATCGCCCCGTGGACTTCGGTGCCGATGGCCGGAGGCGGGCCGCCCTCGAGTAAATGCACGATCTGCCCGTACTCCGTTCCCCGGCGGAGCGAGACGACGCGCCAGGCGCGGTCGCCAGCGTACAGCGTGCCGGTATCATGCGGCTGGCCACCGCCGCCAGGGTAGAACGCGGTGCGGTCGAGCACTACGCCGTTATCTGGGGTGACGGCCACGACGCGGGCGTCGAACTCGCGGAGATAACTGTCATCGAGGTACAAGGGATCGGTCATCCGCACCTCCTCGCCGCACGTCAGGGCGCAGTCGTCGGGATGATAGGGAGCAGCGATGCACTCTGTCAACCTGTGGCAGCGTGGCTGTCGCTGTGTGGTTGACACCCCGGTGGCCACATGCTAGGCTCATGGCGTCGACCGGTGGTCGAGTTGACCGCGCAGGGTGGAAGGAGGTGATGCCCGGATATGAGTAGTAGCGCAGTCGCGGGCGTCACCGTGGAGGTCGTCAGCTAGGTCGCATGGCGCGTGGCGCGGCGAGCGGTATCTGACGCGTCCCGGTGAACGCCCAAGAGAACCGGAAGCCGGCCATCTCAATGGGCCGGCTTTCCGTTTGCCGTGTCCACTTGCCACCTGCGGTATCCTAGCCGTCGGGGCCGTCTCTGCCCCCTGGACGTGTACCGAGGACTGGAGCAAGCCGATGAGCCGCCTAGAAGAGTACCGCCGCCGCCGTGACCAGTTTTTCCGGAGCCACCCGAACTCGCCGCTGCTGCCCGAACAGCGCGAGCGCTTCCAGGGGTTGAGCTACTACCCGGAGAACCCCGCGCTCCGGTTCGTGGTCGAGCTCGACCGGGAGGCCGTCTCGCACGAGCCGGTCGTGCTCGCGACGACCACCGGTGAGCCGAAAGAGTTCATTCCGGCCGGTAAGATCACGGTGACGATCGAGGGCAAGCCCGTCAGTTTCGTTGTCTACCGGGAAGTGGGGCGCGGCCGGTACTTCTTACCGTTCCGCGACGCGACAGCCGGTACGGAGACCTATCCAGTCGGCCGGTACCTCGACCCTCAGGAAGCGCCCGACGACAAACTGGTGGTCGACTTCAACTACGCGTACAACCCGTACTGCGCGTACAACGACCGTTGGACCTGCCCTCTCCCACCGGCTGAGAACGTGGTCGACGTGCCGATCCGGGCCGGTGAGAAGATCTATCCGGACTTCGTCTCGGTTCACTCCCTCAGCCTGACGCTCGAGAGCTCTGAGGAGGATACCCCATGAGTGTCCGCTTCAGCGCCGAGCTGCGCTCCCCGCTCGAGGTCACCGACACTTTGCTGGTGCCAGTCCTGGCCGATGGAAGCCTGGACGCATCGGTGCAGGAACTTGATCGTGCACTCGATGGCGCGCTGCGCCAGGGCTTGGCTGGTCTGGGGCTGAGTGGCCGAGTGGGCCAGGCCGCTGTGTTGCCGACCTGGGGGCGGCTACCGGCTCGGCGCTTGGTCGTGACCGGCATCGGGTCGCAGGGAAGGCAGACAGCCGACCAGATCCGGCGCGCCTGGGGAGCAGCAGCGCAGGCAGCGGCGGAAGCTGGAGTACGCACGCTCTTCTCACCGCTACCGGCGGTCGAAGGTCTCGACCCGGGGGCAGTCTGTCGGGCCGCCGTCGAAGGGGTGGGGTTGGGAGCCTATCGCTTTCTCGAGTACCGCACCGGCTCTGAGGCGACTCGGCAGCTCGAACATGTCGTCTTCCTCGCCGATCCAGCCACCGTGGAGCGGCCCATCGCGCGTGGCCGGACGACGGTCGAAGCGGTGAGCTTGGCTCGCGATCTCGTCAACCGCCCGGCCAATGACCTCTCTCCTGAGCGATTGGCGGGGATCGCCTGGGAGCTCGCCGAGCAGGTCGGGCTTGAGTGTAGGGTCTACGACCGAGGCATGTTAGAGGAGATCGGAGCTGGTGCAATCCTGGCCGTCGGGCAGGGCAGCCGACATGAGCCACGGCTGATTCACCTCGTCTATCGACCGGCCGGCGACTCTCGAGCGAGCATCGGGCTGGTCGGCAAGGGGGTCACCTTCGACAGCGGCGGTCTCAGTATCAAGCCAGCCGAGGGTATGGAGCGGATGAAGGGTGACATGGCCGGCGCAGCGGCGGTGATCGGCGCGATGCGGGCGGTGGCTGAGTTGGGCCTGCCGTTAACCGTCCACGGGGTGGTGGCGGCGGCCGAGAATATGCCGGACGGCGCAGCGTTCCGTCCCGGCGATATCCTGCGCGCGCTCAACGGCAAGACGATCGAAGTGATCAGCACTGATGCGGAGGGGCGGCTGCTGCTTGCTGATGCGCTGACCTATGCCGCTCGGCAGGGCGTCCAGCTCTTGATCGACCTGGCGACACTGACGGGGGCGTGTGTCGTGGCACTTGGGAAGCAGGGTACCGGGCTTTTCGGTACCGACCGGGCGCTGCTCGATGCGTTGGCGCGCGCTGGCGAGCGTGCTGGCGAGAAGCTGTGGCCTATGCCGCTCTGGGATGAGTACCTGGAGCTGTTGAAGAGCGAGCATGCGGACATCAAGAACACCGGCGGCCGCTGGGGAGGGGCGGTCAACGCGGCGTTGTTCCTCCGGGAATTCACTGAGGGCGTCACGTGGGCCCACCTCGACATCGCTGGGCCGGCCTGGGCCGAGCGCGCGGGCCCACTCGGGCCCGCTGGCGGTACCGGACACGGTGTGTGCACCCTGGTGTACTTCCTGGAGGAATACACGAGCCGGTAGCGAGCGGGCCACCGAGGGTCTCGGAGAGTAGAGGCGAACGTGGCCGCTGTGGCATCCCGCCTGTAAAGGCGGCAACAGACGATCGCCTTGTACCGGTGAGACGCGGTGAGCGGTTACGGCTGCGGCGCACTCAGTGGCCGCGTTGTCCAACCGTGAGCCAACGGTCTGTGGGGAAGCGAAACGGGTGTCGATCATGTGCAAGGTCTACTCGGCTCGCGCTCAAGTCCCGACACGCGGGAACGACCAGATGATCGACCTCACGCCGATGGTTCGTCAGGCGATCGCCGCAAGCGCGCTCCAGACTGGCGTCGTTACTGTCTTCGTCGCACACTCGACCGCCGGGGTCACGGTCAGTGAGTATGAGCCAGGGCTGATCGAAGACGTGAAACAGGTTGGCGAGCGGATCGCGCCGGCGGGGGTGGACTACCTGCATGACCGGCTCAACTACGACGACAATGCGCATAGTCATCTGCGGGCGCTGGTCATCGGCCCCTCCGTGACGATTCCCTTCGAGCGAGGTGAGGTGTTGTTGGGGACCTGGCAGCGCGTGGTGCTCATCGACTTCGATACGCATCCCCGAACACGCAACGTGGTGATTCAGGTGTTAGGCGAGTGAGTGGGCACTCAGGTAAAGCCGCCGACTCCGAGCCCGCTGGAGCGGAGTACCGCGCGGCGTTAGGGCGGGCGCTGTCGGACTTGCGGCGAAACCGCGGCTGGTCGCTGCGCGCGCTGAGCGAGCGCTCTGGCCTGTCGGTTCCGTACCTGAGCGAGCTCGAACGGGGACGGAAGGCGCCTTCGCCGGAGGCGCTGGGCAGCCTGGCAGCAGCCTACAGCCTTTCGCTGGCTGGCTTGCTGCGCGCGATCGCCAGCCGGCTCGAGCCGGCCGGGGAGGGGACGGCTGCTGAATCTCCACCCGATCTCCTCACCGGCCTGACGCAGGACGACCTAGCCGAGTTGCTGCGGTTCGCGGCGTACCTTCGCTGGCGAAGGGAACGGGCTCAGCAAGGCGGATGACGTGCCGGTGAGGCCCGTATACTCAGAGGCGATGCAGGGGCGCGATAGGAGGTCGCACGTGCGTCTCGAACTTCGCCGAGAGGACGTCCTCGTCACGACCGAGTGGTTGGCCGCGCGGCTGGGTGAACCGGGCCTACGGATCCTCGACTGCCGCTATTACTTCGATGGCCGCGATGCGTTCGAGGAGTACCGCCGAGGGCATATCCCTGGCGCGACGTACTTCGACTGGAATGCTGCGCTAAGCGACCCTGACCACCCTGTCGAGTACATGATGGCCTCGCCGGAGCGTGTCGCCGCTGAACTGAGCCGCTACGGGATCGGGGACGAGCACCTGATCGTCACCTACGACGATGAGGGCGGGCACTTCGGCGCTCGGGTCTGGTTCGTCCTCACCCGCTACGGGCGTGGCCATCAGGTGCGCATCCTCGAGGGCGGCTGGACGAAGTGGTTGGCCGAAGAGCGCCCGGTCACGACTGACGAGGCGATCGTCGTCCCTGCTCGCTTCACGCTCGG
This sequence comes from uncultured Thermomicrobiaceae bacterium, assembly GCA_938082375.1. Taxonomy (GTDB): domain Bacteria; phylum Chloroflexota; class Chloroflexia; order Thermomicrobiales; family Thermomicrobiaceae; genus Thermalbibacter. Next base: position 5,950 of record CALKCJ010000042.1, read on the forward strand.
CGGCGATGTTCATCCTGAGCTGATCGCAACACTCGACGACGTACGCCGAGCGATCGACACCGGCGAGGCGGTTGTCCTTGATGTGCGTCGGCTGAGTGAGTACACCGGCGAGGAGGTGCGGGCGCGGCGCGGCGGGCACGTGCCGGGTGCTGTCCACCGTTTTTGGCAAGAGAACCTTGACTGGGACGGTGACCGTACCTTCCGGTCACCGGCCGAGATCCGTGCACGCCACGAGGCGGTTGGGGTGTCGCCCGACACCCCGGTGATCACCTACTGCCAGGGAGGCGTCCGCGCTGCCCACGCGGCGCTGGCGTTGCTGTTGTCCGGCTACCAGAACGTGCGGGTCTACGACGGGAGCTGGGCCGAGTGGGGCAACCGCGACGACGTGCCGGTCGAGACCGGGCTGCCTCGTCGTACCTGAAGCTGGATCAGCTCGGCTTACGGGCGACGAGCCGCTCAACGAGACCGAGCCGGGAACGGTCTACCTGCTCCACCACCAGCCCGGCCGCCTGGACATACTCGAGTGGCTCGCGCAGCAGGTGGTCGTGTTCCAGCCGCAGCGTCAACGGCTCCAGTAGGCGCTGGACGCACCGGACGAGGAGGAGCGGGCTCCGCACGTGCTCGAGCAGCACAAGCCGCCCGCCGGGCCGGAGCACGCGGGCAGCTTCGCGGACCGCCCTCTCCGCGTCGGGGATCGTGCAGAGCGAGAGTGTGGAGAGCACCGTGTCAAACGAGCTGTCTGGGAAGGCAAGCGCCTGGGCGTCGCCGACTCGCAGCTCGACCTGGCGGCCCAGGCGCTGTGCCCGTTCCTGTGCGAGCGCGAGCATCGCCGGGCTGATGTCGATTCCGGTGAGACGGACGTCGTCAGCGTAGTACGGCAGGTTGCGCCCGGTACCGATGGCGATCTCCAGCGTATCTCCGCGGGCCTGCGCGGCCGCCCACCGGCGCCCGTCTTTGAACAGCATCCACTCAGCCAACCGTATCACTCGGTCGTAGCGTGGCGCTGCCCGGTCATAGAAGCGCCGCACGTCTGCAGTCGCTTCATCTGGCGTGACGGGCGGCCGCTGGTTGAGCCTGTGCCCGAAGACGAGCAGCCCCAGCACCACCAGGAATGTGAGGAACCGTCGCACCCGGCGCACGCCTCATCCCCTTCACCTTGTGGTCGGCAGGCGCAGAGGCGTCCCTGCCTTCCCGCGATCCCGAAGACTACTCTACCAGGGCCACGCGCGCTCGCTGCCACGACTGCAGTCTCATGGACGCGAATGACCGCGGCCGGTGGACTCTGGTACGATACGTCAAGAACTTAAGCGCGCGTGCAACAGTCTCGTGCCGCGATGAAGCGCTCCCTGAGTGTCGCAGCACGTAGGGGCGCAGTTGGTGCAAGCGGGAGAGTGACGGGTGAGGCGATGCTGCCACTGGAGGCACTCCGACCGGAGCGAGTGAGCTCTTCGCTTGGGCGGTGGGCTGCATGTGTCCTCCTTGCGGTGGGGCTGGGCCTCGGCCTCCTCGCCTCTGGCGTCGACCACCGAGGTCCTGTTGCTGCCCAGAGCCTCGAGGCGCCCGTCTATATCGCGCGGGTCGATGGCACGATCGACCTCGGCTTAGCACCGTACCTGCGGCGGGTGCTCGAAGAGGCCTACGAGGGGGGCGCAGCGGCTGTCGTCCTGGTCATCAACACGCCTGGTGGGCGACTCGACGCGGCGCTCCAGATGCGCGACGCGCTGCTCGGCTCGCGCGTGCGCACCATCGCGTACATCGACCGCGAGGCGTTCTCCGCTGGGGCGCTCATCGCGATCGCGTCGCAGCAGATCTACTTCGCTCCCGGTGGAGTGATGGGGGCTGCGACTCCTGTCGCTGTGACCGGCGAGACGGCTGACCCGAAGGTGATCTCAGCAGTGCGCAAGACCTTTAAGTCCACGGCTGAGGCACGAGGGCGCGAGCCGGCGGTGGCCGAAGCGATGGTCGACCCGGCAATCGTAGTCGAAGGGCTGGTAGCGGAGGGAGAGCTGCTGACCCTGACGGCGGACGAAGCGTTAGCGTGGGGTTACGCCGAGGGTACGGCACGTGACCTCACTGATCTATTCCGCCAGCTCGACCTCTCGGGTGCTGAGCTCAGGTCGCTCCAGCCCAGCCCGGCGGAGCGCCTCGTCCGATTCTTGACCGAGCCGGTGATCGCCTCGCTGTTCTTCACCATCGGGTTCCTGTTGCTCCTGGGCGAGCTGTTCACCGAGGGGTTCGGCGTGCTCGGGCTCTCCGGGCTGGCGTCACTGGCTGCGTTCTTCTGGGGACACTACCTGGCTGGGCTGACCGGCTGGGAGGGTACTGCACTGATTGTGCTCGGGCTTGGACTCCTCGCCGTCGAGGCATTCGTCCTGCCTGGCTTCGGCATCGCTGGCATTGTTGGCATCGTTGCGCTGCTCGGTGGCCTCTTTCTCACCGTGGCCGGACGCGAGATCGTGACCAGCGAGGACATCGCTCGGGGCATAACGGCGGTGGCGGTCGCGCTGGTGACCGCCGTATTCGGCGTGCTGATGGGGCTGCTCCTGCTACCCCGGCTTGCGACGTTCCGCGGTCTGGTCTTGCAGGCACGGGTCGACCAAGCAGGGACGTCGCCCAGGAGACGACTCTGGGAGGCGAGTGCCCCATCGGTTCCTACCCTGCAAGAGAGCACCGGAGGAGCCCAGCCAGGGTTAGTCGGTCGCCGGGGAATTGCCCTGACTGACCTCCGGCCGGGGGGCTTCGCATCGATTGAAGGAGAACGGGTCGACGTTGTCACCGAGGGCGAGTATCTGCGCGCTGGTGAGCCGGTGGAGGTGGTGCGCGACGAGGGGTACCGCCGTGTGGTTCGCCGGCTGCGTCGTGATCGCGGCGTGCCCGGAGATATCGAGGACAAGGAGGAACGATGGACTGGGTGAATCTTCCGGTGATCGCGCTGGCGCTGGGCGCGCTGATTCTGGTTGTGGCGTTTCTCTACTTTGTGCCGGTTGGGCTATGGATCACCGCGCTCTTCTCCGGCGTCCGCGTGGGGTTGGGAACACTGCTCGGGATGCGGCTGCGCAAGGTGAAGCCGCAGGAGATCATCCGGCCGTTGATCAGTGCGGCTAAGGCTGGGCTCCAGCTCGACATTGGGCAGATGGAGGCACATTACCTCGCTGGTGGCAATGTCGGCCGCGTCGTCACGGCGTTGATCTCGGCCGACCGGGCGAACATCGACCTCTCGTGGCGCCGTGCAACCGCGATCGACCTGGCCGGCCGCGATGTGCTGGAAGCCGTTCGGGTGAGCGTGAACCCGAAGGTGATCCAAACGCCGCGAATCTCTGCGGTGGCAAAGGACGGCATCCAGCTCATCGCCGTGGCTCGTGTGACCGTACGCGCAAACATCGACCGCCTGGTCGGCGGGGCTGGCGAGGAGACGATTATCGCACGCGTCGGCGAGGGGACTGTGTCGGCTATTGGATCAGCCGAGTCACATAAGTTCGTCCTGGAGAACCCCGACATCATTTCCCGCCGGGTGCTGGAGCGAGGACTCGACGCGGGTACGGCCTACGAGATCCTCTCAATCGATATCGCCGATGTCGATATCGGGCGGAACATCGGCGCCGAGCTGCGGACGGATCAGGCTGAAGCCGACAAGCGGATCGCTCAGGCAGCGGCCGAGCAGCGGCGGGCCATGGCTGTCGCAGCGGAGCAGGAGATGCGGGCTCGTCTCGTCGAGGCCGAGGCCCAGATTCCGCTCGCGCTCGCTGAGGCGTTGCGGGCTGGGAACCTGGGAGCGATGGATTACTATCGACTGCGTAACCTGGAGTCCGATACCCGGATGCGAGAGTCGCTCGCCCGTGAGGAGCAGCTGTGATGACCAAGCCAACCCGACGTTCCGACGCGTCTGATCCCCAAACGATCGCAGTCAGCCAAGACTGGCGTCGCACCATTCAAGATGTGGAGCCCTCGCGTGCCCGGCGCGCTCACGCCACAGGAGACAGCGAGGCCAAGACCGATGGGACTGAGGCGCATGCCACGCTCCGGACGCGCCTGCGGTCACCGCAACGCCTGCGCGAGGCGTTCCTTCTCCGCGAGATCATCGGCCCGCCGAGGGGGTTAGAGCCAGGGCGTCGCTAGCTCTGCTGAGGGGATGGCTGCGCGCTGGCGCGCCTCAGACGATTCCAGTATCCTTGGTATCGTTGGTCGGGTGTCGAGCAGAGGCGGCGAGCGACCGTGTGGCTGATCGTCCCGCTTGTCTTTCTCCTCTCCTGGAGGACGTGTCACCGCTTCGGGCAAGCGGTTAACGAGACTGCGGCCTGGATCATCGGCTACCTGCTCACCGCGGGGGTCATCTTGGTCACGGATGTCGGTGGGGTTGACATCATCTCGGCGAACCCGCTCGGCACGGGAGCGGTAGTCGCCTATTCCGGCGGCTTCGTCGGGATGATCGTCAGTCGATACCGCTGGAAGCGCCGTGGCGGACACCTGCAGCCGGCCGACGACCGCCTCACCCGCGTGATCCGCGCGATGCGGACAAAGCCAGCCCCATCGGCTTCTCGTATCGCCCAGTCGTCATCGACGACCCAGTCCGAGACCGGACAATCAGCGACTCCGCGCGTGCCACAGGCATCAGCACGACCGCGGTCGGCAGAGCCGTCGCTCGGCCGCACGCTCGGCCTGATGGTGCGTGCTGCCGGGACGCGACCGGATGGTAAGCCGAACCGGTGGGCGCGCGCGCTCGCGGCCATGCTCGACAGCGAGTCTCCTCGCAGTCGTCGCCAGTGAGCGCGGCGGGAAGCCGTGGTGCTCCGTTCAACCCGCAGTGACGGCAGCTTGGCACCTGCCCCCTTTCCCACACGGTCTCGACCTATGGTGGCGTGCGAGGCGGGTGACGCCCTGAGATAGAACGGGCGACGCGTGGGGATCGTGGGGATAAGGAGGGAGTGCAGGTGGACGAAGAGCGCTTCGAGGCGCTGCGCGAGCTGCTGGAGCTTCCTGGGCCGACAGGGCAGGAAGCGGCCGTCATCGACTGGCTCGAGGCGCGCTGGGCCCCGCGTGCCCGGCGGATCTGGCGCTCGCGGGTCGGCAACCTGATCGCCCACATCGGTGGCCAGGGGCCGCGCTTGGTGCTTCAGGCACATGCCGACGAGATCGGCTTTGTCGTCCGTAGTATCGATCCGCAGGGGTTCCTCTGGCTCACGACCGGCCAGGTGCGGGGCGAGCCGGCCGACCGGTTCCCGGTTGGGCAGCCGGCGCTCGTGCTCGGGCGCAAGGGGCGGGTCGAGGGGCTGTTCGCAGTCGCCACCGGGCATGTTGTCCCCGAGAGCCAGCGGGCCAAAGCCGTCTCTTATGACGATCTCTTTGTCGACATCGGTGCCAGATCGCGAGAAGAGGCCATCGAGCGTGGGGTGCACGTCGGTGCTGGCGTGATCTGGAATCCTCCGGTGCGGCGGCTGGGTACGCGTATCTACGGCAAGGCGATGGACGATCGGGTGGCGCTCGCCGTGATGACGCTCTTGCTAGAGCAGCTCGAGGTGTCACCGCTCGCCTGCGACCTGTACTTTGCGGTCACCGTGCAGGAGGAAAACGGGCTGCTCGGTGCCAGCTCGTTACGCCAGGAAGTGGACGCCGACTACGCCATCGCGCTCGAGGTCGGGCTGGTCGGCGACCTGCCGACGGTGGGAGAGCGGGCCATGCCGACAGCCCTCGGGCAGGGGCCACAACTCGTGCACAAGGACGCATCAGCCCATTACGACTACCGGTTGACCTGGCGGCTGGCTGAGATCGCCGAACGCGCGAACGTGCCGGTGCAGCATGCGGTGTTCGAGCGCTTCGGCAGCGACGGCGCCGCCCTCATCCGCCAGGGAATCCCGACCGCGCTGCTCGCCGTCGGTACCAGGTACACCCACGCTGCCTTTGAGATGATCGACGAGCGCGACCTGGAGCTGACGATCACGCTGCTTTCCGCTGTCGTCCGCACGCCACTCAGTTAGAGCTTGCCGTAGATCGGGATCACCGCGCCGTTGATCGCCTCTGCCTCTGGAGAGCAGAGGAAGAGCAGCAGTGCAGCCACTTCCTCTGGCTTGACCCACCTTGTCGGGTCGGCCTTGGGCATCATCTGTCGGTTCGCCTCGGTGTCGATCGTGCTCGGAACGATGCAGTTGACCGTTACGCCAGTGCCACGCAGCTCGCGCGCGATCGACTGAGTCAGGACGATCACCGCTGCCTTCGACGCGGCGTAGAAGGCGGCCCCTGCAGACGGTTCCAGCGCCTGGCGGGCGCCGATCGTCACTGCACGCCCGCGGCCGCGCTCCACGAAGTGGGGCAAAACGGCGCGCAGCGTGAACACGGTGGGCACCAGGTTGAGCGTCAGCAGCTGATCCCACTGCCCCGCTTCGACGTCAAGGAAGCGCCCGCTGGCAAAGCCACCCGTCAGGCACAGCAGGTGGTCGATCTGCCGGTGCCGAGCGAGTGCCTGCGCGGTCGCGCGCTCGACGGCGGTCTGGTCGGTCAGATCAGCGGGCAGGCCATCGACCTGAGCCGCGAGTGCCCCCAGCCATGCGCGTAGTTCCTCCCACTTCACCGGATTGCGATAGGGAACGATGACCCGCCCACCCTGCTCGGCGAAGCGACGGACGACGACCCGGCCGACCTGCCCCGTGCCGCCAGTGACCATCGTGACTGTTCCCGCAAGACTCATCGCGTTCCTCCCTCTGGTCAAAGCCCGTGATGCAAGGATGCCTGAGTGGCCTGATCCCCAGTATGAGGCCGTGATGTGATCCCGGGCGACACAGGCACCTCGCTGGAGACCGCACCAGTCATCGGCACCTGTCTGACCCACTGGATCACCCAGGGCCCGCCGCGAACAGCGAATCCCCACCAGCCGTTTCATTCGCCCGGGTGTGCTCACGGACACCTTTAGAAAGCATAGTCAACGACAAGCAGGTACCCCGCGCCCTCTCGCAGTCACCAGAGACGAGACACCCCCGGCCACCGGCCGGGGGTGTGTGACGGTGCTCGCGACCGCGACTAACCCTGGGCCTGCTGGATGGCGGCCCAGACCCGCTGCGGTGTGAACGGAATGTCCAGGTGCTTGATGCCGAGAGGCTTGAGCGCGTCCATCACCGCGTTGGCGACGGTGGGAGTCGAGCCGATCGTCGCGGCCTCGCCGATCCCCTTGGCTCCGAGCGGGTTAAGCGGCGTCGTCGTTTCCGTCTTGTCGGCAATGAACGACGGGAGCATCGCAGCCTTGGGCACGGCGTAGTCCATCAGCGTGCCGGTCAGGAGCTGGCCGTTCTCGTCGTACTTGACCTCTTCGTACAGCGCCTGGGCGATGCCCTGCGCCAGCCCACCGTGCACCTGCCCCTCGACCAGCAGCGGGTTCACGCGCGGCCCGCAGTCATCGACTGAAACGTACTGCAGGATCTTGACTTCGCCCGTCTCCGGGATCACCTCGACGACGGCGACGTGTGTACCGAACGGGAAGACCTCGTCGGCGGGAGCGAAGAAGTCGGTTGCAACCAGGCCGGGCTCGATCTCAGCCGGTAGCGAGCCGCCGTAGGCTGCGTGGGCGATCTCGGCCAGCGTCACCGTACGGTCAGGCGCTCCTTTGACGCGATACTTGCCGTCGGCGAACTCGATGTCGTCTACCGCCGCCTCGAGCAAGTGAGCTGCGATGCGCCGCGCCTTCTCACGAACCCGCTCGATGGCCATCAGTAGGGCGCCTCCGCCCACCACTAGGCTGCGGCTCCCCATCGTGCCGTTCCCCTGTGGGACGCTGGCGGTGTCACCGTGGTGGACGACGACCTCGTCGAAGGTGGCACCGAGCTCATCGGCGACGAGCTGGGCCAGCGCGGTCTCCAGCCCCTGGCCGTGGGGCGAGGTGCCGGTGTAGACGCTCACCGCGCCGCTCGGCTCGACGCGGACAGTCGCGCTCTCCCAAGGCCCGAAGCCGCAGATTTCCACATAGGAAGCCATGCCGACTCCGAGGTAACGGCCCTGCTGGCGGAGCTCCTGCTGGCGCTGCCGCCACTCCTGGTAGCGGGAGAGCTCTAGCGCCCGGTTGAGTGCCTTCTCGTACTCGCCCGTGTCGTACCGCTCCCCCGTTGCGGTGGTGTAGGGGAACTGCTCCGGGCGGATGTAGTTCACCCGCCGCACCTCTGCCGGGTCGAGCCCCAGCTCGTTGGCGATGAGATCGACCATCCGCTCGATGTAGTAGGCAGCTTCCGGCCGGCCGGCACCGCGATAGGCTCCGACCGCCATCGTATTGGTGTAGACGCCGACGGCGTGGATCTCGACGGCCGGGATGTCATAGCAGCCGACCGCCATCGTGCCGGTCAACCCCGGTAGGTAGAGCCCCTTAGGGTAGGCGCCAAGGTTCTGGACGATGTTGGCCCGGAGGGCCAAGATCTTGCCGTCCTTGCGCACTGCAGCTTCGTATTCCACAACCTGGTCGCGACCGTGGTTCGTCACCAGCATATGCTCGGAGCGCGTCTCGACCCACTTGACTGGGCGGTGCAGCTTCCAGGCGAGCGCTGCCAGAATCGCGTCCTCCTGGTAGGCACCGATCTTGACCCCGAAGCCACCACCGACCTCAGGCGCGATCACCCGCACCTGGCTCTGCGCCAGCCCCAGCACCCCAGCGATCGCGTCACGGTTCCAGTGAGGCGCCTGGGTCGAGCTCCAGACGGTCACCCCACCGATGAGCGGCTCAGGCGCCGCCGCGACTGCGCGGGGCTCCATCGGATTGCCGGCAAGGCGCTGGTTGACGAAGCGCTGCTTGACCACCAGATCCGCCTGGGCGAAGGCGCCCTCGACATCGCCGGACGTGCGATCCCAGCGCGCACCGATATTGTTCTTCACCTGCGGGTAGAGCTGCGGCGCGCCGTCTTTCATCGCCTCCTCAGGGTCGGTGACGACCGGCAGCGGCTCGTAGTCCACCTGTACCGCGGCGACGGCATCGTGGGCGAGGTAGCGCTCTTCGGCCAGCACGGCGGCGATGGGCTGACCTACGTAGCGAACCACGTCCGCTGCCAGGAGTTCCACCTGCGGCGCGCCACCCTCGTCACCCTCGCCAGCGCCAAGCGCGGCATGTTTGACCCACTGCCGGAGCTGTTCGCCGGTGATCACCGCGACCACGCCCGGCATCTGCAACGCCGGCGCTGGGTCGATCCGCCTAATCCGCGCATGTGGATACGTGCTCCGCACGAAGGCGACAGAGAGCATGCCTGGCAGTTTGAGATCGTCGACGTAGAGCGAAATGCCAGTGATGAGCCGAGGATCCTCCTTACGCCGGACACGCGCGCCGACGTAGCGACTGATCGCCATGGGCTTTCCCCTTCCCTCCGCGCCTGCTCGGGCGCCGCCGATCTTCCTCCGCACATCGCTGTCCGGTTTCTGTGCCCATTCTACGAGCAGTCTGCTCTGGCGTCGAGAGTTAGAGTGCCTCGCTAGAGGCAAGAGGCTGCTCTGGTTTCCGGTGACAGCAAGGCAAGCAAGAAACGAGTATCCTCATCGGGGACGTTAGTCGGTCGAGATGCTCGGAGCCAGGAGCTTTGGCCCGTGACTGACCCGCCGCGCGCGCTGTTCGTCGATGTCGCCGCCGACGTGCCAAGCGCCGAGCGGCGCCGGCTGCTGACCTACGCCGTTCCCGAGCACCTGATCGGCCAGATCGAGGAGCGCCAGCTCGTCTGGGTTCCAGTTCGCGACGAGCTGAGGCTCGCGGTGGTCGTGCGCTGCCACCGCGAGCTGGCGCCGTTCCCTGTCCGCCCGTTGTACGCACCGGTCGAACCGTCCTTCCGGCTCCAACCCTGGCAATGGGAGATCGCGGAGTGGCTCAGCGAGGAGACCGCCTGCTCCCTGTTCGAGGCGCTCTCTCCATTCTTGCCTCCCGGTGTCGGCAGCCAGACGGTCGAAGTCCTGCGTCTGCGGCCAGGTGCGCTCGAGGCTGCGGCTACGCTCACGCCGGTACAACGCGCGCTGGTGGATCTTCTCGCCGCCAGGGGCGAGATGACCTTGGAGGCCGCGCGCCGGGTGCTCGGCAGGCGCTTGACGACCGTGGTCGAGCGGCTGGTGACGACGGGCGTCCTGGAGCGAACGGCGCGTGTGCGGCCGTGGACATCGCGGGTGGCGATGGAACGCTTCGTGCGGCTGAGGCTGGGGGGAGAAGACGGGTTAACTCCGCAACAATGGCAGGTGGTGGAACGGATCCAGCGCTGGCTGGCGCGCCATGGCCAAGCACCCGTCCCCTGGGAAGCATTGCGCCGCGAAGGTGTGTCGCTGGCCACGCTCCGCAGGCTTGCCGAGCGGGGCACGGTTGAGATTGTGGAGCTCCCGCGGTTGCCGACCACTGTCGTTCCCGAAGGCCCGTCCAGCGATCTCGACTTGACTCCGGAGCAGGTGCGAGCCTGGTCGCACATCCGCGACGCGCTGCGTGCGCGGCGCGCGCAGGTGTTTCTGCTCCACGGCGTGACCGGGAGTGGCAAGACCGAGCTGTACCTGCGCGCAACCGCCGAGTGTCTACGGCAGGGCCGGCAGGTGATCATCCTGGTGCCGGAGATCGCGCTGGCGAGCCAGGTGGCTGGGCGCTTCGCTGCCAGGTTTCCGGGCCAGGTCGTATTCCTCCATAGCGCGCTCAGCGGCGCCGAGCGGACAGCGGCCTGGCAGGCGGTCGCTCAGGGACAGGCACCGGTGGTGGTCGGCCCGCGCTCGGCGCTGTTTGCGCCGGTGAAGCAGCTTGGACTGGTGGTCATCGATGAGGAGCATGAGGCAGCCTACAAACAGGATTCGCCGCCACGCTACCACGCGCGGACCGTGGCTCGGCAGCTCGCCAACCGACACGAGGCGGTACTGGTGCTGGGCAGTGCCACGCCGGACGTGAGTACCAGCTATGCCTGCGAGCAGGGCGAGGTGATCCGGCTGGAGCTCCGAGAGCGTGTCGGGCCGCGCGTGGTGAGCGCGGACGGACTCGTGAGCCGCGCACCGCTTCGGCTGCCACCGGTCGAGATCGTCGATATGCGCCTGGAGCTGCAGCGCGGTAACCTGGGGCTGTTCAGTGAGGCTCTGCTCCAAGCGCTGTCGGAAGCGCTGGCAGCCAGCGAGCAAGTGATCCTGCTGCTGAACCGGCGCGGGCTGGCGACGGTCGTCCAGTGTCGGGCATGCGGGCATGTCGAGGTCTGCCCGTTGTGCGACGTGCCGCTGGCCTACCATGCCGATCGCAGCCTGTTGTTGTGCCACCGCTGCAATTTCCGCCGCCCGCCGCCCTCCACCTGCCCGGCCTGTCACAGCGGAGCAGTGAGCTACTATGGGGCCGGGACGCAGCGGGTCGAGCGGGATGTGCGCCGGATCTTTCCCAAAGCACGGGTGGTGCGCTGGGATCACGACGTCGCTCGCTCGGGAGTCGACCCAGCCGAGCTGGTACAGCAGGCGCGGCGGCACGAGGTCGATATCATCATCGGTACACAGATGGTCGCCAAGGGGTTCGATTTCCCGCATGTATCGACCATCGGGGTGGTCAACGCCGATACGCAGCTCTACCTGCCGGACTACCGGGCCGGTGAGCGGACGTTCCAGCTCCTGACACAGGTCGCTGGGAGGGCCGGGCGCAAAAGCCCCGGCGGGCGGGTGATTGTGCAGACCTACACACCGGATCATTACGCGATCCAGGCGGCCAGCCGGCACGACTACCACGCCTTCTACCGCGAGGAGCTGGCGTTTCGTCGCCGTCACGGCTACCCACCCTTTCGCCGGCTCGTGCGCCTCCTCCACCGGCACAGCGACGACCTCGCCTGCCAGATCGCGGCCGAGTCGATGGCCGAGCGCCTACGTGGGACAGCGACCCGTCTCGGCCTCAGCGACGTGGACGTACTGGGGCCGACACCCGCCTTCATCACGCGCCTGCGTGGCCGGTATCAGTGGCAGATCCTCTTGCGGGGCGCAGATGCCCAGCGCCTGGTCGCAGCCTACCCCATCGATCCCGGCTGGGTCGTCGACGTCGACCCGATCAGCCTGCTCTGACTCACGACCGCGTGGTGCTGCCTCGGGGCTGGGAGAGGCGGAAATAGGCTATACTTTGGGGTAACGACGACGCAGAGTGGGGATTACGCTCGATGGCGGCATTGACAATCATCACTGAAGGAGATCCACGGCTACGCCAGAAGGCGGTTCGGGTCAAGTCGATCGACGAGGGGCTGCGCCGGCTGGCCCGAGACATGTGGGATACCCTGCAAGCGGCCAACGGCGTCGGCCTGGCCGCGCCGCAGGTGGGGGTTCTGCGTCGCCTGATCATCGTCGGAATCCCGGCGGGGTTCGAGCATGAGGACGACCCCGAGATACGGCTCACGCTGGTCAACCCCGAAATCGTCAAGGCGAGTGGCCGGCAGGTCGGCCCGGAAGGATGTCTCAGCATCCCTGGATGGGTCGGCGACGTCCCACGATCGATGAACGTCACCGTGAAGGCACGCGATCTTGACGACCGGGAGGTGCGGATTAAGGCCAGTGGCTTTCTGGCGCGCGTGCTTCAGCATGAGATCGATCACCTCGACGGCATCCTGTTCGTCGACCGGGTCGAGGATCGCTCAACACTCCGCTATGTCCCGGAGGACGAAGAAGCCGAGGCACCGGAGATCGCCGCCGCACGGCCGAGCACCCTTGCTCAGATCACGACTTCCGGTTGATGCACCCGGCACTGCTCGGCAAGCAGGATCGCGTTGATCGTGGCCAGCGTCTGGTCGAGCTGGTCACGCTCGTTGAAGACCACGTAGTCGAACTCGAAGACCTGGGCCAACTCCCGAGAGGCAGTGGCGATCCGCTCCATCAGGGTCGCTGGGTCGTCGGTCTTGCGGCTGCGCAGACGCTGCATCAGTTCGGACATGGAGGGAGGTGCCAGGAAGATGAGAATGGCCTGGGGTACGAGCCGGCGGATTGAGGCCGCTCCCTGCACGTCGACTTTCACCACCACGGACTTGCCGCTACGGAGTGCCTTGCGGACACGATCTTTCGGTACACCGTAGAGATGTCCGTAGACCTCCGCCGATTCGAGAAACTCTCCCCGCTCGCGTGCCTGCAAGAAGTCATCGCGGCTCATGAAGTAGTAGTGAATGCCATCGATCTCACCGGGCCGACGCGGTCGAGTGGTCGCCGTGACGGCGAAAAAGAAATCGGGGTACGCCAAGCGCATCCGCTCGATGACCGAGTCTTTTCCCACGCCAGATGGCCCGGAGATCACGATGATCTTGGGGCGGACGCGCGCGCGGAGCTCGTCGAGAAGATCATCAGCCTGGGTGTTGAGTCCGACGTCGTCAGTCACCGGCAGCGACCTCCCACACACTTGCCGCAGCCGGGGATGCTTCCTGATCTCCCACGCTCTCGCTGGATGTGACCTTGGCAGGTGCAGCCACCCAGGAACCACCCCCGGCCAGATCTCATTCTGCCATACTGGTTGGGAGAGCAACATAGCCTGCCGCCTACCGGCAGCTCGTCGAACGTCATGCCGTTAGCGATGCCAGAAGGTGTTCCGTGTTCGACATCCTGACCATCGCTGCACTGCGCGAGGAGATCAGCGACCGACTACTGAGGGGCCGCGTCCAGAAGGTCGTCCAGACTGGGCCGCTCGCACTGGCCATCGAAGTCTACACTGGCCGACGGCTGACGCTTCTGTTCGATGCCGACCCGCAAGACCCGCGCGTGCTCCTGGCCGAGCACGGGCCAGCCGGTGACCCTGACCAGGTGACACCGCTCTTGCTCCTACTCCGCAAGTATGTGCGGGGAGGGCGTCTCATCGAGGTCGGCCAGCCGCCACTGGAGCGCATCCTCTGGCTCACGTTCGAGAAGTCCTTCGCAGTCGACGAGCGAGGCCAGCGTCAGGCCGAGGAAGCTGGGAAGGTGACACGCGTGCATCTTGCGATTGAGCTGATGGGCCGGCACAGCAATCTGATTCTTGTCGGCGACGACGGGCGCATACTCGACGCGATTAAGCGGGTCACGCCAGCGATGAGCGCCGCCAGGCCGATACTACCAGGCCGGCCCTATGAGCCGCCACCACCCCAGGTGAAGCGTGACCCTCGATGGCTGACACCCGAAAGTGCCTTGTCGCTCGTGCGGGAGGCGACTCCCGCCGCCGAGCTGCCTGGGGTGCTGGTGCAGGCGCTGGCTGGCTTCAGCCCACAGATGGCTCGTGAGGTCACCTATCGGGCATGCGGCTCCACCGCGGTCACAGCAGGTGAGGTGGCAGCAGACCCGGTGACTGCCGAGCGCGTGGCCCGCGCCGTGAGCGAGCTGATCGAGCCGCTCCACCGTGGTGGCTGGGAGCCGACGGTCTACCTGAGCGATGACGAGCCGGTGGCGTTCGCGGCGAGCCGACTCACGTATCTTGCCGGGCTGACGGTCGAGAGCTACCCGACGATGTCCGCCGCGATCGAGCGTTTCTTTGCGCAGCGGGCAACAGGACACCGGGCTGTGCTCGAGCGCCACGCCCGGCGGCGGCAGCGGCTGCTCGACCACGTCGAAGAGGCGCGGACACGGGCGGAGGCCCGACTGCGCTCGCTTGAGCAGGAGCTGGAGCGAGGGCGCGAGGCAGAGCAGTGGCGGCGCATGGGAGAGCTCATCTACGCCCACCTGGCCGCCATCCAGCCTGGCCAGACGGAGCTCGTCGCAGAAGGGGTACGGATCTCACTCGACGCCGACCGTACCCCGAGCGAGAACGCCCAGGCCTATTTCGAACGCTACCGCAAGGCGCAGTCGGCAGTGCAGCACGTACCGCCACTGATCGACGAAGCGCGCCGCGAACTTGCCTATGTGCAGCAGCTCGCGACGCTGATTCGGTTGGCCGAATCGGCCGAGGAGCTCGATCAGCTCCGTCAGGAGTGGGAAGCGTTCTGTACCTCGAAGGGGGAGCTCGAATCGGCCCGGAGGAAACGCGAACGAGCTTCAGCGATCCGGCGCCCGCGGGCCTGGGCGACACCGCGCGGTGACCGGATCTATGTCGGACGGCATGGCCGAGAGAACGACTCGCTGACCTTCGAGCTGGCTCGGCCGGACGATGCCTGGCTCCACGCCCGCGGGTTGCCTGGGGCGCACGTGGTAGTCCAGTGGGCGGGGCCAGCGGATCCGGCCGTCCTCGAGACCGCGGCCGCACTGGCAGCCTGGTACAGTGAGGGCCGGGAGTCGAGCCACGTGCTGGTCGACGTGGCGCAGCGGCGGTACGTGCGCCGCATCCCCGGGGCCGGCCCGGGTCTGGTGAGCTACCGCAACGAGCGCACGCTCCGAGTTCGGCCGCAGAGCCCCGAGGAGCTCGGCCTCCGGCAGGGGTAGTGAACTGCTGGGTTGGCAGGCCCCTCACCTCATGGGTCGCACCTCAAAGAGAACGCGGGCGGGCACGCCGGTTGAAGCTGGAGGATGGTCAGGCCACAAAAGGCGGCTGCGTCGGTCTTGGCGGCGCCGGTTAGCGGGCGATGGGTTTGGCCATGCGTGCCAGCAACACCCCGATCTCGTAGAGGAAGTACATCGGCGCGGCGACCAGGAACATGTTGAACGGGTCGGGTGTCGGGGTGATGATGGCGGCAGCGACCATGATCACCACGAGGGCGTACTTCCGGAGCGAGGCGAGCCGCCGTGCGTCGACGATGCCGAGCTTGGCCAGGATGAAGATCACGACAGGCAGCTCGAAGACGATGCCCACCCAGAGCAGCAGGGTCATGTAGAAGGAGATCACTTCTTCCGCCCGGAACTGGGCGTTGAACACCTGGCTGCCGAAGTGAGACAGGAAGTTGAGCGCCCGCGGGATCACGACGAAGAAGGAGAACGCGACACCAGAGAGGAACATCAAACTGACAAACGGCAGAGCGCGATAGAGGTAGCGTCGCTCACGCCGGGTCAGGCCAGGGGCCAGGAAGCGGACGATCTGGTACACGATCACCGGCATCGCGATCCCGATGCCGATGTAGAGAGCGACCTTCGTGTAGGTGATGAACGACTCGGTCGGCGAGATGACCTGAAGCCGCTCGAGCCCGGTCATGTGGGTAATCAGATCGAGAGTGGGGAACGCGAGCACCAGCCCGACGATGAAGCCGACTGCCACGGCAAGGCCAGAGTAGATCAAGCGCTGCCGCAGCTCCTCCAGGTGCTCCTGGAGAGTCATCTCCTTGAACAGATCCTCTGGCTCCGGTTCGGGCTCACTCGGGGCAGTGACCACCGAGCGCCCGCGGACGCGGTCGAGCAAACTCACCATTGTCGGTCATTCATCGCGCTAGACGTCACCGCTACCAACTCCGGCCATGAAGCGTAACAAAACCGACGCCGTCCCGACTACACTCGGTGCGGCGCCTGCTTGGACACGCCTCGATAGCGGCCTCGTCGCGCTTTACTGGTTAATGTGCTCTTCAATGAAGTTGATCGCGTCCCTCACCGTGACGATGTTCGCTGCCTCCTCGTCGGAGATCTCGATCCCGAACTCTTCCTCGAGCTGCATGATCAACTCGACCAGATCGAGCGAGTCGGCATTCAGATCCTTCACGAACTCGGCGTCGAGCGTGACCTCGCTCGGATCGACCCCCAACTGTTCGGCGACAACCGACTGGACACGCTCGAAGAGCGGTGATGTCGCAGACACGCTTCTACCTCCCCCAGACCCCTCCGGAGTACCGGCCTCCTCAACAACTGCTGGCGTAGTATGCCCGAGACGAAGCCGCGGCGCAAGCGCTCGGTAGACAGCGGAGGCCGAGCTCAACTCGACGACGCCAGCTTAGCCGCGATCGTGCCCAGCACCCCGTTGACGAACCGGCTCGAACTCTCTCCACCAAACAGCTTGGCCAGTTCGACTGCCTCGTTGATCGCTGCCTTCAACGGCACGTCCGACTCGTACAGGAGTTCGTACACGGCCACTCGCAGGATGTTCCGGTCAACCGGAGGGAGCTGTTCAAGGGGGAATGCGGGTGCAGCCGCGGCGATCATGCCATCGATCCTCCCCCGGTGTTCCTGAACGCCGAGCACGAGCCGCTCAGCGTACCGGCGTACCGGCTGCGGGATCGACTGGTCGTCGAAGTGGCGAGCCAGCACCGCCTCGACAGGGTGGCCCGCGACGTCGGCTTCGTACAAGATTTGCATCGCAAGGATGCGTGCCTGGCGGCGTGTTCGGCTGACGGTCATCACACGTGTCTCCGGTTTCCCCTGCGGACGCGCGCTCACCAGTCCCGCCCGTCTGAACACCGCCCGCCCACACTCCGACGCTAAGTGTACAGGACGCGCCTCGTACCGGCCGATTAGGAACCGCAGGGAGTCATGGCGAGAGCGCGAAGTTCGCTTCGCGGTCGAGAAACTCTTGCAGGAAGACCGTCGAGTGGCGCCCGGCACGGAAATCGGGATCGCGCAGCACGCGACGGTAGAGTGGGATCGGGGTGGGCAGGCCGCTGAGAACGGTCTCGCGCAGGGCGCGGTCGAGGCGCTCAAGGGCTTGCGGGCGATCGAGCGCCCAGGCGACGATCTTGGCCAGCAGGGAGTCATAGTGCGGCGGTACGGTGTAGCCCGGATACAGGTGAGTATCGACCCGGATGCCTGGACCCCCGGGCAGGTTCAGCTCGGTAATCTGCCCGACGCGCGGCGCAAACTGGTTCGCCGGATCTTCAGCCGTTACTCTCACCTCGACCGCATGGCCTCTGGTGGGTACCGGATCCGGCAAGGTGAGGCGCTCACCGGCCGCGAGGGCGAACTGCCACTGCACGAGATCGATGCCGGTGACCATTTCGGTCACCGGGTGCTCCACCTGGATGCGTGCGTTGACCTCAGTGAAGTAAAAGCGGCCGTCTCGATCGAGCAAGAACTCGAACGTCCCCGCCCCGACGTACCCCACTGCCCTCGCTCCGCGCACTGCCGCTTTGCGCAGCGCTTCGCGCACCTTGGCCGGAAGATTAGGGGCTGGAGCCTCCTCGATCAGCTTCTGGTAGCGGCGTTGGATCGAGCAGTCGCGGTCGCCGAGCGCGACGACGCGCCCATGGCGGTCGGCTAAGATTTGCACCTCGACGTGCCGCGGCCGCTCCAGGTAGCGCTCCAAATAGACAGTGGCGTCGCCAAAGGCGGCGTGGGCTTCCTGCTGGGCCAGGCCCAGCGCCTGCGCGAGTTCTGCTTCCCGGTAGACGATCCGCATGCCGCGCCCACCCCCACCGGCCGCAGCCTTGACCAGCACGGGATAACCGATCTCCTTGGCGATAGCCCGCGCTTCGGCGATTTCGCGAACCGGCTCCTCACTACCGGGCATGACGGGCACGCCGGCCTGGCCCATCAACCGCCGTGCTGCCGCCTTGTCACCCAGCGCGGAGAGCACGCGGGCTGGTGGGCCGATGAACGTGATCCCGCACTCGGCACAGATCTCGGCCAGGAGCGGGTTCTCTGCGAGGAAGCCGTAACCGGGATGCAGGGCGTCGCATCCGGTGACCACCGCTGCGCTGATGATGGCCGGGATGTGGTTGTAGCTGCGTTCTGCCGGGGCTGGGCCGATGCAGATCGCCTCGTCGGCTAAGCGCACCGGAAGCGAGTCCCGGTCGGCCTCCGAGTAGGCCACCACGGCGGGAACGCCGAGCTCACGGCAAGCCCGCAGCACCCGCAGAGCGATTTCCCCGCGGTTTGCGATCAGCACTTTCCGAAACATCGGCCTCACGTCGCCATAAACAGGCCACCATCGACACTCAGGACGGCCCCAGTGATGTAGCGAGCGGCGGGTGACGCCAAGAACGCGATCGCCTCGGCGACGTCTTCCGGTGTCCCATAGTAGCCAAGCGGGATCTGTTTAAGGATCTGCTCCTGGAGTTCCGACGGGATCGCCTCGGTGAGCCGGGTTTGAATAAACCCGGGCGCGACGGCGTTGACCGTGATGCCACGGCTGCCGACCTCCCGAGCTAGCGCCTTGGTAAGCCCAATGATGCCGGCTTTGGCCGCCGCGTAGTTCGTCTGGCCGATGTTACCCACCAGGCCGACGACCGAGGTGAGGTTGACGATGCGGCCGTACCGCTGACGCATCATCGGCCGGATGGCGGCTCGGCAACAGAGAAACGTCCCCTTCAGGTTGGTCTCCAGAACGTCGTCCCAGTCCTGGTCACGCATGCGCATGATCAGCGTGTCTCGTGTGATCCCGGCGTTGTTGACGAGTACCTCGAGCCGGCCGAAACGGTCGATCGCCTGGCTGACCATCTCGCCGACTTGGTCGGCATCGGTCACGTCGGCGCGGAAGGCGATTGCGGTGCCGCCGAGCTCCGCGATCTCCGCGACCACCGCCTGGGCGAGTTCGGTGTCTCCCCGGTAGTTGACCACCACTTTGTACCCGTCGCGTGCCAGGCGTATGGCTGTCGCCCGGCCGATACCCCGCACGGCTCCGGTGACGATAGCCGCGCCGCGGTCGTCAGTGCTCATCGCTCATCTCCTCCCGGCCCATGTTCCCTCGCCCTGCTCCGCCTCTCCCCGGCACGTGCTCGATGCAGCTCAACAACTCCTCAGCCGTGCGGACACTGGCGAGTGGATGGATACGAGCGATGAGTCCGCTCAGCACTCGGCCTGGCCCCACCTCGTAGTAGGTCTGGACGCCGCGTGCGGCTGCGGCGCTGATCACGTCGACCCAGCGCACCGGCGCAGCGATCTGTGCCAGGAGCTCCTGGCGCAGTTCGTCTGGGTCACTGAGCGGGCGGGCATCGACATCGGCCAGCAGTGGAGCGATCGGCGGTGCAACGGGGAGCGATTCCACGAGCGGGCGCAGTGCTTCTGCCACCGGACGCATCAGCGACGAGTGAAAGGCGGCGTTGACCGGCAGCCGGACGACGCGCCGTGCACCGCGCTGCCGGGCCAGCGTCGCCGCGCGCTCGAGTTGGGCTGATCGCCCGCTGAGCGTGATCTGGCCGGGTGCGTTGATGTTTGCGACTTCGACGCCGGCCTCCTCGGCGATGGTGGCGAGCGTCTCGTAGTCGAGCCCAATCACCGCTAGCATCCCGCCGAGCCCATGCTCTTCCATCAGCTCGCCGCGCCGCCGGACGAGCCGGATCGCGTCAGCGAAGTCGAGGCTGCCAGCGGCGACCAGTGCGGTGTACTCGCCCAGGCTGTGCCCGGCCAGGCAGTTCGGCGACGGGAGCCGCTCATAGTGGCGCAGCACCCGCCAGTAGGCGACGCTGGTCGCCACGATAGCCGGCTGCTGGTTGCGCGTCGCGGCCAGCTCTTCCTCTGGCCCCTCGAAGATGATCCGGGAGAGCGCAAACCCAATCGCCTCGTCTGCCGCGGCGAAGGTCTCACGTGCGATCGGCTCGCGGTGCGCCAGCTCGCGGCCCATGCCGACTCGTTGGCTCCCTTGTCCGGGGAAGACCCAGGCAATCGCACTCATCCGCTACTCCCGCCCGGGCACACCGCTCCAACCCCAGCGGACGACGCTCGCGGCCCAGGACAGCCCGCCTCCGAAGGCGACCAGCACGAGGTTCATGCCCGGCCGCAGGGCTCCGGCGTCCGCTGCCTCCGCCAGACAGATCGGCACCGACGCTGCCGACGTATTGCCGTATCGGTCGAGGTTGACCCAGACCTTGCTGGGGGGCAGTCCAAGCCGTTTGGCAGCGGCGTCGATGATCCGCTGGTTCGCCTGGTGTGGGATCAGCAGATCGATGTCGTCCAGCCGCAACCCGGCTCTGGCAATCGCCTCGATCGCCGCCTCGCCCATGACGCGGACAGAGAACCGGAACACCTCGCTGCCCTGCATCCGCATGTAGGGGCGCTTGGGCGGCAGTACCCCGTTCGCGCTCAAAAGTTCGCGGAAGCCGTCGAGGTAGAGGTGCATCGCGCCGGTGCCGTCGGAGCCAAGGACGCTCGACAGGACACCCTCCTCAGCGGTGGTTGCCTGCAGCACGGCGGCGCCCGCGCCGTCGCCGAAGAGCACGCAGGTGCTGCGATCGGTGAAGTCGACCCAGCGTGTCAGCGCGTCTGCGCCGACGACCAGGACGGCATCGGCGGCACCCGTAGCGATGAACTGGGCGCCAACACTGAGCGCATACATGAAGCCTGAGCAGGCGGCTACCAGGTCGAACGCGCCGGCCCGGCTCGCCCCCAGCTCGGCCTGCAGGAGGGACGCGGTGGCCGGCATCAGAAGATCCGGCGTGATAGTCGCGAGGACGATCAGGTCCAGCTGCTGAGGATCGATGCCGGCGACCGCGACGGCCCGCCGTGCTGCCATGGTGGCCATATGCAGCGTGGTCTCGGCCGGGCTGGCGATGCGGCGCTCACGGATGCCCGTACGCGTGACGATCCACTCGTCTGACGTTTCGACCATCCGCTCGAGATCCTGATTGGTCAGGACGTGTGGGGGTAGATAGGCGCCCCATCCTGTGATCGCTGCACGCCGTCCGGCCACAACGGAACCCCTCCCATCCCCACCTCACTGAGGGATCTGGCGCTTGGCGCGCTCCGGTACCGGAGCGCGGCCGGCAGCCTGGGCGATCCCCCTGGTGATGCTACTCAGCCCCGCGCTGGGTTCGCGGGCTCGTCCGGTTCACCTCGATGACCTGCCGACCCCGGTAGGTGCCACAATTGGGGCAGACATGGTGCGTGAGCTTCTTCTCGCCACAGGCTGGGCAGGTCATGAGCTGTGGCAACTTCAGGTAGTGGTGACGCCGCCGGTTACCCTGGCGACGCCGGCTGACGCGGTGCTTCGGCAATGCTCCCATGCGACCTTCTCCTTCTTTCCTGGGGCCCCCGGGCCATCCGCGCGGAGGGCACTTTGACTTATCCGGTTCATCCAGTTCACGCTCAGTCGGTTCGCTCTTCGAGGAGCGCCTGCAAGACGGCCAGGCGCGCATCGCCGACGTCCTCACGGTCCGGCACCAGCGACGGGTATCCAGGGCAATCTGGCCCACAGACGGGCTTGATCGGCTGGGCCAGGATCGTTACCTGCCTGAGGATCTCACGCAGGTCGAGCTGGTGGTTCTCATCGATGACGAAAATCTCGTCGTCGGTTGGCGCTGGTAGTGGCAGCCCGGTAAGGACATCGATGCTCGGCCAGAACTCCGCTTCGAAGGACTCGCTGTACGTGCCCTCGAACTCCGTGAGACAGCGGGCGCAGACTTGCGGGCTCGTGGTTTCGACTTCCCCGGTCACCAGGATGCCTGACGCGATGCGCGTGAGCCGTAGCTCAGTCTCTAGCTTGTGGACCAGCAGATCCTCATCGAGCGCGTAATCGTCGAGTTGCACGGTCACAGTGCGGACTGCGCCGACGCGCGCCTTCAAGAGCTGGGCGACATTGATGACGGTGTCGTTGTGAAGGTGCGTCGCGATCATGGTTGGAACCTCCGAACCTGCGCTCTCTGGGTGGAGAGGCGCAACTAGCATACTATACTGGACTGTACAAACGAGGGTCAAGGCGCGCTGTTGGCCCCCGCACGGTTACTGCGGCCGGGCCGCGGTGTAGAATGCCGCCGACGGGTAAGGTTGAGATGAGGAGCGTGGCGGCGCGAATGCGAGCGAATGTGGTCAAGCGGAAACTCCAGGCGGGCGAAAACGTGGTCGGGTGTTTCGTCCCGTATCCGTCCAGCGAGCTGGCCGAGATCTGCGGGTTGATCGGGTTCGACTTCGTGCTGATCGATGCCGAGCACGGGCCGATGTCGCCTGAGTCGGCCTACCAGATGGTGTTGGGAGCCGAGGCCGGGGGTGCGACGCCGATCGTGCGAGTGCCGCAGAACGAGCGCCAAGTCATCTTACGCTACCTCGACATCGGGGCGCTGGGTGTCATGGTGCCGCAAGTGAACAGCCCTGAGGAGGCGCGGGCCGTGGTCGCAGCCGCCCGGTACTACCCGCAAGGACTTCGCGGTATCGCCGGTGTACGCGCGGCCGGGTTCGGTCTGCGAGAGTCCTTGGCCGACTATACCGTCCAGGCGAACGCGGAGATGTTGGTCGTGGTGCAAATCGAGAGCCGAACGGCGGTCGAGCGGCTTTCGCAGATCTTGGAGGTACCGGGGATCGATGTCCTCTTCGTCGGTCCCAACGACCTGGCACAGTCGATGGGCTACCCGGGCCAGCCGCTTCACCCGGAGGTGCAGGCGGTCGTTGACCAGGTGGTGCGGCAGGTCGATAGCCGTGTGCCACTGGGCACGACGGCTGCCACAGTGGAGCTGGCGCGACGCCAGCGAGAACGCGGGTTCCGCATGGTGGTGACCAATGCCACAAGCCTCCTGGCAGCGAGCGGGCGCGCGCTGATCGAGGCGGCGAAGGGCTAGCACGGGAGCGGTTGGGCGCTGGTGGCTGGTAGTGTGGATCGGAGCGAGTCATGGTGCAAAGCAAACTGTTGCCGTACGCCTTCTTCGAAGGGGACTTCGTTCCCGCCGATCAGGCCAAGGTAAGCATCGCCACCCATGCCCTGCAGTACGGCACAGGAGTCTTCGGCGGCATCCGCGGCTATCTGGATCGTGACGGCGAGACGATCAACATCTTCCGTCTGCCGGACCACACGCGCCGGCTGATGCAGTCGGCGCGCTTTCTGCGCGCTGAGCTCCCATACGATGCCGAGCGCGTGGCTGAGATCATCATCGAGCTGGTCAAGCGCAATGCTCCGGGCTTCGATATCTATATCCGGCCATTCATCTACAAGGCTGACCTCGAGCTTGGTCCCAAGCTCAAGGGCATCCGCGACGAGCTGGCGATCTACATGATCCCCCTTCAGGAGTATTTGCCGATCACTCACCCGATCCGGCTGATGGTCTCGTCTTGGCGACGAACTGAGGACAACATCATCCCGAGCCGCGGGAAGGTCTCGGGTGCGTACATCAACTCGGCCCTGGCGCGCGACCAGGCGGAGGAGTGTGGCTTCGACGACGCGATCATGCTTAACTCTGCCGGCAAGGTGGCCGAGGGCAGCGGGGCGAACCTCTTCATCGCCCGCGGCGGCGTGCTGATCACGACCCCGGTCACCGCGGATATCCTCGAAGGGATTACCCGGCGCTCCCTCATCGAGTTCGCGCGCGATCTGGGTATCTCGATCGAAGAGCGGGAGATCGACCGCAGCGAGCTGTACATCTGCGATGAGGCGTTCCTGTGCGGCACCGGCGTGCAAATCGCGCCGGTCGGCTCGATCGATGGCCGGCCGGTCGGGAACGGTCAGATCGGCCCGATCACCGCGAAATTGCAACAGGTCTTCTTCGCGCTCGTGCGCGGTGAGGCGTCACCCTACCAACACTACTTGACTCGCGTCAAGATCGCCCAGCCAGCGGAAGCCCATTAGACCAAGCGGCTGGTCGTTCTCCCGCGAGGTGTGCGGACAGCGAGCGGCTGGCGCAGCTCCTGCTCGCTGTCTGGTAACGTGGTACGCTTGCAGCCCGGCGGTCGGGTGCTGGCGCGGAACCACGGACGAGGGTGGCTCCAGGACGGTGAGCGCGAAGGGGCTCCACTGGCAGGGTGTGATCCTGATCGTAGTCGCCGCTCTGCTGCTGGTCGCATGCCAGCGCGGAGGGTCGCGCTCAGCGCCAGCACAGGGCCCGGCACCCCGTGCCACGACGGTCACGCAGCCAGCGGCCGAGCAGCAAGCCCTGCCTGCCGCCTCTAGTCCAACTGTCGCGCCTCCGGAACAACGCGTCGCGATCGTCGAGGCGGGCTTCGACGAACCGCGGACGCTCAATCCGCTCTTTGTGGCTGACCCGGTGTCGGAAGAGCTTAGCCGCTTGGTATTCGACAGCCTGGTCACTATCGATCCGGCGACCGGCGACGTGGCTCCCGCGTTGGCGGCGTCTTGGGAGATCAGTGAGGACAGTACTCGCTATACCTTTCACCTACGTGCTGGCGTGCGCTGGCACGATGGCCAACCCTTCACCGCGCGCGACGTCGAGTTCACGTACCGTGCAATGCTGGACGTCAACGTCCGCTCACCACGCCACGTTCGACTGGCGGAGCGGGTGAAGGCGGTCGGTATGCTCGACCAGCAGACGGTCGTCATCGAGCTGATCAAGCCGGACGCCTCCTTTCTGCCGACGCTGGCCACACTCGGCATCGTGCCTGAGCACGTCCTGGCGTCCGTGCAGCCGGAGCAGCTCGTCACCGATCCCTTCGGCCTCAGCAGCGCGGTCGGAACCGGGCCGTTCATGCTCACGAAGTGGGTACGGGGAGAGCAGATCGTCTTCGAGCGGAATCCGCAGTACTATCGCGGAGCGCCGCAGATTCCCCAGTACACCTACCGAGTTATCGGCTCGCTGGACGAACTGGCTGCCGGGCTGCGGGACGGTCTCATCGACTGGGCTGTGGTCGACGCGGCTCAGGTGGGGGCCGTCCCGGCGATCGACGGAGTCACGGTGCAGTCGCTTCCTGGCTTCGAACTCGTCATGGTCGTGTTGCAGTTAGATCCGACCAGGAGCGAACTTTTCCTCGATCCCCGGGTACGGCAGGCGCTGTTGCTCGCGCTGGATCGCCAGGCCATGGTCGACGAGGTCTGGCACGGCCAGGCGGAAGTCGCGCAGGGGACACAGCCCCCGGCATCCTGGGCTGCCGGTCCGGCCGGCATCGAGTACTCGTACGATCCCGAGCAAGCGGGCCGGTTGCTCGACGAGGCTGGCTGGCCGATGGGGCCCGACGGCGTTCGGCAGCGAGAGGGGCAGCGGTTGGGCTTCCGGCTGATCGCGACCGGCGCCGACCCGACTCGCCGCGCGCTCGCCTTCTGGCTGCAGCGCCAGTGGGCACAGATCGGTGTCGAGGTACGACTCGAGCTGGAGCGGTGGAGCGACGTTCGCCGCCGGGTCGTCGAGACGCGAGACTTCGATGCGCTCGTGCTCGGCGTGCGTTGGGATCTCGATCCGGACCAGCGTATCGTCTGGACGACTGACTCGATCTTCGATGGTCTGAACGCGGGCCATTACAGCAATGCCAAATTGGACGCGCTCCTAGAGCAGGCCATCGCGACGACCGACCGGCAGGAGCGATCGGCGCTGTACCGGCAGGCGCAGGAGATCGTGCTCCGTGAGCTCCCGGTGCTGCCGCTCTGTTTTCCCAATCTCACCGTGCTGTGGTCGAACCGGATTGAGGCTCCACCGCTCTCAGCGACTGCCGTGCGGCTGCGGGTAGGCGTCGAGCAGTGGCGGTTACGGCTGTAGGCGACCGTATTGACGGCTGTTGACGGCACGGGTACACTGTCGTGCGGTACCCGCAGCGATCCGGACGGCGAACGGGGACGCTGGATGGGGCATAGCCAGGCAGCCGCTGCTGGTAGGTACAGGTATGCGAGGTCTGAACGAGTGGCGTGACCGCGAGACTAGCGGGTGGCCGTATTCCGTGTGGTCTGGCGGTCGGTGTGGCGCGGTCGCGAGGCGAAGGAGAGGCGATGGAGCCGCTACTTGAGGTGCGAGACCTCCGCACTCAGTTCTTCACCCAGGACGGCGTGGTGAAGGCGGTCGACGGGGTGTCGTTTAACCTGCTGCCCGGTGAGACGCTCGGCATCGTGGGCGAGAGCGGCTGTGGCAAGAGCATCACCGCGCTCTCGATCATGCGGCTGATCCCGAGCCCGCCTGGCAAGATCGTCAGCGGTGAGATCATCTTCGAGGGCGAAGACATCCTCAAGATGAACGACGACGAGGTTCGTTCCATCCGGGGCCGGAAGATCGCGATGATCTTCCAGGACCCGATGACCTCGCTCAACCCTGTGTTGACGATCAACCGGCAGATCAGCGAGGCGCTGGAGCTTCACCTCGGGATGACGAGGAGCCAGGCGCGCCAGCGCAGCATCGAGCTGCTCAAGATGGTCGGCATCCCAAATGCCGAGCAGCGGGTTGATCAGTATCCCCACCAGTTCTCCGGCGGCATGCGCCAGCGCGTGATGATCGCGATGGCGCTCTCGTGCAACCCCTCGCTATTGATCGCTGACGAGCCGACGACCGCGCTCGACGTGACCATCCAGGCCCAGATCCTCGATTTGATGCGCAACCTGCAGGCCGAGCACAATACGGCCCTCATCCTGATCACGCACGACCTCGGCGTCGTGGCCGGTATGACCGATCGAATTAACGTAATGTACGCCGGCCACATCGTGGAGACCGCACCCACCGAAGAGCTTTTTGGCAACCCGAAACACCCCTACACGGTGGGCCTGCTCAACTCGATCCCGCGGCTGGACGCGCCGCGGAAGGAGAAGCTGAACCCCATCCGCGGCCTGCCGCCGGATCTGATCGACCTGCCCGACATGTGCCCGTTTGTGCCGCGCTGTGACTACGCGCGCGAGAAGTGCGGGCAGAAGAACCCGCCGTTGATGGACGTGAACGAGGTGCATCGCTCGGCCTGCTGGTTCTGGGACGAAGTGAGCGTGGCCGGGCCCATGAGCAAGCGCGAGGGAGGAGTGACGGCAGACGATGGCAACTGAGGTGCGCGCGACTCCGCAGCAGCATGACGGGCGCAGCCGGGAAGTCCTGCTCGACGTCCGCGACCTGGTGATGTACTTCCCCCTCACCCGTGGCATTATCCTGCAGCGCCGGGTCGGGTGGGTGCAAGCGGTCGACCACATCTCGTTCCACGTGTACAAGGGTGAGACCTTGGGGCTGGTGGGAGAGTCCGGCTGCGGCAAGAGCACGACCGGCCGTGCGATCCTCCAGCTCTACAAGCCGACGGCTGGCGAGGTGATCTTCAAGGGTACCGACCTCACCAAGCTCAGCCCTGGCGAGATGCGGAAGATGCGCCGTCACCTCCAGATGATCTTCCAGGATCCGTACGCCTCGCTCAACCCGCGGATGACCGTGGGCAGCATCATCAGTGAGCCGATGCAGATCCACAACCTGGTGCCGAAGAACCAGCGCAACGAACGTGTCCAGGAGTTGCTGGAAACGGTCGGGCTCAACCCGTACTTCGCGAACCGCTACCCGCACGAGTTTTCTGGCGGCCAGCGGCAGCGCATCGGCATCGCCCGCGCCTTGGCGGCCGACCCGGAGTTCATCGTCGCTGATGAGCCGGTCTCGGCGCTCGACGTCTCGATCCAGGCTCAGATTATTAACTTGCTCGAAGAGCTTCAGGAGCAATTCAGGCTGACGTACCTGTTCATCGCGCACGACCTTAGTGTCGTCCGGCATATCTCCGACCGAGTCGCGGTGATGTACCTCGGAAAGATCGTCGAGCTGGCCGACCGCAACTCGCTCTACGACGACCCGCTCCACCCCTACACCAAGGCGCTGCTCTCGGCTGTGCCGATCCCCGACCCAGTAGTGGAGAAGAAGCGCGAGCGGATCATTCTCACCGGCGATGTGCCGAGTCCGATCAACCCGCCGTCAGGATGCCGGTTTCACACGCGCTGCCCCTACGCGATGGACATCTGTTCGAAGGTGGAGCCGCGCTTCGTCGACCAAGGTGGCGGTCACTTTGTGGCCTGCCACCTCTACCCCGGCTGCACGCCGTAGCAATGTAGGGAGCGGTGTTCGGGCGCGACCCTCAGGTCATCCTGGCGACGATCATCGCCTTCGTCGTCGGGATCACTGTCCACGAGTTCTGCCATGCCTGGTCGGCTTTGATGCTGGGGGACGATACTGCCCGGCGTCAAGGTCGTGTGACGCTGAACCCTCTCGCCCACCTCGACCCGATCGGCACGCTCGGCATGCTCATGATTGCTGTCGTCGGGTTCGGGATCGGATGGGGCCGGCCGGTACCGGTTAACCCCGCACGGCTGCGCGGTCACCAGCGCGGCATGGCCCTCACGGCCCTTGCCGGACCGCTGTCGAACGTCGTACTGGCGACGGCCTTCGCTCTCCCATACCGGTTCGGTGGAGACCTCACCGTCCCGCTCTTCGTCGCCGTGCTGGTGCAGCAGCTCGTAGTCGTCAACATCTTGCTGGCCGCTTTCAACCTGATCCCGATCCCCCCGCTCGACGGCCTGAAGATCTTGACCGGCATTCTCCCCGACTTCTGGTACCCCTACCTGGCACCGCTGGAGCGGTACGGGGTCGGCATCCTGCTGGTGTTGATCTTGCTGGGGAGCTGGGGCGGGGGGAGTATCCTGGCTGAGATGTACCTGCCGGTCTTTCGGCTCCTCTTCACCTTGATCGTGGGCAGGACGCCGTTCTAATGCTGCTCGAGGCGCGTTTGGTTCGGCTTGCTGACTGCCCGATCGCAGTCGAGGGGTTTTACGGGCCGCTCGACCTGCTCCTGCGGCTCGTCGAGGAGCGGCACCTTGCCGTGACCGAGCTCTCCCTTGCCACGGTGACCGATCAGTTCCTGTCCCGCCTCGCGACGCTGGACGACGTCCCGCTCGAGCTCGTGGCCGACTTCGCCGTCGTGGCGGCCCGCCTGGTGGCGCTGAAGGCGCGGGCGTTGTTGCCTCGCCCGGCTGAGCCCGAACCGGCTGACGCGGCGGAACCCGATGACCTGGTCAAGCAGCTCCAGCTCTACCAGGCGTTTCGGGCGGTGGCGCTGGAACTGCGGCACCGCGAGCAGAACGGCCAGCAGGCCTTTCCGCGGCCGCCGAGCAGGCGGCCCCAGCCCTCGCGCCACGCGCTCGTCATGTTGGAGCCGGGTGCGCTGGCCACCGCGCTGCGGCGCTGGTACCGGCGGGTGACGCCGCCCCCAGCACCGCTACACCTACCGCCTGAGCTCTCGCTTCGCGCCATAGCGCGGCGGTTGCTCGCGCGACTCCGCCGAGGAGCGCGATCGTTCCGTGAACTCGTTGGCCAGCGAGCCGGGCGCCGGGAACTGGCAGCGGGATTCCTCGCTCTGCTCGTCTTGATCCGGCATGGACGAGTAATGGCGGAGCAGGCGGTGCCGTTCGGCGAGATCACCGTAACGCTGCGCGAACGGCACAGGCGCGAGGTGATGGGCGATGACTGAGCCCTCCTTCGACCTGGCCGCGCGCCTTGGAGCGCTGCTCTTCGTGAGCGGTGACCCTGTCGAGGGCGTCCGGCTCCTGGAGTTGCTCGGATGTGACGAGGCCACACTCGACGCGGCGTTTGAGACATTGCGGGGTCGTTGTCGCGGTCTCGGCCTCGTGCTGGTCGAGCATGCAGGAGCGTACCAGTTGGCTACCGCCCCTGCCCTGGCCGAACACGTCGAGGCGTTCCTCGGTGTGGATCGCCCGGCCCGGCTCTCGGCAGCGGCGCTAGAGACACTTGCCATCGTCGCCTACCGCCAGCCGGTTACCCGTGCCGAGATCGAGGCGATCCGCGGGGTGGACTCGAGCGCTGCCCTGCAGACCCTGGTCGCCCGCGGGCTGATCGAGCCGGTCGGCCGGCTACCGACGGCCGGCCAGCCCATTCAATACGGCACGACACCACAGTTCCTGCAGGCCTTCGGGCTGGCGAGCCTTGAGGAGTTGCCGGAGCTGCCGCCGGAGATCCAGGCGGCCCTTTGGGGAGCAGGTGATCTAGCGGGCCCGGGCAGCGGTTAGTCGGCGGAGCCGGATGATCGTCTCCTCCAAGACGTCGAGCGTCCGGTCGATCTCAGCCTCGGTGTTATCTTTGCCCAACGTGAGCCGGATGCTGCCGCGCACCAGTTCCGGGTGCAGGCCGAGAGCCACCAGCACGTGGCTGGGCTCGGTGGAGCCGGTCGTGCAGGCCGAGCCGCTCGAGGCCGCGATCCCGTGCATGTCCAGGTTGAGCAGCACCGTCTCACCGTCGACGCCTTCGAAAGAGACGTTGACGTTGTTCGGTAGCCGCCGCTCGCGGTCGCCGTTGAGCCGGGTGCCGGGGATGCGGCTGAGAAGCCCGTCGATTAGCCGGTCACGCAGCCGCTGGACGTGAGCGTTGCGCTGCTCCAGCTCAGCGTAGGCGAGTTCCAGTGCGCTCGCCAGGCCGACGATGCCGGGCACGTTTTCGGTACCGGCGCGGCGGTTGCTTTCCTGCGCTCCGCCCTGTTGCTGCCAGAGGATTGGAGTCTGCCGACGCACATAGAGCAGCCCGACTCCCTTAGGAGCATAGAACTTGTGCGCTGATAGCGAGAGCAGGTCGACGTTCAAGGCCTCGACGTCGAGCGGAAGCACACCAGCCGCCTGGACGGCATCCGAGTGGAAGGTGATCCCGCGCTCGCGCGCCAGCCGGCCGATCTCGGCAATGGGCTGGATCGTGCCGATCTCGTTGTTGGCGTACATGACGGAGATCAGGATCGTGTCGGGGCGAAGGGCTGCCTCGATGTCCTCGACGCGGATGATACCGTCCGGGCCGGGCCGCACATAGGTGACCTCGAAGCCGAATTTCTCGAGATACTGGGCGCTGTGCAAGACGGCGTGGTGCTCGAAGGCGGTGGTGACGAGGTGGTTACCCCGACCATGCAGTCGATGCCACCAGGCGACCCCCTTGATCGCCAAGTTGTCGCTCTCGGTGCCCCCACTGGTGAAAATGATCTCACGGGCCTGACAGTTGAGCAGACGGGCGATACGCGCCCGGGCATGATCTAAAGCAGCGCGCGCCTCCCGACCGGCCGCGTAAATGCTCGACGGGTTCCCATACTTCTCCGTGAAGTATGGGAGCATTGCCTCCAGCACCCGGGGATCGACCGGGGTCGTGGCGGCATGGTCGAGGTAGATCTCGGTTCGGTTCAACAGCGAGCCTCCCCTATCTTTAGTTGTGCCGCCAACACGGAGAGCGGCGACCAGCGTGCGCGTGCCGGTACATAACTCGTTACTCAGACCGATTGCTCGGCATGGGCATGACCGGCCGCGTGCAGAAGGTCAGCCAGTGTCGTCGAGTCCAGCACGTCGATAATGCTGTCGCGGACTCTGAGCCAGACGATCCGCGTTGCGCAGCCCTCGATCATAGGACAGGTCTCGTCATCATTTTCCTCGCTGACACAGCTCATGGGGGCTACCGGGCCTTCCATCACCCGGTAGATCTCGCCCACCTTGACCTGATCTGGAGGGCGGGCGAGCTCGTAGCCGCCGTGTGCACCCCGGGTGCTCACCACCAGCCCCGCGCGGCGGAGCGGCAGCATAAGTTGTTCGAGGTAGGCCAGCGGCACGGCCGAGTCAGCGGCAATCGTCGCCAGTGGAATCGGCCCCTGCCCGAACAGCTTCGCGAGCGAGACCATCGCCCTCATCCCGTATTCGCCGCGTGTCGAAACCTTCATGGGCCGCGGTTCCTCGTTTACGTTTGCAGAACCGTCGTGTTCTCTATGCTACGCCGGGATCGAGTGTTGGTCAACGGCGCGAGCGTGGCGGATCTCGTTCGTCACCGGATCGGCTCTCAGGTGCAACTCGATCCCAGGTGAGAATCATTCTTGCTTCCGCCTCGCCTATACCTTACGCCACGGATCGGGATTCGTCAACCGTGAGAGCCTCGCTGGAAGCAGCGGCTCGTCGAGAGACTGGCTGGTATGGTATAGTAGCGACGGGCTGGCCAGTTGGTCAGCCACTTTTGCGCGCCAGGGGTGATGAGCTATGATGCAGTCAATCGACGTCCAGTTGCCTGAGCTGCTCGAGCGTCTCGACCGGATCGGGGTGCGTCTTTGACCTCGCCGCTAAGCGCCGGGAGATCCTCGAACTCGAGGAGCAGAGTGCCCATCCAGACTTCTGGAACGATCCGCAGCGCGCTCAGCGGCTGATGCGACGACTGAGCCAGCTCCGCGACCAGGTGGAGCAGTGGGACAGCCTCGTTCTCCATGCGCGTGACGTGCAGGAACTTTTGGCGTTGGCCGAGGACGACGATGGGCTCCGCGCAGAGCTGGCCGCGGAGGTCGCACAGCTTGCCGACCAGCTTCACCAGCTCGAGCTCCGGCTGATGCTGAGCGGCCCCTACGACGCGCAGGATGCCATCCTCGCTGTCCACGCGGGCACTGGCGGAGTCGACGCCCAGGACTGGGCCGAGATGCTGCTCCGGATGTACTTGCGTTGGGCACAGCGCGCGGGCTTCGAGACCGAGGTGCTCGATATTAGCGAGGGCGAGGAAGCGGGTATCAAGAGCGCGACGGTCGAGATCCGAGGCCCGTACGCCTACGGCTATACCAAGGGAGAAGCCGGC
Organism: uncultured Thermomicrobiaceae bacterium; assembly: GCA_938082375.1. Classification (GTDB taxonomy): domain Bacteria; phylum Chloroflexota; class Chloroflexia; order Thermomicrobiales; family Thermomicrobiaceae; genus Thermalbibacter. Next base: position 38,829 of record CALKCJ010000042.1, read on the forward strand.
ACGCACCGGCTGGTGCGACTCTCGCCGTTTGACGCCGCGCACCGGCGGCATACCGCGTTCGCGCTGGTGGAGGTACTGCCCGAGGCCGAGGACGACCCAGAAGTCGAGATCCGCGAGGAAGATCTCCGAGTGGATACCTTCCGCGCCTCGGGCGCCGGTGGTCAGCATGTGAACAAGACCGAGTCGGCTGTGCGCATTACGCACTTGCCGACGGGGATCGTGGTGACCTGCCAGAATGAGCGCTCACAGATCCAGAACCGCGAGACCGCGATGAAGATCCTGCGGGCGCGGTTGATCGAGCTGAAGCTGCGGGAGCGCCAGGAGCAGCAGGCTCGCCTCAAGGGGAAGCCGTCGGTGACCGGCTGGGGTAGTCGTATCCGCTCCTACGTGCTCCATCCGTACACCATGGTCACCGACCACCGCACTGAGGTGAGCACGCCTAACATCCAGGCGGTGCTAGACGGTGAGCTCGAGCTGTTCATTGAGGCCTACCTGGAGCGCCAGCTCAGCGATCTCAGCTTGGAGCCGGTGTAGAGCCAGGCGGCCCTGACCCGCGCTGCGATCTCCCCTCTCCCGAACCTTCGGGAGAGGGGATGCCCATCGTTGTCCGGCTCCGCTTTCCGCTGCTAGAATCGGGCCACTTTACCGGCCGAGCCTCGTTCGAGGCTCGGCCGGTGAGAGCGGGCATACCAGACTATGAGACGTTTGCCGGCGAGTTCGACCCGCCGGAACACCCGCGGCGCCGTGAATGGCCGGCATGTGTGGGCAGGGAGCGGACAACGATGGGGCCGGCCCGCCAGGCTCCCTGGCCTGGAAGGAACGAGCGCACGCGCTGGCAGTTGCCCGCGCCGCTTGTCGCTGCACTGCTGACACTGCTCCTGGTGCTGTCCTCACCGCCGCTGGTGGCGGCCGAGTCGGGAGTGGCCTTCCGGCAGCTCAGCGCTACGGTCGCTTTCCCAGAGGCGATCGAGTTCACGCTCGACGCGCGTGCCGAGCGCGAGGTCACTCGCCTCGAGTTGCTCTATTCTCCCGCATTCTCGCCAGTGACCACCGTCGTCAGACCGCCGTTCCAGCCCGGCCGTGAACTGCGCGTGTTGTACCGGCGCGATATGCTGACGAACTACCTACCTCCCGGCCTCGATATCCACTACCGCTGGCGCCTGCACTTCGCCGACGAGAGTTGGGTCGACTCGCCGGAGCAAACGCTCCTCTACCTCGACCAGCGGTATTCCTGGGTGCGGACGGAGCAGGGGCCGGTGCAGGTCTTCTCAGCCGTCGCCGATCCATCTCACGGTCAGGCTGCGCTCCGCGTCACGCTCGCGACCATCGATCGCTTTCACAACGCGTTCGGCCTGGAAATCGAGGGGCCGATTCGTGTGGTCGTGTATGGAAGCCAGCGAGATCTGCTCAGCGCTCTACCACCCCAGAGTGCTGAGTGGATCGGCGGGATAGCTCAGCCTGAGCTGCGCTTGATCGTCACTGGCGTGTCGCCGGGCGCGGGCGCTGAGACCGAGCTTCGCCGGGTGCTAAGCCACGAGGTCGTCCACTTGCTGGTCGCACAAGCGACGAGAAACCCGTACAACTCGCCTCCGGCCTGGCTCGATGAGGGTCTGGCGACCTACTATCAGGAGGTCGAGGACGCGCGGTTCGGCCCGATCCTGGAGCGCGCCGTCCGCAGCGGGAGGTTGCTCCCGGTGCGGGCGTTGAACTCCAGTTTCCCAGTCGACCCGGAGCAGGCGCTGCTTTCCTATGCCGAGAGCCGGAGCGTCGTTCAGTTCATTGTCGAGCAGTTGGGTGAGCAGCGGATGGCAGCGCTGCTCCAGGTGTTCCGGGAGGGCGTCTCCTACGACGAAGCCGTGCAGCGCGCGCTCGGGATGACGCTCGAAGAGTTGGATCAGGCGTGGAAAGCCTGGTTAGGCTATCCGGGAGATCGCGTGGCCGGATCGCTCGACCGGACACCTGCCAACCCGCCTGCCTCGTCGAATCCCTCACTCCTGCTCATCGCCTTCGTCGCGTCACTGGTACTGGTGTCGATGGCATGGCGGTGGGTACGTGCGCGGAGCCCTCGTGGCCGCCAGCCGGATGGCCGAACTGGCTCGGAGAGGCCGTCTGATAGCTGGCTGAACCATCACTCGGCGGCCGGTGAGACGGAGGCGCACGGCTAGAGGATAGGTGACCGCTCGGACGCGAGTGGCCGGGCGAGCAGCAACACCTCGATCAGCAACACGATCAGCGCGAGTAACCCGGCATTGACCAGGCTCAGCACGCCCAGCATGCGGAGCATTAAACAACCGACCACGAACATCGCTGCGAGATAGCCCTGTCGCCGAGCGCGCAGGGCGTCGTAGCGGCGGCCGCGCCGAGCCGCGAGTCGGGTGCCGAGCAGATAGGCGAGCAGGGTCAGGAGCGTCGCCAGAGACATCGTGAGCGGTATGAGGAAGAGCAGCAGCGCTGGAAGCACCGAAGCCCGTGTGGGATCGACGAAGGTCAACACATAAAGGAGCGTCGACCATGCGACGACCGCTTCCAAATCGAGCAGCGGGATGGCCGTCAACCGGGCAAGTGGGGTAAAGGTGAGGGCAGGAGCCAGGATAAACAGGCCGTACGCGAGCAGGCGCTCGGTGGCCCAGAAGTGCGGCACGCTTCCAACATCGTAGGTGACGACCAGGCGACCGGCCAAATACCAGGCTGCCACGCTGGCGCTTGCCATCGCGAGGCTGGCCAGGATACGCGCGACGGTGCGCATGAAGCCACCTCCAGGCCTCTCCGTCGCGAATCGTTCTTCTTAGAGTCTAGCAGCTTAGCTCTGGCTGCCAAGCCGCTGGGGTTTGCAGGTCGAGCGGTTTCGCCGTATCTGGGGCAGGCGCGCCCTGGCGCGGCGCTGCAGCACCGGGCGCAGCGGGTTCCCACAGCGTCACCGGATGCCGCAGGGTGCCTTCATCCCCACCCGCACCACGGCCCTCACCCCGCCCTCCGGGCATCCCTCTCCCGCACCGGCGGGGGCAAGGTCGGCTCGAACACGGGCGGCGTCACCCGAGCCACCCCCCTCTCCCGCACCGGCGGGAGAGGGGCTGGGGGGTGAGGGGTCGGGGTGAGGGCCGTTGACCGCTGAGGTTCAGCCCTGCGCTCATCAGTGCCGATCGGTCGCGCGGCAGGTGAGGACTCGGATGCGATCGCCTCTGAGGCTGCGTGTGCTCAAAGAACCATCACCTTCGTGATGCGCGCAGGCAAACAAGGCGCTGTAAAGACCGGCGAGGTCCGTGAGTAGAGGTGGCCAGGTATAGTTTTGTCAGGTTCCCACAGACGCCGCTGGCTGCCGTACTCTCGTGCCGGAACCAGTCGAAGGCGTCGGGTCCAGCAGATTGCCGCTCCAGCGCCGGTTCGAGGGCAAGCCTTCGCCTGCTGGAAAACCCAAGCGGCATGCGATACAGAGGAGGACACCATGGTCACGCTACACCGGCTCGATCGTCGGGAAATCCGCGAGCAGCTCGAAGGTGACCAGTTTGACGTGCTGGTCATCGGTGGCGGCATTACCGGTGCCGGAGTCGCGCTGGATGCGGCTGCCCGCGGGCTGCGCGTGGGGCTGGTTGAGCGGCGCGATTTTGCCAGCGGTACCAGTAGCTGGTCGACGAAGCTGGTGCACGGTGGGATCCGCTACTTGCCCCAGCTCGATCTCGGCCTGGTACACGAGGCACTCGTCGAGCGCGGGCGGCTGATCCGTCTGGCTCCCTACCTCGTGGAGCCACTGCCGTTCGTTCTCCCACTCTACCGCTTCAACCGTCACCCTCTTGGATTGAAGCGCACGCCACCTCCAGGCTTGTTGATGAGCCTCTACATCCGCACCGGACTGACCGCCTATGACCTGCTGGCTGGCCGGCTGAACGTCGGGCGTCATCGCCGCCTGTCGCAGAGCGAGGTCGCTCGCCTGGCACCGCGCTTACGCCGCGATGGCCTTTTCGATATCTATGCCTACTATGACGCACGGACAGACGATGCTCGTCTGGTCATGAATGTCCTGCTGACCGCCGTTCGGCACGGTGCCGTCATCTGCAACTACTGTGAGGTCGTTGGCTTCGAGAAGCGGAGTGGGCGGCTGGTGGGCGCCGTCGTGCGCGACACGCTCGACGGGTACGAGTTCGTCGTGCGTGCCCAGGTCTTCGTCAATGCGACCGGCATCCATGGTGAGGAACTCGAGCGACTGACTGGCGACGGCCCGGACGTGCATATCGTTCCCAGCAAGGGCGTCCACCTTGTCCTCGAGAGAGAGGCTGTCGAGTTGAGCGAAGCAGCCCTCGTGCTCCCGGAGACGCGCGACAAGCGGCTGTTATTCCTCGTACCGTACGGGCCGCGGGCCATTCTGGGAACCACCGACACCGGGATGGGGCCGCTCGACGAACCGCGGGCCGACGACGAGGACATCGATTACTTGCTCGAACACGCAAATCTTTATTGGACGAGGGCGCTCACACGTCGAGATGTGGTCAGCGCCTATGCGGGATACCGACCGCTGATCCGGCGTGGCCTGGCCGAGTCGACGGCCGAACTCTCGCGGTCGCACGTGCTGGTCGAGCACGAGAACGGGCTGATCTCAATCCTGGGCGGCAAGCTGACCACCTACCGGCACATGGCCGAGGAGACGGTAGACCGCATCACCTTTCGCTTGGGCCTGCCGCTTCGCCACGTAACACGGCGACTCCCGCTCATCGGCACGCCTGGGTTAGCCAAAGCGCGCCCAGAACTGGAGCGCCTGGCCGCCGAACTAGGCGTCGAAGCCAGCCTGCCGGCGCTCGTCCATGCACATGGTGTCGTCGCTAAGCTCGTACTCCAGCAGATTGCGGAGGAGGCGCCGCTGGCACGGCCGGTCGTGCCGGGTCTACCGTACCTTCAGGCACAGGTGGTGCATGCCTGCCGCTACGAGCTCGCTCAGACGCTGGCCGACGCACTGGAGCGCCGGGTGTGGGTCATGTTTGCCGACTGGGAGCACGGCCTGCCAGCGCTGGAGGCGGTCAGTGCCGTTATGGCTCGCGAGCTCGGGTGGGACGAGACGAAGCGCAGGCAGGAGATCGAGCGTTATCGGCAGCGCGTATTCTCTCTCTTCGGAGCAGAGCGTGGTGTGGCCGAGCGCCTGGCCCTCGCGGCGCAGGCGACTGGCGCCGAGGGAGGGTAACCTGCCGGTGTCTCAGTGGGGATGCCCCTTCTTCACCTGACTGTTGAAACGGGCCTCTTTGGCCGCTGGCTGCGTGTGACAGCGTCCGGTGGTGACTGCCGCGGTAGGGCTACGCGCTCTGGCGGGGCTAGACCGCTCGACGCTCGGTACCTAGTGCGCGGCCATCCGCCTGACTGGCTCTCGACAGCGGCCAGATCGTTGTTCCTGGTGCTAAGATCATCGCTGTGGACAACGCTTTGCGCGTGGCCGAGGGGCAAGCTGTGATGACCGTGACCGATCGTCTCCTACCGCCAACAGAGGCGCTCGAGATCATCCTGCGAGAGGTGCGGCGTCTGCCGGTCGAGGTCGTGCCGCTGGCCGAGGCTGGCGACCGGGTGCTGGCCGAGCCGCTGGTTGCCGACCAGGATCTGCCGCCCTTCCCGGCGGCGACTATGGACGGCTTCGCGGTGATCCACGACGACACCTCTCCCTGGCGCGAGATTATCGCCGACCAGTTCGCTGGCCGAGTCGTCGACGTCGAGGTGACGCCTGGTACCGCTGCCCGGATCACGACCGGCGCGCCGCTGCCGCGCGGTGCCGACGCAGTGGTGCCGGTCGAAGAGACCGAGGTGCGCGACGACCACGTCATCATTGTGCGGGAGGACGTGCGGCCGGGGGAAAACGTGCGGCCGGTCGGGGCCGACCTGCGCCAGGGTGAGGTACTGATTCCGGCGGGCACGCTGATCGGCCCGGCCGAGATCGGGCTCTTGGCCAGCCTGGGCCGGGCGCAGGTCGTGGTGAGCCGCCGGCCACGGGTGAGTGTGCTCTCGACCGGAGATGAGCTGGTCGAACCCGACCAAGAGCCGGGGCCAGGCCAGATCCGCGATTCCAACCGCTTCTCGTTGGTCGTTGCCGCCCGGCGCGCTGGCGCGGAGGTGGTCTGGGCTGGGCACGGGCCGGACGACGCCGAGGCACTGCGGCGGATGCTGCTTGAGCGGATTGCCGAGAGCGACGTGGTGCTCACCTCGGGCGGCGTCTCGGTGGGCGAGAAAGACCTGATTACCCGAATCCTCGATGAGATCGGCACGGTGCACTTCCGGCGCCTCTTCATGAAGCCGGGTAAGCCGTTCCACTTCGCCACGGTTGGCCAGACCTATGTCTTCGGCTTACCCGGCAATCCGGTCTCGGCCATCGTCGGCTTTGAGATTCTGGTGACGGCCGCGCTCCGCGCGATGACGGGCCAGCAACCGGTGCTGCCGAGGCCGGTGACGGCCGTGCTCGAGCACGACATTGAGAGTGGCGACCGGATCGAGTTCCAGCGGGGTGTCGTCTGGTCGGACGGCGAGGGGGTACTGCGCGCGCGCAACACCGGGTCGCAGTCGTCGGCCCGGCTGATGTCGCTCATCAGCGCGAATGCGTTCCTGCTGATCCTGCCGCGCGATCGTCCGTATCGAGCCGGTGAGCGGGTGCGGGCCATCGTCCGCGGGTCGATCGAAGGACAGTCTGAAGGAGCTGGTGGGTGGGAACCCGGCGGCTGAGCTGGCCGCTAGTGTTGCTCGCGCTGGTGACCCTCCTGGCGAGTGCGAACGCTGGTGTCGCCGCGGGCCGGTGGGCCGCCGTGTGGCGTGCCTTCGACGATCTTCGGATCACGCTCACCGGAATCGAGGCGTCGGGCGATGCGAGTGCCGTGCTGGTCCGGCTACGGTTCGAAAACCGCTCGCCGCGGCCGCTACAGCTCTCGTTCGCGCGTGCCGGCCTCTGGCTGAACGGCCGGAGCCTGACTGCCGGAGAGGCACATCTGGGTGACTTGCTGCTGCCACCCGGCGAGCGCTACGAGCTCGAGCTGCAAGCGAACGTGTACGCGGAACTGCGCGACTACCTGCGGCGCGAGCGAGAGAGCGGCCGGCTGAGCTGGCGAGTTGAGGGTGAGGTGCGGATGCGAGTCGACGAGCTCACCGACTGGGTCCTGGTTCCCTACTGGGCTGTCTGGGAGACGCAAGCGTGAGCGGGCTCGGGCACTCGCTCGTCGTCGTGGGCCTGAGTGGTCTGGCGTTAGCCGGCTTGTATAGCTCAGCGTCGGTCGCACTGGGGCCGCTAGCGCCAGTGCGGTTGCCTGTCTGGGGGATGGCCCTCGGCATGGTGCTGGTCGGGGCGCTGATGACTGTAGCCATCGTCGATCTCCGGCGGGCGCTCACCGCAGTGACCGGGGCGGCCCTGCTCGGTGGCGCCTTCACCTGGGGGCTACTGGCCGGGCCGGGGCTCGTCGTACCGGCCTACGCCGTACGACTGAGCAACTACGGGCTGACACAGGCGGTACTGGCGGTACTGTTGGGGCTCCTCTGCGGGCTGGTCGGCGTGCTGCTCGGGACAGTTATCAACAGTGGTCTGCGCGGCCTCGAAGTGTAGAACCTGGACTGGGTGGGCACGCTCGGGCGTTGCTCGGCCGATCGGCTCGCTGGCCGGCATGCTGCTCACGCGCGGTGCTTAACTCCCGTATTCCACCCGCGGCGTAGACCTCGCGTTGACAAGACCCCGCACCCATGGAGAGGACGAATGGGCAGTCGCCCTTTACAGCCGGTTGGGCTACCCACACCCTACCCTCTCTCCCGAAGATTCGGGAGAAAGGGCTCATTTCGGTGGGAGCGGTGGAACGACAGCACGCCTGCAGCCAATGCCACCGCTCGCCCGCCACGCTCGGGGGAGCAGCGCCGACCCGGGGGTGAGGGCGAATGAGCCGGCGTTGACGGGGGAGCGCGGGGCTTCAGCCCTGCGCGACGGTGCTGGCAGACCGGAATGGCAGGGGAGGGGCGAAAACCATCGACCCGGAGCAGCCAGGAGGCTTGGCAAGAGCGCCCAGCGGCATTCTGCTGTGCTCAGAAAGTTGATGAAGCAACTATCTCAATTTAGACTACCGATGGTCGCTCAAGAGCAGCAGCCTGTGCATCGCAGCACCACCGAGCCAGCGGCCGACGCCATCGCGCCGCTCGCGATCCACCGTCTCCTGGGTGAAGTCTTCCTCTTGCTGGACGACGGAGATAATCGGGTGCTGCGACCGTTCGGCTTGTCGGTCACCCAGTTCCACGCGTTGCGTCACCTGCGCGAGGCCGGCCCGCTCTCGGTCAACGAGCTGAGCGCCCGCTTGCTCTGCGATAAGAGCAATACCTGCCGGCTACTCGCACGGATGGAGCAGCGGGGCCTTGTGAGCCGTATCCGGGATAGCCGGGATCGGCGCGCGCTGCGGCTCTCGCTGACGCCACAGGGGGCACAGCTTCTCGAGGAGGCTGCAGCGGCGTTTCGACGGAGCGTCGAGCATCGATTCGCGGCCATGGGGCCGGAGGGGTGCGAGGCGCTCCGTGGCCTGCTCCTCCGGTTGCGCGACCGCCTGGAGGAGCAACTCCGAGCGCGCTGATGGGCCAAGTGCGCACCGCCGACTCAGGCTGTTGCTCTTCTTCTCCTCAGAGACGAGTTAGCGGGCGAGCGATGGGATCGAGCCGGGAGACGAGTTCGGAGAGCGGGAAGGAGGGCCGTGCCAGAGCTCTCGGGATTTAGCACGCACGACGAGCGGGGACGGTCACGGTCGTGACGTTGAGGGAGGAGGCTGAGATGAGCAGCCGATGGTTCCCGTGCGGAGTTCCTCTGCTCATTCTTGTGATCGCAAGCCTGCTGGCTGCCTGTGCTGGTGGCAGGGCCCCGAGCCCGACTCCCGCTGGCCAGCAGCCAGGGGCAGCCGCGACCCCGACCGTGGTCGCGGCGACGCCCGGCGCCGAAGAGGGAGCGACTCCGACCCCCGCAGCGGGCGCCGGGGAGACACCTGAGGCGACCCCTGAGCCAACGCCGGTCGTGGTGGGAACCGGAGCGAACCGCGTGACCGTCTGGCACAACTGGGCCGGCAGCTACGCCGAGACAAGCACAAAGCTCACGGGGATTGGGCGAGCCAGAACAATGTCACTGTTGAGCTGCTACTGGTGCCTGGCCTGACGACAAAGGTCAACGTCGCGGTGCCGGCCGGACAGGGTCCCGACATCATCGCCTGGGTGAATGATCAGATCGGCAAGAATGCGGAGATCGAGGTGATCCAGCCCCTCGACGACAAGGGCTTCGACCGCGCGTATCTGGAGCAGAACTTCTTCGCCACGACGGTCGACGCTATGACCTATCGCGATCGAATCTGGGGCGTACCCGAGTCGATGAAGACAACCGCATTCATCTACAACAAGGACCTGGTTAGCGAAGATGAGCTGCCGAAGACAACCGACGAGCTGATCGAGAAGGCGAAGGCCTTCAACCAAGCCAATCCGGGCACGTACTCCTTCGTGTACCAGACGGCGGCTGATCCCTATCACAACGCGCCGTGGTGGTACGGCTTCGGCGCCTACTATGTCCAGGAGGACGGTACGGTTGGCCTGGACACGCCGGAGAGTATCCAGGCTGGGGAGTTCCTCAAGCAGCTCTCGATCATCATGCCGCAGGATATCGACTACGACGTGGCCCGTGCCCTCTTCACCGAGGGCAAGGCGGCTATCTGGATGATCGGCCCCTGGGCCATCGCCGACGTCGAGAAGGCCGGCATCAACGATGGGGTGGCGCCGATCCCGGTGGTAAGCGCGACCGGCCAGCCGGCCCAGTCGTCGGCGTCAAGTGCATGATGCTGGCTGCCGGGGCCAAGAATGAGGAGGCGGCGCTCGAGCTGATGCGCTACTACGGGAGCGCGGAGTTCCAGGCGCAGATGGCCCAGGCGAACAAGCCGGTGCCGACCAACCTCCGGGCGCAGGAGCAGGTGAAGAGCGATCCAGTCATCGCCGCCTTCATCGAGCAGACGGCCAGCGGCGTGCCAATGCCGAACACGCCGTTCATGGACGCGCTGTGGGGGCCGGCTGGAGAAGCCCAGCGTGCGATCTGGACCGGCGCTCAGCCGCCGGATCAGGCGCTGAAGGATGCAGCCGAGCTGGCACGCCAGGCGGTGGAGCAGATCGAGTGATAGTGGTGACGGGGCTCGCACGGGATCCCGTGCGAGCCCTACCCCGGGCGAACTGTGCTCTACGTGCTGATCTGCGTCATGCTGTTCTTCGTGGTGGGGCTGCTCCTGGCCCTAGCCCTGAACAGCCCGGCCGTGCGGATGCGAGCGCTCTGGCGCACGTTGCTGATCATTCCCTGGGCAGTACCGAGTTACGTCGCTGCGCTGATCTGGAAGTTCTTCTTCAACCAGGAGTTTGGAACGATCAACAACACGCTGCGGCTGCTGGGGCTGCCGGGTGACATCGGCTGGTTGCAGCGGCCCTGGCTCGCCTTCGCCGCGGTCGTCATCGTCAACGTCTGGATGAGCTTTCCCTTCTTCCTCGTGGTAATCCTGGGGGCGCTACAGTCGATCCCGCGTCAGATGTACGAGGCGGCCGAGGCCGATGGCGCGTCCGGCTGGCAGCAGCTCGTTCGCATCACGCTCCCGCTGCTGCGCCCGGCCGTCATGCCGGCCATGCTGCTGAGCGCGCTCGTCACCTTCCAGATGTTCGCGACCGTCTGGCTGATTACCGAGGGTGGGCTGTTGACGCGCGTCGGCAAGCCGGGGGTGACCGAGTTCGTGATGATCTACGTCTACAAGCAGGCGTTCCGCCAGAACCTCTTCGCGCTCGGCTCGGCCTTCGGCGTACTGGTCTTCCTCTTGCTCCTTGCTGTCGTTCTGATCCACGTGCGCGTGACGCGACTGACCCGCGCTGTCTACGAGTGAGGAGGCCGGCCATGGCGATCGTTGCCAAGCCTGGCGTGCCCCGAGCCCTTCCTGGCGAGCAGGCCGGTGCTGGCGCTGGTGCCGATCTACCTCCTCCTGCAGCGCCTGAGCCTGCTCAATCACGGCGGGCTGCTCCTGGCCTATTCGAGCGGAGCGCTGGTCTTCAGCATCTGGAACATGAAGGGCTACTTCGACACGTTGCCCACCGAGCTCGTCGATGCCGCGCTGATCGACGGTGCCTCACCGACCCAGGCGTTCCTGCGTGTGATGCTGCCGCTGGCCCGGCCCGTGCTCGCCGTCACCGCGATGTTCGGGTTCATGTCCGGCTGGAACGAGTTCATCGTCGCCCAGACGATCTTGAACCGGAGCGAGCTCTTCACAGCGCCCGTCGGGCTGGTGGGCATGCAGGTCGACCGGTCGGTCCCCTGGGGGTACTTCGCGGCCGGCTCACTGATCGTCTCGGTGCCGGTCATGCTCTTCTTCTTGCTCGTGCAGCGTAGCCTGGTCTCCGGGCTGGCGGCTGGAGGAGTGAAGGGGTAGCAGTGGTTCAGCAGAGCGGTCAGGAGGTCGTTCCGGACTTCATCTTCGGCACTCTCGCGACCGAGCAGCAACGCGTCGAGCACCTAAAGCGCCAGCGGCGCGGGCTGTGGCACGAGCCTCGGCTCTCCCCGCCTGACCCGTCTCCCGGCGAGGCGATCCGGGTCGAGGTCTCTCTCGGGCCGGAGATTGCGGCTGACCGGGTCAGCCTCTACTACACGACCGATGGCTCGACGCCGGTCGGAGCCCGCGGCCAGGCGCTGAACGGCCAGGCGGTGGCGCTGGAGCGCGTCGCCGTTGAGTGGGACACGCTGGTTTGGGGGTATCGCGAGCGGTGGGAGGGGATCATCCCGTCGCACGTGGCCGGCACCGAGGTGCGCTACATCATCGAGGCCTGGCGGAGCTTCGATGGGTACTCGGTCCAGGCGGGGGAAGAGGGGCCGCGCGTCTTCGCCTTCTTCGTCGATCGTGAGACCACGCCCGCCTGGATCCAGGACGCGTTCATCTACCACCTTCTTGTCGACCGGTTCGCGCCCCACCCCGGTCGCGAGTTCGCTCAGCCAGCCGACCGGCTCGGCGGCTCCTACGGCGGCACGCTGCGAGGCATTACTGCTCGGCTCGACTATCTGGCCGAGCTCGGCGTGATCTGCCTCTGGCTCTCGCCAGTCTTCCGCAGCCCCTCCCACCACGGCTACGACGCCACTGACTACGGCCAGGTCGAACCGCGGCTCGGGACGCAGGAAGACGTACTGGCACTGCTCGAGGAGGCACATCGCAGCAGGCTGCGCGTCATCCTGGACTTCGTCGCCAACCACGTCTCCGCCCAGCATCCAGCTTTCCAGGCTGCCCTCTCGGATGCGACAAGCCGAGAGGCAGGCTGGTTCTTCTTCAATGAGTGGCCGCACCGGTACCGCACCTTCTTTCAGATACAAGACCTTCCCCAGCTCAACACCGACGCGGCCGAGGTTCGTGACTACCTAATCGGCCACGCGCAGCGCTGGCTGGCCGCCGGCTTCGACGGGTTCCGCCTGGATTACGCCAATGGCCCCTCGCACGCCTTCTGGTCAGCGTTCCGCGCCGCCACTCGGGCGGTCAAGCCGGACAGCGTGATGATCGGCGAAGTCGTCGAGCCTCCCACGCTCCAGCGCACCTACCTGGGCCGGATGGATGGGTGCCTGGACTTCCTGCTGCTGGAGGCCATGCGCTCATTCTTTAGCTTTAGAACGCTGAGCGCGAGTGGGTTTGAGTCGTTTCTCCGCCGTCACTTCTCCTTCTTCCCGGCGGACTTCGTGCTTCCCAGCTTCCTCGACAACCACGATATGAACCGTTTTCTCTGGACCGTGCGTGGGGATCGTCGCCGGCTGCGCCTGGCTGCGCTGTGCCAGTTCACCCTCCCAGGCCCGCCGATCATCTACTATGGCACGGAAGTCGGGCTGAGCCAGGTTAGAGACGTGCGCTACCCCGACGGGTCCGGACATCCGGAGGAGGCGCGCCTGCCGATGCTCTGGGGGGAGCGACAAGACCGGAAGCTGCTCCAGTTCTACCGCGACCTCATCGCGCTGCGGCGGGCTGACGGGCGGGTCTGGCGAGACGGCCGCACTCCGCTTATCATCGACGATGCTGCCGGCCTCCTCGCCTACGTCTGTGGACCATACGCCATCGCATTGAACAATGGCCCGGAGCCAGCTACGATCTCCGTCACGGGCTGGCGGGGAGGGCGTCTCCTGCTCGCGACCGAGGATGGTGTCTCCTGGCAGTCGCGCTCGGCGAGCCTCTCGCTGCCGCCGTACGCGGGCGCCTGCGTTCGCCAGGAGTAACGATCGGGCGTGGTGCACGGACCACGCCCGAGGGGGTGGTCAACCATGTCTGGAGGGCGACCGGTTGAGGTGGAGGATCTGCTGCGGATTCGGGTGGTCAGCGACCCGCAGGTGTCGCCAGACGGCCGGCTGGTCGCCTTCGTGGTCACGATGCCCGACTGGGAGCAGAACCGCTCCTTGAGCCGGATCTGGATCGTGCCGGTCGAGGGCGGGGCGCCCCGGCCGCTGACGCGGGAGGGGGCGCGCGATCACTCGCCGCGCTGGTCGCCTGATGGCCGCTGGCTCGCGTTCCTCTCCGATCGGGGCGGAGACAAGAGCCAGCTCTGGTGCTTGTCGGTGGAGGGCGGCGAGGCCTGGCAGGTGACCCGGCTCGGCGAGGGGGTGGAGAGCCCCACCTGGTCGCCCGACGGCCGCACCATCGCCTTCGTCAGCAAGGTGCCAATCGGCGAGGAGCGGCCGGACACCGACGTGCGGGTGATCCGCACCGCCCGCTACCGTTACGACGGCGAGGGCTTCCTCGACGGCAAGTACCGCCAGATCTGGGTGGTCGATATCGACCCGGAACGCCGTGCCGCCGGGGAGCCGCGCTGGCTCACCGACGGTCCCTACGAGCACCGGTGGCCGGCCTGGTCGCCGGCCGGCTCCGAGCTGGCCTTCGCTGCCGCGCGCTACCCTGGCTGGGAGCTCGATATCCGCAGTGACATCTGGGCCGTCCGCCCCGATGGTGCCGGGTTGCGGCAGGTCACGCAGTCGCCGGGCACCTGGAGCCGGCCGATCTGGTCGCCCGACGGCGCGCGGATCGCGCTGGTCGGCGCGCGCGACCTGGCCCGGGCCGACGACTCGAACCAACTCTTGTGGGTAGTCCCGGCGGCCGGCGGCGCGCTGCAGCCGCTGACCGAGCGGCTGGATCGCTGGGTAGGCGACCACATCCTGGGCGACCTGGCGGAGTACCCCGCCGGCCCGGCGGCCTGGTGGGCGCCGGACGGGAGCCGGCTCTGGTTCCTGGCCAGCGACCAGGGGAACACCCACCTGTTCGAGGTCTCGAGCGCGAGCGGGGAGGTGCGGCGGGTGATCGGCGGGCGACGCCGGATCATCAGCTTCGCGCCCTTGCCCGAGGGCCGTGGCTTCGTGTTCCTGGCCAGCACGCCGACCGACCCCGGTGAGCTGTTCGTCTGCGGGCCGGACGGCGAGGGGGAGCGGCGGCTGACCGATTTCAACCGCGGTTGGCGGGAGAGCGTCTGGCTGGGCGAGCCGGAGGAGTTCTGGGTTACTGCGCCGGACGGCGCGCCGCTACAGACCTGGCTGCTGCGGCCACGTGGTTCCCGACCCGGCGCGCTGAGCCCGTTGATCGTGCAGGTGCACGGTGGGCCGCACACGCTCTACGGCAACGGCTTCATGCACGAGTTCCAGATGCTGGCGAGCCGGGGCTACGCGGTGCTCTACGCCAACCCCCGCGGGAGCGTCGGCTACGGGGAGGCCTTTACCCAGGGGCTGCACCGTGCCTGGGGTGAGGCTGACCTGCCGGACGTGCTGGCCTGCCTCGATGCCGCCGTTGCCCGTGGGGGCATCGACCCGCGGCGGATCGGCATCACCGGCGGCTCCTACGGCGGCTACTTCACCAACTGGGCCATCGCACACAGCGACCGCTTCAAAGCGGCGGTCACTCAGCGCTGCGTCTCCAACCTGGTCAGCACCTACGGCACCGACGACATCAGCCTGAACTGGAGCCGGGTCACGTTCGGGGCCGAGGTCTGGGAGGACTACGACCTCTACTGGCGGCTCTCGCCGATCGCCTACGTGGATCGCATCGCGACGCCGCTGCTGATCATCGTCCAGGAGGAGGACTACCGCTGCCCACCCGAGCAGGCGGAGCAGCTCTTCACCGCACTTAAGCGGCGGCGCCAAGTCGTCGAGCTCCTGCGCTTTCCCGGCGAGAGCCACGGCATGTCTCGCGCCGGGCAGCCGCGGCATCGGATCGAGCGGCTCAAGGCCATCGCCGGCTGGTTCGACCGTTGGCTGTGACCGCGAGCGCACAGCGCTACATCATCGGCTTCCGGGTGATCGCCTCCGCTTCGGTCAGCTCCTGCTGCAGCGACTTACGCCCCTGTGGACGCGCGGCGGCGACCTTCCGGCCGGCCGCGATCAGGAGAGCCAGGAGGAACCAGGCGCCCGCCGCGAGCACGATCTCCAGCATCGGCGGGACTCCTTGCCGCGCTCGCCTCGTGTCTCCCGGGCCAGCACCCAGAAAGGAACGCTACCGAAAGTATAGCCGAACTGCTCGCGTACCGCGCCGGGCGGAGGGTACGCGATGGTGCCCCTGCGGCCTCGGCGTGCTAGGCTAGGGCGCATCGTGGAGAGCACTGGCGCGAGCGGGCCGGACGAGGAGGACAGCGTGTCATGGCGAGCGGGAGCGAGCGGTCACACCGGCTCTCGTGGGAGCAGGCGCTGGCCTGGCGGATGGAGCGACACCACCTCGTCCGGCGGGCAGCTCCGGCCGACCTCGTGCGGGTCGCCGGCGACCTCTGCGGCCTGCACGCCCAGCTCATGTCCTCGGCCGAGCTGAGCCTCTGGGCGCGGATCGACGGCCTGGAGCGCGGCGCGCTCGACGAGGCGCTGTGGGAGCGCCGGGCACTAGTGAAGACCTGGGCCATGCGCGGCACCCTGCACCTGCTGCCAGCAGAGGAACTCGGGCTCTGGCTCGCCGCGCTCGGTACCCACACCGGCTATGGCAACAACCGGGCGGTCACGAGCGTGCTGGCCGAAGCCGTCGCCGGGGCACTCGAGGGTCGGATGCTCACGCGCGAGGAGCTGGCGCAGGCGGTCGAGCAGAAGACTGGCTCGCGGGAGTTCGGCGAGTGGATGCGGTTTAGCTGGGGCTCCTACCTGAAGGCGCTCGCTTTCCGGGGTCTCGTCTGCTTCGCGCCGGGCGCCAGCGGGCGGGTCCGGTTCACCACGCCGCGCACCTGGCTGGGCGAGCAGCTCTTCGCCTGGGAGCCAGCCGAGGCGTTGCGTGAGGTCACGCGTCGCTTCCTGGCTGCCTACGCTCCGGCCACGGCCGAGGATCTGGCCCGCTGGTGGGGCGTCGGCCCGGCGCGGGCGCGCCGCATGCTGGCTGCGCTCGGCGATAAGGTGGCGCAGGTCTGGCTCGACGAGACGCCGCGATGGGTCAGGGCACAAGACATCGAACGCCTGGCTGCGGCTGCGCCGCCCGGCGTCGCGCGGCTGCTGCCGGCGTTCGACCCCTGGGTTGCGGGCGCGTCGCGCGCCGAGCCGGCTGCGCTGATGCCGCGTCACAGGGAGCGGGTGTTCCGGCCGCAGGGCTGGATCTCGCCAGTCGTGTTGGTGGACGGCCGCATCGCTGGCGTGTGGGGGTATGCCCGCCGCGGCCGGAGCCTGCGCGTCGAGGTCGAGCCGTTCGACGACCTCCCTGCCTGGGCCCGTGAGCAGATCGAGGCCGAGGCTGAGCGGCTCGCAGTCTTCCTTGCCAGCCAGCTCGACCTCCACTGGCGCCTCCTTATTTGACATAACCTTAACACTGTCGATGCCTGGGGATGCCCTGGAGCAGAGCGTTGCTCCGAGCGACCGGTTGAGCAGGGCGACCGGCCGATCGCCCTGCTGTAACCAGGTCGTGCTCGCGGTACCGCGTCCGGCGCGGCTACGACTGGCCCAGCGTGCGCCAGGCCAGCGCGACGTGGAAGCGCGTCGCCGCGAGCAGGCTCTCGATCCCGGCCGACTCGTCGATGTTGTGGGCGCCGCTCTTGGATGGGTCGTCGTCTGGGTGGCTGGGCACGAAGCCGTAGGTGACGTTGCCCAGCGGCCGCACGAAGCGAGAGTCGGTGAAGCCGACGGTCAACCCGGGGACGAAGGCCAGATCCTCGCGGCCCAGCGCATCGCGCGTCGCCTGCTCCACCAGCGCGCGGAACGGGTGGTCGTAGGGCGACTGGTTGGAGATGGCCGTCTCGACGACCTCGACCGTGACGCCGTCGAGCCCGGCGAGCAGGCGCTCGAGCTCCTGCCGGACATACTCGCGATCCTGCCACGGCAGAGTGCGGACATCGCAGGTGACCAGGCAGCGCTCGGCCACGCTGTTGGACTTGACCCCGCCGTGGATCATAGTGGCAACCAGCGTCATCCGCGAGGCGGCGCGGAGCATCGACGCCAGGTTGACGTCGCGCGTCTCGATCTGCTCCAGGACGCTGTCGATCGCGTCGTCGGTCACCGGGCGGTCGATGCCTGCCAGCGCATCGAGGTGGCGGAAAAGCTCATGAGCGGTGGAGACCTGAGGCCGGTAGGAGCGGACCCGGCGGATCACTTCTTCCGCCTTGTAGATCGCGTTGTCCGCTCGCCACGGCTGCGAGGCATGCCAGCCACGGCCCTTGATCCGCAGGTGCGCCTCGAGCCTGCCTTTTTCCCCGGTGGGGATGGGGTACACGAGCCGGCCGCCCGAACGGATCGGCCAGCCACCGCCCTCGTTGATGGCGTAATCGGCGCGCAGCAGCTCCGGGTGGTGCTGGGCCATCCAGCCGAAGCCGAAGGCGCCGCCGGCCTCCTCATCGGCGCAGCTCGCCAGCGCGAGCGTGCCCTGGAGCGGGACACTGGCGCGCTGGAGCAGCTTGAGCGCCATGGCCTGCGCGGCGACAGTCGACTTCATATCGGCGGCACCGCGGCCCCAGATACGGCCATCGGCAACCACGCCGCCGAAGGGCGGGTGCGCCCACTGGCTCTCGTCCTCCACCGGCACCACGTCGGTGTGCGACATATAGAGCAGCCGTGGGCCAGAGCCCGAACCGATGGAGGCGACGATGTTGCCGCGGTGCTCGGCTGAGCGGAGGATCTGCGATTCGATGCCGTCCTCGGCCAGCGAGCGCTGCAGTAACTCGGCCGCGGCCAGCTCGTGCCCGCTCTCCGGCGTGCCGTCGTTGACCGTCGGGATGCGCACCAGTTCCTGGGTAAGCGCGATCACCTCGTCGCGCGCGTCGTCGACCATCTGGAGCAGTTGATCCAACCGGTTCGCCA
>CALKCJ010000043.1 GCA_938082375.1 uncultured Thermomicrobiaceae bacterium
CACAGCCCTGGTGCCCCGTCGTGCCTAGCCTGTCGAGCTTCCTGTCCACCGCACGTACTGCGGCTCGACGACTTCGTCGAGCGGGTAGATCGGCCGCCGGAGGTGCTGCAAGGGGAAGCGTGAGAGATCCACACTTCCCAGCCCCGGCGTGTCCACGTCGATCGAGTGCTTCGTGATCGGCGCATATCCCCCACGCCAGCGCACGGCCGCCTTGACCACGATGATCTTCTGCCGCGTTGGGTCGATCCCGACCGATTTGAGCTGTTGCAAATCCCCCGGCGCGGTCTTGCGTGAGGTCAGCACCAGGTTGATCCCCTCCACTCGCACCACTGCCGTCGGCCCCATGCTCGCCGGCACGCCCGCGTTCTCCGGCCCCTCGTGCACGAACTCCCCGTCGCACAGCAGCCGCACTCGTCCCCGGATCGGCACCGGCGGGCCGTGCAGGCCGTCGGTCTTGCCGCCGACGTGGGTCTCGACAATGCCCCCGACTCCTGCGGCGAAGGCCGCGGCGACTGCCTCGGGGTCGGTGATCACCACTGTTGCCTCCTGCGCGCCCTGTGCCAGCAGCTCGCCCAGCAGCACAGTGCCGTCGCCCGGCGAGCCGCCGCCGATGTTGTCGCCGACGTCCACCAGTACCACCGGCCCCTCGGGGAACCCGATCGCCTCGGCGACCGCCTGCTCAGGCGGCACGTTCTGCACCCGGAACTGATCGCGCAGCGACCACGCCAGCGTCGCCAGCTCCGACGCGACCTGCTCGGCACCCGCCGGGTCGCCGTCGGTGATCGCCAGCACGCTCATCCCTGCGATCGGCACGTCGGCGTAGGGGAAGCCGCCGGCGATCGTGATGGAGAGCGCTGTTCCTGCCCGTTCCAGCGCGAAGGCTCGCTCGAAAAGCGTCTTCATCGGCGGGCGCTCGGTGTACATCGCTTGCGGCACCGGAAGGAGCGGCGGCTTGACGAGCGCCAGCACCGGCCGAATTCGCCCCTCGATCGTCGCCGCGAGCAGCGCGACAGCCTCTCGTGCCCGCTCGGCGGCGTCCACATGTGGATAGGTGTCGTAGCCCACCACGATGGTCGAGCCGGTGACCATCTCTGGCCCGATATTGGCGTGGAGATCCAGTGTCACCGCTAGCGGCACCTCGGGCCCGGCCACCGCGCGCACCCGGCGGACGATCTCAGCCTCAGCATCCAGATAGCCATCGGCGACCATAGCGCCGTGCAGGGTCAGGACGATACCATCAGCCGGCAACGCCGCCTCGATCCGCGTCACCAGTTCATCGAGTAGCGACGCGAAGGCGACCCGCTCGACCAGCCCGCTGGGAGCCGCGTGGGCGAAGAACGTCGGCACGAGCTCAATGTCCCGCTCGCGGCAAGTGTCGAGCACGCCGCCGAGCGAGTGGTTGGTGCCGGCATAGGCCCAGAGCTCGTCGCCGCGCACGACGCTGAAGCACTCGAGCGTCGTCGGGACGGTGGCGAAGGTATGCGTCTCGTGCATGATCCCCCCGGTCACGAGGCGCATCGCTTACCCTTCCACAGGCTCCAGCTCCGGCACGTGACCGCCGATTGCCCGGGTGATGGCGAGCGAGGCATCCTTGACCGCCTCTCGCATGTCGTCTCCTCGGGGCCCGGATAGCCGGATCGCCGGACCGGAGATACTGATCGCCGCAACGACGCGCCCCAGGTGGTTGAAGACCGGCGCGCCGAAGCAGCAAGCTCCTTCCTCGTTCTCCTCGTGGTCCTCCGCCACGCCGCTCGCACGCACGCGTTCCAGTTCGGCCCGCAGCGCCACCGGATCGGTGATGGTATGCGGCGTCAGCCGAGGCAGCGGCCGCTGGAGATACCGCTCCAGTTCCGGCTCGGGGAGATACGCAAGGATTGCCTTGCCCAGCGAGGTCGAGTGCGGATGGTCGCGGGCTCCAACCCGCGCGGCCATTCGCAGACCTTGGTCGCTCTCGACCATGTCGATGTAGATGATCTGGTCGTCCTCCAGCACGCCCAGGTTGACGGTCTCACGGAAGCGGCGCTGGAGCTCTTCCAGCGCCGGCCGAGCGATCTGCCGCAGGTCGAGCGCTCCAGTGGATCGTTCCCCCAGGTAGGCGAGCCGTGTGCCCAGCCGGTACTGCCCGGTGATCGAATCGCGAGCGACGTAGCCGCGCTCCTCGAGCGTCTTGAGGATGCGGAAGGCCGCCGACGGTGTGGTACCGACCCGGCGGGCCAGCTCGGTTGGGCCGAGCGGCCGCTTTGCCTCGGCCAGCGACTCGAGGATATCGAATGTGCGCAAAACGACAGCGATGCTGTAGTCTCGCGCCTTCTCGCCCATCTACGCCTCTTCCTGTCGTGCCAGCTCCCGGGCGACGTCTTCAATGACCGTCAGCGCCTCGTCCAGGCAGCCGTCGTCATGGGCCAGGGAGAAGCCGGCGTGGCCAGGCAGGCTAACATATGCGTGGAAGAAGAGCCCGCGCCTGAGACACCCGAGGACGAAGCGCCGATGGAGCGATTGGTCGCAGGCGACCGCCTCCGCCCAGGTCACGACCGGCTTCCGGCGGCCGAAGTAGAGCCCGAAGCGGGCTCCCAGGCCCTGAACCCGGGCCGGCACTCCCGCACGGTCGAAGATGCTCTGCAGCTCGCCGTAGAAGCGCTCGGCTCGCCGGCCCAGCTCCTCATATACCCCCGGCGCTCGCAGTGCCTCGAGCGTGGCTCGTGCCGCCAGCACGCTCAGGAGCTGGCCGGAGTAGGTGCCGCTCTGGGCAACCGGTCCGCCAGGGGAGAGCTGCTCCATCAGGTCCGTTCGCCCGCAGAGCACCGCCATCGGTAAGCCGTTCGCAACCGCCTTGGCCAGCGTGCAGAGGTCGGGCGTTACCCCGTAGTAGGCCTGCGCCCCGCCGAGCGCCATCCGGAAGCCGGAGAGTACCTCGTCGAAGATCAGCACGATCCCCTCTTCTCGTGTGCGCTGTCGCAGGTAGGCGAGGAAGCCCGGTTGCGGCGGGATACAGCCGGCGTTGTAGTGGACCGGCTCGCAGATGGCGGCGGCGAGCTCCCCTCGCTGACGCGTGAGTGCGCGGTCGAGTGCGTCGGGATCGTTCCAGGGCACGATGACGACGTCCTCGCCGTACGCGCTCGGCACGCCGCCGGATGCCGGGAGGGGCGGGCCGTCACCGCCCGGTTGCGAGGGGCGAAACAGGAAGGGCTCGGCGAGACCGTGGAAGTGACCAGCGAAGACCAGGAACTTGCGGCGTCCAGTCGCATGGCGCGCGAGGCGGAGAGCGACCAGGGCCGCCTCGGTGCCGGTCACCGCGAACCGAACGCGCTCGGCACAGGGGATGACCCGGCAGAGGGTGGCAGCCAGCCTGACGTGGTGCTCCGTCTCGGACGCTGTGAGGACGCCGGCTGCGAGTCCGGCCTGCACGGCCTCGCAGACTGCCGGGTGGCCGTGGCCGAGTAGCACAGCGCCGTTGGCCATGTTGAAGTCGAGGTAGCGTCGCCCCTCGAGATCATAGAGGTACGGTCCTTCGGCCCGACTCACGTAGAAGGGGCGACTCAGATAGGGATGCCAGCGTAGGCCGGCAGTGACCCCTCCAGCAAGCGAAAGCCGCGCGTCACCGAAAAGGTGAACCGCTGACGGGGAATCTGTCTCGCTCACCGTCGACCCCCTCTGAGCGGGCATAGTTTCACTAGTCAAAACGCATGTGCACTAGCCAAATACATTATAGCGGCGGCTACCGGTGTGTCAAGACGCGCACCGGCACCAG
Source organism: uncultured Thermomicrobiaceae bacterium (assembly GCA_938082375.1). Lineage (GTDB taxonomy): Bacteria > Chloroflexota > Chloroflexia > Thermomicrobiales > Thermomicrobiaceae > Thermalbibacter. Next base: position 3,749 of record CALKCJ010000043.1, read on the forward strand.
CCCCTTGTGGTCGCGGACGAGCGCCGCTCGCATGGACGGTCCGGTCTCGTGGACACTCCGACCACGGTGGATTAGCCGCGCGGATGTCACCCTTCTCCAACAAGGCCGGAGGCAGTCAGTGGGCGTGCCTTGATGCGTCGCGGGAGGATCGGCCTCGAGTGCGTCTGGGTACTACCGGGAGGCGATGCGGATAGCGAGCTGGGGCGCGGCAGGGAAGGGACAGCGGCATCGTCTGGTCTGGATCAGGCACAATCAAAGAGGGCGTGACGCTCTGTAACGCCTGGCAGTACGCAAGCAGAAGCGCTGTAGAGGCTTGGCGCTGCCGAGATGAGGAAGCCTGTGACGTCTGTGCCACTCGTCGCGATCGTCGGCCGGCCGAACGTGGGCAAGTCGACGCTCTTCAACCGGATCATCGGGCAGCGGCGAGCGATCGTCGAAGATCTGCCTGGCACAACCCGCGACCGCCTGTATGGTGAGGCGGAATGGGGAGGGGTGCGCTTCGGTCTGTTCGATACCGGCGGGCTTGTGTCCGAGGAAGAGATCGAGCGGTCAACCCAGCGGGAGATCCTGCGGGCTACGCGAGAGCAGGCCGAACTGGCGGTGGAACAGGCCGATCTGATCCTGTTCCTCGTCGATGCCGCGACGGGGCCGACGGCAGGAGACTGGGAGGTGGCGGAGCTCCTTCGTCGCTCGATGAAGCCAGTGCTCCTGGTCGTAAACAAGGCCGAATCGCGCGAGCGGCAGCTCAATGCAGTGCAGTTCTACGAGTTGGGCCTGGGCGATCCGATCCCAGTGTCGGCCGCGCACGGCATCGGGGTCGGTGACCTTCTGGACGAGATCGTCCGGCGTCTGCCGTACAGCGAGCCGCCGATGGAGGTCGAGCGCCCTAAGATCGCGATCGTCGGCCGGCCCAACGTGGGCAAGTCGGCGCTCCTCAACGCCATCTTCGGGCAGCCCCGGCAGATTGTCTCCCCCATGCCAGGGACGACACGCGAGGCGGTTGACACCGACATTGTCTGGAAGGGGCAGCCAGTGACGTTGATCGACACGGCAGGGATCAGGCGTCCGGGCCGTGTCGAGCGAGGAATCGAGCGGTATAGCATCATGCGTGCGCGCCGGGCGATCGCGCGCGGTGACGTCGCGATCCTGGTGATCGACGCGAGCGAGCCGTTCACCGCACAAGACCAGCATGTTGCGGGAGAGATCCTGGAAGCCAAAAAGGGTGTCGTTGTCGCGGTCAACAAGTGGGATCTCTTCCAGCACATGGAGGGAGCGGAGGATGCCTACCGGGCGGACGCTCGCGAAACGTTCCACTTCATGCCCTGGGCTCCGCTGGTCTTCACTTCTGCAGTCACCGGCCTCAACGTCGAGCAAGTCATGGATCTCGCGATGATGGTGGTCGCTGAGCGCTCGCGGCGGATCTCGACCGCCGAGCTGAACCGTCTGCTGCGCGAGGCGGTGCAGCGACACCCGCCTCCGTCGAAGCCAGGTAAGTGGGTGAAGTTCTATTATGTGACCCAGGCTGCCGTGAACCCTCCTACCTTCGTCTTCTTTTGTCGCAACGCGGAGGGTGTGCACTTCTCCTACAAGCGCTACCTCGAAAACCAGATACGCCGGGTGTACGGCTTCACCGGGACGCCGATCGAGCTGGTCTTCCGCGAGCGGGCCCGGAGCCAGCCAGAAGAAACGTCCCGCAAGAGGTAGGCGGGCCATTCCGCGGGGCAGTTCGTGCAGTCGTCGACCGCGCCAGAGACAGCGACGGGATCGCGGTAACCCCCTGCTGCATGCGGTGCATGTGTTAGACTGCCGTGCGGATACCTTTGTCTCAGTGATGCGAGGAGGTTTTGCCGGATGGGCTACACGCTGTGGGATTGGGATGCCGAGGTCGCCGATGCGATCGCCTGCGAGGAGCGCCGGCAGCTCGGCACGATTGAGCTTATCGCGTCGGAGAACATTACGAGCCCGGCGGTGATGGCGGCCGTCGGATCGGTTTTGACGAACAAGTATGCAGAGGGATATCCAGGGCGGCGGTACTACGGTGGTTGCGAGTGCGTTGACCGGGTCGAAGAGCTGGCCATTGCACGTGCCAGGAAACTTTTCGGCGCCCAGCACGTAAACGTGCAGCCGCACTCCGGGGCCCAGGCGAATATGGCGGCGATGCTCGCGGTGCTGCAGCCCGGCGATCGGATCATGGGCTTGAGTTTGCGGCAAGGTGGCCATTTGACGCACGGCATGGACGTGAACGTCTCCGGCCGGCTGTTCGAGCCGCACTTCTACACGCTCCACCCCGAGACCGAGCAGCTCGACTACGACCTGATCCGCCAGCAAGTGCATGAAGTCCGGCCGCGGTTGATCATCGCGGGCTACAGTGCCTACTCGCGCACGATCGACTTCGCGCGGTTTCGGGAGATTGCCGACGAGGTAGGCGCGATCCTGATGGCCGATATCGCCCATATCGCCGGCATTGTCGCGGCCGGCCTGCATCCCACGCCGGTGGGGGCGGCCCAGATCATCACCACCACCACTCACAAGACGTTGCGCGGGCCACGTGGGGGGATGATCCTCTGTGATGCAGAGTACGCAGCGGCCATCGATAAGGCGGTCTTCCCTGGCACCCAGGGTGGGCCGCTGATGCACATCATCGCCGGAAAGGCGGTGGCGTTCGGTGAGGCCCTGAAGCCCGAATTCCGCGCCTACATCGAGCGGGTTCTGGAGAATGCACGGGTCTTGGCCGAGACACTGCAGGCCGCGGGCTTCCGGATCGTCTCGGGCGGCACCGACAATCACCTGATGTTGGTCGATCTGACGCCGCTGGGGATCAGTGGGCGCAAGGCTGAGCGCGCACTCGACTCCGTGGGCATTACCGTCAACAAGAACGCGATCCCGAACGACCCAAGACCACCGGTGCAGACCAGCGGGATTCGCTTGGGCACGCCAGCGATGACGACTCGTGGCTTCGGCCCCGAGGAGATGCGGCTGACCGGCCGGCTGATCGCTGACGTGCTGTACAACCTGGACGACGAGGTCGTGCGTGAACGGGTACGCGCCCAGGTGCGAGAGCTGGTCGCGCAGTTCCCGCTACCTGGCGCACCAGCGCTGAGCACGGTGGAGCATGCGACACAGGACTAGCCTGCGGCGGGTCGCGCAATGGAGCGGGCGCTGATCGCACTGCTAACCGGAATCGTCAGTGCCGGGGTGACGGCACTGATCGTCCCTCGTCTGATCCGCGTGGCCCAGCGCTACGACATCCTGAGCTATCCCACGGAAGCGCGATGGGTCCACCGGCAACCGGTGGCGCGTGTTGGCGGCATCGCGATGTTGCTGGGCTTCACCGCGGGTATTGCGCTGACGTTCAGCCTGCCGGTTGAGCGCTTTCCGATGGAGGTCGAGCGGATCGCGCTGTTGCTCGCGGGGGCTGGGATCGTGGTGGGAACCATGCTGTACGATGACCTGGTCGGGCTCTCGCCACTGGCGAAGCTCGTGAACCAGATCCTCGCGGCCGCCGTGATCGTCGTGCCTCGCTTGCGTGGGCCGGAGCATGGCCTTGTCATTGAGCAGTTCAATAACCCATTCGGTGGCGTCGTCGTGCTGCCGCTGGCCGCGGCGATCGCCTTCACCTTCTTCTGGGTGGTCGGCATGATGAACACCCTCAACTGGGTGGACGGGCTCGACGGCTTAGCCGGCATGGTGACCCTGGTGGCCTCGGCCGTCCTGTTCATCCACACGTTCTTCCGTCCTGCCGGTAACCCGCAGTTCACCATCTCGCTGTTGGCCGTGGCGCTCGGCGCGGCCGTGATTGGGTTTCTGCCGTATAACTGGCATCCGTCGCGGATCATCATGGGAGACTGTGGAGCGATGTTTCTCGGCTACGCGCTTGCCGTGGTCGCGATCATCGGCGGGGCGAAGATCGCCACGGCACTCTTAGCGCTCTGGCTGCCGATCCTAGACGTCGCCTGGCTGATCCTGTATCGCGTCTTGAACGGGCGTTCCCCCCTTGTCGCCGACCGTGGTCACCTGCACCACCGGCTGCTCGATCTGGGGTGGTCGCAGCAGCGGATCGTCTTGCTCTTCACGGTGATCTCCGCCGGTTTCGGCGCTGCGGCGTTGCTCATTTCGGTGCCGGTGTACAAGCTGGTGACGCTGGTCATCGCGGGGATGATCGGCCTCGCACTGCTGGCGGCGCTGGCGCGCTACAGGCCAGAGCAGTCGAACCGTTCGATAGTGGAAGCGAGCCGGAGGCTCTGAAGCTATGCCGATCTACGAGTACCGGTGTCTTTCCTGTCGCTGGCGCTTCAGCATGTTCTACCGCTCATTCAGCTCGGTTTCGGAAAGTCCGGCCTGCCCGCGCTGCGGTGGGACGCGCAGCGAGCGCTTGTTCTCACGGGTGACCGTGCTGCGCGGTCGGCCGGAGACCACCGGCTTCTCGGAGGCCGAGCAAGCGCTCGAGGACGATTTCACTGTGGACGACCAGGACTGGCCACTTGTCGATGAGGAGGGGTTGCCGGACACCGATGACCCGCGCGAGTTGGCGCAGTGGACGCGCCGGATGAGTCAGGAACTCGGCGAGCCGCTCGACCCGGTGCTCGACCAGGCGCTAACCGACCTCGAGCGCGGTGCCGACCCAGACGAAGTCTTCGAACGTCTCGAACACGATCCGGCGGCGGCTAACCCCGAAGCGTCTTGATCCGAAACGTCACTGCAGCAGCAGATCGAACTGCGGCTGTTCCGGCTGGAGGTGTGGCCAAACACGATCGACCGCGTGCGTGAGGTGGTCGCGCTGGCTCGCTGCGACGAGGCCGACGAGAAGGCCGGCCAGCCAACCGACCGTGAGGCCGAGGACGAGCCAGCGCCATCCTCTGGTGGAGGTTCGACCGCGCACCGCGCCTCCGCCTCTCTACTGGATTAGCAAGACGCGCTGAGCCTCGGCCCAACGCTCTTCGAGACGATAGAACGCACGCTGCTCCGGGGTAAAGAGGTGGACGAGCACCGTGCCGTAGTCGAGCACGACCCAGCCGGACTCCGGTTCCCCCTCTTTGCGGACCGGTTCGATTCCAGCCTCGCTCAAGGCCTCGAGGATACGCACGTTCATGGCGCGAAGCTGTCGCGTGTTGTCAGCGGTGCAGATCACGAAGAGATCGAAGAACGGGGTGAGGCGCTGAAGATCCAGCACTTGGACATCGGTGGCAAGGGCTTCAGCTGCGGTCTGGGCAGCAAGCCTGGCGATCTCTCTAGCGCTGAGTCTTACCTCCTGAGGTACTCCAATCATGGACACCTCTCGATTCGACGCGTACTCCACAGCGCAGCTGCTGTGGGCGGGTGGGCCTGGTAGGATTCGAACCTACGACCTTGAGGTTATGAGCCCCTTGCTCTGCCGCTGAGCTACAGGCCCGAGAGCGCGCTGCACCAATGCACCTAGATTGTAGCGGACTGCCAGGGGGTAGGCAAGCGCACACCGTCCGCTCCTGTCGCTCGATGGCGAGTACGTACGCACCTGGGCAGGTGACAGCCCGGCTCCCAGCGGCTTGGCGGTGGTGCTACCATTTGCGGCGGCGTGCCGAGGCGGGAGGTGTGTCGGAGCGTGTCGGATCCAGTCGAGCACTCGCAAGGCATGGATGAGGCCACCGCGCCTGCTCGCTCGCGGCAACGGCGGCTAGTGGTACCGGAGCTTGCGCTCGTCTTGCTCATCGGCCCTTCGGGCTCTGGGAAGACGACCTTCGCACGGCGCCACTTCGGTCCTACCGAGGTGCTCTCCTCCGACTTCTTCCGAGCGCTCGTCTCGGACGACGAGGCCGATCAAACCGCATCGCGCGACGCCTTTGAGGTGCTCCACCTGGTCGCCGAAAAGCGTCTCCGTCGGGGACGTCTCACCGTGATCGACGCCACCAACACCACGGCTGAAGCGCGTGCGAGGTGGCTTGCGCTCGCCAAGCAGAACCACGTGCCGGCCCTGGCGATCGTGTTCGACTTGCCGCTCGAGGTGTACCTGCAACGCGATGCGACGCGCCCGGGACGACGCGTCGGCGAGCCGGTGATCTCGCGCCAGCTCCGTCAGCTTACGGCGAATCGGGGCCGCATCCTCAGGGAGCCGTTCGCCCATCGCTACTGGCTCCGGAGCGTGGAGGAGATCGAGCGCGCTGTCGTCGTCCGTCGGCCGCTGTGTAGTGACAAGCGGAGCTGGCACGGCCCATTCGACATCGTCGGAGACGTGCACGGCTGCTTCACGGAGCTCTGTGACATGCTGGAGGCCCTGGGCTACCAGGTCGAACGGGTGTTAGGCCCGTCTGGAGAGGCGGGGTTCCGCATCGTCCACCCTGGCGGGCGACGGCTGGTCTTCATCGGCGACCTGGTCGATCGAGGGCCGGACAGCGTCTCTGTCCTGCGGCTGGCGATGGACGCGGTGCGGCGGGCTAAAGCGCTCTGCGTGCTTGGGAACCACGACCGCAAGCTGATGCGCTATTTGGAGGGTTACGAGGTCAACGTCGCGCACGGGTTCGAGAAGACACTGCAGCAGATCGCGGGGGAAACAGCCGTGTTCCGCCACCGCGTCCTTACCTTTCTCCGGCACCTGTCGAGCCACTACGTGCTCGATGACGGCCGGCTGGTGGTCGCTCACGCCGGTTTGCCGGAGGAGTACCACGGTCGGTGCTCTCCCACGGTACGCCGGATCGCCCTCTTCGGTGTGACGACCGGTCGGCGCGACGAGCAGGGCTTACCGGAGCGGATCAACTGGGCGCTCTCGTACCGAGGGCGCGCGCTCGTCGTCTACGGGCACACCCCCGTGCAGGAGGCGGTCTGGGTCAACCAGACGATCAACATCGACACCGGCTGCGTGTTCGGGCACAAGCTGACTGCGCTGCGCTACCCAGAGCTCGAGCTGGTCTCGGTGCCGGCGCGGGCAGCATACTACCCCGCAGCGCGTGCCCTGCTCACGCCTGAGGACTTGCAACGCCCGCTCCTGCTACCAGCAACCGATGAGATGATGCCGGAAGAAGTCACGGTCGGTGCTGGTGAGTAAGCGGCGGCTGTGCCTCCCATCGGCGGCAGGCGACGGGATCACCATCAATTCGCCTGCGCGCAGCTCGAATTGTTGCCTGCGACCACATCGGCCGCGCTGACGATCCGGGCACAGTTGGTGACCGGTGGCTGGTGCACCGTGGCCGTGAAGCCGAAGGTGCCGCTGTAGCCTGCTGGGAGCGGATTCCCCGCGGTGCAGGTGGTTCCGCTACACGTCCAGTTGCCGCTCGCGCCCGGCTCGGTAATCGTCAGCGGCCCACTGAAGCTCATACCGGCCGGAGGTGGATCGGACAGCACCGCGCCGGCCGGGCAGGGGCCGCTGCCGACGTTCTGGACAGTAATCGCAACGTAGTAGACACCGGGTGTACCGGTGGGGTCGATCTGCTTAATCACGGCGAGATCGCAGGCGCCTGTGGGTGTGGGCGTCGCGGTCGGCACGGCTGTCGGTGTCGCTGTCGGTGCGGGGGTCGGCGTGGGCGTCGCGGTCGGTGCTGAAGTTGGCGTGGCCGTGGGGGTCGGTGTGGGGGACGGAGTTGGAGTGGGGGTCGGCAGCGGGAAAGGCGTCACGACCGCCGTGACGGTCGCCTGTTTCACGACCGTCGGCGTGGGGGTCGGTGTGGGAAGCGGCACCGGGGTTACCACCGCCACGACGGTGGCCTGCTTCACGATCGTCGGGGTCGGCGTGGGTGTCGGCGGCGGGACAACGGTGACGACCGCGACAGCGGTCGGTTTTTTGACGACGGTCGGCGTGGGGGTCGGCTGCGGTATACAGAGTAGAATCCCCATCTTCAGCACCGATGTGTCGTCGCCGATCTGCACGTCGAGGACGCCGGAGGTGAACATGGTCGACAACTGCGACGCAGTGAACGTGTAGCTGAAGTTCTGCCACGTCGGATAGTTGGAGGGAAGCCAGGGATTGGGCATCGCGCCAGCGGTGCTGCCGCTCGTCCCGAGCTGGAACTGGTGCAAAAGCGTCGGTGTGGCGCCGCTAAAAATCTTGATACCGTCGTCTTGCGAGTCGGGATGGGCGAAAGGACGGGCCGTGAAATAGAGATACCCGCTGACCGGGGGCGCTGGTACAGAGACGGTAAAGGTATGCAGATAGTACGTTCCTGAGGTGAGCACGCTGGTGTTCATCGTCGTATAGTGTGGCGGATTCCCGGTGGCACTTAGCAAGGCGGGGCGCGGAGTCAGGGCCTGGCCGGAGAAGAGGGCTGCTCCCCACGGTGTCGTGCCAGGCCAGGACTGGCATGTTGACGAGGTACCTGCTTGACTCGGCGGCGTCGCCGTCGCGCTCGACTTCAGCGTCCCCTGGCACGCCGCCAGCAGCAGCGCGCCGGCCAGCAGGAGCGCTCGGGTACAGTGTAGTCCCCGCATGCCCTCTCCTCTCATCGACTCTCGACGATCGTGTCCCTCCGCCTTGCGGCCCCCTAGGCTCTTCTTTGCGCTTCGCGCCAGGCCTCGTCCGCCAGCTGTGAGGGTACCCAGAGGCGTGACCGCCTGCAGGTATAACGCCTGAGTGGCCGTGCGACATACATGCCGTTCACGACGTCAGCAAATTCGTCGCACTTCACACCCAAGGCGGTCGTGCGCCATTGATGCCGTTCAGGGCGTCTTGCCAGGTGGCGAGAGATCGGAGTCGGTGGGCGGGGTAGCGCCGCCGTGAGCGCCGAAGGCTACTTTCCCGCAGCGGGCCGGCCTAGCCCATCCCCGGGCACTCTAGGTGGGCGAGCCAACATCCGCCAGCTGAACCGGATCGCTGCCCGCCCCCGCGCGTCACACCTGGCAGGGCGACCCGCGAGCGGCGGGCGCTGGCCAGCACTGGCGCCTCGAGCCGGCCATGCCTGGCTCAGCAGCCGAACACGTCGGCGTGGGCGCGCAGTTGCTCGGCGAAAGGCCGGTCGTGGCGGACGACCACCACCCGGTACCCGAGTTCTTCCAGCTCTTCGCGCACGCTCCGGTCGCGGGCCGCCTGGCCCGGCTCGTCGTGCGCCGGGCCGTCGACGAAGACGCACACGCCTGGTATCCCCTGGCGCGCGTAGTAGAAGTCGACCTGGACGTTGACCGCGTCCGGGCGGTACTGCGCGTGGTCGGGCAGGCGCAGCCCGCTCTGGTGCAGGTAGTCGAGGAACGCCCGCTCGAGGTCGGAGTCTGCACGCTCCAGCAGCCAGCGGTACTGCCCCTCGCGGTCTCGCCCGGCGACGACGGCCTCCAACGCGGCGGCCGCAAGCTCGCGGAGGAACTCGCGCACGAGCTGGCGGTCGATCTGGCGATGGAAGAGCTGGTTACTGTAGCTGAGCAAGCAGTCGTAACAGGCGGCGACACAGCGCTGGGCCCAGTCGGGCTCGTCCTCGCCCGTCGACGGGTCGATGTGGCAGATGCGCAGCGCCTCGTCCGCGACTCGCGCCAGCCCGGACGGATCGCTCAAGAGCCGCTCCCAGACGCCGGTGCCGCCCTCGGCGTTCTCCCACAAGAGGATGAGCCGGTGCTCGTCCCGCCCGATGAGCTCGACCGCGATCTCGTCCTCTTCGATCTGGTAGAGTACCTGGATCCCCCGCTGGAGGGCGACGGCCAGCGTCGCCAGGAACTCCTCGCGCCGCTGCTCCGGCACCGCGGCTCCGATCGGGCGCACCAGCAGCAGGTTGAGCGTGTCGGTGACGTACGGCTTGACCTGGCGGACGACACAGGTCGTATCGGTCGCTAGCGCCTGGTCGTTCTCGTCCTCCCGGCCCCACTGGCCGGTCGCGGTGTCGAGCGTGAACCCCTCGCGCTGCGGCGTGCGGCGCCAGCCGTGGTTGATCCGCCACAGCTCGGCCGCCTGGGCGAACTGGAGTTCGAGCAGCGCCTCTCCGCCCGGACGGCGCACCAGGTAGCGCCGGGGCTGCTCGCCGGGCGCCAGGCGGAAGTGGGTCGTCACGCGGTAGCCGTGCCGCGTGCGCTCCTCCTCTTCGGCCGTGATCCGCTCGCGGCGGCGTGTCCGCACGGCTGGCTGCTCGAAGAGATGTTGCGGGAACTGCGAGGTCGCGCCGTCGAGCTGCGTTCCGCACTGCCGGCATACGTCGACCCGGGCCTCGTCCCCGGGGTAGATGTGGCCGCAGACCTCGCAGATCTTGGCGCGGGTGAGGCGCGCCTCGATCCCGCCGGCCGGCACCAGGCAGCCGGTGACCTGGAACTTCCGCCCCTCGTGGTAGATGATGTTGTGCGGGCCGAACTCGGTCAGGCCGAGAAAGCGCGGCCGCTGGATCGCCTGGGTGCGCTCGCCGACGGTGACGAGCGCGCGGAGCGGCAAAGCGGGGAAGTTGTAGCCCGGCAGGAAACCCTCGCTGGCCAGGTAGCGGTAAGGGTAGAAATCCGACTCTTCGAACTCCCCCTGGTTGAGCAGGAGGTCGATCTCGCGGATCGCCTCGCGCTCGCGCCGCTGGGCCTCCTCGCGCTGCTCCTTGCTCGCGCGGGGTCGGTCGATCACGCGGCGGGCCTCGTCACGCTGGCGTACCGCCGCGGTGTACAGCTCGCGCCAGCGGCCGCAGGCCTTGTCCAGCGCACTTGGCGCGTGGGCGACGACCCGGCGCAGCCAGTCCTCAGTCAGCCAAGCCAGGTCGACCGACCCGGTCAGCGAGCCGAGCACCTGC